>NZ_JACJDV010000003.1 GCF_014163735.1 Shewanella sp. SR44-3
TCCATCGAAGGAGAATGAAGTATTTTGTGTGCAGTTAGTGACATAACAAAGCAAAGTGCTTAACTTGCTGCTATATATTGGCAAGCGTGGCAGTAATGTCGCCTTCGTTTTTCAAGGTGTTCACAGTACGCAGTTAATTCTTGCAATGTGCCTACAGGGCCTTTGAATAACTTGCCAAATTCATTGATGATTTTAAGCCAGTTATCGGCAGGGATATTGAGCCGAACTAAGATGCTGTGACTGCTCGGGCTGATACAGCCTCTTTTATCATTTCGGATTGCTTTACCTGTATCTTCAACCAGTTGCAGATAGTCGTTAAGATGAAACGTGAGCCCTTTTGGCATGTCTTTACGTTCATTGCCCACAAAAGGCAGCAAAGCTTTGGGTTGAATCCCATTTAGGGCTGCAGTTACTCTACGTTTAATGCTAGTAAAGTCTGAGGTTTCAGGGTTTTTGGCTATCTTTGAGCGGATTGGGTTGAGGTCAACATACACCATGCAGGCAAGGACTGCGGCTTCATCGAGTAGCGCTTGCGACTTAAATCGACCTTCCCAAAATCGCCCTGTGCATTCATCTTCTTCATTGGCTCTGCGGGCGATAGGCTCATTTAAGGCGCGCATAAACCAGGAAATATCGCTTAACCGGCTGCGATACAGGGCAATAGCGTGGCTAAGCTCTAGCATTTCATAGTCTTCAAGGGTTTCCCCCTTGGCAAATTTTTGAGTAATCTCAGTGCCTTTAAACAATTGATGCCACTGGCTTATTACTTCAATGTCCGTCCAGTGATTGGCTTGATAAATGTCGATTCTCAGCACCACGTGTAGGTGATTGCTCATCACGGCATAAGCTGCCACGTCGATGGCAAAAACTTCAGCTAATTTAAGCAATTGAGCCTCAACCCAACCCCGTCTGTGGTCATAGTTTTTACCAGAGAATTTATCATCGCCGCAGAGATAGGCCCTTCTGACAACGCGGCTGCAACAATGATACATGAGCGTATCTTCGACACTTACCTGACTTCTTCTAGGGCGCGGCATAAGCTCACCTTCGTTAATGTCTGTCCAGAATTTAAGCCTAGTTCAAAAGCGAATCAGCTTCCATGTTGGTGGATGGCACAGTTAATTCCGCTTCAATGAATATGGCTGGCACCTTCAATGTTATAACGTTTCCAGTCATTACCAAACAAGTTGAGCCGGCCATAGAAAAGCCTGAAAAACCTTATAAAACAATAATATAATTTAACACATCTATATTCTCAAGCAGAATTTAAACATTTCATCGCCAAAAGCCAATATGGAATGTTTGTGACCGCTAATTGGCTAGATGAGCTAATTTCATTAAAAATCATATTAAATCAATGGTGTAGCGCACAATTACAGCATGGTAGACGGCTTAAGTCTCAGTAAAAGATGAGCCGTTAAAAGAAGGTTTGAGGGTAGCCCACTAGGATCTAGCGCCCTAACATAAAATCCAGTTAATCTTCATCGATAGTGCTCGATCTTTAGCTGTAGCTATGATTAGATATCCGCTTCTAAATAATATGAGTGTTGTAATCAACCTACTATGAGTTTACTAATTGCATTTGTTATTTTATCAATTGCGGTGTCCTTTATTTGTTCCATCCTTGAAGCGGCGTTACTCTCTATCACCCCCAGTTATATTGCCCAGCAAAAACTGACTAAACCCAAACTCTATGAGAAACTAAAACTCCTTAAAGAGCGTATCGATCAGCCCTTAGCTGCGATTTTGACCTTAAATACTGTCGCCCACACAGTGGGCGCCACCGGCGTTGGCGCGCAAGTGACAGTGGTATTAGGCGATGGCTACTTAGGTATAGCCTCAGCCATTATGACCCTGCTTATCTTGGTATTTTCTGAGATTTTACCTAAAACCATAGGTGCACGTTACTGGCCAAGCTTAGCGCCAATACTGCCTTCTTTGCTCAATAGCATGATTTTTATGTTAAAGCCGTTTATTTGGCTGTCTGACCAAGTCATGAAACTCTTTGGCGGCGGGCATCATGACCACGATTTGCGTCAAGAAATCAAAGCGCTAACCATACTGGGCCGTGAATTAAATAAGCTAGATGAAGATGAGCAAAGAGTGATTGCCAACATCTTAGATTTGCACGAGGTCCAAGTACGGGAAATCATGACCCCAAGGACAGTGTGTGAGTCAGCCAAACCTGATGAAGCCCTATCTACCCTAGTGGAGCGAGTGAAGAAACATCAATTCTCCCGCTACCCAGTATTAGATGATGACGAAAACCCACTAGGCTTAGTGTTTCGCTATGACATGCTTGAATTTGATGATAATCATACCGCTGCAGATATTATGAAGCCTGTAAAAGTGGTGTCAGACAAAGTCAGCGTTGAGCAATTGATGTCGCAATTTATGCGGGAACGTCAGCACATGGCGCTGGTTTATGATGAATATGGCAGCTGGCTAGGCATAGTCACCATGGAAGATGTTATCGAGTCTATTTTAGGCCAATCCATCATGGATGAAACCGATGAAATTCCTAATATGCGCCGCTTAGCCAAGCGCAAATGGGAGCACAAGCAAAAACAATTGATAGACGACAAAGCAGAGTAAGCGCCGCGTTGACCAATAAGCCAGCAAATTCATGCTGGCTCATTTTTGGGGTTACACCCTCACCGCCCTGGAAATGCCATGTTTGAAAAAGGCCAGTCGCTCGATAGCCCGCTAAGGACTGTCTCATAAAGCACTGTATCTAAAGCCAAACTATCATCACGGACCCATAAATAAACGTCACAATCGTAATCAGGTGATTGACTCGGGTCGATATAAACGGAGCCAAGGCATTGGGTTTGGCTGTTATTGAAAACCGAATAGGCGAATGCCTTTCTAGACCTAAATTCTTGTTGGTGGATTTTTAGACTTTCGACATTTTCTGCTAATGTCATATCACCTTTAGGCCACGTTGAACCTAAACCAAAAATCCCTTGCAGTCTTTTTTGGCTAGACATCACAGCCTCAAAATCTAATGCTGCAATTGACTCTTCTAATATTCTAAAGTGGAAATGTTCAGTATCCAGTGACGTCGGGACAGTGAACGTCTCATCGATGAAATTAGAAGGCATATTTAGCGTTATCCATAGTGTTCCTGCGCCATAGTAATACGCTGTTATCCTAGGCTATACGAGGTGAAGTTATGCAAAGTCACTGATTATCCTTAATATAACAAACAGTATCATAGGCGATAAAATAAACCTCGTGTGATAACTTTTACCTGTTGCTAAGTAAGCCGTTATCTTTGCGTCATTCTTATTAAAGAGCTCGCCCTCTGTCATTGATGCAATAGCTAAATGCTTAGCCCATTTTTTCTCATCGCCCATTAAACGGCCACGCATTAAAAAATGCTGCCATAATTCAGGATATTGAGTCGCAACATACGTGCAAATACCAGTGGTTAAGCTGTTAATTTTCCGAAAGGCAACAATCAGTACAACAAAATTTAAAATACAAAAAATAAATAAGAACAACAAACACCTTCCTTGTGTGGTCTGTTAAAACGTAAAACTTAGATGATTGGCTAAAGCCTAGATCTCAGCAATAAGTGCCTTGTTTAATACCAATCGTATTAATCATCTCGTCATTCAGCGGGAGTTCAACGAGTATTAATCAAGGCGAAAGCTTGAAGGCATAGTGGTGCTATGCCAACAGTCTTCAACGCAGAGAAATCCTCATTAAAACCCGCCCTTGGGCGCATCTTAGAGCACTATAAGCAGCAAACATCAGTTACAGTCATTTTTCCAACACTCAGTGATCATTGCGCCTTTGGCTTTGAGTAAGTCTGGGATGGCTTGCTCGCCAACAAGATGCCCAGCACCTATGACAATAAACAGCTGATCTTTATTGGCATCGAACAACTCGATGATTTTAGCTGTCATGTTATGGTTGCGGCGCCACAATAACTCCGTCACTAGCTCTGGTGCAGCATCGGCTTGCTCCGACATAATATCAGCAAGCGCTTTACTGTCCCCTGCACGCCAAGCACTGATTAACGCTAGCATTTCAGCGTCATCGGCGGCTATTGCTTCCTCTAACATCAGCTGCTGGGTTTTAGGCTTAAATGAGGAGATAAGCTCAAATTGAAATGCCACACTCTCTAACTCCAGTAATGGCCGAGCGCCCTTCTTAGCCACCCAATAACTGTCGACGCCAAAGTCAGCTTGATAGCCTAAACTGCCAAAACGATATAGGCTGATTTGTGCCGCCTTAAGCCAAGGGGCATAGCCAGATAATGCCTGACACAATGCGGCGTTATTCACGCAATATTGGTGCAAGGCATTACTGCTTGAGGTGACGTCCCCAATTTGGCTTAAGCCATAGCGCTTAAGTAAGGCTGGTACATTGGCTTTGGCAATATCGGCCTCAACCACTAAGGCCTTAGCATCACCGAAGGCTTGCTCAATTTGCGTTGGCATAGGATAAAAATCGTCGCGGCCTATGTGGATAGAGCCTAATAAATAAGCCTGCTTGCCTTGGTATTGGATTTTAAAAAACGGCGGCCGGTCAGATCCGGCGCTTTGGGCGTTAAAACTTGCCAGCAGCACACTTAACACCAACAGGCTTAACAGCATTAGCGAATTAACATATCCTGCTCTCGCCTGAGCCTTGTTGAACTTATTGGCCTTATTGGCATGGATTAGTCCATCTATGGCGGTTTTCCTCACGCTTTGACTTGTTGTCACCTTGGCATCACCTTATAATTTCAGATTATCGAGCCTATTCAAGAATGAGACTATCATGCCGTACACTAAGGTCATCCAGCAACTAAAAGAAAATCTTCAAACCGCCTATCGCCAAGCCATAGACTCAGACGTGAAGTTGGATGAATTACAAAAGGCTGGCCACGGTAAGTTTTCTGCTATTTTCGCTCAAGATCAAGGTTTTGAAACCCAAAGCAATCGCTTCCTCCCCTACGTGCAAGAACTGGCTAACGAATTAGAGACTTTCCAAGGCAGCCCCCACATTTCCCCAGAGGCATTAGAAGCCCATGTCATCAAGCTAGGTGTGCTGTTGCAAACCCTGCAAACCTTCAAGCAAAACAGCAAGTAATATCAATCACTTTAATGCACAACGCCCCATGAATACTTAGCCGTATTCATGGGGCTTTTTTATCGCACACTACAACCGCTCAAATGGAGTTGAGGTTAGTGACTCTTTTCTAAACACTAATTTAATCTCGGTAGAGACTAAATTAGTGATCTCTGTGTGATAAATATACAGTTTTGTGTTGTATATTAACTATCTAGCCTTGTTGCTATAGGGAGATAGAAACGAGAATGACCCAAGCGAGTTTTGGCACCACAGTCCACGATACTGATTGTCATATTGTCCTTAGCGGTGACTGGCAACTTGGTCAGGCTCCCGATGGGGCGCAGATTTGTGCTGCCATTCCAGCTCAATGCCGCACCGTCACCCTTACAACCCATAGCCTAGCAAGGTGGGACTCGAGCTTAGCTATCGCCTTACTACAACTGATGCGCTGCTGTGATGAAGCCAAAATAACCTTAGATATCACAGCGACACCGCCAAGTTTGCAGCAGCTATTAAAGCTTGCGACCGAAGTCCCGCGCTTTCAAGCTGCAAATCAGCCTCCACTCGGCCTGAAACAGAAGCTGCGTTTACAACTCATTGCTCAAGGCCAAGGCGTCTACGACAGCCTGATATTTCTTGGTAATAGTGTGCTTGCCATTGGCCGCTGGTTAACAGGAAGAGCAAAAACCCGCGCCAGTGACATAGGTTTTTTCATCCAACAAGCAGGCCCAGAAGGGCTTGCTATCGTGACACTAATCAGCCTTTTGGTGGGGATGATCTTGGCCTATTTGGGCTCAGTGCAGCTTAGGCAACTTGGTGCCCAAGTGTATGTTGCCGACTTAGTTGCCATAGGTATGGTGCGTGAAATGGGGCCGTTAATGACAGCCGTCATTATGGCTGGACGCACCGGCGCTGCCTATGCTGCCCAATTAGGCACTATGCAAGCCAATGAGGAAGTGGATGCGCTGCGAGTCATGGGCATTTCGGCGATGGAATTTCTGGTGGTGCCAAGGTTAGTGGCACTGGTATTTATCATGCCGTTAATGTGCATTTATTCTGATGCAATCGGCATTATAGGCGGCGGTATTGTCGCCAATGGTATGGGAGTGAGTGCCACTCAGTATCTGCTGCAAACTCAAGTCGCTGTAGACTGGCTGGATATCACCACAGGGCTAATTAAGAGTTTGATTTTCGGCGTGTTAATTGCGATTGCAGGTTGTCAGGCAGGGCTTGCCTGTGGCCGCAACTCCAATGCTGTAGGGGTAGCGACGACTAAAGCTGTAGTCAAGGCCATTGTCTTCTTAGTGGTATCCGATGCGGCCTTAAATATCTTGTACGATAAGTTGGGAATTTAGCCATGAGTAACACGCCTTTTATTCGGATAAAAGACTTAGAGATTGGTTACGGCGACCATGCGGTTCAGCGCCAGCTTAACTTTGATATTCAAAAGAATGATATCTTTTTTGTGATTGGTGGCAGCGGTTGCGGCAAGACTACATTACTTAAATCTATGGTGGGTTTACTGCCTCCCACTCAGGGCGAAGTCTTGTATCAAGGACAGAATTTTTATGATTCCGATGAAACCACTCAAGCCGCTCTGCTAAACAGCTGGGGCATCACCTTTCAGACTGGCGCTTTGCTGTCGAGCATGACACTGGGTGAAAATGTCGCCCTGCCATTACAGATTTATACTCAGCTTTCTGGGCAGCAAATTGCCGAAGCCGTCGCCTACAAATTGGCCTTGGTGGGGCTGGCAGGATTTGAAGACTTTTATCCATCACAGCTCAGTGGCGGCATGCATAAACGTGCCGGCCTTGCTAGAGCCCTAGCCCTTGACCCTCAGCTATTATTTTTTGATGAGCCTTCTGCAGGGCTTGATCCTATCAGCTCTATGCGTCTAGATCAGCTCATTGTCCAGCTGTGCCAAGCCTTAGATTCAACCGTTATCATAGTGTCTCACGAGCTGCCGAGCATTATGTCTATCGGCACTCGCTGCGTATTTCTCGATAGCCAAACTAAGACAATGCTGGATTATGGCGATCCTAAAATTCTTAAAGGAAACAGCAGCCAAGCTAGGGTCAGGCAGTTTCTTAATCGCGATGATAACTCGGAGCCACAATGACCAAACCGCAAGCAAAAAATCAGCGCCTCCCCTTTGCCATAGGAGCCTTTATTCTTGGGGCTATCTTACTTATCTTTATGGCGTTATTGTTTTTTTCAGGAGGGCGACTCTTTGCAGAAAAAGAGCCTGTCATTATGTATTTCGATGGGTCAGTCCAAGGGCTACAAGTGGGCGCGGCCGTAAAACTCAAAGGGGTGATCATAGGTGAGATAAGCGATATTCGAATCGATTTCCCAAGTGATAGCAGCCAAAAAGTTACCGCAGCTGTGAGCGCAAATTTACTGCTTGAGCGAATAAAACTAAAGGGCATTCAAGTAGACGCTGATTTTTTCAGCCGCGCTATCCACAAAGGCTTGCGGGCACAGCTGAATTTTCAAAGCCTACTTACCGGACTTTTGTATGTAGAGCTAGATTTCTATCCCAATACCCCCATTCACCTCAGGGGCGAACAAGACAACTTACTTGAATTACCTACCATAGCTACAGGGTTTGAGTTATTTTCACAAGACCTTCAATCCATTGATTTTAAAGGATTAGTCAATAATCTAGATAAACTCACCCAACAATTGAGCCAAATTGCCACCAGTGGCCAAATTCAGCGCACCTTAACCAGCTTTGACACCGCCGCCAAGGCGGTTGAAACCACAGCCAGCGAATTTAATCACACCCAAGCAAGCCTTGAGAAAAATGCCCAAGTGGTGCTAGAGCGCCTTGATAAACTATTACTGCAAATCAGCCACGATGAACCTAAGTTAGTCCAGTCTGTGGATGCAAGCTTAAACGAACTGCGCGCCACCTTGAGTAGCCTTGATAAACTCGCCTTTGAAGCCAGCAGCACCTTAGGGCAAGACTCTGCGCTGGTTATCCAATTTCATCAAACACTTGAAGAGGTCAGCCGCTCGGCGCGCGCCTTAAGAAGTTTAAGCGAAACCTTAGATGAGCAGCCAGAATCCTTGCTGCGCGGCAAGCAAACCCAGGATGGAGAATAGCACTTATGCCTAATGCTCAATTACCCCGCTCATGTAGCCTCTGGCTCGTTATTGCCCTGCAAAGCCTGCTGTTGATGAGCTGCCAAAGTTCAGTGCCAAAAAACTATTATGTATTGACCAGTGAGCCTGTCACTATCCCCACTAGCAGCACGCCACTGGAAATAAAAGTCGGCATGGGTATTGTGGATATCCCTGAATATTTACACTTCACCCAGTTGGTTTATCAAACTCAAGATGGTCAGTTACAAAGGCTAGCCAATAGCTATTGGGCTGAGCCGTTAGATCAAGGCATAAGCCGAGTACTGAGGCTTAATTTAACTCAAGCGGCCCCAAATCGTCAGTTAATTCAATACCCTTGGCGAAGTGATAATAGGCCAAAGTACAGCATAAAAATCAATATATTAACTATGAACCTTGCTGATAATCAAGCCAGAATTGAAGCCCTTTGGACCCTGACGGATTTATCAGAAAAAGCAGGAACGACAGCAAATTCGGGGCAACGCTTCAGTGCCAGCCTAGCCGCAGAGCCAAGCGCTACAGGGTTAGTCAAAGCCTACAGCCAATTGCTGCAACGTCTTAGCATGGAAATAGATCAAGCACTTAAGACTCAAACATAAAACTGTCATTTATTTGCCATAGACTTAAGCGATATCCCTAGCGAGAAGCCCTATGAGCGCCATCGAACTGAGCCATGAGTTAAACAAGATCATTGCCACCGCGAATGTGCGGGCGGTATTTCAACCGATATTTAATATCATTACCAATCAAATACACGGTTTTGAAGCGCTCAGTCGGGGGCCAGAGCACAGCCCGCTGCATTCTCCTGTGCCGCTATTTCAAACCGCTGCCCATGAAGGTCGACTTAGTGATTTAGAAACCTTATGCCGTGAAATCGCGATAACAGGTTTTGAGCAGCGCAAGCTTGAAGGAAAATTGTTTATTAACATTTCCCCCAAGGCGCTGCTCGATCCTAATCACCCCAAAGGGCAAACTTTACAACTGCTGCAACGCCTAGGAATAAATCCCAGTGATGTGGTGATAGAGCTTTCTGAGCAGTACAAGGCCGATGACATAGATTTACTCAAGTCTTGTTTAAATCATTATCGCGACCAAGGGTTTTTAACCGCGATTGATGATTTAGGTGCTGGTTATTCTGGACTAAGGCTATGGTCAGAATTAGCGCCTGATTACGTTAAAATAGATCGCCATTTTATTCATCAAATAGACAGTAATGCTGTCAAACAAGAATTTGTGCGCTCGATTGTGGATCTCTGCCAAAGCCTCACCTGTAAAGTCATAGCCGAAGGTATAGAAAGAGCTGAAGAACTGACAGTGCTCAAGCAACTCGGAGTTACCTATTGTCAGGGTTATCTACTGGGCCGACCAAGCGATGCTCCTACCCAAATGATGCCAGCAAAATACACCTCACTCGTGGCGCAAGTGCACGCTAGATTTTGTGAAACTGCCGAAATATTGTGCCAAAACGCCACCACAGTTAGCGCTAAAACCAAGCTTAAGCAGCTCAGCCAAGCCTTTATCGATAAGCCTTCATTGCAAGCCATTGTTATTGCTGATAATGACTTAGTGCAAGGCATAGTCAGCAGGCACTATCTATTAGAAATATTTAGCACTCCCTATGGCAGAGCCCTGCATGAGAACTATCCAGCGGTGGCGATTATGGATAAGAATGTCTTGCAAATTGAAGCCAGCGCACCGCTTTCAAGTGTCAGTCAGCTGCTGACATCGGAGGCTGCCAACACTGTTGCGCAGCAATTTATTATCCTAAGGCAGGGGCAATTACTGGGTATCGGGCACACCAAAGATCTGCTGCAACGCATCACTGAGCACAGGGTGAAAACCGCCCGCCATGCTAATCCATTAACCAATCTTCCCGGCAATGTTCCCATTCAAGAAGAGCTTAAACGGCTCAAGTTACAAGATAAGTCTTTCTATCTCGCTTATTTCGATTTGAGCCATTTCAAACCCTACAATGATATCTATGGATTTTGCCGTGGTGATGAAGTATTGCGCGAGTTAGGACAGCTATTAAGTCAATATCAGGCAGAGGATGCTTTTATCGGCCATGTGGGCGGTGATGATTTTGTAATGATAAGTACCGATGAGCAAATTATCTGTCATTGCCAGCAGTTAATTTTGAAATTTGAGCAGGCTAAGCAGTCGTTTTATTCTGACGAGCATTGGCTGACACAATCCATGTTCGCCAACGACAGGCAAGGCCATGGCGTTGATCACCCGTTACTGTCACTATCCGTAGGTTTGCTATCACCTCAAGTGACTTATGCCATCACAGAGGACAAGTTATCGCGCTTAAGTGCTGAGGCTAAAAAGCAGGCCAAACTTGCCAAAAGTGGCTTCTACTTACTCAACAATGACGCGGTTGTAGCCGCGAATACCATTAAAGCGCAGTGGAGCCCTGCCAAATCCACTTCATTAAACACCACCAATACCAGCAAGCTGAAAGTGCTGCTAACTGAAACCTAGGACAAAAAAAAAGGTTTAACCTATGGCTAAACCTTTTAATAAGTTTGACCGTTAAGAGGGCTTCATTCCCCATCGTTTCGGGCTCAGGCACTTAAACCTTGTCTGTAAAAATGAACTCTTAGGCTTTGGGCGCTACGGTTTTTTTCAACCAATCCGCCAGCATTCTTGATTCATATTCGGCCATCCCATCTTTACGCACCCCTACATGGTGCATAAAATTCATATCAGTCAATTTTTCATCACCGACCATGATCACCTTGCCATCCTCTAGAACCCGATAGCTAAAGGTCATTCGTGGTGGGTACAAATCTTTAACTATCCGAAGTTCACTGACAGCTGCTGCGCCAAAGGTTGGCCGCATATCACCGGCTAAGTCAAGATTGGTGACCACTAACTCCAAGGTTTGATTCGCCTTAAGGGACTTTTTTGCGTCCTTATCTAATGCTTTAGTTAAAGTGTCAAATAAGCGTTGTTCAAATCTAGACTGCAGACCACTGGATGAGTCAATGTCACGAAAACTACTGGGCTCTAGCCATTCAATTTTGACTATACCACTTTGAGTCAGCACATTGTTAATGTCGGTGTCTGCTGCGTTATCATCGGCAAATGCGAATGAACTCACTAATCCTGCCGTCAATCCTGTGATTAATAGTGCGTAGTTAATCTTCATATAGCCTCCTAATACCAACATAGTAAAAGCCCATCTTCTCTCTCACTCAAGGCCTTTTGAACATCTGCATCTATGACCTAAATAAAATCGATTAAGTTCCGAACACATATTATGAACACATGTTAAAAAGGGAATCTTGCGCTCAATTTGGGGTAGGTTTTACGCAAATCTTTCGCTTTACTGCTGAACTTTTTTCCTGCCGGAGTGGCATTGCCCGATGGTATAAACGGCAATTCATCACCAGTTCTATCTTCATAGAGCTGCCCCGCGATCAAATCATAGTCTTCAATAAAGGGGTACGCGTAATTATCTTTTAATGGCCAAACCGTTAAATCACCTAAAGCATCAGGGTTTTCGATAATTTTATCGTACCAGTCTTTACCAAGGGAGATTAAGAAAGCCCTGAATTCAGCGAAAGCATACTCAGAATCACAACCAGTCACTATGTACGCCGCCCCCCACACAGCCCATGAATAGCTGCGCCGCATCTGTTGACCGAAAAACTTATCAAATGCCTTCAGTGACTCGTCATCGAGTTCAGTTAAGGCATTTTTTAATTCTTTTAGTGTCTCTTCTGCACTGGCATCACCTTGGCTCCGAGTCACCAGTGCCCAAAAATCTGTTTCTGTCATCTTTGTTCCATAATTTGAGGAATCACCTAGAAATTGTGATTGGGATTGGTATTCCTTATGAGTCACGGTATTCTACACCATATAGAATGACTTACTAATGGCAATCCGATGAAGCCTTTCACAACCCGCCCCCCTGCGCCACTCACCCTACTTATGGCTTTATATGCATTGCTGGGCATTGCCGCCATTGCCCGTGCTGTGACGACTCAAACGGTGGACATGTTCAGTCTAGGGGTTATTCCCGTATTAATTGGCCTTCTCTGGCGAGCATCATGGGCAAGCCTAGTATTAAAGATTTACATAGGTTTAGAAACCTTAGGCTTAAGTGCCCTCGGCATTGTGGCTATCGTCGCCCATTATGTCAGCCCCAAGACCATCGAAAATGTACGCTTTATGGATTTACCTATTTCAATCCCTTGGGTGGCGTTGTTGTGCGTAGGTTTAATTACAGCGCAAGTCTGGGTGGCTTTTCACTCTAGCACTAAGGCTTACCTCAGCCCAAGTGAGCCAAGCATAGATTAAGTTAACCTTCGTCTAAGACAGATTTACCAGACTTAGATATAATGACCTTATGGCTTAACACCCAAATTAACTCAATAGCTAATTTAAAGAGTGACTATGCATACTATCTCCCCCAATGATTTATCGATTTTATTACTTGAGCCTTCTGATACTCAAAGAAAAATAATTATGTCCCATCTTAGCCAAGAGGGAGTTGCAAGTATTCAAACCGCTGCCAGTATCGCAGAAGCCAAAGAAGTTATCCGTCGTCACAAGCCTGATTTAATTGTCAGCGCATTACACTTTGACGATGGCGAAGCGATAAATTTACTCAGTTACATTAAAGCGAACCGAGACTATCAAGACATCCAATTTATGCTAGTGTCTAGCGAGTGTCGCCGCGAGCAGTTAGAGATTTTCAGGCAATCTGGCGTGATTGCCATTTTGCCTAAGCCGTTTAACAGTGAGCATTTATCAACAGCATTAAACTCCACCATAGATATGATCAATCATGAAGAACTCGACCTGAGCCATTTTGATGTTCACAATTTACGTGTATTAGTGGTTGATGATAGCCGTATGGCGCGTAATGTTATTAAACGCACCATAGGAAATTTAGGCATTCAATTAATTACTGAAGCTGTCGACGGTGAAGAAGCCATCAGCTTAATGCAGCAGCACATGTTTGATTTGGTGATAACCGATTACAATATGCCCAGTGTCGATGGTCTAGCACTGACGCAATACATACGTAACGAAAGCACTCAGTCACATATTCCAATCTTAATGGTGTCTTCTGAAGCCAATGATGCCCACTTAAGCAACGTCTCGAGTGCCGGAGTTAACGCGTTATGCGACAAGCCTTTTGAGCCCAAATTGGTCAAGCAAATCCTCTACCAACTGTTGGAAGAGTAATTTTTTGTGCTTTTTTTAGCAAAATGCGCCCAAACCTGAGTGATTATTAGATTTAAAGCTTTAAAATCCCTATGGCTTATGGCATGTTAATCGGGATTACAACGAACCATTCTACGGAAAGCAGAGAATACCAATATGAACAAAAGTGAATTAATTGCAAAAATTGCAGAAAATGCTGATCTAACTAAAGCTGAAGCGGGCCGTGCACTGAAGTCTTTTGAAACTGCGGTGACTGAAGCGATGAAAAACGGTGATAAAATTTCAATCGTAGGTTTTGGCTCTTTCGAAACAACGACTCGCGCAGCACGTACTGGCCGCAACCCACAGACTGGCAAAGAAATTCAAATTGCCGCGGCAACTGTACCTAAATTCAAAGCTGGCAAAACATTGAAAGACAGCGTTAACTAATCATCATTTTTGATTAGCTGTTAACCTCGTGATTAAACCTCCTTCTGGAGGTTTTTTTATGGCTAATTTTCAGGATAAATTGCGTCTAAGCCTATGCCTGCTAAAGTCAAATAAGATGCAAATTCTATCGTTAAAATATTAAACCTTCATGGTCAAAATATTTTGCTTTTCAATTGGTATCTGATTGGTTAAAACATTCTCAAACCAGTAATAGTGCTCAAGCCAGTTAATAATGGTACTAAAGTCAAACATGAGGGTTCGGTTATGGCTAATCTTACTGAAAGAGTGCCCGATGATACTGAAATCGAGGCGATGACCACACCAAGAAACAGCAAGTCGGCTGAATCAATACAGCATAGACGAGAAGTTAAGCGTCGTTTGGAAGATTATTTAGAACGAATACAATTACGTAAAGCTATCGGAGATGACGACTTCTTTTAGTATTAGCAATAAGTTCAATCCACTTAAGGCGTTCACTTGTAGCGCCTTATTATCATTTTTAACAACTCAGACTCCTCCTTCTGATTTACATCTAGCTCTCCCCTTGAATGATTGACTTTGAAACACAAGAAATTTAATTCATTTGGTATTAGAATAGCCCCCAAGATAAATTCTCATCAGAGTCATTTCATGCACGTACATATATTAGGGATTTGTGGCACTTTCATGGGCGGTCTCGCCTTACTTGCCAGAGCTATGGGTCATAAAGTGACTGGCAGCGATGCCAATGTTTACCCACCAATGAGTACCCAACTTGAAGATCAAGGCATTGAACTCATTCAAGGTTTTGACCCATCACAATTGGGCACCAGTGATGAGAATGCCCCAGATTTAATCGTTATCGGCAACGCCATGAGCCGTGGCAATCCCTGCGTAGAAGCCGTGCTCAACCGCGGCCTCAAATACACCTCAGGGCCACAATTTTTAGCCGAGCACATACTCCCAGGTCGCTGGGTGCTGGCGGTATCAGGTACTCATGGTAAGACATCGACCTCGAGCATGCTGGCGTGGATTTTAGAATACTCAGGCTACGAGCCAGGTTTTTTGATTGGCGGTGTACCACAAAATTTCGGCGTATCAGCAAGACTTGGTCACTCAAACTTCTTTGTGGTTGAAGCCGATGAGTACGACAGCGCCTTTTTCGATAAGCGCTCTAAATTTGTCCATTATCAGCCTAGAACCTTAGTGATCAATAATCTCGAGTTTGATCATGCCGATATCTTTGCCGATCTCGCCGCCATTCAGCGACAATTTAACCATGTTATTCGCACCGTCCCTGGCCAAGGCAAGATAATTTGGCCAGCAAGCAGTGAAGCGGTTCAACAAGTGATTGATATGGGCTGCTGGAGCGAACAAGAAACCTACAGCGCTGGGGTTCATGATTTCAATACCGAAAAAACCTTAGGTTGGCATGCTAAAACCTTAGCCGCTGATGGCCATGAATTTGAAGTCTACTTCGATGGTCAGAGCCAAGGCACCATGAGCTGGGATTTAATTGGCCAGCATAATGTTGAAAACGCAGTAATGGCCATCGCAGCCGCCCGCCATGTCGGCGTCGTACCAGCTCAAGCTATGGCCGCTTTAGCTGAGTTTTCACCGCCTAAACGTCGCCTGGAACTATTGGGCACGGTCGCTGGGGTTGCGATATATGATGATTTCGCTCATCACCCAACCGCCATAGACTCCACCTTGCAAGGCCTTAGAGCCAAAGTGGGCAATGGTAAAATCACTGTGGTGCTGGAGCCTCGCTCAAACACCATGAAGCAAGGCGTTCATAAAGACACCTTAGCCCACTCATTGGTTCGCGCCGATCAAGCTTATTTGTATCAAGCAGACAGCATCAGTTGGGATTTAAAAACCAGCATGCAATCAGCCAGTATTCCTGTCAGCGTAAAAACCGATATTGAGCAGATAATCGAAGTCCTGTGTCTTGATGCCAAAGCTGGCGACACCATAGTTATCATGAGTAACGGCGGCTTTAATGGCATACACCAAAAGCTACTTAATGCCTTAGCAGACCGATAATACTGATGGTAAGCCTGAGGACCTCAAATGAAAATTAACAGAAACCCTAAAGCCATCAGCCTTGCATGGACTGGCGCCTCTGGGGCTCCCTACGGACTCAAGCTACTTGAGTGCTTGCTAGCAGCTGATTATCAAGTTTTTTTGATGATATCGGCAGCAGCTCGAGTCGTCTTAGCTACCGAGCACGGATTACAGCTCAGCGCTAATCCACAAAAAGCTCAGCAACAATTACTTGAAGAGTTATACCAAGGTGATAAATTAGCAACTGGTGAATTAGTGGTATTAGGTAAAGACGAGTGGTTTTCACCACCTGCCTCTGGTAGCGCTGCACCTAAAAAAATGGTGATTTGCCCATGCTCCACCGGCACCTTAGCCGCGGTAGCCACAGGGATGAGCAATAGCTTATTAGAACGCGCTGCCGATGTGGTGTTAAAAGAACGTGGTCAATTAATCTTAGTGCCAAGAGAAACGCCCTTTAATGCCATACATTTAGAACATATGCTGACCCTTTCACGTCTTGGGGTCACCATAATGCCGGCATCGCCTGGGTTTTATCACAATCCCCAATCGGTGCAAGATCTGGTAAACTTCATGGTCGCCCGCATCCTTGACCATTTGCAGATAGAACATAATCTGACCCAACGTTGGGGCTATGATGTCATAGCCGATAAAGACACTGACTAATAACACAAGCAACTGAGAATTTTATGAAGCACACAATCGAACAGATGATTTCAGCCGAAGAAATCGACACCATTTTAGATCAACTGGCTGAGCGCATTAATGCCCATTACGCCGATAGCGATCGCCTGTTAATGGTGGGCTTACTGAAAGGTTCTGTGGTGTTTATGGCAGATTTATGTCGCCGTATCAAAGGCCATGTTGAGATAGATTTTATGGCCGTGTCTAGCTATGGCAATGCCACCAGCAGCTCACGGGATGTTAAAATTCTTAAAGATGTACAGTCAGAAATTGCTGGACGCGATGTATTAATCGTTGAAGATTTAATTGATTCTGGCAACACATTGAATAAAGTACGCGAAATGCTGTTACTGCGCGACCCGAAATCCCTAGCCTTATGTACTCTGTTAGATAAGCCTGAGCGCCGTGAAATCGACGTGCCAGTGGACTTTATCGGCATGACAATACCGGACGAATTTATTGTCGGCTATGGTATAGATTACGCCGAGCAATACCGCAACCTGCCTTATATCGCCAAAGTCGTGCCGCTAGACTAATCATGACCTAACCTCAACTCCCGCCTAGGTGGGAGTTTTGCTTGATCGTGACATCCTCATTTTTCTCTGTGCAACACATAAGTAAGGAAAACATCATGCCGAGCACCCAAGATGCCTTGGTAATAAGCGACCTTAAAAAAACCTATAAGGGCGGCGTACAAGCAGTTAAAGACATCAGCTTAACCGTGAAGCAAGGTGACTTCTTCGCCCTTCTAGGCCCCAATGGTGCCGGTAAGTCGACCACCATAGGCATTATTAGCTCACTGGTGCAAAAGAGCTCTGGCTCAGTGTCAGTGTTTGGATTTGATTTAGACAAACAGCTAGAACACGCCAAATTGTGTATTGGCTTAGTGCCACAAGAATTTAATTTCAGCCAGTTTGAGACAGTACTGCAAATTGTGGTCAATCAAGCCGGATACTATGGTGTCACTAAGGCCATGGCTTTAGAGCGAGCCCAAAAGTACCTAACCCAATTAGATTTGTGGGAAAAGCGTGACAGTCAGGCCCGCACCTTGTCGGGGGGCATGAAGCGCCGCTTGATGATAGCGCGCGCCCTGATGCACGAGCCAAAACTACTGATCCTCGATGAACCGACCGCCGGCGTTGATATCGAGCTTAGGCGCTCGATGTGGGACTTCTTAAAGCAGATAAATCAGCAGGGCGTGACCATTATCCTCACCACCCATTATCTGGAAGAAGCTGAAATGCTGTGCCGCACTATAGGCATCATAGATCAAGGCTTATTGGTGGAATGCACCACAATGAAGGCGCTGCTGAGTAAACTCGATGTTGAAACCTTCGTGTTGGATTTACGCCAAGACATCAAAGCTGCCCCTGCACTTAATGGCATGCAGTGCCGCCTTATCGACTCGCACACCTTAGAAGTGGATGTGGCTAAGGCCCATAATTTGAACG
Organism: Shewanella sp. SR44-3; assembly: GCF_014163735.1. Taxonomy (GTDB): domain Bacteria; phylum Pseudomonadota; class Gammaproteobacteria; order Enterobacterales; family Shewanellaceae; genus Shewanella. The sequence goes on from NZ_JACJDV010000003.1 coordinate 17,985, forward strand.
ATCTTTTCAATCAACTGACCTTGGCCGATATTGAGGTGTTATCTATGCGCAACAAGGCCAATCGTCTCGAAGAATTGTTTGTGTCACTGGTTGAAAAAGCCAAGGAGCCAAGTTAATGAACCAGCTATACCTAGTGGCGTTTAAAAGTATTCTTACTAAAGAAATTAACCGCTTTACCCGCATCTGGATCCAAACCTTAGTGCCGCCAGCCATCACTATGACCTTGTACTTTTTGATCTTTGGTAATCTGGTCGGCAGCAGAATTGGCGAGATGGGCGGCGTGTCTTACATGGAGTTTATCGCCCCTGGCCTAATCATGATGTCAGTTATCACTAACTCATACTCTAACGTCGCCTCATCCTTCTACAGCGCTAAATTTCAACGAAACTTGGAAGAAATCATGGTGGCACCTGTGCCTCATTACGTGATGATTGCAGGTTACGTTGGCGGCGGCGTTGCCCGTGGTTTATGCGTGGGTTTAATTGTGACCTTAGTGGCGATGTTTTTCGTCAACATCAGCTTGCATCACGTGGGGTTAGTGATTTTAACCGTGTTCTTAACCTCAGTGCTGTTCTCCTTAGGCGGCTTGATTAATGCCGTGTTTGCCAAAAGCTTTGATGATATCAGTATCATACCCACTTTTGTGTTAACGCCACTCACCTACCTTGGCGGGGTATTCTACTCACTGTCATTACTGCCTGATTTTTGGCAAGGCGTTTCAGGACTCAACCCTGTGGTGTATATGATCAACGTATTCCGCTATGGCTTTTTAGGGTTCGCTGACATTAGCGTACCGCTTTCAGTGGCGATTATGGTTGGCTTTTGCGTTACGTTGTGGACACTGGCTTATTATTTGATTTCCAGAGGGATAGGCCTGAGAAGCTAATGTGATTGGTATAAACAGTCAAAAAATTTAAGTTTTGTATTTTATGGCCGCCTTAATGTTAAGCGTGTTGTTTTTATTTGTTAAACAATGAGGCCGACCGTTCTCTTTATTGTAACGATAGCCCTATCGCACTTATGATACTTAGGCTCAAACAGTCATTCTATTGCAGGAAAAAAACAGCTCATAATCACGGATGACTAGCGATACAAACACTTAATATTAGAGACGTTTATGCTACTCCGTTTACTCATCCAAGGGTTTATATTCATACTAAGCCTTATCAGTGCTTGTTCTAGTGCATCTGAAGTGATCCCCGAGCTACCTATTAGGTTACTTGGGGATACTGAAATGTATTCAATCGTGAATAATCCCGAATATGTCGTCGATGAGGCTTCAATGATTAATATTTGGGACAGTATTTTAACCCATAGCCAACCTAGATTATCGCCAACTTACCAACACATGAGCCTCACTAGAGCTTGGGTCGAACTGACGAAGTACCCCAATGCTTGCATGGTAAATATAATAAAGAATACTAAACGCGAGGCCATTGCTGAGTTTGCTGATTATCCTTTTAGTATTTTTCCTCCTGTGCGTCTTATTGCCTTAGCAAAAAACCAACATAAATTTAGCCGCCCCTTTTCATTACAAAATTTAAAAAATAGTAACTTGAGAGTTGGCGTTGCAAAATCAAGAAGTTACGGCATTGAAGTAGATAAATTTATAGCAGAAAACCCAGAGTATTTTTTTGTCCGGGGCAGCGAAAGCTCCATGAGTAAAATTATTGATATGCTGCTAAAAGAACGTGTTGATGCCATCATAGATTTCAGCCAAATAGTTTTAGGCCACCAACAAGATACAGCTCAATTACAACCAATAGTGTCAATCCCATTACAAGAAGCTGCTGAACCGGTATTTTCTTATGCTGCTTGTGCTAACACCCCTACAGGAAAAGCCATCATAGCTGCCATAAATCAGAGTTATCAGCACCCAGAAGTACAGCAAACATTACAAACATTTCATCGCTATTACTTTGGTGAGCAGGAGTATCGTCTACTTGCACCATATTTAGATAAGTTATTTATAGACAATCATTCGTCGAACGCTCAAAAACTCAAACCTTAAACACAAGTAATCCATAGCCATGAATGCAGTTGCTTCCTTTTTATCATCACTAGCTTGGTTGATTTTTTTATTAAGCCAATTAACTTTCAATACCGCCCATGCAACTCAAATATTGGGCCATGACACCAATACAGATCCTCTCGCACTGATAGTGATCAGCGATATGTCTGTATTTCCTGAAATACATAAACAAGATACTGCAATTACACCTGACTCTATGGACAAAATTTGGCGTAGTTTAATCGCTCATAGCCAATCTAAATTGGTGCCCAAGTTTCAGAAAATGAGCCTGACTCGTGCCTGGGTTGAATTTCAAAAACTGCCAAATGCCTGCATGATAAATAAAGTAAAAAATCCTAAACGTGAGGCGATTGCAGAGTTTTCTCACTATCCTTTTAGTATTTTCCCACCAGTGAGACTTATTGCCTTAGCAAAAAATCAGCATAAATTTAGCCAGCCTTTTTCACTACAAGACTTAGAGTCCCAATCAGGTCGAAAACTCAGAATAGGCGTAGTAAAATCACGAAGCTACGGCGCTGAAATTGATAACTTTATTGCCACTCATCCAAAACATTTTTTTATTCGCGGCGCAGAAGACTCCATGAGCAAACTCATTGACATGCTGTTTATGGCGCGCATCGACGCCATCATAGACTTCAGTCAAGTAGTAACCAATCACAAGCAAGAAACTGAGCAACCTCAACAGATCATCGCAATACCTATACATGAGGCCGCTGGGCCTATGCACGCTTATGTTGTATGCTCCAAGACACCAAAGGGCAAAGCCATCATAGCCGCCATTAATCACAGTTTTCAGCATAACGAAGTTCAGGAAACATTTAGAACATTCCACCAGCTTTACTTTGGTCATCAAGAGTATCTTTTACTCGCGCCCTTGATTGATAACATCTTTAGCTCATCTCAAACCAACCGACAGCCTGATGAACCAGCCAAAATACAGGCCAAAGAGACTAGGCTAAATACCAGTAGTCAGACTTAGAGAACAACCAGATTCTCAATATCGCTAGGACTTATTACTCGTCCTACATGCCATTTTATCCGTCTGTAATTCAGTCAGTAGCTTTTCAGCTTTAGCCCCTAAATAGACATAGACTCCAAGCCCTATTAATAAACCGACGACCGTCACTAGCATCAAAATAGCAGGTTGCATGTATTGTTCCTGTCCTAGAGAGGCTTTAAACATAGTGAGCAAGGCTTCGATAGAGATGGCTATTAATATCGTCGAGATAAAGCGTGTGATGGTTCTGCGGGTTGAGCTGTGCCTAAAAATATCTTTGTGCATCAAAACCTCTTCTTCCAAGATGGTTTTGCCCAAATCAAAAATCGCTAAAGCTAAAGTGAGGTAAATGATGATACTGAAAGGCTTTAAGGGATCGCCCGCATAATCACTGCTAATTAATGCCAAGGTATCCAAAGCCACTGTGCGCATCAAAGCTAACACTAAGATAAATAACCCTATAACAATAAAACAGTAAACGGTTTTAAACAGTGGTGACATCTTGCGCCTCGCGCTATCCCCCATCATAAATTCAATCAATCGAGACAGATCCACATCTAACACCAAAATAGCTTCTTCACCGCAGGCACGTCGAATAATCAAGGAGGCTGACAAACACAAGCCCGTGGAATGTGACAAATAGGGCCGAGTCACATAGAGTCCCGTCTCAGAAGTTAAATGACGGAAATATGGCCGCTGACTGCGATCGCAATTTTGGCCTGTTCCTAAGGACCTTACCTGTTGGTTTTTAACCGAAATGTCTTCACTGAGTTGTGTCCCTTGTTTATCCAGTAGATAAAGCAAATCCACAAATGGGTAGTTCATCACCAAGGAGTCAAATCTTGGCACTTGCTGATTTTTTACCTGTACACTGGTATCCAATAGTCCAAAAGCATCATCGCCAATGCCAATCAAGATTGAGGCCAATAACTCATCAATCAGCGACTCACACTCGTTGTATCTCTCAATTACACTTAAATAACTCATTGCTGCCATGGATTTACCTCCTGATTTTACTGCACCTCCCTTAAGTAAGCAGCTTTAATGCCAGAGATACGGAATTAGAAATAACATTTAATATCAGTAGATTAGTAACGTCTCATTTAGGATGGTGCACAAAAACATTACATGACTTGCACCAATAACATACAAACACATGGCAAAGTTCATATAAAAGTTCTTATAATAGCTTGTTGATAAATATTAACTTTTTATCCTTCTTGTTTATGTTTGATGGCTTATAATTGCTTGAACATCACCAGAACTCGACTCAGAAGCCTTATCAAAGGAAAAGACAATGTCTGACAAAGCCACCCCTTACCAGCAGGATATCCGTCGTTTCTCCGATGAACTTATTCGCATCCAATCACCGATAAAAATTCTCGATGCCATTAAGTGGCCAAGTGAGCTACAAGAAGAGTTTTTATCGAATAAACCTAAGCAATTACCTAAGCTTGGCAAAGATTTTTATCAAAATATCCCTTTATCTTTTGATGCGCTAAAAACCCAAGATGAATTAGTTTCTCTCAAGGCTGATATCCAGCGAAAATTAGGCAAGCGCGACAAACTAGGCAAGATCCTAGTCTCCAACGTGGATCAATACCGTATTGTTATTGATATGCTCAATAATCGTGGCACACCAGAGTTTGGTCGCCTAAGCCAAACCCTCTATGGCAGCGCCAAAGACAAGCTCCACGGCGACAGGCACACGTTAAAGCAACTGGGCGACAGGCTGAGCCATATTTTTTCCTTACCGGCCGCCCGTCACATGAGCAAACATCACCCCAAGATAGTCACAGCGCCTGAAGCAGTAAAAGCCTTAAGCGATCGCTTAGTGGGCTATTTTCATGATGATAAAATTTACGTCAAACTTAGTGACGGTATAGTATCGGACGCAGCAGTGGGCGGCGATACGGTAAAAATCAACACCCGCGCTATGTTCAGTGAGTCTGATTTAAATGTTTATGAGGTCCATGAGGGCTGGGTACATGTGGGCACCACGCTCAATGGCCGCGACCAACCTCACGCCACTTGGCTTAGCGTCGGTTCACCGCGAGTCACCGCCAGTCAAGAAGGCTTAGCAGTACTACTAGAAATGCTAACCTTAAGTTCAAATCCAGGGCGTGCAAGGCGCATCAGCGATCGTGTTACCGCTGTAGATATGGCTGAAAATGGTGCCGATTTTATTGAGATTTACCGTTATTTTCGCGAGCATAATTTAGGCGCGAAAGACAGCTACAAGGTCACTCAGCGAGTATTTCGTGGCGGTATGGTCGAAGGTGGTAGCTTTTTCACTAAGGATATTTCATATGTGCGCGGCTACGTAGAAAACATCAACTTTATACGTAGTGCCATCATGTCTGGCTTGCCTGAGCTTATCCCCATGCTGTTTTTAGGCAAGCTCGCTATTGAAGACATTCCAGTGCTGTATGAAGCCCATTTAGAAGGCACTATTAGTGCACCTAAATACTTACCGCCTATGTTTAAAGACATCAGCGGCCTTTATGCCTGGTTTGGTTTCGCCTCAGGACTTGGCAACATAGACCTTAAAGGAGTACAGCGTCACTTCGCTCGTCAGTTTAAGTCTGTGCCCGTGCTTGAGCCAGATTCAGACTTATTCGAAGACGTAGAGTTCGATAGCCCTTCGGATTAACCAGTAGATAAATCCCTAGCCCTAGTTATAACAGCCTTGAACTTGGTAACAAAATCGCTACAGATATCAGATTCATCGGGTAATCCATGTGACCGCTAAAGCCCCACTCTGCTTGCGTACTAGTGTCGGACACAGGGGTTTAGTCGTCATATATGCAGGCTCAACAGCCTCAAATGGAGATAAAAAACGCAGTTCAAAATCCACTCTTTCGTTAGGGGTTATCTTGATAATTTCCTGCTCACCCACACCCACATCAGGGTTTTCGCTTGCCCAAGCTGACACAAAGCCCACTTCACCATCAACGCCGCGATAGGTCTTGTTCATGTCGGGATCCATCATCGCCCACTTGCTAAAGTTGTCTTGATTTTTTTAAGTGCTTAATGTAGTCAAAAACCTGTACATTCAAGCGCTCAATAGTAATAGTACGCACGGCTGAATAATGGGTTTTAAGGAATAGAGCAGCAATCAAAGGCAGAATGATAATCATGGCTAACGCCAAGATGATTTTTTTAACATTATGAATACCCTAATTAAATCGAGTCCAAGTCAGTATACCGAACAGCCCTAACACCACAAGAATTTTAACTTTTTGGGTTTATAATTGAATAATCAATGTTTTTCAGATGTTTGTGATTTAAAACAACCGTCATTTCACTCATCAATCGCTAAGGTTTATTAGCAAAAATACGCTTTATTGTGATGTAAATACATCAAGGCAAGACTGACAGATGCAAGTGTTTGCAATCAATTTGGCTTGCAGTGACACTGCAAGCTGAGTCTTAGGAGGGAATGATTGTGACTGACACCAACAGTCTTTTATTGGAGTATCTGTAGTCACTGCACACAAGTTAACTTGCTGACACAGAGGGCAAATATCAGCAACTTGAGTTGACGCACCACCGGGGGAAAATTTAGCGACATCAGCAGTCATATCAACACTCTAGTAAGTGAAATTGAGCAAGTAAACACCATATTAACAGCAAACTACAGCAATACGTGTGATCTTTTTAACAGAAAGATTCCTATAACTCTACCGACCCAGCCACCTCAAAAACATGTTAAAAAACAAGCCATACTCAAATGTCAGTAATGCTTAATCAGTACATTTTTCATTTTCACCTATATCTTTATACTCGCATTCAGATAATAACTGCGACACTCTTAATTGAGGCGTAGAAAGCGCTATCGCAGAGGTAAAAAAGAGAAAGCGCCAGCGATTAAAAATGGCACCTCTATCGACTCTAGACCTGCCATCGTTGATACCCGTGAGCGTTTCGGTGATTGGGAAATCGATACCGTATTAGGCAAGCATGGGACAGGTTCAATCGTGACAATTTTAGAGCGAAAGACCCGTTTTTATTTAATAAAGAAAGTGGCCTCAAAATCTGCTGAAGATGTGACTAAAGCGACTATCGAATTATTGATGCCCTATAAGCAATATGTGCACACTATAACTGCCGATAATGGTCATGAATTCGCTCATCATGAAGTCATAGCCAAGGCGCTAGATACCTCGTTTTACTTTGCTCATCCGTATAGTTCTTGGGAACGTAGCGCTAATGAAAATGCCAACGGTTTATTAAGGCAATATGTAAAAAAGGGACTGACTTAAGGACAGTAAGCGACGCCATCATCTTATTTGCCCAGAACAGGATTAATTACAGACCTAAGAAGTGTTTGATGTTTAAGCAGCCAGCTGTTGTGCTTAAACAATTAGCCGCTTAATTTGGTGAGTGTCGCACTTCGGAGTTAAGTGAATAGCGTCAAAAATACTAAGAGGGTGCAAACTTATTTGTTACCAAAAGCACTGACTGTATTCAAATTTTAGATACAAAAAAACCGACGCTAGGTCGGTTGCTTGTGTTATAGCCTTTAATTAAAGGAGAAATGGTACCAGCGGTCGGACTCGAACCGACACGTCTTGCGACAGGGGATTTTGAATCCCCCATGTATACCAATTTCATCACGCTGGCATTTCTGTTCTATAACATCAAATCACTTAATCTTCCCTTGGGCTGATTAAGTGTTGAGGATTATACCTTTGCCACCATCAATGGCAAGGGCTTTAAACCTTCTTTTATCAAATTAGCGTTTAACCGCTCAAAACTCATTCAGAGAAACTTATTCACTGAAATATTACAGCCAAAGCTGTAGAAGAGTTGTGTGATCGCTAGCCCATCTTGACTCTATGAAATAGCGCTTTCACAACAGAAATTGATCGAGATCAGCATTTGAGCCGCTAAGAGGCGTTAGGCTGATAACTCAATACACACTAAGAGGATGACAATCATGGCATTTTGGCTAGATTTAATGTTTGGTAACTTTATCGGTTTGCTCTCTATGATTGTGATTTTTTGCACCATTGGCATAGTTTCTTATATAGGCTGGCTGTTTGTGGTCAAATCTGCGCCCATTGAAAAGAAATAACAATCCGCAGCTCAGCTAGCAAAAATCACGCTTTGAGTGAGCCGTTAGTGAGTGCTTAAGCCACTCTTCAATTTGGCAAGTAATAACAAGTAAAAGGGGGGCATAAGCCCCCCCGAATTTATGCTTGTTGCGCACGCCACACTCTATACTGCAACAATCAAATTATGCTGCGTGTTTACGTTGCTGCACTAAGCCCGAAGCAAACTGAGGTCTGGCTTTAATTAAATTTGATAGTTCTTCTTTGCTCGGCTCACCAGCGGGTAATCTAAGCACATCGCGGTTGAGGTAAACCCGTGCTCGCATAGTGATTTTATAATCTGCCGTTGGGCCCTGTATCGCATAATGACGCACATTACCCACCACTTCTAAAATTTGGGTATCAACCAAACATTTCACTGCTAATTCATCTTGTGGCAAGGTCAATATCGTTGCCCCCTGTAAAAAGAACTCTCTTAATAAAGCCCGTTCGGCAGGATCAAGTAATTTCACTTTTGCTTCTATGATCTCGATAGAACGCTTGTTATTTAAATGCACTATTGACTCATCAACAAAAAAGCTTAGTAGCTGGCTTAAAAAGTATGCCACTCCGACGATTAAACCTAGACCAATAAAGTCAGCGTAAAGCGTAACAAAATCGGTCAACGATAAGGCGAGTAATATTTTTGCCGGCATAAAGAGTAAGCCACCACAGGCTAATACCCACCAAGACATAAAACTTATCAATATTTTTTTATTCGCCATTTGGGTTATGTTCGCTAATTTCATCTTCATCATGGTGTCACCTAGTCAGTGTCAGATTTTTGAACCCCTTTGAGTTCACCTAGGTACAAAGCAAGAATGATGCCAAAAAAATGCAGACGAAAATACGGATAAAGTGCCTAAAATTAAAGTAAAAAATTGCTCTCACTGAATGTTTGCGTCTATGCTTAATGCCATCAAATTAATAACCTAAATCTCTTCCCGACCCAGCCTATGAAGCTAAGCACCAGTCTGCTATTAAAGAGCCCTATCGGTCGGCGACTCATGTTGTCTATCGTGCTATTTAGCTCTTTTATTACCTTGATAACCACAGTTTATCAGTTGATTAATGACTATCGCACCGATGTTAATCGAATAGATCAAGCATTCTCCAGTATTGAAATGGCTAACCTTGATGTACTTGCCGCCAGTATTTGGGTTATCGATGAAAAGCTTATCAACACCCAGTTAAAGGGCTTGAGTCAATTACCTGACATTACCTATGTTTCTATTAAAGATGACAGTGAGCAAGAGTGGCGATTCGGCACTAAAAAAACCAAAGCGATTATCGAACAAAGCTACCAACTGCTCTACCGTCCCGCAGACAATGCTCAGGTAGGTACATTAGTGGTACAAGCCGACTTAAATTTAATTTACGAAAAACTCTATGACAAAGCGGTACTCATCTTGCTTTCAAACGCCATTAAGACGTTTCTTGTGGCGGGTTTCATCCTGTTTTTAGTCTGGCTACATGTGACTAAGCATCTGTTAAAGCTCAGCCAATATTGCGGCAATATCGATTTACAGCAGCCTTTCACTCCCCTTAAGTTTGAACGCAAACCATTCGATGATGAATTTCATTCTGTGGCTCAAGCGATTAATGCTATGCAAGAACAGGTGCGGGTGTCTTTTAAGGATCTGCAGCGTTCAAAATCTCAATTGCAGGATGCCTTAACTGACAGAGAACGGTTGCTAGAAATTGAATGCAGTTATAAAGAAGAATTAGCCAGCCAAGTAAAAGCCCAAACTGCCGAGCTTGAACTGTCACTTGCCAAGCTTAAAAAAGCTCAGTTAGTGTTAGTCGAGAAGGAAAAAATGGCGGCTCTGGGAGGCTTAGTTTCTGGTGTTGCCCACGAGATCAACACTCCTATTGGAATTTGCCTTACCGCAGCCAGCGCTCAGCTGTCACACGTTAATGAATTAATTAAAATCATCCACAGTGACGATGCAACCCTAGAGCAAATAGATAGCATACTAAAAGATTATCAACATGGCTGTGAGCTGATCATTAGCAATATCACCAAAGCCAGTAATTTGATTAAGAAGTTTAAAACCATAGCCGCTGAGCAGCAAAATGAGAAAAACACCCAATTCAATTTGTTACAGCAACTTATGGCCGTTGTTGATTCCAGTAAGCTAACTCACCCAGATCTAGATGTTGATATCAGCTTAGAAATTGATCCCGAGCTAACGATCACCACCAATTACAGTTTGATGAATCAGATTGTGAGTAACATCATCTCCAATGCCTACAGCCATGGCTTTGAGGATATTGAAAACCCTAAACTTATTATCAAAGTTGAACTAGAAGATAACAATGTTAGCATTGCTTTTCATAACAATGGGGTTGCCATACCTGAAGATATTGCTAACCACATGTTTGAGCCATTCTTCACCACTACTCGTCACAAAGGTGGCACAGGTCTTGGCCTATCGGCCGCATTTAATGCCGCAACCCAATTAAAAGGCACTATTAGCTATCAAGCACAGTCCCCCTTAGGCGGGCCCTTATTTACTGTGCATTTCCCGATAGAACATAATGCGCAACACCTTATCTGACACGGCTAAGCTTATAGACATTATTGGTCACGACTTAGCCACAATCACGACTGCGCCAATTTAGCCAATACTCGGCTTGCCGCAACAAAGCCAAAAGTGCCAGTCACCATAGTCACAGCGCCAAACCCTGAAGCACAATCCATACGCATACTGCCATCTGCAGTCGCCTTAGTATTACATACGCTGCCATCCGCTTGGGGATAGACCAAATGCTGACTTGAAAACACCGCATCAATGGCAAAGCGGCGTTGGGGATTTTTAGAAAAGTTATAGTCTTTACGCAACAAATTGCGCACTTTTGCCAATAAAGGATCTTGATAGGTTTTAGAGAGATCCAGTAACTGAATTTGGGTTGGATCGGTTTGCCCGCCAGCCCCGCCAACAGTGACTAAAGGCAGCTTATTGCGCTTACACCAAGCAATTAACGCGGTTTTTTGTTTCACCGCATCAATACAATCAACCACAAAATCAACACTCCCCCCTTGGGCCTTCGCAACTAGATGCTCGCCAAGATTATCCAGTGTCAGAAAATCTTCAATTTCATTCACCTTACACTCAGGATTAATATCCCTAAGGCGGGCCGCCATAACTGCCACCTTAGATTGACCAATGGTGGATGCCAATGCATGGGACTGACGGTTACTGTTGGTGACACAAATATCATCTAAATCCATCAGGCTTATCTGACCAATGCCACTTCTCGCTAAGGCTTCTGCAACCCAAGTTCCGACTCCGCCTATGCCAATAACCATGACATGAGCTTGAGAAAATTTAACCAAGGCATCTTGACCATACAGGCGGCCAATTCCAGCAAAACGAGAAAGATAAGATTCCGACAACATAATTACACCAAGATAGACTAATTTTTTCAGCTGCGAGTGTATATGAAAATAGCCCCAACATCACCCATCCACTAAGCCGCTAGGTTATTCGACTTTGGTCAAATATGACTGTTACAAGATATATCGTAAGCTAATCAAAATGGTAACCACTCAAGTGGTGCACACTGTGATGCTAACAGCTGATGCCGATTTTTATTTTATCTATAAATAACAGAATCTTGTAATGGATATCAAAATATCGAAGCTGTCACATTATCACCATTTCATCGTCACACTAGAACAGCTTTACCCAAAACTGGCGGTTATTTTGAACTAATCAGCATAACTGTCGCTTTTGAGCCGCATTTAATCGTTATGTTTGCACACTTACACCAAGGTTAATAATTAAAATCAGCGGGCCAGGTTTGGCTCTTGGGAGAAATAAGATGAACAACACACTCGTATCTGTGGCTATTGCCTCGGCCTTGTCTTTGAGCTCGTTTGCAGCATTTGCACAAGGTCCTGATTTTTACGGCCGCTTAGATATCTCCTTAACCCACACGGATATGGGCTCGACCATTCAAAGTGGCACCAACAACCTTAAAAAAGATGAAAGCGGTACCTATTTTGAAAACAACTTTTCATTAGTCGGTGTAAAAGGCGCTGAGAAAATCTCAGATAATTTAGAAATCCTCTACCAGATGGAGTTTCAAGTAGAAAACACCTCTGGCAGCGGTGATACCTTCAAAGCACGTAATACTTATTTAGGCCTTAAGAATCAGGCTGGCACCTTGCTTTTTGGTCGTAATGATACAGTATTCAAACAATCAGAAGGTGGCATAGATTTATTTGGTAACACCAACGCCGATATCGACCGTGTCACTGGCGGACAAATACGTGAAGCCGATGGCATTTGGTATTACTCACCATTGTTAGCGGATATGGTGGGCTTTAACGCCACTTATTTAATGGAAGACAACCAAGATACTGACGACAGTCAATACGCACTCAGTGTAACCCTTGGTGATAAGAGCCTTAAATCACACAATTTCTATGTTGCTGGCGCCTACAACAAAGCCATAGGTAATATTGATGCATACCGCGCCGTGGCTCAGGTTAAGTTAGCCAAATTTAAGCTTGGGGGGTTGTTTCAAAACTCCGAAAGTAATTTAGACAGTGCTTTTGATGGTAACAGTTACTTTGTTAACCTTTCCTATGACTTGAACGGCGTTAATTTAAAAGCAGAATACGGTATGGATGAATCTGGTTTGGGTAAATACTTCCAGAATATTTCAAGCATTAAACCTAAGGCTGGCACAGCGACCAACTTAAGTGACATTAATGTTCAGAGCATTACTGTGGGCGCCGACTATCGCTTGGCTAAATCAACCTTAGTGTTCGCGCATTACGCCATGTATCAAGGTGATTACACTGTAACAAACAAGGTAGATCTAGAAGATGATAACGTACTCTCTGTTGGTATACGCTACGATTTCTAAGCTGTAGTCACCTAAAGCAGAATACAGATAAAAACAGGCGACCTTAAGTTGCCTGTTTTTATTGGTTTTATATCGTTTAAAATCATCACTGTGAGTGATACCAACCGGATTAATTATTTTCGCTTAAGTTGATATGCAGCTTCATTAAGCCAAGGCACTGCTTTTTTCACAAACCTTGGGTTATCTTCCAGTACATCATGGCAAGCCAATAGCCTTATCTCAAAATATTCACTCATGTGCACTTCTATCCAAGTTGGACTCACAGCAAACGGCGGGCCTTGTAATGTTTCTTGGGGATAATCTAAGGTCACCAATAAACCTGTGCAGCCTTTAGGTATAAGGGTGGCAAGCTGCTTAACGTAGCCAAGGCGCAAAGACTCGGGCCAGGCAATTAGTGCAGCCCTGTCATAAAAGCCACTGATATTTTGGGTGGTTTGTGCTGCTAGAGTAAAAATATCCCCTTGCCAGATCTGTATCTGCTCACAGTTAAATAATTTATGCTCAGCGAGAGTTTGACTGGTTACCGTTAATTGATTTTCTGCATAAAACTGCTCAACGGCACTTAAATTCAGCTCACAGCCAAGCACATTATGACCAAGCTCAGCCAAATAACACATGTCTAATGATTTACCGCATAAGGGCACAAATACTTGCCCTTGTGAAGGAATATCAAGCTGCTGCCAATGCGTCAATAGCAACTGATTAACTTGTGACTGATGAAAACCGATAAGCTGCTGATGCCATTTATCATGCCAAAAATTCGGCTCCATGGGTGGCTCCAATTTAGTTTAGGGGAAAGGTCGATGATGACTATATTGCTGCCAGCCAATTTACCCGCTAACTCTCCACCATGCAAACTCAGCAAATGGGTAGCATTTAAACACAACAAACAGGCTTGTTGTCTGCACGCTATCTGATGGTGCTACTTGCTTAATACCTGCTGCACTTGATTGCGCCAGTTACAATTGTCACAGTTGCAATCCCGGCGAGATAAATGATGGGGGGTGAGGTTTGCATCAATATAATCGACAGCGATCAACAACTGCTGCTTAAGCTCGTCGATGGGCTTTTCTTCCAGCGCAACCAAGGCGTCATTGCGGTTCATCCACAAACACTCTTCCCCTTGATGGCAAGTAATACATTGCTCGTCTCTTTGATTATAAAAAACCGCATGGGGGCAATGATAAACTTCCATGGATTGCAAAATGCGCCTGCGGGGAAAATCGAACAAAGGCACTAAATCTTTGTATTCCAAGCTAGACATAATGGGGTTACCTCAAATAAAGTGTCAAATGACTATTAATACTATCCTTTGCTCAATTAGGATAATTTGATACAGGTCAAGGTTCCGCGCTACCTAAGATAATAACAATAGAAAATCAAGCCTTAAGGGATCACAAAACCAACAAGGACACGCCCTTGCAAGCACCTCAATTACAGCATTTTTACATTAATGAAGAGCAATCCATTTATTTGCTTAAAGCCAATGATGCCCGCCAGCACAAGGCTTGGATCCGCCTGTGTAAGCAGCAACTGAGTAAACTGGGCTATGCGCAAATCGAATTTATTGGTAAAGGGGCTTATGGCTTTGTATTTTCCGGCATCAATCAAGCGATGCAGTCCCATGTGTTTAAATTCTCACGGATTAACTTACTGCAAAATATCCAAGACCGCCTCGAAGAAGAAGCGTATATGCTGTCGCAGGTCGTCCACCCTAACGTGCCAAGGGCAATAAAATTTCAGCGTGTCGGCAAGCAAGGAATTTTAGTGATGGAGCGCGGTAAAGGTGAGGATTTAGATAAAATTTGCTTGCGTTTAGGTGCTCTGCCAGCAGCAATGATTTTAAGTATTGCACGTCAATTAGCTGATATCCTGATTTATTTACGTCAAGGAAAGCCCCTAGTCCATGGCGATATCAAGCCTTCAAACTTGGTCTACGACATGGAAACCGAGCACCTGTCACTTATCGATTGGGGATCAGCCGTCTTTGCCCAGCAAGATGAGCATTATCATGGTGTGGCTGACAATGTGATGGCATTAATGTCTCATTCTCAACAAGACACCAATGCCCGCATGGGCGATGTGTACTTTATCGGTGAAGAGCAGCTTAACGGCGCTCAATCCAATCCCAGATTTGATGAGCAAGGGGTAGCAGCCACTTTATATGCTTTAGCTTCAGGACAGATAAGCCGTTTTGGCAGCCAAGTGATCCCCGCCACCAGCATTGGCCTGCCCATAGAGCTAGCAAAAACCTTAACCGCCATGTTAAGTGACGATCCGCACACCCGTCGACTCGGGGGCGATTATTTTATTAAAAGCATGCGTCATGGCCCTAAGTTATACCTGCCAGCACTCAATAGCCCGCCTGCTGCTGCGCAAATCCCGGTATGGGGCCAAGCTAAAAGTAAGCAAGTTGAAACCGTATGTTATAGCTCACGAAAATCATTTCTTAAAGAGCACAACACTCAAGATCCCATAGATAAAATGGATGATATTCAGCTAGAGAAGTATTACCGCAATTTTATGGCTGGCATGGGGGATACCGAGAAAGGTTTTATTGCCGCAGTGAGCCGTTTAGGACAATACCCCATTGTGGGTGGGCTGGCTGTTCATTGGCAAGAAACCGGTGTCTACATTGATTCGAATCTGGCGATTTACGATCCCAAAGCTAAGGCGGCACTTATTCAGGCAGTGAATAATATGGTGACTTTGGCCCGAGGTATTAGGCGTATAGGGGTATTTAAAGTCTGCTTCTTTAACGCTAAGGATACCTTGCATTTAGAGCGGGCAGACTCATCCTCACCCTTCATCTCTGCCAGTGATTTCCCACTGCCCTTTGAAGTCGGTGACGTGCCCACCCTTGAAGATAAATCCAGACTACATTCGTATTTTGAGGACGGTAAAGATCCAGATGAAAACTTGGAGCTACCTAATGAAATTATGACCGAATTGGGCTGGCTTAACCAAATCCACCATACCGGCTGCATTATTTTTGAAGCCTTGCCTAACCACCTTAAAATCCACAGTTATTTAAGGCTGCTCAATCCTAGAAAACAGGCCGCCTTTCGTGCCTGCCTTGACCGAATTTTATTCCACGCCAGCAAAATTCAAGGTCAAGGGGTATCGGGTTTTATGAAATTGCCCTATAAAAACACTCGGCACTTTGAGTTTATTGAACAAAAACCTGAGCTGTTTTATCCAAAAAACCCAAAGCAGCCATAGGGATATCACTATTTTAAGCTTGGTTTTTAAAGGCTATCCAATGGGCTAATGTCTCAAACAACTCAGTCAACACTATTGGCTTAGTAATATGGGCATTCATCCCCGCATTTAAGCTTTTCTCTTTATCTCCTGACATGGCATGGGCCGTCATTGCGATAATGGGCAGTTGCTTGGCACTATAGGTTTCTCTTAATATTTTAGTTGCGGTTAAGCCATCCATCACCGGCATTTGTATGTCCATAAGCACGGCATCAAACTCTTGAACGGCAACCAAATCTAAAGCAATTTTACCGTTATCGGCTATCACCACCTCATAACCTGCGCTCTTAAGTAGTTCGCTGGCCACTTGCTGGTTAATGAAGTTATCTTCAACCAGAAGAACTAAGCCAGATTGCTGTGGTTGCTGCTCTACAGCCTCGGTAACTTCTTGTTTTATCTTGGCGGGTGCGGCAAAAGCGCCAATAATTTCATCGAATAGAGATGAAGCCTTAAACGGCTTTTGCAGCACGGCATGATACTGATATTCATCTAATTCTAGATTCAATGGCTCAGTAGAATAAGCCGTCATTATGATAATCACCGGACGTTTTTTCAGGCGGCCATCAGCGACCATTTCATCCACGGCTTTAATCACCATACCCCCACTCACCACAGGCATCATCCAGTCCAACAACAGCAAATCTATGTCTTGTTGCAATAAGCGCGCTATGGCTTCTGCACCGCCAACGGCTGTATTTACCCCAAAACTAAAGTCACGCATTAAAGTGGAGTAAATCTGCAGTGCGCTAGGATTATCATCCACCACTAAACAGCTTAAATTATTCAACTGTTTAGGCACGATTAATGGCTCAGGTGCTAGCGCTTTCGCTATATCGAAACTAAGGGTGAAACTGAAGGTACTACCTTGATCTGGCTCAGACTCTACACTTAAATTACCGCCCATCATAGATACCAGATGCTTGCTGATAGACAAGCCTAAGCCTGTGCCGCCATATTGGCGCGTGGTGGAACCATCAGCTTGTGAAAATGCATCAAATAAGTGAGTTTGTTGCTCACGCTTGATACCTATACCTGTATCACGCACCCAAAATTTAAGGCTAATTTGGGTATCTCGTTCGCCGACATCTTCACAACCCAGCTCAATCTCACCTTCTTGGGTAAACTTCACCGCATTCGACAATAAATTCACCAGCACCTGACCTAGACGCAGCGGATCGCCATTTAAGGTAAGCCCAGTGGTAAGCGGTGAAAACAGCAATAACTCGACGCCTTTCTCTTGGGCGCTTAACGCGTTCATGTCTATTACATGGTCTAGCACTTTCTCTAGGGAGAAAGGTACATTTTCAAGCTCAAGCTTACCAGCTTCAATCTTAGAGAAGTCGAGAATGTCATTGATGATCCTCAATAATGATTCAGCAGAGAAGCCCGCTTTATTGAGGTAATCTTGCTGCTGCAAAGTCAGAGATGTTCGAGAAGCCAGCTGTAACATACCTATGATAGCGTTCATTGGCGTGCGAATTTCATGGCTCATGTTCGCCAGAAACTCACTCTTATACATGTTGGCTAATTCAGCCTCGTGCTTAGCTTCTAGCAGCGCGACTTCATTGCTTTTTTGACGAGTAATGTCTTTATGGGTACCAAGCATACGGCTCGGCATACCCTCAGCAGTAAACTCCACCACTCGGCCGCGAGATAGCACCCATAGATAACTGCCTATTTTAGTGCGCATTCTAAATTCAGTTTCATAAGCCCCGCTTGGCTCACTCAAATAATGATCGCGATACTCTTTCACCCTGCCCCTATCATCAGGATGGATAAGCTCTTCGATGGAAGAAATAAGCGCTGGAAACTCGTTAGTTTCATAGCCCAACATAGAGTAGTAAGACGGGTTACAAATAATTTGTTCCGAATCTAAATACCAATCCCACAGACCATCCTCCACTGCATCCATGGCTAAATGGTAACGCTCTTCAGACAAACGCAATTGCTCCGCCGATTGATATTCACGGGTAACATCACGCCATACCGAGATAAGCCCGAGTAAATCGCCACGACGGTTGTAGAAAGGCAGCTTTAAGATATCGAGCAGTACTGACTTACCTGAAATTTCTATTTTCTCTTGATAGCGTAATGCGGCCCTGTCTTTAAGCACTTGACTGTCTTCAAGGCGGATCCGCGCCCCTTGTTCAGGGCTGGTGAGCTCTACTGATGTCATGCCGATCATTTCGCTTTCGCTGTAGCCCAGCATGTGTTCGGCAGATTTATTACAACCTAAGTACTTACCTTCTTGATCTTTAAAAACTATAGCCTCAGGAATAGAGTCAATTAAGGAACGCAGCAAAGCGTATTCACGTTCTCGTCTTTCTGTGGTTTCTCTAAGCCTTTGGGTGCGTTTAGCCACCAAGTTATCCAAACGCTTATTTTGCTCGGCTAAATGCAGGGTATATTGTTTGTTTTCTTCAAAAATACGGCTCACAAGTTGGAACCAAGGCTCCCATCCTGAGGTAATTTTTCGTGGTGGCTTGATGGGCGATTGCGAGCACACTTCAAGGTGAGTCAACAAACGTGACGCTGGGCTAACGAAAGCACGACGGGTCTGCCAATGGACTATGGTCACGAGTAAAGAAAGCGCTAAGACTACGAGTAAGAAGGTGAGCTGTAGTTTGTCCCACGCATCTTGAAACAGCGCGGTTTCTTCTTGTAAATAAAGCAGGCGCCAAGGTGCATTATGCAGTGCCACTGAGTGAATATAGTAGCCATTACGTAACACCCCGTCATGGGCATCAAAAATTTCAGACTCGGCTAAGGCATGTAACTCAGAAGGAATACGCTGACTGATGTGGTAAACCCGGTTCATCTCTACGTTATCAAAATCACTATGAGACAAAATATTGTTTTGCTGGTCAAGCAAGATAACCGTGCCAGGCATCTTAAAATACATGCGAATTTGCTTGGCAAGTGATGACAAAGTCATATCTAAATTGATGGAGCCGATAAACTCATCTTCCAGGTACACAGGCAAACCCAAGGTGGTTAGCAAACCTTGCTCAGACACGTCCACATAAGCTTCGCTCCAGAACACACTTCGCTGAGGGTTCATCTCTGGGGTAGCCAACCTAAATTGATTTTTATTAAGTAATTCTTCCCGAAAGCCTTGCTCATTGGCAGACCAAGGGTAGGAGGACATTATTCTTTGGTTGGAAATGTAATAGATCGATGAGGCTTTGGGTGCGGCTTCTTTAGCGACAGGGAAAGACAAAGACAGCTCAAACAGCATTTCTAATTCTTGATAGAACTTATCGCTGCGATTTTGCAAAGAACCAGAGCCAGTAATACGGCCCATATTGGTAAAGGGCTCACCGTGAGCATAATTGGGCTCTAAGGTAAAAAACTGTCCATCTTGATTAAAATTTTCATACTTGGGCAACATGTCTTTACGGGCCAATTCACCCAATTTCAAATGATCGACCGCAACATTGCGCAAACTTTTCACCGCACGAATACTTGACTCCAACAGCAAGTCAATTTGTAAAACGTGGCGAGCTACTTGTTCTTCCCTTTGTTCGATAAGCTGCTCTTTTTGTTTATCAAATAGCACCCAAGCCGACAACAATGCCATCACAATCACACCGATGTAGGTATAAAAAACGGCGCGGTTATAATTACGCTGGATAGGGGATTTTAATTGTAAGTCTGGCTCAGTCGATTTCATTAATGACCCTTGGGCGGCTAAAGGCAAAGGCGCTAAATTAAGTGAATACAGCCGCGTTCAATGCATAGTATTTGCACATAATATCAGGAAGATATCAGCAAAGGCAGTTAAATTACGCCTCAATAACAATGAAAAGGCCGCCCGAGGCGACCTATTATACAAATACTGACGCGCCCCTTAGGCTCAGCTTACAAATGCTCTTCAGCATATTCCGCTAAGCGTGAGCGCACCACGCCATTTAAGTACACATTGGCGCTGCCCTCAAAGTCTTTAAAACGCTCGACTATGTAAGTTAACCCCGAGGTGACTGCGGTTAAATAGGTCGAGTCGATTTGGGCTAAGTTACCGCAACAGATCAATTTAGTACCCTCTCCCATGCGAGTGATCATGGTTTTGATTTGCGATGCGGTGAGATTTTGACATTCATCCAATAACACCACAGAGTTTTGGATAGAACGGCCGCGCATAAAGTTTATCGACTTGAACTGAATATTGGCTTTCTCCATGATGTAATTCATACTGCCGCTAGGATTAACATCATTTTTATGCAGCACTTCCAAGGTGTCCGTAATGGCCGCAAGCCAAGGGGCCATTTTCTCTTCCTCTGTGCCGGGTAAAAAACCGATAGACTCTGCGATTTCAGGGGTATTTCTGGTTACTATCACCTTGTCGTAACGCTTACGCTCGACCACCAACTCAAGGGCGGCTGCAATTGCCAATAAAGTTTTACCACAGCCTGCTGGGCCTGTGAGGATAACTAAATCAATATCAGGATCGAGTAAAGCATTAAGCGCCATGCCCTGATAGATATTCTTAGGCTTAACTCCCCAAGCTTCAATATGATTCAATCTGTCCCGCCCAAGGTCAATGATATCTAAGTGGGTATCGGTTTTACCGGTAATACGGCCACAAAATTGATCTTCTTCATCGAGCAAATATTCATTAAGGTAAAATGCTTCTTTGCCTAAGGCTGCTACCGGGACATGGTGAATGGTGTGCTTACCTTGGCGTTCCGTGGTGACCTTATCCAATTTGGACCAAAAATCTCCTTCAAATTGATAAAAACCTTTGGCTAAGAAGCGAATATCATCGATCAGCTGATCGCTGCGGTAATCTTCAACTTTTTCTATGCCTGCCCCCTTGGCTTTAAGGCGCATATTAATGTCTTTAGTCACTAATACCACAGTGCGCGGTTTGTGGATTTTTTGCAGGTGCAAAGCCACATTAATGATCAGGTTATCGTTATTGTCACCAGGTAAAGCACCGGCAATAAAATCCACTTGGTGATCAGGGAAAATAGATAAGCTGCCCGCAACATCTAGATGACTTTCTCGGCTAGGTAATGACACGCCTTTAAGAATTTGTTCTGGGGTAGTAGGGCCACCGAGAATATCTTCCAAAGCGCGGATCGCGACTCTGGCATCTCGACTGATATCGTGTTTTCTGTCTTTAATGTTATCGAGCTCTTCAAGCACTGTCATGGGGATCACCACATCGTGCTCCTTAAACGAGTAAATCGCTAACGGCTCATGCAATAACACATTGGTATCCAGTACAAACAATTTTCTGTGGTCTTGTTTCATGGCGCCTCCCAGGGGCTTGGCGTCAATGGGATTGCGATTCACATCGGCTTTGGCTGTCAGGCTTTCGCTTAGCGAGCAAACCCGTTAACGTTCCTTATAAGTTATCAACAAGAAAAACTGAATAGCATTGAGCATATGATTTCAAAGGCAACAAGTTGAACTTCACCATGGTGCAAAATCAACATTCGCTCAAATTGACTATGGCAGCTAAGTGTAAAAATCTCAACTGCCACTCAGTTTCTAAATCAGTACCTTACTGAAGGTAACCCTCAGGCTGTGACAAACAGATGACATTGATATGACGACTTGAACATCACAGGCAGTTAAATCACTGCTAGAATTCAATTCTCGCTGGGTTTGGTATAAGATACGCGCCCTCGAATTGAATCCGTCTTAAAAATGAGAGTTTAAAAATGCCGTTTGCCTTAGGTCAACGTTGGATAAGTGATACCGAGTCAGAGCTTGGATTAGGCACTGTTGTACAAGTAGAAGGCCGCATGGTCACACTACTCTTCCCCGCCACCGGAGAGAACCGCATGTTCTCCCGCGCTGAAGCGCCATTGACACGTGTAATCTTCAATCCTAATGATACCGTTGAAAGCCATGAAGGCTGGAGTATTACAGTCAGTGAGGTGGTAGAGAAAGACCAGCTAGTGGTCTACCACGGCATTCACAGTGAAACAGGGGAAACCGTTAGCCTACGGGAAACACTACTAAGCCATAATGTCCGTTTTAACAAGCCCCAAGACAGGCTATTTGCCGGACAAATTGATCGCTTAGACAGATTTGGGATCCGCTACCAATGCCAATTGCTGCGCCATAAACTGGCCAGTTCAGATTTGCTCGGATTACAAGGCCCACGAGTCGGACTTATTGCGCACCAGCAATGGATAGCCCATGAAGTCGGCCGCCGCTACGCCCCAAGAGTACTGCTTGCCGATGAAGTGGGTTTAGGTAAGACCATTGAAGCTGGCCTTATCATGCATCAGCAGTTGTTGACAGGCCGCGCCGAGCGTATTTTAGTCATAGTACCAGACACCTTGCGCCACCAATGGCTGGTGGAAATGCTGCGCCGGTTTAACTTACGGTTTTCAGTGTTTGATGAAGACAGGTGCGTCGAAGCTTATGCCGATAATGACAACCCCTTCTATACCGAACAACTGGTTATTTGTTCATTAGAATTACTGCGTAAGAAAAAGCGTTTAGATCAAGCGCTGGATGCCGATTGGGATTTACTCGTGGTGGATGAAGCCCACCATTTAGAGTGGAGCGAAGACGCCCCAAGCCGTGCTTATCAAATCGTTGAAGCCTTAAGTGAAGTGGTACCTGGAGTATTATTACTCACGGCAACACCAGATCAATTAGGCCACCAGAGCCACTTTGCCCGCCTGCGCCTACTAGACCCAGACAGGTTCTACGACTACGATGCGTTTCTGGCTGAAGAGCTAGGCTATCAAGCCGTTGCTGAAGCCGCCGAAGCTTTAAGTAGTGATAAAAAACTTAACGATATTGCAATCAATAGTTTAACTGAACTCTTGTCTGAGAAAGACATCACCCCAAGCCTGCGCTTAATTCAAGCAACTGATGTCGACGCGGAGCAACAACAAGCAGCGCGAGATGGATTATTGCAAGAATTGCTCGACCGTCATGGCACAGGCCGCGTCTTGTACCGCAACAGCCGCGCGTCAGTAAAAGGCTTTCCAAAGCGTATTTTCAACCCGCATCCGCAAACTATGCCGGAGCAATATGTCACCGCAGAGCGGGTAAATGCCATGATGAGCGGTAAAAAGACGCCGCAAGCCAAAGCATTAGAAGCCCTAAGCCCTGAGAAACTCTATCAAGCCTTTGAGAGTGACAGCGCTAGCTGGTGGAAATTTGATACTCGCGTCGATTGGTTGATTGAGTTTTTAAAATCTCATCGCAGTAAAAAAGTGCTCATCATCGCAAGCCAAGCAGAGACCGCCTTGAGCCTTGAAGAAGCCTTACGCACCCGTGAGGGTATAATGGCGACGGTATTCCATGAAGGCATGTCTATCATAGAGCGCGATAAAGCGGGCGCCTATTTTGCCCAAGAAGACGCTGGGGCTCAGGCACTGATTTGTTCTGAAATTGGTTCTGAAGGCCGTAACTTCCAGTTTGCTAGTCACTTAGTCTTGTTCGATTTGCCTTTGAACCCAGATTTACTCGAGCAACGTATCGGTCGCCTCGACCGTATTGGTCAGAAAAATGATATCCAAATTCACCTGCCTTATCTTGAAGGCACAGCCCAAGAAAGGTTAATGCAGTGGTATCACCAAGGGCTAAATGCCTTCGAACTGACCTGTCCAAGTGGTCACGTATTGTTTAATGAGTTTTCAGAAGAACTGACGCAAGTCCTGTGTGAAGACGACGCTGACGCTATGACTCAGCTACTGAACCATACCCAGCATAAATACAAAGAACTTAAGCAAGCCATGGAAAAAGGCCGCGATAAGCTTTTGGAAATCAACTCTCATGGTGGTGCTCGCGCTGCGGCATTAGTTGAGCGCCTTGCCCAAAGAGACAGTGACACTCACCTTGTGGGCTCAGTCATAAGGCTGTGGGATATTATCGGTGTTGATCAAGAAGATAACGGCGAAAACACCATAGTCTTGCGCCCCAGTGAGCACATGCTATTCCCAACTTACCCGGGCCTTCCTGAAGACGGCATCACAGTCACCTTCGATAGGGAAACGGCGCTATCTCGCGATGATATTGCTTTTATCTCAGAAGAGAATCCGCTGGTACAGACAGGCTTAGATCTCATCACAGGTTCTGAAACCGGCACCACTAGCGTCGCCGTACTCAAGAATAAAGCGCTACCCGCGGGTACCTTGTTCCTTGAGCTTATCTACATGGCCGATGCTTCTGCGCCTAAGTCGAGCCAGTTGTACCGTTATTTACCGCCGACACCTATCCGTGTGCTGCTAGATAAAAACGGCAATAACTTGGCCACTAAAGTGGACTACGCCAGCTTCGATAAGCAGCTCAGCGCGGTGAATCGCCATATTGCCAGTAAACTGGTTAATGCTTCGCAGCCACTGCTTCACCCCTTGTTAGCCCAAGGTCAAGAACAAGCCCAGTTAGGCTTAGACGCGCTATTAGTGGATGCCCGAACTAAGATGACAAGCCAGCTCAGCGCTGAACTTGAACGCTTAGAAGCACTGAAAGCAGTCAACCCTAATATCCGTGAAGAAGAGCTAGAATACGTGCGTAATCAGATGGCTGAGCTTCATGGCTATTTAGATGCCAGCCAATTACAACTCGATGCGATCCGCATGGTGCTTGTGAGTCACGTTTAGAGGCTCAAGCCCTTAAAAAGTAACATCTACGTCCTTAAAGGCCCTGCTCCGCAGGGTTTTTTATTGATTAACCTTAACTTGAGCTGAGGTTAATCATATAAGCCCGTTGAGGTTACCCATGGAATTGGCTATGCTCAATACTTTATTTTATAGGGCCTTACCTGCATGCTGACTCGCCTTCACTCAGTTTCTGTTATCTGTCTCTGTGCCTCGATTAGCCTGCTATTGAGTGCTAATGCTAAGGGGCAAAACAGCTATGATTACTTGCCCCAAGATGAAGTCACCAGCATTGAGGTTGAAGGCAAGCCTATGCCCGTATTGGTGCGCCCATGGGAAGGTAAACTGCGCCTTGGCAGTGTGATTATTATCGGCCCCTCAGACAGCAACGCCGATGCTGCAGGCTTTATCAGTCATTTACGTAAATCCCTCAACCCTGAAGGTTGGGCTAGCATTAGTCTAACGCCGCCAAAAGGCCTATATCGTCCAAGTTTTGCGACGGCTGCAGATGAAATCAATAAAGCAGGCGATGGACAACTCAGTGTTAGTGCCTATAAAAATACCCCCCTATACAACTCTGCTCAGTTGCTGGAACTAAGAAACTTCCAACAGGATGCACTGACCAAGAGTTTTACGCCATTACAAGCCCTCAGTGACTCCTATACTGGTCTTAAGATGTATCTGGTCTCTGACGATAGCGCAGGCATTCTCGTCAGCTTATTATTTGATAAGAAAATTCCCGCTCCGGATGTATTAGTCTTGATTAATCCCTATCGTGAACATGAAGATCTTATCGACGAGGCCAGCCGGCGTAAAAGCATCGCTCAGCAATTATTGATGCAACTTTTCCCTGTACTCGACTTACAGTCACCTAATGGTCATCCTGTATCCTTGGCGGATGCAAAGCAAAGGCTCAATGTGAACCAAATTAAATCGACTCGTTTATACCGTCAATATCGACTTAGCTTGAGTTTAGATAACCCCAGCGGCTGGGAAGAGGCTCAAAACTACATAGAGGGGTTTGCGCGCTTTGCTACCGGACGATAACCTTCTGCTTAATATCAAAAAAAGTTACAAAAAAAGCCCAGTGGCTAAACTGGGCTAATTTGAACTTAAACGCTAATTGAACTTAAAAGTTGCAATCATCTACCACCAAGACTGGCGGTTTTTATAAGGTTTTTGCGGATCTTTAGTTTGCCTTAATGCAGCAATAAGACGGTTCTTACCCAGCAATAGTCGTACTTGGCTTACAGACTCACGGCTTAATAAGCTCCGCAGTGAGCCAGTCCAGCTGCGATTAATACTCAATTTAATCGCAGCGCAGGCATCGGGAGAGGTTTGCATTATCTGCTCAGCCAAGGCTTTAGCCCGCGCCATAGGCTCAAGGCTCACCTCAGTCACTAAACCTATTGCGAAGGCCTTCTCGGCATCTATCACCTCTGCGGTATAGGTGAGCTTCAGCGCTTGGTCTTTACCAATAAGCTGCCTTAACCCCGCAAGACCTGCCATATCAGGCACTAGCCCCCACTTCGCCTCCATAATGGATAGCTTGGCATTGTCAGATGCAATGCGAATGTCGGCGCCTAGGACTATCTGCATGCCACCGCCGTAGCAAATCCCTTCGATCACCGCGATAACGGGCACTGGCAGCCTTTGCCAACCTAAGGACACGCGCTGAGCTAAATTTGCATTACCTGGCAACCATTTAAATAATAAGTTCAAGGCCTTACTGGGATCTTTATTGAGACTCTTCACATCAAGTCCTGAACTAAAATTACCTCCAGCACCACTTAAGATAACCAACCTAAGCTGTTTATCTTGCTGTAGCTGTTTGATGACCTTATCTATTGCCTTGAACATATCAAAGTTCAGTGCATTATATTTATCCGGCCGCGACAGGGTTACATACGCTATCCCTTGGTTTTTTTCTAATGTTACTAAGCCACCATCCATGAAATATTTCCTTACTGGTCAGTCCAGTTTTTAGGTTAACACATTTGGCGTAACTGTCGAATAGTTATAACATGGCAAGATATTGACCCGTGTCAAAAACATGTCGCAAGTTCGAAGGTAAGCTAGCTAGGGCTTAATTCCATTAAGGCTCTGCAGTGCGTTATCTCAGTTGTTCTTTATTATTCATATACTTTTATGAATTCGCTAAAGCAAACTTACGGGATTAGATTGATGACAAATTTCGTCATTTTGGCTGAGATAATCAGCCAGATCGAAATTTAGGTGTTATCTTCAATATATCAGGTGAACAAAGGATCAATAGCCACAATGACAATCCCGATATTGATATGTGATGACTCTGCACTGGCAAGAAAACAGATGGCCCGTACTCTACCGAAAGACTGGGACGTGGAGATAAGTTACGCTACCAATGGTGCTGAAGGCATAGAAGCCATTCGAGCTGGTAAAGGCGAAGTGGTATTTCTAGACTTAAACATGCCTGTCATGGATGGCTACGAAGTATTAAAAATTGTTCAACAACAGGATTTACCGGCACTAATCATAGTGGTCTCCGGTGATATACAGATTAAAGCTCACGAAAGAGTGAAGGCCTTGGGTGCTTTGGATTTTATCCAGAAGCCCGTGAGTGCTGATGCCATCAGTAATATTCTACAAGAATATGGCATTTTAACCTTGACCCAAGGCAAGGAGATTGAAGACACACCTATGATCAAAGTTGACTTGCGTGATGCCTGTCAAGAGATCGCCAACATTGCCATGGGCCGCGCAGCTGACCTATTGGCTAAGTTGCTAGATGTGTTTGTATTGTTGCCAATACCCAATGTTAACGTACTCGAAGTGAGTGAATTAACCATGGCACTAAAGTCGACAGCAGAAAGCTCTAAAGTATCGGCTTTATGCCAAGGTTTTATCGGCGCAGGCATTGCGGGGGAAGCATTATTGTTATTCCATGATGCCAGCTTCGATGACATGGCAAAACTGATGAAACTCAATAATCCTCAGGACACAAGTACTGAAATTGAGGTCATGATGGACACAGGTAATGTGTTGATCGGTGCCTTTCTGAACGGCATATCAGAACAGTTAGATATGCAGTTTAGTCAGTCTCACCCTGTGGTGTTAGGCAGGCATTGCACTGTAAATGACTTGATCCACGATAACTCAGAAAAATGGCAACGTACCTTAGCCATGGAGATCAACTATCGTATCGAAGATTATGATATTCAGTGTGATCTATTACTGCTCTTTACCGAAGATTCGTTACCAACAATGAACTTTAAGCTTGGCTACTTACTAGACTAATAAAGGCTGGATACGACTCTATGGCGACTGATCAAAACGCGATGAATGAACTACATTGGCTGATCGATATGGTGCAAACCATAGAGGTTGGCTTGGTAGTATTAGATCGAAACAATGACATCCAGCTATGGAATGGGTTTATGGAAAACCACAGCGGCGTGTCACCAAATTCAATCAAAGGTAAAAACCTGTTCGAGACCTTTCCTAACTTGCCCGCTGACTGGTTAAAACAGAAAATGCAGTCTGTTTACCTATTGAAAAATCGCACCTTTATCAGCTGGGAACAAAGGCCTTATGTATTTGAGTTTAAAAACTATCGCCCTATTACAGGCCGAGCAGATTTTATGTATCAAAACATTACCTTACTGCCTTTATCATCCCTAACAGGTATACATCATATTTGTATTATCATTTATGATGTTACTGATATTGCAGTGAATAAATTGCAGTTGAAGAATGCCAATGAACAGCTGGAATTACTGAGCCAAACAGATGGCTTAACTCAATTACATAATCGTCGTCACTGGCAAGAATGCATGGAACACGAGTTTGAACGCTTCAATCGCTATGCCGATACCGCCAGCCTAGTGATGATAGACATAGATAATTTTAAACAAATTAATGATCAATATGGCCACCCCGCTGGTGACAAGGTGATCCAACATATTGCGCATTTACTTAAAAATGCCCTAAGAGAAACCGACTGTGCGGGACGTTACGGCGGCGAAGAGTTTGCCGTGGTGCTGGCCAAAACTAATGCCAACGATGCTCATCAGTTTACTGAGCGGCTGCGTAAACAAATTGAAACATCTGAAGTTAGCTATAACCAACAAAAAATTAAAGTGACCGTCAGCCTTGGCATTAATGCACTGCAATCAGGAATGGGGACCAGCTCAAGCTGGTTATCTGGCGCCGATAAGGCCCTATACCAAGCGAAACAAGAAGGTCGTAACAAGAGTGTTATCTATATCGAGCAGCAGGGTTAGTCAGCCCTAAGCTAAATTACAGCCAATAAAAAAAGCCCATTTAATTATGGGCTTTTTTATTGGCGGGTATTAAACAACAAGATTAATCTTGCTCTTCCTCATCATCTATTTCGGTTTCATCACCGATAAAGTAAGTGCCCCAACCGTCATAATCCACTTTCTGCTTATGGGCGACCTGCATCAACTGCTCGCAGGCCTTATCTAACAAAGCAACATCTAACTTGTGGTTAGCGATGGCGTCGAAGCAAAAGATTTCAGAGCCATCTTCAAGCTCCATCTCTTCGGCATCATTCACTTCAAAACCGAGTTTGAACGCATCGACAGCGGCTTTTTCCAACTTATCAAAATTGGTCGAAGAGAAATGATGCTCAATGACATACTCGGAATCGGCGTCTGAGCCGTCACCCAACAGTGCTGCAACAATCTCGCGGTTCTCGGCAAACTGCTCTTTTAACTGACGTTCCATAGACATGGATTTTCTCCGTACACAATATTAACAATAACTACGGCAGATTATACGCTATCTTTGGCCAGTGGATCAGCCATTAATAACTTGGCTTCTTGATTCAATTGCTCAAGCCGCGCCGACATCTTGGCGTGCACTTCTGCACAAAAGCTTTTCGCCTCAGCTTTACCTAACCCTTGAGTAGAAATTGGCGCCATCATTTCTACGATCACCACGCCATTGTTCCAACGGTTTAGCTTTATGTGGTTCTGACATGATGCCAATACAGGCACCACCGGCACTTGTGCGGCAATAGCAGTATGGAACGCACCGACTTTGAATGGCAATAAGCCACGGCCACGAGAGCGAGTACCTTCAGGGAAAATCCATACTGATAGCAAATCTTTTTTCATTTTCTCTATGGTTTTCGCCATAGTATCAAAGGCACTGTTACGATTATTACGATCAATTAAAATATTGCCCGATAGCCAATAAATCTGACCAAAAAGTGGCATCCAGGCCAAACTTTTTTTACCTAGGCTAACGGTTCCTTTAGGGACTGCAGAGGTGTGGGTAAATAAATCAAAGTTGTTTTGGTGATTCGACAGATAAATGCATGGAGATTTAACCACGTTAGGATCTATGTATCTGTTGATAACCTTGATGCCAAGTACCGGAGCGACCGCGCCAAAAATGTTTGCAATTACATGGACATTGTCACGGTGGCGAGGCTTTAACAGGCAGTAAATAATTGCAAAAATGAATGCTAAAAACAATAGCACGAAAAGGATGATTGAACGGACAATTAGCAGCACAGCTGACTCCTGCAAAGAAAGTGGCGCCAGTATAGCCAGCTGGCGCCAGGGACTCAATCAATTGTTTACATATGTACGCTCAAATCTGTGACTAAACTCATGCCTTATCACTTTTTGCTGTAAGTAGGTAGGCCAGTATTCTAAATACCAAACCACTGCAGGCCAAAGTGGCAACTATCGCCGCCCCACTGGGTAAGTCACAACTTGCCGAGAGAATTAAACCACTCAAGAAACCAAACAGCCCCACTAAGTAGGCATAAACAAGCCGTTTGCTGCTTGGTAATTTATTCACCGCAAGCGCTGGCAGTATCAAACTACTAAACACTAAGTAAACCCCCACTAACTCCACAGATAAGGTGATCACAATAGCAAACAGAAAGTAAAAACTATTCCCCATTAATAGCGATGGTCTAAGTGCTATCAAGAGTAGCACGCCAATGGACACCAACATGGGCAAGAGTAAATCATCCCAGCTGACCCAGAGGATCTGCCCCGACATCAATTGCTTTAATAACTCGGCGCCATGGGGATCATTTGCCAGCAATAGCATAGCAGCCACTGCGCTGAGTACATAAAAGCAGCCAATAAAAGCCTCGAGCTCAGCCTCAAAATGCTTAGCTAACCAAGCGATAATTCCCGCGCCGCCTAAGGCAAACAAAGCAGGCATCCACACGTGGGCATAGGCTAGGCTCTCAATCCTATGATCTATGTGGGACACTATCGCCCCCAATGCTGCCACTTGAGCGATGGCCAAATCGATAAAAATAATCCCTCTGGCCAAGACTTGCCTGCCCAATAGCACATGGGTTGATAACACTAAAATGCCTGCTGCAAATGCAGGTAATAAGATTGAAGCGAGCTCAAGATCTATCATGGATGTTACTCCCCCAATTGAAGCACAGCACTTTCTACTTCAGTGCTTTTTACTGCATTAGTGAGTATGCCAAGCACACTGTCATATAGGCTGATAAGATCTGTGCTGTCATCGTTTCCCCCCACAGACATAGGCAGCACCAACATAGGCAAGTTAGCGCGCTCGGCAAGCCAAAGCCCGCCACGTTCATCCTGATAAGAAGCCACAACCACAGCCATCACATCACCCATTTTTGTCCGCTCGAGCAAGCTGACTAAATGACTGGTGGTCGGCGCTAAACCAGGCTTAGGTTCAAGATCTGCCACCTGCTCCATCCCAAGCCAGGCAAACAAGTACCTAAAGCTTGAGTGGTAGGCAATAACCTTACGCCCCTGCAATGGCTTAGCCTGTTGCTGCCAGCGCTTCATAGCTAACTGCCAATCACCACTAAAACGCTGAAAATGCTGTTGATACTCAGCTTGATGCTCAATATCGAGACTTATAAGCTTTTGCGTCAACGCCTCGGCAATCTGAAGCATGCGCTCAGGATCAAAGTGCACATGAGGGTTACCTTTCTCATGCACATCACCCATGCTTCTGTCCACTTGAGTCAGCTTATCTAAGGTTTGCACTTGTTCAGTGGCAAAGAACAAACCTTTATCTGTGCTTAAGACCTGGGAGTTAGATGCCTTCATTTGCAACATCGGCAGCCAGCCGATTTCAAGATCGGCTCCGGCGCACACCAGTAAATCTGCCTGCCTCAGCTTAGCAATAAGACTCGGCCTAGCTTGCACTTGATGTGGGTCTTGCATAGCCGTCGTCGCACTATAAACCTTGGCATTGGGCGCCAAGGTTTGCACTAACGCCGCATACTCAGGCTCACAAGCGAATACATTAAGCTCGGCCTTAGCCGAGACACTATAAAATGAGCTTAACGATGCAAATGCGATTAAGCCCAAGTATAATTTTTGCTTAAAATTGATGCGCACTGTGAGCTCCTAACGTCATAACGTACTGTAAACTGAAGATACTATCATCAGTGAAACCATCAAAATTGGTGCCATCTTGATGGGTATACTGTAAGCGCACACTAGAGAAATGACTGCTGTGCCAAGCCAGACTAAGCTCAGTTTCTTTCAACTCTTGTCCGTGCAAATGATCCCCATGAATAGTTTGGCTATCCACTTCACCGTAACGTGCGCCAGCGGACCAACTTGGGGAAAACTGATACACACTACTCAAGTACCAACCTTGATGATAATCCTTACTTTTTCCCTCCGCGTGGCCTTCGTCATGATCCTCACCATGATCATCCTCATGGTGATCGTGCTCCTCGTGATCTTCTTCAGCTAAGGCTGCAATATTATCAACCCTGAAAAACTCGCCACTTACGCTCAAATGTTGGTATTTATAGTTACCATCCGGCGCCCATTTAAATACAGCATCGGCAATATAGGTGTTCTTACCAGTATAAGCGGCGCTGTGACTATGGCCGCTGTGATCATCATGGCTATCTGCGTGCTCATCATGCTCTTCATGATGTTCTAGGTAGGCTTGACCATTTTCATTACGTAGATAGTTAAACCCTAGTTGCCATGAACTAGATAAGCCCAAGTCGCCGCCCCATTTACTAAACGCAGAATAGACACCTACATCAGTAAATTTACGCTCACCATGCTCATCGGCAGCGCGCATTTTCTCGCCTTTAAAGGCTTCTGCCCCTAAGGTCCAATAAACATCGGTTGGTGCCACGTAACTAACTCTCACGCCATCATCAAAATAATGACCCCCAAGAAAGGCACGATACACCGCAGGTCTATCAATAAAAGCATCCGTATGTGAATGTTGGTTATTTAAGTAGCCGACATCGGACAAAAAACGACCGCCACGGACTGAAAAGCCACCCGGCAGCGCCAAGGTTTGAATGAAGGCTTCTTCTAAATTAACCTCAGTGTCACCATCATGGGTTTCTAACACCGCTGTAATTTTGCCGTAGAAGCTATTGTCGATATTGGCGCTCAGCGCAAGTTCAGTCTCCCCAAGACCAAATCCTTCTTCAGTCCCACCAAGCGCGCGGTCACCACTTTGATAATGGCCATTAAGCACACCACTGATATTAGGGTTAGATAAGCTGCCATCGGCGGCAACTGAAACGTTAGAAACACTGGCGCAGGCAAGCGCCAACAGAGAGAATCTGCTTAAAATTTGCATTCGGTTTACTCCAAAAATCATACACTTCCCCCTCAGCAACGGCTGAGGCGAAAAATTAATTAAAATTGTGTTAAGAAATAGAGTAACTAGGTGGGCCACGAGCAAGATAATGAGCAGTAAAACCAACACTATAGGACTTAAGTATAAACTCAAGTACGACTACATCTTGCTTGATAACAGGCAAGGATATGGTTTTACTCTCTAAGAGGTGGTTGAGCTGATGTTGATGAAAGCACAAGGTACAGTGAGTACTCGCGCCATCATCATAGTGCAAGGATTCATGGGCTGAAGAAGCCACAGACAAAAACATCAATAAGGCGCAAAGCCCCATCGATATCACTTGCCTAATGTGTGACTTCATTCTCACGATACTTAACCTTAAAGAAAATACATAAAAATACTGATTCTGCATTCTACTGCAGCCGCTCATTTTTACAATCGACTAAATGTGACAATTTACGTCTAGGACATAAAAGTTATGTCCTTATTACCGCTTTTATCGTTAATAAGCCTAACGCTCCGCATCCTGAGCTTGACGTTTACGCTCTGAAACTTGCCGCAATGCTCTGGCTGAGCTTATCTCTGGTGCTTCTGTAACTAATAAATGGTCCATCAAATGACTCACAGCCAGCACAATGGCGAA
This sequence comes from Shewanella sp. SR44-3, assembly GCF_014163735.1. Lineage (GTDB taxonomy): Bacteria > Pseudomonadota > Gammaproteobacteria > Enterobacterales > Shewanellaceae > Shewanella. The sequence continues at coordinate 52,054 of NZ_JACJDV010000003.1, forward strand.
TAAAATCATTCCAACGCTAACAATTCGGGTATCGAACTCCAGAAAATAGCCCACAAGTCCCGCAGTAACCGCGCCATAAAAGCCTATTAGCTTAAGCCCAGATAAAATTCGGCTACGGCCAAGCCAAGCTTGGCAGTGAGGACATTGGATCTCAACTCCGAGCCCTTTACCTCTGTGGTTTACCTGATTATCCATTTTAATAGACAAATAACAATGAGTGCATTTCACTGACATACTAAAACCTTAAATAACAACATTAATGCCAATAAAATTAATCTAAATAACTGACATGTCCCTGAATATGAGGGCGACGACCTTTAAGGTCTCTTAATTCAAACACTAGGCCTGTATCATTTTCCTCAAAGGCGAAACTGACCTCTGATGGCATAAACACCGGAAGTTTAAACTCAACCTCAACACTAAAACCGCGAGCACCAATGATGGGCATCACTTCAGCTAAACAGCGAGCCTTAGACCACATACCGTGAGCTAGTACCCGCTCAAAACCAAAGCGTTTGGATAATAAAGGGTGTAGATGAATCAGATTATAGTCCCCTGAGGCCTTAGCATATTGACGACCTAAATCATCAGATAAAACCCACACTTTGGCGTTATCCCACGACATATCCCCAGCCCGAGGTGGACGCGCGCGGCGGCCCGCTGACTCAATGCGGTATAAATAAGTCGAACTCGCCTGCCACACTAATTCAGTTCCCACATACACCTTAGAGACCAGTTCAAACTCAAGCCCAGCATCTTTGAGTTCACTACTCGTTAAGGCACACTCTAAACTGACCTTCTCATGGGCTTTCACAGTTCTAAATGACTGAATGCTATTTTTAAGATGGATCATCCCAAGCAAAGGAAACGTCATGGAATTATGGGTAAAAATAACCGCATGCAGACGAAATGCCAGTACATATAAATAGGTCGGCGGCAAAGTATCGCCATCAAAATTAAAACCACACACTTTGGCATATTGAGTCAATTGAGCTGCAGATAAGTCTGCATTAGCGACTCTGACTTGGATTAGCGGTAAAGGTTTCTCATCCCAGCCTGGCTTACGACCAAAAAAGATCTTTCGATACAAGCTAAGTAGCGAAGGCATGTGGGCTAATTCAACATTAAGAGACTGACTCAATCTAAACGACCTTTGATGTTACGGCGAGCTATCCCACCGAGTGTAAATATCCTAGCTAGCATTATACCTAGGCACATGCATATCACTAAACCTTATCGTCAAATAACCCATTAACGCTTATTTGAATACACCTATGATGGTTATGTGCGCTAGCTAGGAAAAAATTGTCTCATAACTGATATACTCAATGTTACATCAATAAAAGTGACTTACTAAGGTGTTGAATAAAAAGAAATATAAACCATACTCATTAGGATGAAATTTATTTATCAGTAAATTACTACCATTTAGTTCTGGGTAATCTAAGCTAAAGAAGCGTGCTATAAATGGGCATATTACTAATATTTTGAGGACAGATTACTCCTCAGGGTTACTGAATTGAAGGATAACTTTAGGCATGAATGTTGAATTTATTAATCCCTTTTTAGCCTCCTTACTCAATGTGCTGTCTACCATGGCCAGCATGAAACTCACCCCTGGAAAGCCTCAAGTAAAGACGCATAATTTAGCTAAAGGTGATATTTCTGGGTTAATGGGCATGGTAGGACCTAAAACTAAAGGATCGTTATCGATCACCTTTGAAGAAGGCCTAATTTTAGAGATCATGGATAAAATGCTGGGAGAAAGGCCTGAGTACTTAAATGATGACGTCAGTGATTTGGTAGGTGAAATAACCAATATGGTTACAGGTGGTGCCAAGAATCTACTCAGCGATAAAGGTTATGATTTTGATATGGCAACCCCTGCAGTCGTGGTAGGTAAAAACCACAGTATTTCTCATAAAGCCAAAGGCAAAAAAATCTTGATGCCTTTTACCCATGAATCAGGTAATGCCTATATAGAGATTTGTTTCGAGGACGTTTAGCTGTCTAGATTTTCGCGCTAAATAAAAAGAGCTAAGCCAATACTTTGGCTTAGCTCTTTTTAAATTTTAACAGCCCGGCGACAACCTGATTAAGAAATCAGGTTAACCGCGACTCTTGGGGTTAATTTGGTCACCAGCTCATAGGCGATAGTGCCGATATGCTCGGCCACCTCTTCTACCGCTAATGCATTCCCCCAGAGCTGCACCGTATCGCCGACGTTATCTTGCGAATCCACACCTAAATCAACAGTTAACATATCCATAGACACTCGGCCAACGATAGGCACTCGGCGACCATTGAGCCACACAGGCGTGCCTTCTGGCGCATTTCTTGGGTAACCATCTCCGTAACCGATAGCAACTACGCCAATACGGGTATCTTTGGCCGCGCGCCAATAGGCACCATAACCTACGCTTTCACCAGCCTGTAGCACCTTCACTGAAATTAGCTGTGATATCAACTCCATCACAGGCACTAAGCCGTGATTGCAGCCTTTATCGCCAACCATTGGCGACACACCATAAATTGCAATACCCGCACGGACCCAATCTCGCTGGCTTTGGGGCCAAAATAGTGTCCCCGCTGAATTAGCGAGACTCCTGTCACCTTCAAGTGAGGCGGTCGCCAATTCAAAAGCATCAATTTGCATTTGGGTAAAACCATTATCAGGCTCATCTGAACAAGCAAAGTGCGTCATCAAATGGATTGGCTTGGCTACATTTTTACATGCTAGCAAACGCTGATAAATTTCATCAAATTCAATGATGCTAAAACCTAACCTGTGCATGCCAGTATCGATTTTCATCCACACGGTAACCGGGGTGGCAAGCTCTGCTTGCTCTAACATTACAACTTGTGAGTCATGGTGCACCACAGTATCGATATGATGCTGGCGCAGTAAGGGTAAATCACTGGCCCTGAAAAAACCTTCAAGTAACAGTAATCTAGCTTCAACGCCGCCGCGCCTTAGCTCTAATGCCTCTTCCAAGCGAGCCAAACCAAAACCGTCGGCGCCATTTTCATAACCCGTGACACTATTAGCAACATTCAATAACCCATGACCATAGCCATTGGCCTTGACCACGGCCATAACTTTACTCTGGGGAGCCAACTCTCGAATCCGAGTCAAGTTAGCTTGTAATGCCTTGCGGCTGATTTCTGCGCGGGGAAAAGGTTTCAACGCTATGCCTTCTATCGACTATCAACTATCAAAAAGGCCGCCAGAAATGACACTAGCAGCCATGGGCTTCACATCAGTTGAGCTTTAATCTTCTTCGAACTGAGGACCGGCGTAATTATCAAAGCGAGAATAGTGGCCTTGGAAGGTCAGCCTTACTCGCCCAATCGGGCCGTTACGCTGCTTACCAATAATGATTTCAGCGGTACCTTTATCTTGTGAATCATCGTTATAAACTTCATCACGATAAATAAACATAATTAAATCAGCATCTTGCTCAATAGAACCTGATTCACGTAAATCCGAGTTAATCGGACGCTTATCGGCCCTTTGCTCCAAGGAGCGGTTAAGCTGCGACAGAGCGATAACGGGGATGTTCAGCTCTTTCGCCAAGGCTTTAAGTGAACGGGAAATTTCGGCGATTTCCAAGGTACGGTTATCTGATAATGACGGCACCTGCATCAACTGCAGGTAATCCACCATGATCATCGACAAGCCGCCGTATTCACGGGCAATACGTCTTGCCCGGCTGCGCACATCAGTTGGAGTTAATCCTGAGCCATCATCTATGTACATCTTGCCTTGTTCAAGCATGATCCCCATGGTCGATGACACTCGGGCCCAATCTTCATCATCCAGCTGACCGGTACGAATTTTGGTTTGATCCACTCGGCCCAATGAGGCTAGCATACGCATCATGATCTGTTCTGAGGGCATCTCAAGACTAAAAATAAGCACTGGCTTGTCTTCATTCATCGCCGCCTGTTCACACAAGTTCATCGCGAAGGTGGTTTTACCCATAGAAGGACGGGCTGCAACAATAATCAAGTCGCCGCCCTGAAAACCTGCGGTCATTTTATCTAAATCACCAAAGCCGCTGGATACCCCGGTAACACCGTTATGAGGGTTGTTATAGAGTTTTTCGATACGGTCGACGGTTTTTTCTAGAATGCTCTTAATGCCTTCAGGACCTTCGTTGGCATTAGTGCGTTTTTCAGCAATTTTAAAGACCTTGGTTTCGGCTAAATCTAGCAGCGCGCTAGAGTCGCGACCTTCAGGGTGATAACCCGCATCAGCAATTTCATGAGCCACGTGGATCATCTCACGTACTACAGCACGCTCACGTACAATCTCGGCGTAAGACACAATATTGCCAGCACTGGGAGTGTTTTTAGCGATTTCACCTAAGTAAGCAAAACCACCAGCGTCTTCGAGTTGATCTTCAATTTCAAGCTGCTCAGAAACGGTGATCAAATCTATCGGTTGGCCGGTTTCCACTAAGCGGTTCATGGCCGCAAAAATCATCCGGTGAGAACGGGAATAAAAATCCTCGCTAACCACGGCTTCGGTCACTCTGTCCCAAGCCTCAGCATCTAGCATCAAACCACCGAGTACTGACTGCTCAGCCTCAATAGAATGCGGCGGCAGTTTCAGTGCATCGATTTGTGCATCTCTTGGCTTATTTTTGGGCTTAAAAGCACCTTGCTGTGACATTCCTACTCCCAATTTACAACGACTAATAACAAAATATGGTATAACACTTGGGTCAAGCTTACCTTTTTAGGCAATGGCTATTTACGCTACATAAGCGAATGGCTAGCGCCAACCGTTTTTACGGACTACAGCTAATAACAATAAGGAATAAACATGCGTATTGCACTCGTTGCAGCCCTAGTGCTGTCCTCTGGTTTCGCCTACGGTGATGAAGGCCAGTGGCAACCCTATCAAATGCCTTCTATTGCTGAAAAACTCGAACAACGTGGCATAAAAATCCCAGCAAAACAATTGGCAGACTTGAGTCAATACCCAATGAACGCTGTGGTAAGCCTCGGCTATTGTACTGCCAGTTTTGTTTCCCCCCAAGGCCTAGTTGTGACAAATCATCACTGCGCCTACCGAGCGATACAATATAACAGTAAATCAGAGCACAACTACTTAGAAAATGGCTTTCTAGCCAAAACAAAAGCCGATGAGCCTTCGGCTGGCCCTAATGAGCGTTTATACATCACAGAAGCCGTGACCGATGTCACCACCCAAGTGATGGCAAATTTAAGCGAAGATCCATTAGCGCGCTATGAAGATATCCAAACCAACAGTAAAGCTTTGGTTAAAGATTGTGAAGCCGATGATAATTACCGCTGTGAAGTCAATAGCTTCCACAATGGCTTAGAATTTTATCTCACCAAACAGCTTATTATTCGTGACGTACGTTTAGTGTACGCGCCACCAGAAAGCGTTGGCGGCTATGGTGGCGACATAGATAACTATGAATATCCACGCCACTCAGGCGACTTCTCTTTCCTGCGGGCCTATGTAGGTAAAGACGGCAAGCCGGCCACCTATTCAAAGGACAACGTGCCTTTTACCCCTAAAAGCTTCGTGAAAGTCAACGCCGATGGCGTTAAAGCAGGCGACGGCGTATTTGTCGCCGGTTATCCTGGGTCAACCAGCCGCTACCGCATGACCAGCGAACTTAAATTCGCCAGCGATTGGCTCTACCCCACTTATGCAAGTCGCTATCAATTACAGATAGACACGATTAACGCCATGGGCGCTAAAAACCAAGATGTTGCCATCAAATACGCTGGCACTATGGCATCGATGGAAAACCGCATGAAGAAGCTTAATGGTCTATTAGATGGCTTTAAAGCGACTGATATTGTGGGAATTAAGCAGGCTCGTGAAAATGACTTCCTTACTTGGTTAAAGCAAGATAAAAGTGCCAACCAAGCCTTAGTCACTGAATTACAAAGCCTACTTAGCACTCAACATCAACAGCTTCAAGGCAGCTATTATTTTAGCAACGCCCAATCGAGCGCCTTATTAGATGCGGCAAAAAGCTTATACCGTTTAGCGAAAGAAAAGCAAAAGAGCGATGACAAACGCGAGCAAGGTTACCAAGAGCGTGACATGAAAATGTTTACCGCCAAGCTTGAGCGCATCGACAGCAGCTTCGAAGCCAGTGTCGATAAGGTGCTATGGCAACAAGACTTAAGTGCGTATTTAGCCCAGCCGTTAAAAGAAGCAGCACTTGATAAGGCCTTAGGGATCACATCCGCAGCCCAGCTTGACGCTAAACTTGCCAGCTTCTATCAGGCAACTGAGCTTAGCGACCAAGCCAAGCGTTTAGCCTGGATGAATGCCGACGTTGCAGCCTTTGAAGCCAGTAGCGATCCTTTTATCGCCCTTGCTGTGGCGCTATATGATGCCAATATGGCCCAAGAAAAAGCCGAGAAACGCTTAGAGGGTGAGTTATCCGTCGCCCGCCCTGCCTACATGAAAGCCGTTATCGCCTACAACCAAGCTAACAACTGGCCCGTGTACCCCGATGCCAACGGCACCTTAAGGATCACCTACGGTATGGTCGATGGTTATCAATCTAAAGACGCGCTTTACAAGCAACCCTTCACTCGCCTAGAAGGTATAGTGGCTAAGCATACCGGAGTTGAGCCATTTAACGCGCCAAGCAAATTAGTGGATGCCATTAACGCCAAACGCTATGGCAGTCATAAAGTCGACAGCCTGTACCCAGAGCCGGGCACATGGGTATGTCGGTTATTTTCATGTTTAGGCGCGCCAGAAAAGTTTGGCTCAGTGCCCGTTAACTTTTTATCAAGCGTTGACACCACAGGCGGTAATTCAGGTTCACCAGTCTTTAATGCTAAGGGTGACTTAGTGGGACTAAACTTTGATTCCACCTATGAAGCCATCACTAAAGATTGGTTCTTTAACCCCACCATCACCCGCGCCGTGCACGTGGATTTTCGCTACATTCTGTGGATGATGGATGAAGTGGACAATGCCGACAACTTAATCGCAGAGCTTGAATTAGTACGTAACTAATACATTTCCTGCTACTACTTAAGCCGCCAGCACTAACATGTAGGCGGCTTTTACTTGTTTAAAATCAATAACTAGACAGCTGGTTTGCGAAAAGCCAGTTGCTAAACTTTCTCTCAACTGATAAAAGATAGGCATCAATTAGAGGCTGTAACTAATTTTGTGTAACTTCTATTTATCGAAAATAGCATATTATGATGAACTGTTGTCCGCTCTACAGGTAAACATAAATAATGCAATCATCACAATAATTTTAGCAACCCAAGTCATCCACCTAACTTAACCAACTATAATCAAAGAGCAATAAGGCCACAACATTTACGATCAACTAACAAAATCACATTAGTTACCTAGCAATATCAGTGCTTTATCGCACATTAGTTTAAGGTTTTGCAGTTCTGCGGCCTCAACCCCAAGTTTACAGCGCATTTTTTCAGGAATAAGCCCAGCTGCGGTTTTAAGTGCCGCGCCTTGTTTGGTTAGGCTGATCACGCCGACTCTTTCATCAAGCCTGCTGCGCCCTCTGGACACTAAGCCTTTGAGCTCCAACCGTTTAAGCAGAGGCGTTAAAGTGCCTGAGTCCAAATGCAGCTGCTCACCTAAGATTTTCACGCTGACTCCATCTTGCTGCCACAGCACTAGCATGGCTAAATATTGTGGATAGGTCAGGGATAACTCGTCTAAAAATGGCCGGTAGGCACGCACCATGGCATTAGCGGCACTGTATAATGAAAAACACACTTGAGAATCAAGACTTGCTGGCATAGGCGCGAGCTCATCTGCTATGGCGATAGGGTTAATTACGGATTGGGGTTCCATAGGAAATCTTATTTAGATTGCACGCAAGATAAACAATAATAACAAACTCAAGCACTTTTGTAACACCAACTGGTCAGACATATTTTGGCTAAAGTTTATTCAATAGATGTCGATAAACGATAACCATTTACCTAATGAGAGCAAGATGGCAATTACACTCAGTAGCGACAGCATCCCAGTGAATCTAGAACATGGCAGTATTGGGGTAAAAGTCGCCCAAATAGCTAAGGAACAGCAAAGGGCTGAAGGAGAAATGGCACTGCAGCTAATTGAAGCCGCAATGCCTGCACCGGTTGGTAATTCAGGCCACAATATTAATACCACGGCGTAAAACGAGTAAAATATCCTGCAGCTAACAAAAATGCCTGTCTCTTTGAGAGTACAGGCATTTTTATGGATTGCATTTAACGCTAATGCTTAAGCCAAGCGCTAAGAGAACATAGTCTTGCGCGATTCATAAGTATTACACATGCCTTGAACGGCTGTTTCTTCATATTCACGCAGGCCGCTTAGCACTAAAGTCTTGGTGCCTGTACCAATGATTTTTCCTTCACTCAACAACTCAAAGGTTAAGCTAACATCGCCACGCTTGCCGTCTATCGCCAGTTCTTGTGAGGCTAAATGTAGGCTCATCTCACTGAAATCTAAGGTGTCTAAATGGAATGACATACTCTCGTAGATCACCAAGGGGCGATCGGGATTGATCATCACCTTATTGGCTTTCATCAAAGGAATTAATACATGAATGAAATTAAGCCCTGAAAAGGCCACGTAACTGCGAATAAAGGCTTCTTTTTGCACGTCACAGCCGTTCATTTCACCACTGCGAGTCACATTAAGGTAGGTCTTACCTCGAGTATCACAAAGACTAAATTCATTGCCAGTATTTGGATTTATCTCAAGCTCAACACCATCCCCTACCATGCCTGCAAATTTAAAGGTCATGTTCTGGCTTAAGCCGTATTGGGTCAAGATAAGTGCAAATAACAGATCCCCAGGAACACAGAAACGCTTTGCGCCTACATCATGAATAGGGTTGAAGTCTTGAGCAACCTGCTTAGCAAAGTCACTTGCTTGCTCGGAAGAAATAACCACTTTGCCGTTATTATTTGAAAAATAAGGAGATAAAAACATATTATTGGATTCTTCTGTAATTGACGCAACCATATACCAGGGTGCCAAACTCATTTTGGCGCAAGTTTATAGTAAAAGTTCAAAATAACTCACCCGATGACTTGAGCCCACAATAGGCTCAAGTGCATCAAAGGTCTACCTAGAAGCCACTGTCTTAGTTATTTTCCCAGTAACTGCTGCCACCAAGATAGCGGTTGACCACAATTAGCCGCAGGCTGGTAACTTTGGCTTAAAGCTGGCAAGGCTTGCACATCACCGCACTCAAGCTCCATTGCCACTCCCGTTCTGCGATCAAAAAAGCCTTGTACTACTCCGTCAACAGCTGGCATACGTAAGCTTAATGGTGGCCTTTGTGCTAAGAAAGCTTGATACACTGCCATAGCGCCACTGCTGCCATACAAATTGGTTTTACCGTTATCATCACGGCCAACCCAAATGGCGGCGACATTTCGTTCATCAAAACCGGCAAACCAAGAGTCGCGGCTGTCGTTACTGGTGCCGGTTTTTCCCGCCAAAGCAACCCCAGGAAACGCCTTACCAAGACGACTTGCTGTACCTGAACGCACCACCTGCTGCATGGCGTATTGCACTAAATAATCAGCTGCTGGCGACATCACTTGTACCGGACTCAGCTGAGTCACCTCTAAAGGCCGATTTTGGCTATCCAGCACCGCTGTAATTGTCGTTAGTGGGCGATAACGACCGCCATTAGCCAAGGTTTGATAAGCCTGAGCTACCATTAAAGGCGAGCCATTTATTGCACCTAATAACATAGATGGATAAGGGCTAATAGGTTCTGACCACCCTGCACTCGCTAAGGTTTGGGCCACATTATTCACCCCCACTTTGATGCCCACATTTACAGTCGGCACGTTCATTGACTGCTTAAAGGCTGTCATTAATGGCACTGAACCTGAGAATTTTTTATCCACGTTTTTAGGTGACCAAACCTTACCTTGCTCATTTTTCAAGCTGATGGGCTTATCATCAATTGGGGTCGCTAAGGTAAATTTATCCCCTTGGGTTAATGCTGTGGCATAGACAAAGGGTTTCACTAACGATCCTATCGGGCGGCGAATTTCAACCGCACGATTATAACCGCTAAAACCAGGCACTTTATCACCCACCATCGCCGCAATACCACCAGTGTACTTATCCGTAACTACCATACCCACTTGGACATTTTTAGTCCGCGATTCTAAAGACTTCATGGTCGACACTACCGCTTTTTCAGCCGCCTCTTGCGCCATAGGATCAAGGGTAGTGTAGACCTTAACCCCAGACTCTTTTAATAGCCCTGTGCCATAACGCTCCTTCAGCTCATTTTTAACCACAGCAAAGAAGGCAGGTAATTGCTGATGAGCCGAACGTTTTGGATCCCGAAGTGCTAAAGGTGAGCGCGCCGCAGCCTTGTACTGCGCCACAGTTAATTTATTGTCTTCCATCAGTAATCGCAGCACTAAATCACGGCGTTCTTGTGAGCGTTCTGGGTAACGCCATGGGTTGTAATAAGACGGCCCTTTAATCACGGCCACTAAAAATGCTTGCTGCGCTATGGTGAGCTCAGCCACTGGGCGGCCAAAATAAAACTGCGAGGCCAGCCCCATGCCGTGTACACCGCGAGACTTGTCTTGGCCCATGTAGACTTCATTCAAATAGGCTTCTAAAATTTCATCCTTGCTGTAGCGAAAATCTATAATAATCGCCATTAACGCTTCGCGTAGTTTACGCACTATGGAGCGCTCACTGCTTAAGAAAAAATTCTTCGCCAGCTGCTGCGTCAAGGTTGAGCCACCTTGTACTGTACGCCCGGCGCTTAAATTAACTAAAGCGGCTCGCGCTATGGCAAAGGGATTAACACCGTGATGATCATAAAAACTGCGATCCTCCACTAAGATCAGCGCATCAACAATCGCCTGTGGCATGGCTTTTGTGTCCACAAAGACTCTGTCTTCGCCATCTCCTGCAATAATTCTGTCCAGCAATACTGGCTCAAGATGGAACACCGCCAGCTCGCGTTTATCCGTCATGCGCCTAACGGAATTAATCCCGAAACTATCAAAACTTATCATCACTCGCTGCTCCGCTTGATCTCCTTCAGGATGCAGGAAGGGTCGGCGCCACAGTTCAATACGGGTGCTAGAGGCGGAAAACTCCCCCACTTGGCTAGGATTAGCGACTTTGCGATAGCCCAGCAGCTTAAGCTCGGCCATTAATTGTGGATGGTTCACCGCAGCGCCAGGATAGAGCGCCATGGAGCGACTGAACACTTGCGCTGGAAGGTGCCATTTTTGGCCTTCAAATTTACGGGCGATTATTTGATCTAAGTAAATAGAATAAAAGCTGCAAAAAGCCAGCACCACAAGACTTAACTTCCAGCCTAATGACCATAGGCGAGCTAACCAAGAAGTACCTGATTTACGCGATTTTTTTGATTTAGATTTCGATTTTGCTTTAGTCGTCATGGGGCTTCTTTAATTAATTCAAACCTGGCGTTTTTTTCTTAGTAAACTTGGTCGGCACAGTATTGATAGGATCGTCAGGCCATAAATGTTTTGGATAACGGCCGCGCATTTCTTTTTTCACTTCCACATAAGGGCCTTGCCAGAAACTGGCTAAGTCTGAGGTTAACGCCAAAGGTCGCTGGGCTGGTGATAACAAGGCCATAGTCACGGTTAATTTGCCATTAAATAAAACCGGGCTTTCGCTCAGGCCATAAGCTTCTTGTAACCGCACGCTTAAGCGCGCTTGAGCTTGAACCTCACCGCCTTCTTCTTGCTGGTAATGATAGCTAATGGGTGCGCGAGTCCCCGTTGCCATCGGCCAATGGCTCGGCGCAAGTTGATCCAATGTTTTATTTTGCTCCCAGCTAAGGCGCGAACACAAAAATGGCAATATATTAAGCTTGCTTAACTTAGTTAAGTTATTAATTTCAGTTAAATACGGCCCTAGCCAGCTTTCAAGTTCGGCTAACAATGCCTCATTACCCATACTTGGCCAATGATACTCAGGGGCAAAAAACTCGGCTAACTGTACGCGGTTTTGCAGTTCGATAACAGCAGCATCCACATTAACTAGGCTTAATCCTTTCTCGCGAATAAGCCCAATCAAGGCCGCCGCCCGCCCTTGGGCATCTGGCACTTGCCCAGCTTGGGTCTTTAGCACAATTTGCCCCAAGCGATGGCGAGTCTCACCAAAGAAGCGCCCTTTATCTTCATCCCAGCCGCAATGGGTTTCTTTGGTGACCAAATAGGCTAATTCATCATCGAATAAGCTCATATCAAGCTCGGCGGCAAGATAGACTCTTCCCGCTGTGCGGCCCTCATTTTCTTGAAAATCGGCGACCACAAGCCATGGACTCAAAGATAAAGGATCCGCGGCATCTAAGGTGACTCCAGTGCCGTTACTCAATAAAAATCCTTCTTTACCTCTGGCCTTTGCGATTCTATCGGGAAATGCCAGTGCTAATAGCAGGCTAATATCACTGTTGTTAGCATGGCGCACTGCCAGCTCTAAATTGCCACTCACCGAGAGTTTTCGCTGCCAATTGCGCGCTTGTTGCCCCATACTGCCTTGAGTTGCCAGGGCCAAATAGCCGCTGATGTCAGCGCCTTTTCTTGGCAAACCACGGGCTTCAACAATCCCTGCAAGCAGGCAAGCTAAATCAACTAAACTGCTGTTTTTAGAAGCGAGTGCTTTAGCCTTGAGTAACATGTGCCCAAGCCTTGGATGACAGCCCAAAGCATGAGCTGCTTGACCTAATACGGTGATTTTTTTAGTTTCATCCACTAGCTCAAGGCGTTGCAATAACTGCCAACTCAGTTGTTCATGCACAGCTGGCGGCTGGCTGAGTAATGGCAGCGACGAAAATGCATTAACGCCCCAAGCCGCAGACTCAAGCGCCATCGAAACTAACTCTGCGGTGGCAATTTCTGCATCATCAGCCGTTAGCCATCGCCCTTGTTCTTCCTGGCTCCAAAGCCGTATCCCTAAACCTTGAGCCACACGGCCCGCACGGCCGCTTCGCTGTATCGCAGATGCTTGACTGATGCGTTTCAATCCAAGGCGAGTGACGCCGGTTCTCGGATTAAAACTGGCGCCGCGTTTATAACCGCTGTCGACCACCATGGTGATATCACTAATGGTTAAACTGGATTCAGCCACATTGGTCGCCAATACGACTTTGCGAACCCCAGCCTTGGCAGGTGCAATCGCCTTATCTTGCTCTGAGGCTGATAACTCACCATAAAGAGGGCAAATCAAGAACTGACTGGGGTCGAGCCGCAGTGATAACAGGCTACTTAGACGCTGAATTTCGCCCTTACCAGGCAAAAAGGCCAGTAAGCCACCTTGCAATACTTGCTCACCTGATGATTCGGTATTGGTGAGTAACTCAACAATGACTCGGCCCATATGATCGAGCCACTGCTGTTGACTGGGGACGGGGCGATATTCAATATCTACCTTAAAGCTGCGCCCAAGACTTATAAGCTTCGCCGCCTCTGGCATTAAGCTTTCTAAAGGTAAGCCAGATAAGGTCGCCGACATGGCAATCAAGCGTAAATCATCCCGTAAAGATGCTTGAACTTCTAAGGCCAAGGCTAAGCCCAAATCTGTGGTTAAGTGGCGTTCGTGGATTTCATCAAAAATAATCACATCAATACCCGTGAGTTCCGGGTCGTCCTGGATCATTCGCGTCAATATGCCTTCGGTGACGATTTCAAGGCGGGTGTCACGGCTGACTTTGCTTTCGCCTCGCACCCTAAACCCGACCGTATGACCCACTGGCTGGTTAAGCTGCTTGGCAATAAACTGCGCCACGCTGCGGGTGGCGACTCGCCTTGGCTCCAACATCAAAATCCGGCCAGTAATTTCAGGCCAGCTGAGCATCTCCAAAGGCAGCGCCGTGGATTTACCCGCGCCAGTGGGCGCCTCTATGATGATTTGCCTATGGCTTGCGAGTTGCTGTCTAAGCTCAGGAAATAAGTCTGCTATGGGTAATGACGACAAGGAAACAACTTCTTAAATGAAAACTGGCTCAAGTGTACTGACCTCAAAGGTCACAGGCAAGCAAGGTTAAAGATTCCGAATTGAGACTAACTATTCTGGGCCAAGGCTAAATGTCAGCGCCGCAATAAAAAGACGCGTCAGAAATTAACCAAGGTGTGCGCTGGCCGCTAGTTAGGCTAGACAATTTTTGCGGTTTATTAATCGCGTAGCCTTGAGCATAATCAACGCCTAAGCTTTTCAGTAGGTAGCCAATATCAACATTTTCAACAAATTCGGCGATGACTTCAAACTCCATCTCTTTACCCAGTTGGCAAATAGCCGCGACTATGGCTTTATCGCCCTTGTCTTGACAGACGTTCACCACAAACTGACCATCAATTTTAACAAAATCCACATCTAAGCACTTAAGGTAAGCAAAGCTTGAGAAACCTGAGCCAAAATCATCTAATGCCAACTTACACCCTAAAGGCTGCAAAAAATCAATCAAGGCGGTGGCTTGATCTAACTGACTCACGGCGGCAGTTTCTGTGATTTCAAAACAGAGTTTATCCACCAGCTCTGGCTCAACCATAAGCCGCATCTCAAGCCAGCTCATAAACTTTTGATCGCCCAATGACAGTGCCGACAGGTTGATAGACACCATGGCTAATTGCTGCCATATCTCAAGGTTAGCTGCGCCCCATTTAAGCAAATGTTCAATAACCCAGCGATCGATACGTGAGGCCAAGTTGTAACGCTCGGCGGCAGGAAGAAACACAGCAGGCGAAACATAAGTGCCATCTTTTTGCACCATCCGCAGCAGTACCTCCATGTGTAGGCCCGTTTCTGACTTTTCTAGAGGTTCAATCAACTGGTAAAACAATTCAAACTCATTGAGCGCCAAGGCGCCGATAATATCCACAGAAGCCAGCATCTGGTTGTACAATTTACTTATCTGCGGATCATCTTCATTGTAAAAATGCCACTGATTACGGCCTTCTTCTTTGGCTAAACGGCAAGATGCATCGATTTGACTTAACACGCTATAAATATCGCCAGCATTTTTATCGAGCTTGGCCAAGCCCATACTAACGCTGACATTATGCTTCACCTTGCGCCACTGGAACTCATGCTCTGACAACTGGTGGCAAATACGTTTTGCCACCATAGTGGCGGACTCTTGGCTTGCTGAGTACATTAAAATACCGAACTCATCGCCACCAAGGCGGGCAACCACATCACCTTTACGCAGTAATAGCTTTAGGCGCTTTGCCACTTGACATAGCAATTCATCACCAGCTTGATGGCCGCTGATGTCATTAATAACCTGAAATTGATCTAAATCTAGGAAAGCAACGCAAGCATCTGAGCTGTCATTATCTTGCAAGGCCTCACTCAGCAGCAGCTCAAATTGCACCCTATTAGGCAAGCCTGTCAGCACATCATGATTAGAGTGAAACGATAGCTGGTCGGCTAAGCGATAGCGCTCAGTGATATCTTCAGCCAACATCAGCAATTGGCCTTTTTCATCCAATGCATGACAAAAACTGAGCTTAAACCAAGTCCGCAGCCCCGAAATGAGTAACGGGACCTCACACCATGCTTGCCTTAATAAGCCTTCCCTAACAATGTGCAGGGTATCATGGAGCATAGGGTGGTCATCCACCTCCAAAAGTGTAAATACACTCGCGGCCAGCTCCAAAGATAGGCAATTTTTAGCAACGTGATTCTGACGAGTAACCCGGTTGTCGTTATCGATGAGTGCACAAGGGATAGGTAGCTGCTGGAATAATTCCTGGTATTGGCGGTCTTTCTTGGCAATGGAAAAACTTAATGCTTGCAACTCAAGGGATGAAGCCAAATGGTAGGCATGCTTATCTAATACTAAGGCCAAAGACTTATGGGTAATGACCCCAAGCACTAGCCAAGTATCGCCAACTTTACATGGCTGGCTCATGGCTAAACTGTATTCTGTTAATGATCTCAGTGCCTCAAGGGCTTGCTGCGGCAGTATGCTAGCACCAAGGGCATTATCGACATTGGAAAACTGCTGCTGTGTAAACACAGAATCCAAATAAGCACTGTCGTCAAGCAACGCACTTATGAGGTTATTAATGCCACTGTAGACACGGTGTTCAGCGATGTCAGTATTTTGAAGCTTGCTATCAAGCCAGCGCACTTGTTGCGGAAGTAAGCCCCCAAGAGCTTGATAGTCTTTTACATGATGGAAGGCGACAAAGGCGGCGTCACAATTGAGTTGTGAGCAAATACTGACAAGTTCATTACGCGTTAATTGCCCATAGGCCTCTAACTGACTTTGAGAGGACAAATCGATTTGTTGTGTATTTAATCGTGCGAGAGCCCAATCTTCCATCGATTTAACAAGATTTCCTTAACAACAGCATGGCAGATAAAAACAGCACAAAAAAGCGCTGAGATAAGCAAAAGTCGACCCCTAAAGCTGCAGACTAAAATATAAGCGGTTATATCGCTTAACATTGTTATTCGTTTAGCCGTTGCTGACGTTACAGTAGCAAGATAAAGATGGCTAGTTTTTTTAGCATTTACCGTGATTTTCAACGGCCTTTATCCCATAAAATATGGCAAGATAACAACACACTGATTAAATATCGAACTGCGTTAGCAACTAGAACGATTGACATTGAATAAGCACTTAACCCGAGTTGTGGTTAAAGGATTGAGGTTTAAAAGCTGAGGTTTAAAAGTAATAAGGGTTTGCACTTATGAATTCACACAAGCTGCATTCGAATGAGTTTAAGCGATTATTCTTAGGGTTTGCCATTCCCGCACATTAGTTTGTTTCGTAAGGTGACCAATGTTAATCAATACCAAGCTGAGCCCATTCACACAGAGCTACAAATTAACTTAGCCCCACAGCAGTTGCACTTATATGGATCTTGTTCGCTGAACACAGCTATGGACGATAAAACCCAAAGCTCGGTTCAGTATCACATTCTCCACCACTGGCCATTGATGCCAATGTGAGTGCTGATTGATGATTGATGATTGATGATTGATGATTAGAAAGTGGAAAGTGGAAAGTAGTCATTGAAGAGCAATCTCGTCATAGCCTCTCAGCACAGAAAAATACACATAAAAAAACGCCCGAGATACAAGACCGTGGGCGTTGTGTTGATTTTACTGTACAGCTAAGGCTTATTCGCCTTTTAAGATTTCAGCAATGGTAAGCACGCCATGAGTGGTCGCGCCGGCAGCCCACAGTGCTGAACCAGAATCATCGAATGCCCCCGCTAAATCCATGTGTAACCATTTAGCTTGTGGTGAAACAAAGCGCCATAGGAAACCCGCTGCATTTGACGCACCGCCTGCACCGCCACCTTTTACAGGGCGACTGTTGGCCGTATCAGCATAGGCTGATGGGCACATGTCTTTATGCCAAGCATCTAGCGGCAATGGCCATACACGCTCAGCAACACTGGCCGCTTTCAGCTGTGCCAATTGCAGAGTTTCAACTTGTGGCGAGAAAATCGCATTGTAGTTAGCGCCAACTGCCATCACTGCGGCACCGGTTAAGGTAGCGGCATCTATGATCAATGGCGCGCCAGTGTCAGAGGCGGCTTGCAAGCCATCGGCTAGCACTAAACGGCCTTCAGCATCTGTGTTAACCACTTCAACTGTCACACCATTTTTATAGGTTAAGATGTCACCTAACTTGTAAGCACGGCCGCTGATTAAGTTCTCGGCGCAGCATAAAAATAGCTTAACGCGCTTGTTCAAGCCGCCTTTAATGGCAAGGCCCAAGGCTGCCGTCACTGTCGCCGCCCCACCCATGTCGCACTTCATGCCCAACATGCCTTCCGATGATTTAATACTGTAACCACCAGAGTCAAAGGTAATGCCTTTGCCCACTAGTGCCACTGATACTTCGGCATCTTGTCCCAATGGGTTGTAATCAAGCTCAAGCATCACAGGCGGGCGCTCACTACCACGGCCAACTGCATGCAGACCAATCCACTGCGCTTCAAGCAAAGCTTGGCCTTCAATAATCTTGAAACTCACCTTGTCACCACCAATGGCCTTTAACCACTGAGCCGCTTCTGTGGCTAAGGTTAATGGAGACTGATCTTCAGGAGTGTCGTTAATGAGCTTACGAGCAAAACTTGCGGCTTCGAATCTTTGATTCAACTGGGCTTTTTCGATTTCGCTGCCACACCAACGCACTTGATAGCCAGGCTTAGCGGTCGCAAAACCTTGGGCGAAAGCCCACTGGCTGTCTAGGCTCCAAAACTCGCCTTCAAGTTGCACCTGACTAATACCTTGACCACGAATTTTTCTTGCCGCCATCTGAATTTGGCGCAGCTCATCGCCGCCCATAAGATGGATTTTGGCTTGATGTCCTTCAAAGCTTACATCCGCTTTACCCCAGATACTGGCAGGCGCTTGCTTGCTAAGGCTAACTATCATTATTTCCATTACAGTTTCCTTTAAATTGCTGTGCTGACACGTGACCGATTTTTCGGTCTAATGGCATCAGTGTACTGGATCCCTCTGCTTAGGATAATCCCTTGGACAAAATTTGTTACCATATGCGCTATTCGTCCTCACTCTGAGTTTTATCATGCAATACTCCAAAGCTTTGGCCCACGGTACTCTGCTCAGGCGCTACAAGCGCTTCCTCGCTGATGTACAACTTGACGATGGCACAGAAATCACGCTGCACTGCCCCAATACCGGCTCAATGAAAAACTGCTTATTCCCCGGCGAAACGGTGTGGTTTTCAACTTCAGACAATCCTAAGCGTAAATACGCTCACACTTGGGAATTATCAAACACCCCAGATAAGCACTTGATTGGCATCAATACCGGCCGTGCTAACGCCCTAGCCGAGGAAGCGATAAACTCAGGCATAATCACAGAGCTTACAGGTTATGACACCCTAAAACGGGAAGTTAAATACGGCGAAGAAAACAGCCGTATCGACATACTATTAAGCAGTGACACTCGGCCAAGCTGTTATATTGAAGTGAAAAGCTGTACCTTGTTAGACGAAGGTTCGAACTCAGGCACAGGTTACTTTCCAGATTCTGTGACTGTGCGAGGCCAAAAACACTTACGTGAACTTATTCACATGGTAGAACAAGGACATAGGGCGGTATTACTTTTTGTGGTTCAGCACTCAGGTATTACTAGTGTAAGCCCTGCAAGGCACATAGATGCAGCCTATAGTGACCTATTGACTCAAGCGCTCGATGCGGGCGTCGAAGTTATAGCCTATCAAACGCACATGTCGCCTCAGGAAAGTCAATTATTGACACCTTGCCCTGTAATAACTTAATCCGTGCTGAGACAAAATACTCCGCAAATTATTTGCCACGCTATAGAGATTCTGTTATAGATAGCGGCCATAAATTTAAGACGCCCTTAAAACGCAAAAGATCACAGGAGATGCGTTATGCCAGAAGGCACTAAAAAACTCGGCGTACTCGCTATCGCAGGAGTCGATCCTTACCAAGAGAAAGCCGGTGAGGAATACATGAATCCAAAGCAACGTAGTCACTTTAAAGTGATCCTCGATGCTTGGCGCAATCAATTACGTGAAGAAGTTGACCGCACCCTATCTCACATGCAAGACGAAGCGGCAAACTTTCCCGATCCGGTCGATCGTGCGGCTCAAGAGGAAGAGTTCAGCTTAGAGTTACGTGCTCGTGATAGAGAACGTAAACTGATTAAGAAAATTGAAAAAACACTGCAAAAGATTGAAGAAGACGATTTTGGATTCTGCGACTCGTGTGGTGTTGAAATTGGTATCCGTCGCTTAGAGGCGCGTCCAACAGCCGATCAGTGTATCGATTGTAAGACGTTAGCCGAGATCAAAGAAAAGCAAATGGCGGGCTAAATTGAGACTTATGCTCTCAAGATACCGACCCAACAGGGCGAGCTTAGGCTCGCCCTGTTTATTTATCGGCAATCAACATCATTAAGGTATTTAGGTGACTGTTCTATATCGAGGTCGTTTCGCCCCTTCCCCTTCTGGACCATTACATTTTGGGTCTCTGGTTGCCGCACTGGGCAGCTATTTACGTGCTAAAAGCCTTGGGGGGAAATGGCTGCTGCGCATTGAAGATATCGATCCCCCTCGAGAAATTGCTGGTGCCAGCAGCCAAATTCTTCATACTCTCACAGCCTACGGTTTTGAATGGGATGAAGAAGTACTTTATCAAAGTCAACGTATAGAAACTTATCAGACGCAAATAGATCAATGGATAGCCCAAGATAAAGCCTATTTTTGCCACTGCAGCCGCAAACAAATCCAACTGATGGGCGGCACCTATGATGGCCGCTGCAATCTATGCCGCCCAAAATTAACTTCAGGCGCTGTGCGTATCGTCAATCACAGTAAAGTCGACCGTTTCGATGACGCCTTGATGGGCACAGTTATCCAAGATGCACACTTTGCTGGAGAAGATTTTATTGTCAAACGCAGTGACGGCCTTTATGCCTATCAATTGGCAGTGGTGCTCGATGATGCCTACCAAGGGATAACTGAGGTGGTCAGGGGCAGCGATTTACTGCAACCCACAGTGAGACAAATTAGCCTCTATCGCATATTAGGTTTAACTGAACCCAGCTGGCTGCATTTACCATTAGCTTGTACTGAACCTGGGCTTAAGCTTTCCAAACAGAACCATGCACAAGCCATTGACTTACTAAATCCTGGCCCTAGTATCAATGCCGCTTTGAACTTTTTAGGTCAAGCAAAGGTTGAGTTAGCCCCAGCTAACATCATGCTTGAGCAAGCCATTAAGCAGTTTGTGCTTAAAGATATACCTGCACATACTGAGATCTTGCTGTAAGTTTAATTCGCCGAGATCGCTATCATGTTGATCGGATATACTCATTAGCAACTAATTGGTATATGATAGCCGCCATATTTTTACCCTATTCACTTAAGTCGTTCGAGGTGTATTATTTTTCGCCGTATAAGCCAATTCTGCAAACAGCTTTTTAGTAGCAACGAAGCTGCGCCGACCGAAGCCGCACTAGACTCTAGTGGCAGCTTACGTCTTGATATCGTTTCCAGAGATGGCCACGATATTTCTCGAAGGCAGATCAGTGAAAACGCACTTAAAGTTCTCTACCGCTTAAGTAAATCAGGCTATAAAGCCTATTTGGTCGGCGGTGGGGTACGCGATATTCTGCTTGGCTTAGAGCCTAAAGATTTTGATGTGGTCACCAATGCCACCCCTGATGAAATCAAAGCACTGTTTCGCAATTGCCGCTTAGTCGGTCGCCGCTTTAGATTGGCGCACATCGTCTTTGGTCGCGACGTGATTGAAGTTGCCACTTTCCGTGGTCATCACGGCGAAAGCAACGAAAAAATCTCTAAATCAAACGCTGAAGGCCGCCTATTACGCGACAACGTCTATGGCGAAATAGACGAAGATGCCGAACGCCGCGATTTCACCGTTAACGCCTTATATTATGATATCAGTGACTATTCTATCCGCAGTTATGGTGGCGGTATGGACGATTTACGTAATAAAAGTATCAAGATGATTGGCGATCCTGAGACGCGCTACCGTGAAGATCCGGTGCGGATGTTAAGGGCGGTGCGTTTTGCCACTAAACTGGATATGCAAATTGAGCCAGTCACCGCCGCGCCAATTGCTGAGCTTGCAAATCTGCTGGCTGATATTCCTGCAGCGCGCATGTACGAAGAAGTGCTGAAACTCTTCTTTGCAGGTAAAGCGGAAGCAAACTTTGAATTAATGCTGAAATTTGGTTTATTTGCGCCATTATTTCCTCAGGTGCAAGCTTTACTGGACGAATCACCAAAAGGTGACACCGCCCGCATGGTACGCGCCATTATGCGCAATACCGATCTTCGTGTTAGCCAAGATAAACCAGTAACCCCGGCCTTCTTTTATGCAGCCATGCTATGGTACCCGCTAAAGCGTCGCGCGGAAGATATGGCGATGGAAATCGGCTTAAGCGCTTATGATGCACACGTTGCAGCCATGGGTGATGTGATGGAGCAGCAATGCCAAACCATCAGCATTCCACGCCGTTTTAGCACACCAGCAAAAGATATCTGGCAATTACAGTTACGTCTTGAGCGCGGCCAAAATACCCGTTCCTTCAAGTTGTTTGAGCACCCTAAATTCCGCGCAGCATACGACTTGCTACTGCTTAGAGGTGAAACAGAAGCTGGCACTATCGCTAAATCTGCAGCTTGGTGGCAAAGCTTTGTCGAAGCCGACGAAGAGAGCCGCAGTCAGTTCGTAAAAGAGTCAAGCAAAGGCGTTAGCCGCAATCGCAGCACAGGCCCAAGAAAACGTCGCAAGCCCAGCGGCTCTGGGAGTAGTGCTAACAGTGCCGCCAAAAGTGCGACAAAATCTACTGATTAATCATGGCATTGGTTTATATCGCCCTCGGCGCTAATCTAGACGAACCGCTACAGCAGCTTAACAGTGCCGCCCAAGCGCTGGCTAAGCTGGCTGAAGCAGACAGCCTTACAGTGTCACCTTTTTATCGCTCAGTGCCCATGGGTGATATTCCACAGCCTGAATACCTTAATGGTGTCGCTAGCTTTCACACCTCCCTGTCACCGCTTGAATTACTCGATGCACTGCAAGCCATTGAGTTAAATCAAGGCAGGCAAAGACTGCTGCGCTGGGGGCCAAGAACTTTAGACTTAGACATGCTGCTATACGATGATCTTTGTCTTAACTCCGAACGGCTCACCCTGCCTCATTACGGCATGAAACAGCGCAGCTTCGTGTTAGTGCCTTTGTTTGATATCGCCCCTGAGCTAACGCTTCCTTGCAAAACCCGGCTTAATCAGTTGATATCTCCAGCAATGCGTGATGAATTGCAAAGGCACCAAGAGTAAATTTGACCTCCTAGCTCAAAGCGTTAAGCTAGAGGTATTAAGCAATAACCTTTACCTTTGAAGAGTTTACTATGTCAAAAGTCACTAGCTCTACCCTGATGAAATTTAAGCAAGAAGGCACTAAATTCACCTCTATCACAGCATACGATGCAAGCTTTGCCGCCGCCTTCGACAGCGAAGGCATTGACGCCATTTTAGTGGGCGATTCTCTAGGTATGGTGCTTCAAGGCCATGATGATACCTTGCCTGTCACCACCGCAGATGTTGCCTATCACACAGCTTGTGTACGCCGTGGAGTGAGCCGCGCCTTACTTATTGCCGACATGCCTTTTATGAGCTATGCCACCCCAGAGCAAGCCATGACCAACGCCACCACCTTGATGCAAGCGGGTGCCAATATGGTCAAAGTTGAGGGTGGCCATTGGTTACTAGACACAGTCACCATGCTGACTCAGCGGGGGATCCCTGTTTGTGGTCACTTAGGATTAACGCCGCAGTCTGTGCATGTGTTTGGCGGCTTTAAGATGCAAGGTAAAGACGAGAAAAATGCCCAGCGTATCTTAGATGAAGCCTTAGCCTTACAAGCGGCTGGCGCGCAACTTTTAGTGCTTGAATGCATCCCTGCATCATTAGCTAAAACCATCACCCAAGCATTGGCAATTCCCGTGATTGGCATAGGCGCAGGTGCTGATACCGATGGCCAAATTCTAGTAATGCATGATGTATTAGGCATTACCAGCGGCTACATTCCAAAATTCTCCAAAAACTATCTTAAACAAACCGGTGAAATACGCTCAGCCATTAAAGCTTATATTGATGAAGTCGCCGCTGGGGATTTCCCCGGTGCAGAGCACACCTTGGTTTAACAGGCATTACAGTCCGATTCATGGAATGAATTAAGGTTAGATCTCAATATCAGTAAAGTTAACATTAAAGGTAATTCAGCAAGATGATCACCAGTTCAGATGTCTCGACAATTCGTGCCCAAGTCAGGGCTTGGCGCAATAAAGGCGAGTCGGTTGCCTTTGTGCCGACCATGGGAAATTTACACCAAGGGCATATCACCTTAGTGAATGAAGCCAAGCACAGAGCCGATCACGTGGTGGTGTCTATTTTCGTTAACCCAATGCAATTTGGTCAACATGAAGATCTTGATGCTTACCCGCGCACCTTAGAGGCCGATAGCCAAGCCTTAATAGAAGCAGGGGCTGAACTTTTATTTACCCCTACACCACAAACCATTTACCCAAAAGGCGTAAGTCAGCAGACATTTGTTGAAGTTCCTGATATTGGTGAGAAATTTTGTGGCGCAAGTCGGCCAGGGCATTTTCGCGGTGTAGCCACTATTGTGTGTAAGCTATTTAACATAGTGCAACCAGATATCGCCCTGTTCGGCCGTAAGGATTTTCAGCAACTTTTAGTCATTAAACACATGGTTGCCGACCTATCTTTACCGATAGATATCATAGGTATTGATACTATTCGTGAAATATCTGGCCTTGCTATGAGCTCGCGTAATGGCTATTTAACTGCTGAGCAGAAACATACGGCCGCCACTATCAAACAGGCGCTTGATCTCATTGCCAGCAAGATTTGCCAAGGTGAAACCATAGAAAAAGCCACAGTTCAAGGCAAGGCCATGATAACTCAGGCAGGCTTTAAGCTAGATTATTTGAATGTATGCAATGCTGACAACTTGCAGCCAGCACAGGACGATGGAGAGCCACTGGTTATCTTAGTCGCTGCGTATTTGGGGAAAACTCGCCTCATCGACAACCTCTGCTTTAAGCGTTAATCAGCCGTAGTTTATATTCAAAGCATTAAGGAGCCTAGGCTCCTTTTTTGTGGCCATTGTTCAATGCTAACCCTACTAATAAATTATTCTCACATAAATATTGAGGGCTACAAGATAGCAATACTCAACAAAAACACTGATAACAAGCTGGTTTTATAACTCAAGGTAGGCCATAGTAATGAACGTTATTATAGCTTTATGAACCGATTTTGCCTGACCAAAGGACTGAGAACTGCATGTTGAGAAAGCTCCTCCTCTTGGTATTATGCTGGTGGCCTTTAGTCGGCCAGAGCAATACCATTTACAAATGCATGAAAGACGGCAAGGTCGTTTTCAGCCAAAATGCTTGCCCCGATGATTTTAGCCAGCATAGAATTGAATACCAGCTAGGAATAACGACAGAAACTGATACCGACAGACGGGTGCAGGCTAACGACCCTTTAAAAGATATTCTCAGCAGTGGCGGCACCATATCAGTAGAGAAACTTTTGCAACTCCTGGACGGTGAGCTGTATCGCCTCAAGCAAGAAAATAGCTATTTTGATATTATTCGTGTCAGTGAAATTCAAAAATTAGAACGCAAGCTTTATTGGGATAAGTTAGAAAAAACTGACCCCAAATACCTTGCTGAGCTAGCCAAAACTCATCAAAGATACGATGAACTCATCGCCAGTAACTTAAATATGATAAAACTGCTCAATGACCGTAAAATGCAAATATTAGCCGCTATGCCTGAGCCAGAATAAGCGCTAGAAAATATTAAGCCCGATTTAATCTGGCTTGAATACGCCAATCACAGCACCGGTAGCTTTTTGAGCGACTTTTTCTTCGGTTTGCTGCTCGCGATAATCACAATCAGTGCACTCTATGGTTTCTACGCCGTGCTCTTTAAAGAGTAAAATACTGTCTCTAGCACCACATTTGGGGCATTTTGCCCCAGCCACAAAGCGCTTTTTTATCTTAGTCATTAGCCTTTTTCCACGAAAAATCTATGTTCAGTGCCGCCATTTTAACTGCTTATCTGTCAGAACGTCTCTCTTTTCCCTAACTAATGGGAAATAAGTGGCTTCTAGGGTATTATCCTTGGCAATTTCGTCCTTTATTTCTCCAACTAAGTTGTCATTCATGATTAGCATTAGCCAAGCACAATTAGTCCGCGGTACCAAGACCTTACTCGATGAAGCCTCATTAACCATTTATCCTGGCCACAAGGTCGGCCTAGTGGGCGCCAATGGTACCGGTAAATCATCACTCATGGCGCTGATCTTAGGGCAACTTCATTTAGATAAAGGGGAGTTCAGCTTGCCTTCAGGTTGGCGCATCGCCACAGTAGCTCAGGAGACTCCCGCCCTTGAAGTGTCAGCACTTGAGTATGTTATTGATGGCGACACTGAATACCGCGAATTAGAAGCCAAACTACATCAAGCCCAAGCCGACGATGATGGTAATGCCATTGCACGAATTCATGGCCAAATTGATGCCATTGGCGGCTATGCCATTAAGGCCCGCGCTGGCGCACTATTGGCAGGCCTTGGCTTTAGTGAAACATCACAAGGCAATGAAGTAAAAAGCTTTTCTGGTGGTTGGCGCATGCGTTTAAACTTGGCCCAGGCGCTGTTGTGTCGCTCAGAACTGTTATTACTCGATGAGCCCACTAACCACTTAGATTTAGACACAATGTACTGGCTTGAAGGCTGGATTAAGTCCTATCAAGGCACACTTATTCTGATCAGTCACGACCGCGACTTTATCGACGGCATAGTCGATGAAATTGTGCATGTTGAACATTATAAATTGAATTTTTATAAGGGTAACTACAGCGCCTTTGAACGCATTCGCGCCGAGCGTTTAGCCCAACAACAAGTGGCTTTTGAGCGTCAGCAAAAAGAGCGTGCTCACATGCAGACCTTCGTCGACCGTTTCCGCTACAAAGCCAGTAAAGCAAAACAAGCCCAGAGCCGTTTAAAAGCACTAGAACGAATGACAGAACTGCTGCCATCTCACTCCCAAAGTCCATTTTATATGGAGTTTCGTGAACCAGAAGCCCTGCCAAATCCGCTTATTGCTATGGAGCAAGTGTCTGTTGGCTACGGCGACACCACCATTTTAAGCAAGGTACATTTGAACTTAGTGCCAGGGGCTCGGATCGGCTTACTTGGCCGTAATGGCGCAGGTAAATCAACCCTTATTAAGTTGTTATCAGGGCAATTACAAGCCAAAACAGGCCTTTACCAGCCAAATCCCGGCGTCAATATTGGCTATTTTGCTCAGCATCAGGTGGAGTTTTTACGCTTAGATGATACACCGTTACAGCATCTTGTGCGCTTAGCCCCCAATGCTCGCGAGCAAGAATTACGCAACTTTCTTGGTGGCTTTGGCTTCGATGGTGATATGGCGCTGGCCCCAGTACGGCCCTTCTCAGGCGGCGAGAAAGCTCGCCTAGTATTAGCGCTATTGGTATGGCAAAAGCCCAACTTATTATTGCTCGATGAACCCACCAACCACTTAGATTTAGAGATGCGTCACGCCTTAACCATGGCGCTGCAAACCTTTGAAGGCGCGATGGTTATTGTGTCACACGATAGACATCTATTGCGCTTAAGCTGTAGCGATTACTACTTGGTTGACCAAGGCGTGGTCACAAGCTTTGATGGCGACTTAGATGATTATCACCAGTGGCTACTAGAGGCGGCCAAAGCGGCCCAATCAACCCCTAGCAATGGCGATGATGCCAAACCGCAACAAGATAAGAAACTACAAAAACGCATTCAAGCTGAATTAAGACAAAAAGTGTCGCCACTTAAGAAGCTGCAAGCAAAACTAGAAACGGCTCAGGACAAATATGCCGCACGGCTCACAGAGTTAGAAGCGGCATTAGCCGATACTAACCTCTATGAAGCCGATAATAAGGCGCAAATGACCGCGGTATTGAATGAGCGTACAACGCTGACTCAAGCCATGGAAGAAAGTGAAATGAATTGGCTAGAACTGCAAGAGCAGATCGATGCGATAGAACTTGAGTTCGAACTCGAATAGTGTAACTTAACCGCAAAGAGAATTATTTTTATTTAGTAAAATTGTCAATAGGTTAAGCTTCAGTATTTACTCCTAGGGTCGCTTTCTAATGAAGGGCCTAATAAGCCAAATACTGGATTAACTCTCACAGGTGAATAACCACCTAATACTTCTGTAATGACAATGATTAGCGTCAATCAAATAAAAATATTCCCATTAGATGGCTCACTGCCGAGGGATGCAACTGTGAATAGGGAACAATAAATGGGTATAGCAATGACAACGCAACACAAACTCCGCTTTAGCCCACAGTTATGGCAAGATTGCGAACAACATTATCAGGTCAATACTGAGCATTACCTGGCGCTGCAAGATACCTATCAGGTCAATGTTAACTTACTGTTACTCGCCCAACACTTAGATCAGCAAGAGTTATTCTTCACTCAACAGCAGTGGGAAAGCCTTACTGCCTGCATCGAGTTGTGGGAGAATAATGTGGTGCAACCCTATCGTAAACTACGCCGGTTGACCAAGCCTCATATGGACAGCACTGAGTATGAAAAAATGCTCAATGTAGAGCTCATCATGGAGCGTAAGTCACAGCAAATGTTACTGCAAAGACTCAATCAATTCCAAGCCGATGGCGATGCCAGTAACACCAACAACTACTTAAGCCTATTCGGCCTAGACGAAACCGTGGTCGCCTAGGCCTATGGCTTCTGCCTGCAGTTTTACCATACTTTGCAGACCCATTTCGGCACTCACCCACCTAAAGCCGTCATTGTTGAATCTTGGAAAGATATGCAGGTGAAAGTGTTTTAGCTCATTAAAGCCGCCATTATTCTGAAGTAAACTAACTCCTTCGGGTGAATATTTACTCACTATTTTTCGATAAATGGCTCTTGCTACCAGCAATATCTCCGCCATGACATCTTCTGAGACATCAATAAAATCGTGATAGGGTTTCTTAGGGCAAATTAATACATGACCTAGGTTGATAGGGTCGTGATCTAAAAATTCGATGACATTATCCGTTTCGTAAAGAATTACGGCATCAACTTCTCGTCTAACAATTTGCTCTACTACCGTCATCCCAGTTCAAAAATAGACAAAGTTTTAGTATTCCTACTCTTCTCATAACACCCACCATCTAAGTGATACATACAGACTTAGCTATCATCTAATGTGAATTTTACGACCATAAACATACTCCAAGTCCCTTGAAGTACAAACCATAAAAGTCACAGCATTATTTTTTTATCGCGATAAATTTGCCATAAAATGCAATAAAAGCAGTATTTTTGCACAATTATCCTGCTAAATTATTACAGTTATGTATAATAAAAGGATTGATAGTAAGGTAACAAACTAAAGTTTGAGAGCTATGTTGAATCCTAAATATAAAGTCTTGATTGAAGAAGCAAATATCAGAGGAAAAGATCATGTTTCGATGCAGTTATGTGGTGAGCTATTGTCCCTCAATCATGTAATTGTTGAACAATGTGGCGAACGAGTGGGGCAATATGCCTTATCGGAAGGACGTTTTGTGGTCATGTTACTGCTGTACAATATGGGAGAACTGACTCCATCTGAACTTTCCAGTATGACCGGCTTAACCCGTTCAGCAATGACATCAGTAATGGATTTTTTGGAAAAACATCATTATGCGGTACGCAATATGGGCTCCACTGATCGACGCTCATTTACCGTAAGTATGGTCGACGACGGCAAGGTATTTTTCGAGAAAGTACTTGAATCACAATTAGACTGGCTAGCCTGCCTGAGTGATAATTTAGATACAGATGAGAAACAGCAATTTTTGCATCTGACCCGAAAAATGGCGTTAGGTCTGAAACAAGATTAACACTTAGACTGCCCCGCCATGAGTCAAAGGGGCAGCCAAGGTATTATTCGTTGTCTTAGTAATTTTTGCGTCGGCTCATTTCAGCAAACTGCGGATCATTCCCTGTGATCCCAGCCTCACCCCAATATTGATTATCGATTTCTTGCAAATAAACGGTAATTTTATCCAGTGGCGCGCCAGTCACTTGATGCACAGTGCGCGTTAATTCTTCAATTAACTTTTTCTTCATCTGTTGGTCATCTGATTTCCAGGTTGTTACATTAATAATCGGCATAATAGAGTGTCCTTAATTGTTAGATATGGTAATAAATTCAGAAAATGCCGCTTGAGGCAATTTCAGTTGCGCATGAATATCGCCACCCAGCCCATACAAGCCTATCGCCCCACCATGAGCGCATTGACTACTCATAAACAGCACGACTATGTTGATTATTCTATTTTGGTTTAATTCTGGGGCGGGAAACGGGTTTTGCATAATGGCCTGATAGCGACCGCATCCCTCTTCATCGGTAATGAAACAATTTGGGATCCCAAGTGGTCCTGGACGACTGGGCTCTAGTGGGTTGAGATCGTTTTCACGTAATGCCATCACAGTGTAGAGGCTGTTAGGAACCAAATTTTGCATTAACAGGAGGAACTTCGCCGCTTGTTGCTGTTCAACCAGAGTCACGGTCAATTCACCTTGGGCCCTAAGCCAATTCCCTAAGGTGATCGGCTGGTTAAATTGCCTAGAATGCTCGAGCTCAAAGTCGGGTACCGCTTGGTG
Organism: Shewanella sp. SR44-3; assembly: GCF_014163735.1. Taxonomy (GTDB): domain Bacteria; phylum Pseudomonadota; class Gammaproteobacteria; order Enterobacterales; family Shewanellaceae; genus Shewanella. The sequence continues at coordinate 82,335 of NZ_JACJDV010000003.1, forward strand.
TAACCCTAAACTTGGTCGAATTTTTTGATGCGCCTCTGGCGCTTGCTCCGGAGCAAACAACATACTGTAGTTATTGCACGGCAGAGGAAGTGGCAAAGTATGTAATACCATAGCCGCTGCCTCCTCTAGATTTTGAGGATCCAATTCACGAATAATGTCATAAGCCGCTAGCGCCCCAAATTCTGGCACGCTAGAGCTAGCACTAACAAGCGCAGCCCCCCATTGCATATCAATGCCTGTAGGGGATTGTCGCAGTATATTTCCCACCACAACAAAATGACCATCTGAATTCATAATTTCGCTAGGGGGATACAAGGGTCCTTGTGTTGTCACAGTTAACGGATAAGTACGTTGCATGATATATCCTTATGATAAAAATAAGTTGCTGGCGCTGATGTAGCCTCATCCGTGGATTTACAGTGCTACACCAGTCCGTTCGCCAGCTAACTGAATGACCTATAATCTTGCTTATGGGCTATCGCCGTTTCATTCACTGGTCGCTCTTGCTTATGAGCAACACTATTCACTGTTTAAGGCGATACATTGGTAGCGGCTAACACACTTTTGTATGTGCTAATGGCATTCATACAGGCTGGCACCCCTGCGTAAACCGCCATTTGGATAACAATTTCCAGCAATTCTGCAGGTGTTACCCCTATGTTTAGCGCCGCTTTCATGTGTAATGCTAATTGGAGCTGAGCATTACCTAATGTGATTAAAGACGCTATGGTGATCATTTCTCGGGTTTTCAAATCTAAACCCGGTCGCCCCACCACATCAGCAAAGGCATAGTTAACAATCAACTTTGGCAGTTCTGCATCTAACGCACCCAAACTAGCGATCACTTGCTCGGCAAGTCCATCTTGTAATTGGTTCATGATCTGCTTGCCATATTCAGATAAACCTTGTTTGTCACTCATACACTTTCCCCCTCTGGCAGTATTTCTACTCGGGCAGAATTAGTGGCCGCAAGCGCCAATAAAACAAGCGAGCATGCAATCGCAGATCCTGAGCAAATCATTAATACTGCGAATGAAAATTGTGCAACCAGCCAAGCACCCAATAGCGCACCTGAACCAATCGCCGCATTAAAAATAGACACATACACCGCAGATGCCGGGAAGGCTCTGTGCTGCGCAGTTTTTAACACCCAAGTTTGAAAGCCGACAAACACACTCGATGTCGCCAGTCCCCAAACAGAGATAAGCAGCACAATAGAGGTTTGAGTTAACGCTTGCGCCCCCATTCCTAATGTCACTAACACACAGGCAATAGCGATTATGGCAACTGCAATTAAGCGTTTTAAGTAGCGATCAATAAAAGCGCCAGTAATGAAGTTCCCCAACAATCCTGCACAGCCAAAAGTAAATAGCATCATGGCTATCATAGTGTTGGATACTGAGTCACTGGTTTGTAGATACGGTTCTATAAAGGTAAATGCAGTAAAATGAGCCGTAATAGCAATAAAGGTTGCGGCATAAATTTTTAATAACAAAGGGTCTGTTATGACTTGCTTGAGTGCACTCACCCCCAGTTCACTGTTCGCTTTTACCGAAGGAACTAAGCAGAGGATCCCAACTAAAGATAAAACACTGAGCAAAGAGATTAGCCAGAAAGCACTTTGCCAAGTCCATTGACTGCCAATAAAATTAGCCAATGGCACACCAAATACACTGGCGGCAGATACCCCACCAAACACAATCGATGTAGCTAAACCAAGCTGCCTTGCTGGCACTAACGACATTGCCAGTGCACCTATCATGGCCCAAAAAGCACCGTGTGATAATGCACCGACCACCCTCGCGGCTAACAATAAGGTGTAGCTGCTCGCTAAAGCAGACAATATATTTGAGACCAGCAAGATCAATATTAGCCCCAGCAATAAACGTTTTTTAGATACATTCCCCAAAAAAATACTCGACAATAAGGCGCTAATGGCACCAATCCAAGCATATAGCGTGACGGTTAATCCAATCATGGATTCCGACTGATTCAAACTCTCCGCCATAGGGGTAAGTAAACCTATCGGGGCTAATTCTGCAGTAACAATTGTAAATGTTGAGATGGCAAGAATAAAAATTGCCAGCCACATTTTTAGGTTGGAGCTAAATAAATGATTATTTTCAGACATAATAAACTCAAAATATAATAATACTAACTTAGTAAACAAACCGTTAACTGAGGTTATTTAATACGGAATTAATAACGTTCGCCTTTAACAATAAAGGCATCACTGAGTTCGGTGAGATGTTGATAATCACTTTGACTTAATGAGATAGCTGCAGCAGCCACATTCTCACGCAAATATTCAATCCTTTTAGTACCAGGAATACTGATCACATTAGTGCGATGTTTTGACAACCAGGCCAAGGATAACTGTGCTGCGGTACAGTTATTAGCTTGAGCCAGTTGAGCTAACGCCTGAGTGAATTGATTGTTATGAGCCAAATTCGCTTGATTAAAGCGTGGTAAGTTTTGCCTAAAATCTGTCACCACTAAATCATCTTTCGATTGAATCGCACCGCTTAGTAAACCACGACAAATAGGGCTGTAAGCCACAAAACTAATGCCTAATTGTTGACAGGTATCCAGTACCCCATTGCGCTCCACGTCACGGCTAAGCAAGGAGTACTCAGTTTGAATGGCGCTAAGACCTTGTCGCCCTTGGGTAGAGGTCAGCAAACAATCGTGAGCGAACAGGATATTTTCTGCACTAACTTCCGAGAGGCCTACCGCCCTAATTTTACCTTCAGAGAGCAATTCTGCCATAGCTTGCATTGCTAATTTAATACTCTGTTTGTCATCTTTCACACGATGTAAATAATAGAGATCGATATGTGTATTTAATCGCAAAGTACTATGATCACAACTGGCCTTAATATACTCTGGACTGTTATCAATATGACGAGCAGTTGGCTGACTCTTATCCCTGACAATACCGCATTTAGTCGCTATGACTAATTGTTCTCTGATTGGATGTTGTGAGAGTATTTCTGATAATAGACGCTCATTCTCACCATAACCGTACATGTCTGCGGTATCAAAAAAATTTACACCTAATGAAATAGCTTCTTTTAATACTTGATAAGCATTTAATGGATCAATCTCACCATAAAACTCTGACATCCCCATGCAACCCAAGCCTTGAGTTGAAACCTGAATATCACTATTGCCTAATAAGATTTTCCTCATGAATTCATCCTTAAATTACCCTTAACAATATAGTACGATATCGTAATATCAACACCTAAACAGTGCTAAGTCAACTCTGTTTATAAACTTAACAGCTGGTATGGCGCTAAAGCCGCTTCAGGGCAGGGTATTGCTGAGTGGCACTTAAGTAATTTCAAACTAAAGATGGAGGGCACTACATGAAGTGAGAGGGGGCACTCGAAAGACAGGGCCACCACACAGAAGTACAGTCATTTGGTGAGACAATAATGACCTTATTGCCTTTTATTAATAGATTATTGAGCTCTTATGTTGGCAGCGCCATTAAACGCTGGCGTTTAATGGCGCTAATTTAACAGCTTATCCAACAACAGGCTTTAGCCTTTGAGCTAGCAGACTGGCATTGCGGGCAACGAGGGCGTAAATCGACAGCTGCGGATTTGCTCCTAGGCTGGTTGGAAATACTGAACCGTCCATGACAGATAAGTTTTCTAAGTAATGGCTGCTGCCTTCGCTGTTGACCATGGAGATGAGTCTGTCTTCCCCCATAGGGCAGCCACCCATCACATGTGCCGATGCCACAACTGTGCGCAGCAATCCTAAATCTGCGATTTCAATCTCAGCCTTAGCTTGAGTCCAAGAATTAAGTTGTGGCAGTCCCTCAGTCATAGGCATAACTTGTTTAGCACCTGCGGCAAACTGCAGTTCAGCCATGCTTAAAAATGCCCTTCTTGCCCCTTGCCAAAAACCTTCTGTTAATGGGTAATCTAACGCGAAGCCGTTATCGGTTAAGCGCACTTGACCGCCGGGGCATTGCTCATTAAAGCCGTCACGAATAAGGGCGATAACCACTTGCATGCGGTTGAAATTTTTCATCAATTCAGCATGACTCTGACCGTAGCCTAAGGTTTTTGAGGCCACCAGCACCGGGTGCACTGGCGCCACTTCTAATTTGTAGCCTAGCTCGCCACTGGCACCATCACGCCAGACAAACTCATCAGAATAGATGGATTGCGGCGCGCCGCTGTGGCCTTTGATTTGCTCATTATAAATAGCACCAGACAATAACGACGGATGCAGGAAGGTTTTGCCTAGCAGCTCAAAAGGATCGGGAGTATTGGAGCGCATGAGTAATGCGGGAGTATGGATGGCACCGGCGCTTAAAATGTAATGCTTAGCCGAAAACGTCAGCGTGACGCCTTGGGGTTCAAAATTATTGCTAACCGCTTGTGCCTTAAGGCCTATGACCTTGCCTTCACTGTGCTCTATCTGCATCACTTTAGCGCGGCTAATTAATTGCGCCCCTGAATCTAAGGCACTGGGAATGGTAGTCACTAGCATAGATTGCTTAGCATTTACCGGACAGCCCATGCCGCAATAGCCTGTGTTCCAGCAGCCTTTTACATTGCGTTTAATAACTGTACTTTGCCAGCCAAGCTTATTGCAGCCTTCGAGCAAGGCACCATTATTGCGGTTCGGCTCATACTTCCAAGTGCTGATATTGAGCCGCTGCTCCATGGCTTCAAACCAAGGCGTCATGCTCTGTTCATTAAGTCCTACAACCGACTTTTCCTTAGCCCAAAAATTTAAAGTGGGCTCAGGGGTTCGAATGGATGTGGTCCAGTTAATGGTGGTTGAGCCACCAACGGTGCGGCCTTGAAAAATACTAATGCCTTTGTCAGCGGTTTTCATCGCTGCCGCTTGCTGATAAAGATTGGGGTAGGCAGTGCGTTCTTCCATATCAAAATCTTTAGAGGATTTAAGCGCACCCGCTTCTATCATAATGACCTTCAGCCCAGCTTGAGTTAGCACTTCAGCTGCAACCCCGCCACCAGCCCCTGTGCCAACGATAACCACATCGGCTTCAAAATGCTGCGCAGTTTCTAACCTGCTGGCATCAATATGCTGCCAGCCGCTTTTAAGGCCGTTTTCAATGGGATCGACAATACTCAAAAGCAACACTCCAATTAACCAATACTCAACAGCTCAAGCCACACAAGATTTAACCGCCCAATCGTCCACCATGACTCACCTCTAGGGCCAGCCTACGACCCCTACACCTATTGTGACTCAAGTAAAAAACTAGGCTTAGCGTAACCTATGCGACTCCAATGTTCAGGGCAGGCATAATAACTTGCCATTACCAGCTCTCGTAAACCTAAGTACGCCGTTTGCAACAATTGTAGATAATGAAACCGCCATGACTCTAACATGGCAACTAATTGCTGTGGCTGACGCATAATAAGCGGCGTGACACTGCCACTAACAAGCAAGAGCCCTAAACGGCTTTCAAGCTGCCCTAACAGCTCAGCCAGCTCTGACTGTTGCTCATCAGGCAAGACTTTTATTGCCTCTGAAATCGCATCTAAGGTGCGGTTAATCACCACTTCCCTTGGTTTAGCCACTTCAGGCAGCATGCCATCAAGAAATACCGGCACCAGCACGCTAAAAAGTAATCGTGAATATAAATCCTCCGCAGGAGCTTCTACCTTGTTTGGGTAAAGGTTCACCCCAAGGGCTAAAGCTGCGGTACCGACAAAGGCGCCGGTTAAAAAGGTGCGTCGCTGCATGGGCGGGCTCTCTTAAAGTTATTTTACAGTGTCATCTTATGTCTTTGTCGCAGGCAGAGCATTTATGATAGAGTGAGCTGGATTATCTTGTACCAAGTTGGACAGAAGTACCCTTTATGAATAAGCAGTTTACACCGCCTTGGTGGGCAAATAACCCACACACCCAAACCATTTTACCTTTGCTATTCAAAGTCGCAAGACCTACAACATTCAGACAAAGACAAGAGCTGGACGATGGTGATTTTATCGACCTCGATTGGCTTGGCAGTCCACAAAATGGCGACCCAATTATGGTCATCATACACGGTCTTGAAGGTAGCGCCGATTCTCATTATGCTCGCCGCATGTTACTGGCAGCCAAAGAGGCCAAATTGTGCGCCGTGGTACATCACCATAGAGGCTGTTCCGGCGAACCAAACCGCCTTGCTCGCAGCTACCACAGTGGTGACACTCAAGATTTGCACTATACCTTGCACCAGCTGAAACACTACTATCCTGAGTCGCCATTATTTGCTGTGGGCTATAGCTTAGGCGGGAACGTGTTAGCAAAATATCAGGGTGAGTTTCAAGATAAAAGCTTAATTGACCGAGCCGTGGTGATCTCCGCGCCACTGCAACTGGCGGCTTGCGCTGAAAAATTAGAACATGGTTTTTCTAAAGTATATCAAAACTTTTTACTTAAAAAATTGCGCAAAAAAATGCGTCAAAAGCTCAAAACGCCGATCATCGGCAAGCAAATGCCAATTTCTCGCTGGCAACTGAGAAAGCTGCGCACCTTTGAAGCCTTTGACGATAAAGTCACCGCACCACTACACGGTTTCACTGGCGTTGCTGACTATTATCAAAAAGCCAGTGCCCTGCCTTACCTTAAAAAAGTTTGCAAACCCACCTTAGTGATCCACGCTATGGATGATCCTTTTATGACTGCGGCTGTGATGCCACAAGAGCATGAAATGTCAGCAAATGTGAGTTATGAGGCCCATGAATTTGGTGGCCACGTGGGCTTTATCGCCGGCGGTTTTCCTTGGAAGCCAAGATTTTATCTTGAGCCTAGGGTGTTAAGTTTCTTATTACAGAGCAATCCATAATGCTAGTGCCCTATCAGGCTTTACTCGGCTTACCCAGCGACACAGTAGAAAACCTCATCAAAGAATACTTGTTCGCCCAGATTGAGGATGGCAGCTTTGGCCAATTGCAAGATGATGCCTTAAGCCATGCTATAAGCCAGTGCCGCCAAGCCCTTAAAGCGGGAGAGCTGGTCGTTGAATACAGTGAAGATGACGACTCAATTGCCATTCGTCATAAAAATCATCTATTAAGCGGCAGTTAAGCCCATTGCCTAACGCATAAGAGTGCCGTATAACTAACAGGTTATACGGCTCACTTTTAGGTAATCACATGTCAGCGAAACACCCTATCATAGCTGTCACCGGCTCCTCCGGGGCAGGCACAACCACCACAACCACGGCCTTTAATCATATTTTTAGGCAGCTTGGGATCAATGCAGCAGTTATTGAAGGTGACAGCTTTCATAACTTCACCCGCGCTGAGATGGAAGTGCTGATCCGCAAATCTAAAGCCGAAAACCAAAATTTGAGCTATTTTGGCTCCCAAGCCAATGACTTCCCGAAACTAGAAGAATGTTTTCGCACCTATGGCGAGACAGGCCAAGGATTGACGCGCAGCTACCTACACACCTTCGATGAAGCCGTGCCTTTTAATCAAATGCCAGGCACTTTTACCCAATGGCGTCCTTTACCTGAAAATACCGACATTCTTTATTATGAAGGCCTTCATGGAGGCGTGGTTACAGACGATGCCGATGTGGCCAAGCATGTAGATTTACTTATCGGCATGGTGCCGATTGTAAATTTGGAGTGGATCCAAAAGATTATTCGTGACACCTCAGAGCGAGGTCACAGCCGCGAGAAAGTCATGGGCTCTATTGTGCGCAGCATGGATGATTACATTACCCATATGACGCCGCAATTCTCCCGCACTCACATTAATTTCCAGCGAGTCCCTACAGTCGACACCTCAAACCCCTTTAGTGCCAAAGACATCCCAAGCCTTGATGAAAGCTTCGTGGTGATCCGCTTTCGCGGCATAAATAATGTCGATTTCCCTTACTATTTAAGTATGCTGCAAGGGTCGTTCATGTCTAGGGTTAATACCATGGTGGTGCCTGGTGGTAAAATGTCTTTGGCCATGGAGTTGATTTTAACGCCACTTATCAGAGATTTAATGAACAAAAAACTCGCACAGCAGTAACTGGACGAGTTTTATTTTTGTACCGATGAACTTAAAATCCGCCGTTATTTGAGCGAATCTTCAAGTGAAATGACCTCACGGTAGGCTTGCTTGTTCTGGTATTGCTGTAACCTACGTTGGAATTCATCATGGTTTGCAGGTTCAGGTTTTAGCTTAAGTGCGTTGATGGCCTTTTCTTGGGTTTGCACCGCTAATGAAAAGTCCCCTACCTCAGCGTAAGCTGCAGCTAAGTTATCTAAATTAGCCGGATCGTTTTGATTATCTTGTAACAATTGCAAAGATAACTTCACCGCCCGCGAGCCATCTCTAAATTGCGCTTCTGGGCAGGTGGCTAAAATCCACGCCACATTACCTAAAGCCACAGCATCACCCACTGCCGAAAACTGAGTCACAGCTTTACCACAATCACGATTAACCCCATTACCGCCAGAAGAGTAAATAAACCCTAAACGAAAATGCGCCCAGGTGTCGCCAGCCTGACTCAAAGCCAGATACCAACGCTCAGCAAGGGCTAAGTCACGAGGAAACAGCTTACCTTCGAAGGATAAGTCAGCCAATGCCTGCTGGGCTTTAAGGTGGCCCTGCATTGCCGCTTGCTCAACCCAATGCAGCCCAGTGTTAACATCCTTTACCACATGGCGACCTGATAAATTCATCAGCCCCAATAAAAACTGCGCTTCGGCATCTCCCTGTTGGGATTTAAGCTGAATTTGCATCAATTTAGTGGCAGCTTGAGAAGCAGGCGTTGCAGGCAAGCTAAATGCTTGGGCAGTTTGCCACACACTGGCCAGATAAAGGCTTAAGGCTAACACGGCAAATTTAGGAGAATACGTCACAACCAACCTCTGTATTTATCTAACGCTTATGAATTAAGTCTGCTTATTTTTACTGTCAACAAACTCTTGCAACATTAACCATCAACGCCATTCAATACAACAAGTAAAACAGTTTCATTGATGAAATTCGTCCATTGAGCTTGAGTAAAGTGTGACTAAACCGACAAACGCACAGCCATCCTTAAGCTAAATCCGTTTTTAAGTTGACATATTAAGTTAATAACGGAGAATCGAGCGTCCAGTTTAGTCAATTAGTATGACTCTATTAATTAAATACGATCTTGGTCAACGTTTTGCCTTGATTGATGACGTAAAATCCTTAATTAGATAATCCTTACATTCATTTTTATCGAGGTATAGACATATGGCACTGATAGGTAAGCCAAAACCGGATCCGACCTTGGAGTGGTTTCTTTCACATTGTCACATCCATAAATACCCTGCCAAAAGCACGCTTATTCATGCAGGTGAAGATTCAGACACCTTGTACTACATAGTTAAAGGTGGTGTTGCTGTCCTCATCAAAGATGAAGAAGGTAAGGAAATGATCTTATCTTATCTAAATCAAGGTGACTTCATCGGTGAGTTAGGCTTATTTGAAGAGCAAGCTGAACGTACTGCATCGGTTCGCGCTAAACAGGCATGTGAAATTGCTGAAATTTCTTACAAGAAATTTAGACAACTCATCCAAGTTAACCCTGAAATCTTAATGAAGTTAAGCTCGCAAATGGCTCACCGCTTACACAGCACTAGCCAAAAAGTGGGGGATTTAGCCTTCCTTGATGTTGCAGGCCGTATTGCACAAACCTTATTACACCTAGCGAAATTGCCTGATGCTATGACGCATCCAGATGGCATGCAAATCAAAATCACTCGCCAAGAAATTGGTCAGATTGTAGGTTGTTCTCGCGAAACAGTTGGCCGTATTTTGAAAATGCTTGAAGAGCAAAATCTTATTCAAGCTCACGGTAAAACCATAGTGGTTTACGGTACTCGCTAACGCTATAGAGTTAGCTTTAAGCCGCAGTAAAAATGGCAATGGGCTATGTTATCGACATAGTATCATTGCCATTTTTGTATCCATTTTTGAGATAGCACACATCCCTCAGCTCAAGGCTGCTAAACAGTTACCATCTAGATTCAGTTTATACAAATCCGATTAAATCTTAAATTGTTTCACTCGAACCGACAGTCGACTCGCAAGCTCAGCCAGGGATTGCCCTGTGTGCTCAACCGTTTGAGTACCACTTGAGACCTCATCGCCTAGCGCTTGGAACGTCTGCACTTGACGCTGTACTCTAGAGGCTTCTTGCTGAGCACCACTGGCAAGCTCAGCAGCTTCTTGGCTTACACTAGCAAGAGACAAAATCACCTGACGGCTTTCCTCTAAGCTATTCACCAATTGATTCGTTAGGCTGACCGATACTTGAGCCTTCTCACGATTAGAGTTCATATTGCCCACAGCACCTTGAATAGATTGGACAATTTTTTCCAGCATCTGGTTAATCTCAACCGTAGAGTGGTGAGTCCTCGATGCTAAGGTGCGCACTTCATCAGCAACGACAGCAAAGCCACGCCCCGTTTCACCGGCTCTTGCAGCTTCAATCGCGGCATTTAATGCCAACAAGTTAGTTTGTGCTGCAATATCAGCAATGGTCTTAACGACGTCAGAAACTTGATCTCCCGCGGTTTGCAGTGTCAGCAACATCTCTGAGGTTTTTTCAATGTCATTTGCCAGTTCGCCGATACTATCAGCCGTTGCGACCACACCTTGCTGACTATCAGCCATGCTCTTAGCCCCATTTTGCGCCGCTGTCGCCGCCTCCTCTGAATGACTTAAGCTTTGCTGCATGTGATCCTCCAACCTGTCCATCACAGCAACGAGTTCATTAATATTACCTTTGAGCTGCTTTACACTGTGAGTCGAAGTTGAAGAGCTATCACTTAATTGCCTAACCGCTGAATTAATGCTGTCGATAGCATCGTTCACATCCACCATGCCTTGATGAAACACCTCAATCAAGCCATTAATACTGCAGGCTACAGTGCCAATTTCAGATACTGAAGCTATAGGTAATTGCCCTTTGAGGTTACGATTCTTGGCGATTGTAATAAGCTGACTGGCTAATGATTGTATGGGGCTAGCAATTTGAGATTTGGCTAAAATATAAGCCAGTAGCGACACTATAATAGTCACGCTAACCAGTAACATGATCAATAAGGTGCTATCAGAAAGTTGCGCTTGAATTTCACCGCTGCGCTGCTCTGCACTGTTGGACACCTCTGATGAAAGACTCATCAAAGACGCTTTAAGTTTGCTGGCGCTGTCACTTAGCAAGTTAAGCTTGTCACGAGCAAGATCCCAGTCCACAGAGTTTTTTGTCATCACCTCGGCTAGCGCATCCAAGGCTACGCCTAAATCTGCTATGCCTTTATCTAAACCGCTCACCCCCAAGCCCTTAAGCTTGGCTTGCTCTGCCATAAGCACAGTCATTAATTCAGTACGTTTATCAGTAAATTCTTGACCATTTAAGGTAGTGCCGTAGAGGGAGTAGCCTATAATAACCAACTCTTTAGTGGTCATTTCAAGCTGATTAAGGCTGGTTAATGATGGTAACGTAGTAGCGATAAACGCATTGGTTTTATCATTAACACTTTCATTGCTAACGGCCAATAAGCTGGCTGCTATTAACGTCATCAGCAATAAGGTCGCATACCCCATAAAGATTTTGGCTTTTATCGAATTAAATATCTCTGACATGCTAGTTCCTTTGCAAATAAACGCGAGTAACACTAAGTGGCGGGTAAAAATAAGAAAAGATTTACTTTGGTAATACTGCTAAAGCTAATTGAAATCTAATTCTAGTCTATATGGCTAAATCTAGTTGACCGTTAGTCAGTTATTTTTATTGCAAAAATAATTACAGCAATCATTAAAAAATAAAAAAGCACAGCCTGACTTAAGTCAAACTGTGCTCTTAATTGGCATCATACTGATGTCTTGAGATTAGATAGCTAGACCTGGGCTTAAGCTTGCTGGCATGCTGACATGATCAGCTTCCATGGAGGCAACAGGATAAGCACAATAGTCAGCCGCATAAAATGCACTGGCTCTGTGATTGCCTGATGCACCTACACCGCCAAATGGCGCCGCGCCTGATGCGCCTGTAATTTGCTTGTTCCAGTTGACAATACCGGCGCGAATACGGGCTAAGAAGTAATCGTAATCATCGCGGCTATCAGCTAATAAACCAGCAGATAAACCGTAGCGGGTCGCATTCGCCAAACGAATGGCCTCATCAAAGTCGCTATAACGCACTAACTGAAGTAGTGGACCAAAATATTCTTCATCTGGTAATTCAGCGATTTGAGTGACATCAATTAGCCCAGGAGACACTATGCCTGTGCCCACTTTTACTTGTGCAAGCTCAACCAAGGACACGCCGCCTAAAGACTGCAATGTCGCCTGTGCAGCCACCATGCCACGAGCCGCAGTTTCAGAAATCATCGAGCCCATAAAAGGTTGTGGCTGACTATTCCAAGCACCGACTTTAATATTATTAACTGCAATAATTAATTGGGCAATTAACTCGTCACCTGCAGCACCTTGTTCAATATAAAGCCTGCGAGCACAAGTACAACGTTGACCCGATGAGATGTAAGCCGACTGAATAATGTCATGAACAGCAGCTTTAGTATCACTCACGCCCTTAACAATAAGCGGATTATTGCCGCCCATTTCTAAGGCTAAGATTTTGCCTGGGTGACCTGCGTATTGCTGGTGCAAAATATGGCCGGTGCGCGAGCTGCCGGTAAAGAATAAACCATCAATTTGAGGATGTGACGCTAACGCCTTCCCCGTTTCAACTTCACCTTGGACTAAATTAATCACCCCCTTAGGCAGACCGGCTTTATCCCAAAGTTTAAGCATTTCTTCAGCAACCCTTGGGGTTAACTCTGATGGCTTAAATACCACGGTATTACCAGCAAGTAGAGCTGGCACTATATGGCCATTAGGTAAGTGACCGGGGAAGTTATAAGGGCCAAATACCGCAACTACGCCGTGAGGCTTGTGACGCAGTACAGCGCGGCCTCCGGCTAGCTCGTTCGTTTCTGTGCCAGTGCGCTTGTCGTGCGCCGCCGCTGACAGTGCAATTTTGCCTATCATGGCACCGACTTCAGTGGCGGTTTCCCATTGTGGCTTGCCCGTTTCTTGGGCAATAATTTCGGCTAAATGCGCTTTATTGGCTTCAAGTTCGCTGCGATAAGCTTCAACTATGGCCAAGCGAGCTGCAAACCCAAGCATAAACCAATCAAACTGAGCTGCTCTTGCTGCATCTACCGCTTGGTTTACTTGATCGGCAGTCGCCGTCACGCCATTCCAAATACTTTCGCCATTGGCCGGATTGATTGAGCTGACCTGATGGCCAAGACCTGTAGACCACTGGCCATTAATATATTGAGTCATGTTAATTCCTTACATTGCTAGAACGCGAAGTTGGTCGCCTTCATTAAGCTTCATCACTGTGGCAATCTGTTGACTGATCACCACGCTGTCTTGGCTTTCTGTGAGTAATAATTTGGCTTGAGCTGCACGGTAATCAGCCAATAAGGTGTTGGCGATGATAAAATGCTCATCTGAATGAGGCATAGTGCCAATTTTCACTGTTACTAAGCGGCTGCGCTTCACCGCGCGAATATCGCGAAGTCCACATTCTACCGTTGGGCCAGCATCAAAAATATCCACATAATTGCGGAATTTAAACCCTTCTGCCTGCAAGAGCCTCAAGGCAGGGCGGGTGCTTTTATGCACTTCCCCTATAACTTTCTGGGCTTTTTTAGGCAACAAACTCACGTAGACTGGACTTCTTGGCATCATCTGCGCCATAAACGTCTTCTTGCCAAGGCCTGATAAATAATCGGCTTCGACAAAATCTATGCCTAAAAAGTGTTTCTGTAGCCACTCATAAAACGGTGAATCGCCGTTCTCATCGCTAACGCCACGCATTTCAGCAATAACTGTGTCACCAAAGCGCTCTGCATGTTGCGCCAAAAACAAGAAACGCGACCGTGATAACATGCGGCCATTATTGCCTTTGCGGTAGTCTTTGTTTAAAAACAAGGTACACAGCTCGGCTGCACCAGTGTAATCGTGGCATAAGGTTAAGGTTTCAATTTCATTTCGCACCGAAATCTGCTGCGAATGGTACACCTCAGTGCCTAAACGATAATGGTAGAAAGCATCTTCCATGCCCACTGCAGCTTCAATACCGCAAGTGCCTACGACCTGACCCGTTTTCGTGTCTTCTAGCACCATCAAATAGCCTTCATCAAACGGCTTATCAATTTGCTTATTAAACGATGCTTCTGCCCGGGCTATTTTTGACTTTAATAGCTCTTCATTTACAGGCAAAGAAGTAAATCCATGTCCAGAGTCTATGGCCACTTGGTAAAGGGCATCATAATCTTGGGCACAAATTGGACGTATGACTAACATCAATTTCTCCTTCATGTCACCCACAAACAAAGGGACGCTAGGCCCCTTTATTTGTTAAGCATACAAAAAAAGAGTGCAGCCTAAGCCACACTCTTTTTCTTCATTAGCCTGCCACGACTTTAGCAACGGCGCGCTCAAAGCGAGCTAAACCTTCGGCAATGTCAGCCTCAGGGATCACTAACGAAGGCGTAAATCGCACCACGTCAGCACCAGCAACTAAGCTCATTAAGCCTTCAGCTATGCTTGCCATTAAGAACTCACGGCTACGGCCCTTGTAAGCCTCGTTTAACACGGCGCCCAATAACAAGCCTTTACCACGAACTTCAGAAAACACCTGATATTTATCATTAATTTTAGCCAGACCATCACGGAATAACTGTTCACGGTGCTTAACGCCCGCTAGCACTTCTTTAGTGTTGACTACGTCTAATACTGCATTACCGATAGCGCAAGCCAATGGGTTACCGCCATAGGTTGAACCGTGAGTACCCACTTTAAGGTGTGCTGCAACTTTAGCCGTTGTTAGCATAGCTGCAATGGGGAAACCGCCACCCAAGGCTTTAGCACTGGTTAAAATGTCTGGCACTATGCCCGTTTCCATATAAGCAAATAACTCCCCAGTACGACCTACACCGGTTTGCACTTCATCAAAAATAACCAAGGCATCGTGTTTATCTGCCAAAGCACGTACCGCTTTTAAAAACTCTGGATCGCCATTAATGATGCCGCCTTCGCCTTGCAGTGGCTCAAGCATGATGGCGCAGGTTTTGTCAGATACCACAGCTTCTAATGCTTTGATGTCATTGAAAGGCACGTGAGTGATGCTTTGTGGCTTAGGGCCAAAACCGTCAGAATATGCCGCTTGGCCGCCCACAGTAACAGTAAAGAAAGTACGACCGTGGAACGCCTTATCGAAGGCGATAATTTGATCTTTATCTGCACCATGATTGTCTAATGCGTAACGACGGGCAAGTTTAAGTGCCGCTTCGTTGGCTTCTGCGCCTGAGTTGGCAAAATACACCCGCTCTGCGAATGTCGCATTCACAAGCTTAGTGGCTAATTCAAGTGCTGGCTCATTAGTCATCACATTAGATAAATGCCATAACTTCTCGCCTTGCGCTTTAAGGGCGCCAACTAAAGCTGGATGACAATGACCTAAGCAGTTAACCGCAATACCACCGGCAAAATCGACAAATTCAGTGCCTTCTTGGTCCCACACTCGGCTACCTTCACCACGAACTGGGATCACTGTGGATGGTGCATAGTTAGGCACCATAACTTCATCAAACTGGGCACGATTTAGTTTCATTTCAACGCTCATTGGATTTCATCCTTTTTGTTGTCTACAGCGATTACGCTGCTGTTTCCGCATTAGTTCATTATTAGTGTTAGTAATTAGGCGGATTCTTGTGTTGCATGGGGTTATTATTAGCAAAATGTGATCAAAATACCAGTTATTCACATTTCAACTATTCAGTTGCAGTCAATAATCTGCATAAAGATTGAATATTATTCACTTTAAACCCGCTAAGCCGTGAGATAAATAGCATAAATAGTCATAAAAAAGATATTTCAGTCTTTTTTATGCTTGAAGGCTGCAAAAGTGAATAAATAGCAAAATAGGCAGAATAAAAAACTCGTCATCGAACTTGGGATTAAAGTAAGTCCAACTTACGAAAATTGAGCCCTTTAAGACAAGCAAGCTCGCTGGAAGAAAACTCATAATAATCAAACATTAATCTTTTTTCTTGATGCTCAATCAACTTAAGTTCATCTAATAAATACACCTTAGCATAACAGCTAGCTTTAGCCACTAATGCCGCCTCTGGTGACAACTCACAAAAGTGATATTCGAGATCTAACTCCTTCAACACTTGGGTTATCGGACTATCATCAAAAGATTGCAACGTCAGCAGTTGCCAACTGTACTTTTGCCCATAATGCATCACTTGATTAAAAATCTCATTGGCTGGAAAGTCGGTGGCTAAAATAGCATCATGGACTTCCTTATCCCGACCGCGACTAGCCTCTTGTAACCAGGTTCGCCAATGCTTCTCAAACATCCGCGCACCGCAGTTTAGCACCACGGCACTGCCAAGCTGGTTTAATAAAGCACAGGTATAAACCAAGCTGACATTCTTTCCATGTAATTGGGCTAAAGTTTGCGCTGCAATCGCACTGACTATGCTGTAACGCCATAATTTACGCGCAGCCCAGAGCACATTCGCGTTACCTGAAGGCAGCCAATGTCGTAAACAAAAATACGGTACTAACAATCTGAGGTTTTCGACACCAATATAATTGAGGATCAATTTAAGATCGCTCACCTGTATATTGCCTCTAGTAGTACGGCGATGACGAGATGAGGGGCTATTGATTATTGCAGTCAGTTCATTGGCCAACCAAGTTGAATCATCAATAAGTGGCCGTAAACGGGCAAGATTGACATCTTTCGATGCCAATAAATCTAGCAATAACAGCTGCGTTTGGCTTATTCCAGAAATATCAGAGACTTTTTCTGGCCAACTTAGCTGGTGCTCCATATCTTTGCTGACAGCGTTTGACAGCTGCTCTGAGATAGCTTGATACAAAGCCTTAGCCTTAAGTTGTTTGTCCAATCTAAGCTTAATGGCAGCACGTTCAATCTCAAGCTTATTGGCAACATCATCAAGCTGAGTATCGAGCTCATCTTCCATCTTCAGCGTGGCCTTTTTGCCAACCAATAGCTGCTGATAGAGTCTAAATTCAACCTCAATAATCTTGCCAGGCTTAACGCCTCCCGCAACAGATATTGCCACCTATACTTGCCCTCTCAATACGTTAACACCAGCAATGCCAGCTAAGTCTATGCAATAAATATACAAAAGGCTTCTTTTTAGAAGCCTTTTCTCTTATTTACCAATCCATTGGCTGTTTTTTGTACCTGATATACAAGAACTATTGTTTGAGTTCTTGCTCGAACAGTCTATAAATGCGGCGGTATTCATCAAGCCAGCTTGAAGGCTGTTTAAAACCATGGGGCTCTACTGGGTAAATGGCTGTTTCAAACATCGGCTTTTCAAGTTCAATTAAGCGTTGTACTAGACGTACACTGTCTTGAAAGAAGACGTTATCATCTAGCACACCGCTCATTATAAGCAAGGGTTTCTGTAAGCCTTGGGCGTGCTCAATGGGTGAGCTACGTTCAAAAGCTATAGGGTCATCATCCGGAGTATTTAAAATATTCGATGTGTAACCCGCATTATAATGTGCCCAATCTGTCACAGGCCGAAGTGCAGCGCCTGCTTGGAATAACTCAGGCTCATTAAAGAGTGCCATAAAGGTTAAGAAGCCGCCGTAGGAACCACCGTAAGTACCCACCTTATTAGCATCAACATTAACATGTTTCGCCATCCAAGCGACGCCATCTTTTAAGTCTTCAACTTCTGGATGCCCCATATTGCGATAAATCGCAGTGCGCCAATCACGGCCGTAACCTTTTGAGCCACGATAATCCATGTCCATCACCACATAACCTTGCTGGGCGAGTAGATTATGGAACATAAACTCACGGAAATAGCCAGAAAAACCATAGTGAGCATTTTGCAAGTAACCTGCACCATGATTAAAGATGACTGCTGGGTACTTATCGGCTTGAGTCGCATCATAGCCTTCGGGTAAGTAGACTCTGGCATGCACTACTCCAGCGCCATGGCTTGAGGGTACAGCAACAATTTTAGGCGCCTGCCAAGGGTACTGCTTAAACTCAGTACTGGTGTCGTCAGTCAGTGCAGTGCGCGCGCCACCTATTGCTTGGATATAGAGCTCATTGGGCGTCGTTAAGCTTGATGCGGTTAACAATAATGATTGACCATCTGGACTAAGGCTGTAATCTAAAGTGCCTTTCCAGTTCGTGAGCTGCTCAGATTGACTGTTTGCTATCTTAACTCTATGCACGTTATAAACACCTGGGTGCTCATTGTTAGCACGGTAATATATATGCTTGCCATCCTTTGATAGCGTTAAGGAGTCGACCACAAATTTTCCCTGAGTCAACGCAACTGAACTTTTGCCCACTTGTTTTAGGTACAGCTGTGAAAAGCCACTTTCTTCAGATAGGTAATAAAACTTATCGCTATCTGGCACCCAGCCAAACTGGTTATAGTCATAATTTATCCAGGCATCATCATGCAGTCTGTGCTCAGTAATAAGCGTACCTTTATTAAGGTCTACACGGGCAAGCCAGCGGTCTTTATTATCAACAGATTCAAGCAGCACTAACAAATCAGTGCCGGCATCATTCCATTGAATTGCGCTTTGATTCCAACCCCAATCCTGCATTAGTTGTACTTTTCGCACTTGGGATTGGCTTTGATAAGTCTCGCCTTTGGCCTTGGCATTCTCAGCTTTAACACTGGCAAGTACGTCTTGATCAAATCCTGTAAGACCTTCAATGGTGATGTCTTTTTTAGTGTGGCTCTCTAAATCCAATAGCACCAGACGCTCACCAGGCGGATTGTCTTCAGCGACCCGCGCGCGTGCTGGCACCGCATCAACATAGCCATCCTTACCTAAATAGTTAGGCATAATGTCATGCTCGCTACGCCAGTCGTAATCTTTGTCCACTAAGGACAATAATAGGTAACGGCCATTGGGCGATAAACTCAGCTCAGATACCACTTCAGAATCACCTAAATACCAGCTTTTATTAGCAAAACTAGGATCTTGCAGGCTTAAAATCTTGCGGCTTGCTTGCCTTTCTTTGGCTTTATGGTGCTCTTTAGCAACAAACTGGATCAGTCTATGTTGCTGCTTAGCAATATAAGTTTCAGGTTCCGCAACTTCTTTAGGGGCTTTACTCATTAGGATTGCCGCTATTTGCTCAATCAGGCCGCTGTCTTGATGCAGACGATAAACATTATTCCCTTGCCAATAGGCCACATCGCCATTATTTAAGAAGCGGGCACCGTCTATTGCATCATTTTGACGTGTCAGCTGCTTGATATCCCCAGAAACGAGATCTTTAATAAATACGTTACCCTGATAAAGATACACTTTTTTATCTTTAGCTAAGTTTAATTCACCGCCGCGCTGATCAGCTAAATGAAGCTTAGCCACAGTTATAGCCTCAGCTTTAGTTTGAGTTAATTGCTGCTGATAAAGCTGCGCTGTGGCTGCCTCACTGGGCTGGCGACTGAAATACACAGATTGACCGTCATCACTCCAATAAGCACCTTGAGAAGCGATTCCCATCCAATCTGGATCAGCCATAATTTGCTTTAGGGTAAGCTTGTTTGCAGCGATTGGTGGACTCGCAAGCGGCGCTGTTATGACGGGATTGGCATCAACTTGAGCTTGCGGACTTTTATCTGTAAGGCTACAGCCACTGACAATTGCGACAGACAGTGCACTGAAGGCGAAATTTCTCATAAAACGCTTCATGGAACATCCCTTTTTTATTAGTTTTGCTTTAGAAAGTTGGCCAGTAATTCATGGCCTTGTAAGGTTAAAATCGATTCTGGGTGAAACTGTACCCCATAGAGCTTAAGCTTTTGATGGCTCATGGCCATAATTTCACGCCCATGTACTGGGTCATCATACCAAGCGTCGAGTTCAAACCCTTCAGGCACTGAATCGACGATAAGCGAATGATAACGTGTTACCTGTAATGGCTGAGCCAATGCGTTAAACAGGCCTTTGCCCTGATGACTGATTTGACTAGTCTTGCCATGCATAACACGTTTGGCGCGGATAACATTGGCGCCGAAAACTTGTGCTATGGCCTGATGCCCAAGACATACCCCTAAGATGGGGAGTTTACCCGCAAAATGTGCGATAGCCCCTAGAGAGACTCCGGCTTCATTTGGGCTGCACGGCCCAGGAGAGATAACCAGATGGCTTGGTGCTAAGGCGCTTATATCTTCAAGGCTTATCTCATCATTTCGCTTAACCAAGATATCTTGCCCCAACTGCTGAAAATACTGCACCAAGTTAAAGGTAAAAGAATCATAGTTATCTATCATTAACAGCATTGCTGCTCCAGCATCAAACACCCTAAGGTTAATAAAGTTTATGATATAAAAAAACCAGTCAATTGACTGGTTTTTAGTTTGCGCGCTGTTAGCTTATTCAACCAAAGTTAAATGGCTACGGCGCTTGGTTGTTTCTTTAGGCGCTTGCGCTTCTTCTGAATTTGTATCTTTAACACTAGACAAGGCTGGTGCCACTGAAGAAAGCTGATCTAGCTCACTTTCAATCATATAAGCATCTTCCATATCAAACACTGTGCCAGCACCGTTTTCACGGGCATAAATAGCCACAATGGCCGCTAATGGGACAACCACTTGTTGTGGTACCCCACCAAAACGGGCATTAAATTCAATAAAATCATTACCCATGTGCAAACTGGCCACTGCACCTTCGGCAATGTTAAGTACGATTTGACCGTCCTTAACAAACTGCTGAGGTACTTGAGTCCCTTTTACAAAGGCATCCACAACCACATGCGGCGTCAAATGGTTATCCATCAACCATTCGTAATAAGCACGCAACAAATATGGACGATTAGCAGTAATAGCTGTCATTACATGCCCATGCGCATTTCGCGCTCAGCCTCAGTTAACGATGCTTTAAATGACTCACGTTCAAAAATGCGTGTCATGTATGCATTGATATCTTTAGAGGTGCGACTGTCTAAGGTAATACCTAGTACAGGCAAACGCCATAATAATGGACCAAGATAGCAATCCGTCAGACCGAATTCTTCGCTCATGAAATACGGCATTTCAGCAAAAACCGGCCCTAAAGCTACTAAGTTTTCAGTCAGTTCCTTACGAGCAGCATCGGCTTTCTCACCCTTACGGATACGTTCAACCAAGCTGTACCAATCAGAATCGATGCGATGCATCATCAGACGGCTTTGACCACGAGAAACTGGATAAACAGGCATCAATGGTGGATGTGGAAAACGCTCATCCAAATATTCCATAATGATACGTGACTCATACAAAACTAATTCACGGTCTACCAAGGTAGGCACAGAGTTATATGGATTTACTTCCAGTAACTCCTCAGGCTTATCACTTGGGTCTACCTGTAAAACATCTACAGTAACCCCTTTCTCAGCCAGTACGATACGTACTTGATGACTATATAAATCATCGGCACCGGAAAACAGTGTCATGATAGAGCGTTTGTTGGCAGCAACAGCCATTGATACCCTCCAGAGTCGTAAAAAACAAAACAAACGAGGGGCTAAGCCCCCCGTTTACAGTATGCGGATAATGTATTTTACCCGTTATTGATGGCTAGTGCACATCTTTCCAGTATTCTTTCTTCAACAAATAAGCAATGATAAAGAAAATAAACAGGAATCCAAGTACCCACACACCCATAGCCTTACGTTCAAGCTTCACAGGTTCAGCAGAATAAACCAAGAAGCCAGTGATATCACGTACTGCTTGATCGTACTCCTCAGCCGTTAACTTGCCACCAGAAACCACAAAAGTGCCATCTTCTTGTTTAACAGCTATACCTTGTAGATCTTCAAGTACATGAGGCATACCCACTAATGGGAACACGGTATTATTCACCCCAAAAGGACGGCTTTCATCTGCATAAAAGCCCTTAAGGTATGAATAAACCCAGTCTTCACCACGCACCCTTGCAACTAGGGTCAAATCTGGTGGCGCCGCGCCAAACCAATTTGCAGCATCTGCAGTAGGAATGGCATTTTCCATAAGCTCACCAATTTTAGCATCAGTAAACATATAGTTTTTGCGCATTTCATCAACTGGAATGTTCAAATCTGTGGCAACGCGCTCATATCTTTGATATTGAGTGCTATGACAGCCTGAACAATAGTTCTGAAACAGACCTAGACCACGTTGCAATGATTCAGTGTCGTGTAAGTTAACATTAGCATCTTCTAAGTGAGCATTGCCACCCGCAGCCATAGCCAAGCTAGGTAACAAGGTCACTAAAGCAATAAGTAGTTTTTTCATTAGTGCGTCAACCTCGCTGGAACTTGCTTAGTTTGTTCATTCTTACTGTAAATCCATAACAATAGGAAGAAGGCAAAATAAGTCACAGTGAACACACGTGCAGCGATAGTTAGCTCAGGTGTTGCAGGTACGGCACCTAAATAACCTAGCACAATGAATGACACTGCAAATTGACCAATGTTCAACTTGTGAGTCAGGCTACGGTAACGAACCGATTTCACTTTACAGCGATCAAGCCAAGGCAATACAAATAACACAGCAATCGACAAGCCCATTGCCACCACACCTAATAATTTATCAGGGATAGCACGTAAAATGGCGTAGAAAGGTGTGAAGTACCAAACTGGCGCAATATGTTCAGGAGTCTTCATCGGGTTAGCCGCTTCGAAGTTAGGACCTTCCAAGAAATAACCACCACCTTCTGGAATGAAGAACAACACATAACAGAAGAAAATCAAGAAACCAGCCACACCCATGATGTCTTTAACTGTGTAATAAGGGTGAAAAGGTACTGCATCTAAAGGCCAGCCATTCTCGTCCTTATTCTTCTTAATCTCGATACCGTCAGGGTTGTTTGAACCCACTTCGTGCAATGCCACTAAATGCAAGAACACCAGTACCACTAACACTAATGGCAGAGCGATAACGTGTAAGGCAAAGAAACGATTTAAGGTAGCGCCTGAAATAACATAGTCACCGCGGATCCACAGTGTCAGGTCATCACCAATAACAGGGATAGCACCAAACAAGGAGATGATTACCTGAGCGCCCCAGTAGGACATCTGCCCCCAAGGCAGCAAGTAGCCCATGAAGGCTTCTGCCATTAGCACCAAGAATATCAACATACCGAATAGCCATAACAGCTCACGTGGTTTCTGATATGAACCGTAAATTAAACCACGGAACATGTGCAGGTAGATCACCACGAAGAATGCTGAAGCACCGGTGGAGTGCATATAACGCAGCAACCAGCCGTATTCAACATCACGCATTATGTATTCAACAGAAGCAAAAGCACCCTCTGCTGAAGGGATATAGTTCATGGTTAACCAGATACCTGTTAGTAGCTGATTTACCAGTACTAACATGGCTAGCGAGCCAAAGAAGTACCAGAAGTTGAAGTTAGTTGGCGTCGCATATTGGCCAACGTGGCGATTATAAGTCGCCGTCATTGGGATACGTTCGTCAATCCAATCAATTAAACCTTTAATCATTATGCCGCTCCTTGGTCTACACCTATGATGACTAAGCCATCATTGATGTACTGATGCGGTGGGATCACTAAGTTCAATGGCGCCGGAACGCCTGAGAACACGCGTCCAGCCATATCAAATTTAGAACCATGACATGGGCAGAAGAAGCCAGAAGTTATCCCCTGTACTTGCTCACCAAAGGTATCTGGTAAATAAGTCGGTGAACAACCTAAGTGAGTACAAATGCCGACGGCAATGAAATACTCAGGCTTAATTGAACGCACAGCATTGCTTGCATAGGCAGGCTGCTGCATTTCTTCAGAGTTAGGATCACGTAATTGGTCATCTAAAGAAGGCAATTGATTTAGCACTTCTTCAGTACGACGGACAATCCATACAGGCTTGCCGCGCCATTCGACACGAATTAACTGACCTGGCTCTACTTTACTGATATTTACTTCGACCGGTGCACCTGCAGCTTTCGCTTTGGCACTCGGATTCCATGACTTGATGAAAGGAACCGCTACAGCGACGGCACCAGCACCACCTACTACGGCGGTTGCGGCTGTCAGGAATCTGCGACGTCCGGTATCGACTGGCGCATTGCTCATCCACTTATCTCCCAGAGGGTGTTGGAATTTTTATAGTTCAATATTTTAGCGGCTTTAGGATCACTAAACGCTAAAATCTTAGTTTGAGGCGGTGCTCATTATAGCTAAAAACTAGAAGCAGATCATAGAGAAAACACACAACTAAGTTAAGGATATTGCTAATAATGGGGTATTAGAGATAAGCCTTTTGGCTAAATATCGGATAAAAAAACCAGTAAACAACCAATAAATTAAATTAAGTCATTGAATTTTATGAGAACAACTTAATAAGCAGTATCTAAAATAACTTTTTAGTCAAGTTGCCACCTAAATCACAAAAAAACCAATAATGAGAATAAATTTATCATTATACGAGCAAATTTCATCCACCTTAATGAGCAGATACAAAAAAGCCCGACAAGTCGGGCTTTTCAATTTAAACGCTAAATGGGTCAACAAACTAGTCCAACTAGCTTAGTTACCTTTACCTGAAATCGATTTCATGTACTTAAAGAAATCACTATCAGGCTCAAGTACCATGATGTCATTATTGCCAGCGAAACTTTCTTTGTACGCTTCTAAGCTACGTAAAAAGCTGTAAAATTCAACGTCTTTACTGTAGGCATCAGCATAAATTTTTGCCGCTAGCGCATCACCTTCACCACGAGTGGTCAATGCTTTACGCTCAGCTTCAGCAATTTTTACCGTCACATTAGCATCAATGGTTGCACGAATAATTTCAGCTTGCTCTTTACCTTGAGCTCTATGCTCTTTGGCAACCGCTTGACGCTCGGCGCGCATACGCTGATAAATACTGTTGCTCACATTAGCTGGTAAGTTGATCTGCTTAACACGCACATCAACCACTTCAATGCCTAAATCCTTAGCACTTTCAGATGCATTTGCCAACGCATCAGTTTGTAATTCATCACGCTTACCAGACACAATCTCTTTGATAGTACGGCGACCAAACTCGGTGCGTAAATCGTTGTTGATTTTACGCTGTAACAAGGTTTCAGCATTGGCCTTGATACCACCATTAGTGGACAAGTAATACTTTTCAAAATCACTAATACGCCACTTCACATAAGAGTCGACCATAAGATCTTTTTTCTCTGATGTCACGAAGCGATCAGCGGCACCATCTAAGGTCTGAATACGCGCATCTAAATGACGAATTTTGTCGATAACAGGGATTTTAAAGTGTATACCAGGTGCAAAAACACGGGTAATTAACTGGCCATCTATATCATCTTTAAGCACTTTACCAAAGCGAGACACGATAGCCCGCTCACCTTCAGTAACCACTAAAATTGACGATAAGCTTAAGCCTAATACCGCCACTAAAATCACTAATCCAAATCTACCCATGGATTACTCCCTCCCTTGGCGAGTACGTGCTTCACGAGACATACGTCCGTCTAAGCTCATGCTATTGCTAGAGTTTGTACTGTTAACACCCGTAGACAAAGAGTTCACATGCGCTTCAACTTGCGCACTAGTAGGTTTATTTCTCGAACCTTGATTAATCATTTTATCTAATGGTAGGTACATCATGTTGCCACTGTTTTTAGTATCAACCAGTACCTTATTGGTGTCAGCAAGCACAACTTGCATTGCATCTATATATAGGCGATTACGGGTAACTTCAGGCGCAGCTTTATATTCAGGTAATAGCTTCTCAAAGCGCGCGACTTTACCTTCAGCCTCTAATACTTCACGTTGCTTATAAGCACTGGCCTGCTGGAACATACGCTGTACTTCACCGCGAGCTTTTGGCTCAATTTCACGAGCATAAGCTTCAGCTTCACGAATAAAGCGCTGTTCATCTTCTTGAGCTGAAATTGCGTCATCAAACGCATCTTTCACTTCTTCAGGAGGACGAGCAGGCAAGAAGTTGACGTCGACAATCACTAAACCTAGCTTGTAGGGGTCAAGAATAAGCTCAAGCTCTTTCCAAGTGTCACGGCGAATAGCATCACGACCTGTCGTCAAGATATCATCCATGCGATTATGACCCACAACGTAACGCAGGGCACTGTCTGTCGCTTCACGTAAGCTTTCGTTAGCATCAACCGCACTAAATAGGTACTCATAAGCGTTAAGTACGCGATACTGAATATCTAGTTCGACTTTAACCACGTTTTCATCTGAAGTTAACATGCTGCCTGAGGCTGGCACTGAACGTACAGTCTCAACATCAACAGGGTAAACCTCATCAATGAAGGTGGCTTTCCAATGCAAACCTGGGCCCACTTCTTCTTGGAATTGACCAAAACGCAGCATCACACCGCGTTCCGCTTCCTTGATGGTATATAGACCTGAAGCGGCCCAAACAACCAAAGCGATAACCGCGAAAATGACAAAGCCTGCAGTACTAAATGAAGCGCCTGAACCGCCATCACCTTTGCCACTGCCACCGAATCGCTTCGATAAATTACGGAACACCTCGTCTAAATCCGGTGGTCCTTTGTCGTTATTACTTTTATTTCCCCAAGGGTCTTTACCCTTGTTACCGGGCTCATTCCAAGCCATTTAACACTCCATAAGTGGATGAAATAATGATATTACAAAATAACATCTGTTTCTGAGGCTTCAAAAACAAATGTCTCTAATTCGCCTTGGCTCTGCTTAATCATGCGGCGCCAATCGGCATCCAGTAAACGTATTTTCACAATACAATTACCTAAATCGTCGTACTCTTTTTGCTCAATGACATCAAGCTTATACAGTTGTCCTAGATAATGTCCACCAGTGGCAGGCACTTTAAGGATCAATTCAAGCACGATATTACCGACTAACTCTGTAATGGCTTGCAGCAATAAATCAAAACCTAAGCCTTTTTGAGCCGATAACCATACCCGCTCTGGACTACCATCTTCAGCGTAATCAATCCGTGGAGCAAAATCTTCCAACAGGTCGATTTTGTTGCATACCACCAACTGCGGGATCTCATCGGCATCAATTTCTTTAAGTACATCTTGCACTTGATCGAAATTGTCTTTCATATTGTCATCGGCACAATCAACAATATGCAGCAATAACTCTGCTTGCCGCGTTTCTTGCAGCGTCGCCTTAAAGGCAGCAACAAGGTCATGAGGCAGATGACGAATAAAACCCACGGTATCGGCCAAAATCACCGCTCCATCGGGCAAATCTAATTTACGCAAGGTAGGATCTAGTGTGGCAAACAATTGGTCAGCGGCATACACCTCTGAACTTGTTAAACCGTTAAATAATGTAGACTTACCTGCGTTGGTATAGCCAACCAAAGAGACAGTTGCTAAATCGCTGCGTTTTCTTGAACGCCGGCTTTGCTCACGCTGTTTATCGACTTTTTCGAGGCGGCGATTAATATTCTTAATCCGTCCACGAAGTAAACGTCTGTCAGTTTCCAGCTGAGTTTCACCTGGGCCTCGCATGCCTATACCGCCTTTTTGGCGTTCAAGGTGAGTCCAACCACGAATAAGACGCGTTGACATGTGACGCAGTTGCGCTAGCTCCACTTGTAACTTACCTTCGTGAGTTCGAGCTCGTTGGGCAAAGATATCCAAAATTAATGTAGTGCGATCTAATACCCTGCAATGGCACACCCGCTCGAGATTTCGCTCTTGGGCTGGGCTTAAGGCATGATTAAAAATCACCACTTTAGCTTCGGTGGCAGCAACCATGGCTGCCAGTTCTTCCGCTTTACCTGTACCGACAAAAAACTTACGATCAGGCGCACGACGACTACCAGTGATCACTCCAACGGAGCGAGCACCTGCAGATTCAACTAGCAGTTGCAGTTCCACAAGATCTTCACGACGTTCATCGTCAGAAAAATCAATATGAACCAGTACCGCAGTCTCTCCAGACTCGTAACGATCAAACAAAAAGTGTATTCCTTCTAGGCTGTTTATTCAGCAGGCGCATCATCGTGCTGAACATAGCCAGGCTGGGTACCTTGATGCGCTGTAACGTTCAATGGACGTGACGGCACCACGGTAGAAATGGCGTGTTTGTAAACCATTTGGCTTACTGTGTTTTTCAACAAGATCACAAATTGATCGAAAGACTCAACCTGACCTTGTAGTTTGATCCCGTTTACCAAGTAAATTGATACTGGTACACGTTCACGACGCAAAGCGTTCAAAAATGGGTCTTGTAAAGATTGCCCCTTAGCCATTGGATGTTCCTTTTTTATTTTATAAAGAATCAGAAATCTGTTTTATTGTTTAGTTTTAGTATTATACAGCAAGGACGAATAAGCTAGCCGCTTTGCTGTTGAAGTGTAACTAAATTACTTTTATCGCCACTTTCTAGCCAATGCACATCAGGCCAACCACGTAACCATGTTAATTGACGTTTCGCTAATTGCCTAGTAGCGGCAGTGGCTTTTTCGACCATAGTCGTATAGCCGAACTCACCTTCAAGGTATTGCCAGCACTGCCTATAGCCCACACAGCGCATCGAAGGTAAATCTAAATGTAAATCTCCTCGCGCCATCAAGGTCTTAACTTCTTCAATAAAGCCTTGCTCGATCATGATTGTAAAGCGTTTAGCAATCAATTCATGTAGTACTTTCCTATCAAGTGGTGCTATCGCAAATTGCACCACGTCATAGGGTAAGGCGGCAGGTTTAGTCTGAGTCAACTCAGTCATGGTTTTGCCACTGATATAAAACACTTCAAGCGCTCTAGATAAACGCTGGGGATCATTGGGGTGTATCCTTGCACCAGCCACAGGATCAATATTGCACAAATCTTGATGCAGAGCTTCCCAACCTTCTGTATCGGCACGGGTTTGAATTTGTTGACGTATAGTTTCATCTGCGCTGGGTAAAGGTGATAAGCCTTCCAGCAGTGCTTTGAAATACATCATGGTGCCACCGACTAAGAGTGGCGTCTTGCCTCTTTTGATAATCGCTTCAATCTCAGCGATAGCGTCACGCCTGAAATCTGCTGCCGAGTAACTTTCGCTTGGATCTAAAATGTCGATCAACTTATGTGGTGCAAGTGCAAGTTCTGCAGCATTGGGTTTGGCCGAGCCAATATCCATCTGCCGATAGATCAACGCCGAGTCGACAGAAATAATCTCACAATTATGCTTTTGCGCCATTTCGATGGCTAAAGCGGTTTTTCCTGAAGCCGTAGGCCCCATTAAAAACAATACTTTTGGTTGTGATGCGTTATTCACTCAAACTCTCTTTTAACCATGCTTGCCAAGGTAATACTTTAGCCTTTTCTAACAGATCTTGCTGCTCAGGCTCTGATAATAAACAAAATCCTTGCCATATGTCCGTTAAGCTTTGTTCATGCTTGTGAGCGTGTGTTGCAAGCCAAGCACTTAATGCAGGCATTGCAGGCACTTGATGCTCAATCCATTGTAATAATTCAGGGATCAGCACGGCTAGCTGGCTCTCTCTCAAATATGGGGGCACTTTCTTAATAATCAACTGCTGATAGCGAATTGTCAGCTCTAATCCCAATTGTCTGAGTAAAGCCTCTCTTTCTTGGAGGATATCGACCCAATGTTTATCCGCTTTTACCGCAACTGGCATCAATAACGGCTGGCTCACAAGCCCAGTTGGTAACTTATTATTGATTTCTTTTTGTCGTAAATATAGCGCCACATCCTGCAGTGCTAACAAACTTAAACGCTCCCCTTGAGGCAATACCCAGTATTGCTTAGCAAGCACAGCTGGCATTAAAACTTGGGTAGCAGCTTGAGCTTGGCCCACTTGAGATTCATTAACGCTATTGATGGGTGGCTTAACTTGCTCACTTAAACTCTCATTGAGTGCGCCATTGTGATTTGGATGAGTCACAAGTTCCGGGGTTGTTAATAATTGAGCATAGCCGTCAACCGCACGCCTTGAAACTGTTGCAGAGCTTGAATAAGTGCTATGGGCACTATTTGAATAGCCATGATTAGAATGACTGCTGTATGTTTGTGGGCGATACTCACTTTGCGAAGCTGAAATACGGCCAAATTGCGATACGCCAGCACTGGCCTTACGAGCAGAACTAAAACCAGAGCCAGAACTAGAACTCCCACAGCTAAAGTCTTCGGTGCTAGCAGCAATCTCATCGTCCAATTGGGTATTTTGATTTAGTGGATATTCAACAGATGGAGCTTTAGCTAGCGCCTTTTCTGGTAATTGAGCCAATGCCGATTGCAGCGCCTGCAGAATAAAATCGTGCACATAGCGGCTCTGGTGGAAACGCACTTCATGCTTAGCGGGATGCACATTCACATCCACTTGATGTGGGTCTAAGGTGAGTTTAAGTACATAAGATGGCTGTTGATGCCATTGATGCTCGGCGAAGGCTTGGCGCACCGCATGGTTAACCAGTTTATCTCGCACCAGTCGGCCGTTGACATAAAAGTAGCTGGTATCAGAAACACTGTTGTCATGGGGCGACTGAATGTAC
The DNA here is from genome assembly GCF_014163735.1 of Shewanella sp. SR44-3. Lineage (GTDB taxonomy): Bacteria > Pseudomonadota > Gammaproteobacteria > Enterobacterales > Shewanellaceae > Shewanella. The sequence continues at coordinate 112,861 of NZ_JACJDV010000003.1, forward strand.
CCCTCAAGCACTAGACCGTCATGTTCACAGTCCAAGCTAATGGCTTGCTCTGCAAAACTTCGACCGCAAATTTGCGCCAACCTTTGCTGCAACTGAATTTCAGTATTAGCCGGCCGATATTGCCGTACCACTTTGCCATTGTGGGTCAAACTGAAATGGATATCAGTACGAACAGCTGCGATGCGCTTTAGCCATTCATCGATATGGGTAAATTCAGTTTTATCGCTCTTAAGGAAACGTCTTCTGGCTGGGGTGTTAAAAAACAAATCCACCACTTCTATAGTGCTACCCTGTGGGTGCGCCGCAGGCATTAGACTCACATCCATTTGTGAGCCTTCGGCGTGAGCTTGCCAAGCTTCTGTCTGCTCAGCGGTTTTTGAGGTTAACGTAAGGCGGGACACTGAGCTAACGCTGGCCAATGCTTCCCCCCGAAAACCAAAACTTAAAATAGCTTCTAAGTCATCTAAGCTGTGCACTTTTGAGGTTGCATGACGAGACAGCGCCAAGGCTAATTCCTCTTTGGGGATACCTGAGCCGTTATCTCGTATACGAATAAGCTTGCTGCCGCCCTTATCTATCTCAATATCGACCCGAGTCGCACCAGCGTCTAAGCTATTTTCCACCAATTCTTTCACCACAGACGCAGGTCTTTCTACCACTTCTCCCGCAGCGATTTGGTTGGCAAGTTGAGGTGGTAAGATATGAATTGGCATAATCTGCTAAGCTCTCGGGATCACAAGGTTTTGACCCACGTGCACCACATCTGATTTAAGGTTATTGGCTTGTTTTAATCGTCCAACACTCACTTGATAGCGCTGGGCAATCACTGAAAGCGACTCTCCGCGGGCAACCTTATGTTTTTGGCTACCAACACTATTGCTAACACCTCTTTTAGCAAGCACGGTATCGCTGGGCGCATTGCTAGCGAAATACCTCAAGACGCCAGAATGTATCGCTCTAGCCAATTTATCTTGATACACACCACTTTTAAGCTGACGCTCTTCATAGGGATTAGAAATAAAGCCTGTTTCCACCAAAATAGACGGAATATCCGGAGACTTTAGCACAGCAAAACTTGCTGCCTCGGGCTTATGTTTATGCAGCTTAGTCACTGAGTTCAAATCTTTTAATATATCCCCTGCAATAGCATGGCTGATGGCCATAGAGCTATTCATCGACATATCCAGCAAGGTCATTGCAAGATATTGCTCGCTGTCAGTATTTTGAATAATTTCACCCGCGCCGCCCAGCAGCTCAGAGTGTTTTTCTTTTTGCTCAAGCCAGCGACCAATTTCACTGTTAGCGCGGCGCATAGACAACACCCACACTGAGGCGCCCTGAGGCTTAGGAGAGGTAAATGCATCGGCGTGAATTGAAATAAGTAAATCCGCTTTACTGGTTCGCGCAAGTTCAGAACGTTTATTCAAATTAACAAAATAATCACCACGACGGGTCATCACAGCCCGCATACCTGGAGTTTGATTAATTTTGGCAGCTAAGCGGTTAGCAATTTCAAGCACCACTCGCTTTTCATGGATCCCCGAAGGGCCTATGGAGCCGGGGTCTTCACCACCGTGACCGGCATCAATGGCGATGACCACATCTCTCAAACCTTGGCTAGATGAAGTTAAATTAGTGGGACTTGAACTGCTTGAGCTCGAACTAGAGCTTGCCAATTGTCCTGCAGCTGAATCATCTAAATCTACCACTAAGCGATTACCATAAGGCGCGGTAGGCGGTAGCGAAAACAAATTGGCTTTAACGGGTTTATGCAAATCTAAAACTAAGCGTAAGGTGCCTTTTTTCGGCGGGGTGCTGTAGCGAATACTTTTGATTAACTTACTGTTATTGGCAACTTTAGCCAAATTAACCCCAAGATGAGTATCGGCTAAATCAACCACTAATCTATGAGGTTCACTAAGGGTGAAATCGGCGTATTTAGGTGCCTGAGTTAAGTCAAAAACGACCCGTGTTGACTCCGGAGCAGCCCATATACGCACGCTGTCTAGCTTATTACTGGCCCAAGCCGCTAGGCTAGCCGAGCTCAACAATAGGCCGAATAAGATTTGAGTGACGATAATTCTATGATTCATTATTATTTTAAATTATTCAAAATTATCTGCCCTGCCGCAGATTTGGCTGCTATTTTTATTTGTCTTTGTAAGCCTTTATAACTTAAATCTATGTGCAAGTCAGCCTCTGGCAACATACCAAAGCCTCTATCTGGCCATTCAACTAAGCAGACACTGTTGCTATTGAAGTAATCACGGATCCCCATAAACTCAAGCTCTTCTGGATCTGCAACTCGGTAAAGATCGAAGTGAAACACCTCAATATCGCCTAATTCATAGGGTTCAACCAAAGTATAGGTCGGGCTTTTTACTGCGCCTTGATGGCCTAGAGCCTGAATAACCCCTCGGCTTAAGGTGGTTTTCCCCGCCCCAAGCTCGCCCGTTAAATACAGGGTGAATGGCGGTGTCAACCCTTTCGCAATGGCTTGGCCCATGGCGACACTGGCTTGTTCATCGGGAAGATCTTTTATCAACACTGTCATTTTCTTCTAGGCTCATTACCACTAAAAACTAAAGTGGCTAAATATACCAGAAACCCACAGTTAAAACCCACAGCAACAATGGATATTTCCCTCCGATATCCTTTCTTTAAAGTAAATAGACAAAACCAATTGCCATCTATTAATTATCTAATCACGCTGCGGGTATGCAAAGAGGGATTAAATGTCTTCCATCCGCTGCACGTTATGAACTAAGCGTCGCTGCTGGTTTTTTTCCACTGCGACTAATTCAGATAAGGCGCTACGAATTTCTTGAGTTGGGGCTAAGTCTGCTCCCTGTTGCAACAAAGCTAATAACCGATTTTCTAAATCCAAGTGTAATTCCAACACATCCTCATCGTTAGCGTTAGGCGCAAGGTTTATGGCTTTACAGCGCTTGGAAAAATCTTCAAACACAACGCCATCATACCAAGTACCTAAAATACGTGTAGGTGCCTCTGCGAGATAACGCGCCAGTGCATCATGGGCTTGCTGTTGGTTTTTTCCCAAATAGTCTAAAACCATTTTTACTCGAGTCGAATCCACATGCTGACTTAGGCGGCGATATAAAGTTTTCATCTCCAATCTACCGCTGGCAATAAGCTTAAGCAGTTCACTGAGCTGTTGAATACGCATGATTATGTTCTCATTAAGTTAAACTCAAAGGCGGACGTAAAACTCTTATCCTGCCTAACATCTCGTCCCCTTAAGTATCAGTGATTGCTCACATAATTGATTTGAAGCCGATCACGTTTAACCTACCACAAATCTAACCAACATCATCGCCATAGCTTTCACCTTTAGCATCGGCTGGCGACAAGCCTGGCCGCTACTCACATTTGCCAGCACAAGTGCTATTACCAAGTTCATTATCATCAACTTATTTCGCAGGGGCTTAGCCAATAAACAGGCACAACAACGGCGATTAACGTTCACGATTGAGAAATAGATGGAGCAGATTAAGTGTTAACTGAAGAAGGGGCTGAACTAATCTTGTGTATTTGGCAATTTAGATTAAAGGTTGTACTGAAGAAGATTGGAAACATAAGGGATTTTACATAAGACTGGAGCGACCTGCTCTTGTAAAGAGTGGTTCGAACTGATGACCTATGCCTTAGCAAACAGAAATGGTATCGACTATTTCAACAAACTCAACTGAGCTAATGACGTTTAACAGTGGTAATTAACATAGGAGATTAACATAAGATTGAGCGACCTTCTGTTGTAAAGAGTGGTTCGAACCGATGACGCTGTTATCACTTCTAGCTTGGCAAGAAAGAGGGTATCACACTTACAACAAACTCAACTGAGCTAATGACTTTTAACAGAGGTAATTAACAGAGGCAATTAACAAGAGATTGGAGCGACATATCGGGTTCGAACCGATGACCTATACCTTGGCAAGGTATCGCTCTACCAACTGAGCTAATGTCGCATAAAACTTGGTATTTTGGTGCGACCAGCTCTTATAAATAGTGGTTCGAACCGATGACATGAAGATCACATCATTAAAATTTGGAGCGACATATCGGGTTCGAACCGATGACCTATACCTTGGCAAGGTATCGCTCTACCAACTGAGCTAATGTCGCAGATCTATCTATTTTCTAAAATTTGGAGCGACCTTCTCTTATTAAAGAGCTGTTCGAACCGATGACGCCGTTATTACTTCTAGCTTGGCAAGGTATCACTCAACCAACTGAGCTAATGTCGCGTATTTTTTGCTTTTTTAACTAATTTGCAAGGTATCGTCTTACAACCTATGCCAACTGAGCTAATGTCGCAGATCAATTTAACTTTCTAAAATTTTGAGCGACCATCCCTACTAAAGAGTGGTTCGAACCGATGACGCTTTTTATCACTTCTAGCTTGAAAAGAAAGTGGGTATCGGCACTTATAATCAACTCAACTGAGCTAATTATCGCTTTCAAAATTTGGAGCGACATATCGGGTTCGAACCGATGACCTATACCTTGGCAAGGTATCGCTCTACCAACTGAGCTAATGTCGCCTATCTTTGCTTCATTTATAGCAATTCGCAAGGTATCGTCTTTCAACCTATGCCAACTGAGCTAATGTCGCATTTCAAACTTTCAAACTTTCAAACTTCAGTTTTCTATTATTCAGAGTTGCCACTCTGTAGAAAGTTGAGGCCGCATTATAGGGAATATTTACTTTGCTGCAACCCCTAATTTTAAAAAAACTGTCTGATTGGTTAAATTTTAAATACTTCCTTGCGATAAAACTGCAATTCGGCGATAGACTCTTGGATATCTTGCAATGCTTGGTGAGTGCCCTGCTTGGTAAAGCCTTTCATGGTTTCTGGTGACCAACGCTTAACCAGCTCCTTAATCGTGCTTACGTCCACATTGCGGTAATGGAAGTATTCTTCTAGCTCGAGCATGTATTTGTTCAAGAAACGTCTATCTTGACCAATACTGTTACCGCACATAGGTGAGGCGCCTTTTGGCACATACTGGGCTAAAAATTCAATGGTTTGTGCAACAGCGTCAGCTTCAGAGAACTGACTTGCTTTAACTCTATCAATTAAACCTGATTGACCATGGTGCTTTTGATTCCAGTCATCCATTTTCGCCAACGTTGCATCGCTTTGATGAATCGCTATCACTGGACCTTGGGCTAAGATATTAAGTTCAGAGTCTGTCACTATTGTGGCAATTTCTATGACAACATCTACCTCAGGCTCTAAGCCTGTCATTTCAAGATCAACCCAAATCAGATTATTTGCATCCGCTGTCATAAGTCCGCCTATATATGTCTATGCCTAAATTCAGGCTTTTTTACCAAAGAGGGTGTATCATACTGTTTTTTTGAAGCACAAAAAAACCTATTTGGTGAAGATTAGCCTGTGAGTAAAAAGAAACCCCTAAGCCAAGGCCAACTGCGACGCATGCGTGATAATCAAAGCAAGCGACTTAAACGCAGCCAAACTCAAGATAGCACCAGTGAATTGCAAGACAATTTGCTAGGTCCTGAGCAGGCTGGCGTTGTTATCTCGCGCTTTGGCCAACACGCCGATATTGAGACTCAAGATGGTGCAACTGCGCGCTGTAATATTCGCCGCGCTGTCACCAGTTTAGTGACTGGCGATAAAGTGATTGTGCGTCTTGCGACTGAGCAACATTCAAGCTCAGGCATTGGCGGCATAGTTATCGCCGTGCATCCGCGAACCTCTTCACTGACGCGCCCCGATCTCTACGACGGCGTTAAGATTATCGCTTCAAACATCGACCAGATTTTAATTGTCTCGTCTGTGTTACCAAGCTTTACCACTCAGATCATCGACCGCTATTTAGTTGCCTGTGAAGATACCGATATTCCTGCGGTAATTATCTTAAATAAAACCGACTTGCTGACCGATGAAAACCGCCCTGAAATCGAAGCGGCCTTAGCAAGATACAAGGCCATTGGCTATCCGGTGTATTTCATCAGTAGTCACACAGGTGAAGGCGTCGATGACATAAAAGATTTACTCAAGGATAAAGTCAGCGTCTTTGCGGGGCAATCCGGTGTGGGTAAATCATCGCTTATCAATGCTCTCATGCCAGATGCCGAGCTAATAGTGGGCGATGTGTCAGGTAACTCAGGTCTGGGTCAACACACGACCACCACGGCTAAATTATTGCATTTCCAAAGTGGCGGCGATTTGATTGACTCCCCAGGGGTGCGAGAATTTGCCCTGTGGCACTTACCTGCGTCCCGCGTTGGCTGGTGTTTTGTAGAGTTTCGTGATTTTATCGGCACTTGTAAGTTCCGTGATTGCAAACACGGCGACGATCCCGGTTGCGCCCTGCAAGAAGCCCTTGCTGCGGGTAAAATCACCCAAGACAGATTCGATAATTACCATAAAATCATTGCTAGTTTAGATGAACAAAGACATGCAAGACATTTTCGTAATGCCGACGAATAATACTTAATCTCAATTTAAAAGATAGAAAGGGGATCCAATTGGACTCAGTAAAAATTGCATTGCAGTACATAATGCCAAAACACTTAGTGTCTCGCCTTGTAGGTAAATTCGCCGCAGCCAAAGCAGGCGCCCTGACTCAAGCCTTTATCAACTGGTTTATCAAGCAATACAAAATTGATATGTCAGAAGCAGCTCAGAGCGATCCTAAAGCCTACGCCAGCTTCAATGAATTTTTTACTCGTGCCTTAAAAGACGGCATTCGCCCTCTTTGCCAAGAAGACGGCATCATGGTGCATCCCGTTGATGGCGCTGTAAGCCAACGCGGTCCCATTGAAGCGGGCCAAATCGTGCAGGCTAAAGGTCATCAGTATTCATCGGTTGCGCTATTAGGCGGCGATGAGAAAGATGCGATGCGTTTCGACAACGGCGACTTTGCTTGTATCTACTTAGCACCGAAAGATTACCATCGTATCCACATGCCAATCACTGGCACCCTGTCTAAGATGATTTATGTCCCAGGTGAGCTGTTTTCGGTTAACCCATTAACGGCGCAAAATGTGCCAGGGTTGTTTGCCCGTAACGAGCGCGTGGTGGCGATTTTTGAAACCCAAGTGGGCCCACTTGCCATGGTATTGGTCGGTGCGACTATTGTTGCCAGTATAGAAACTGTGTGGGCTGGCACTGTGACGCCGCCTGCGGGTAAGCAAGTCTTTACTTGGGAATACCCAACCACGGGCACTGAAGCACTAACCTTAGAAAAAGGCGCCGAAATGGGCCGCTTTAAACTTGGCAGCACAGTGGTAATGTTATTCGCCCAAGATGCTATTGATACCTTCGCCCCAGGCGTTGCCCCAGGTGAGACCACTCGCATGGGCCAAAAATTTGCCAATCTAAATAAAAGTAAGTAAAGGCTAATTAAGCTGTTCACACCCCGCAGCCGCTGTGGGGTGTTTTCATTCTCACGTTAACTCCCACTGAAACTCCGATAATTAATACTTTGGCTTTTGTTTGCCAGTACTAAGCACTTCACTTAGGATAAGCAAATACCTTCATTAATCTAACTCATATTATGCTGATATTCGCCCATCGCGGTGCCAGTGGTTATGCACCTGAAAACACTCTCATCGCCTTCGATAAAGCCCTCGCTCTTAATGCTGAAGCCATAGAGCTCGATGTGCATAATGTTGAAGGGGAATTGATGGTATTTCACGATCGCCACTTGGCAGGGAAAAGTAATGGCAAGGGGTTAATACATCAGCAAACCTTAAAAAATTTAAGCAAACTCAGCGTGCAAGGCGAGCCAATCCCTAGCCTGTGGCAAGTGCTAACCCTTGTTGCAGCCCGTTGCATAGTCAATATTGAGCTTAAAGGGATAGGCTGCGTTGGCCCTTTTATTGCCATGTATACCAAGGCCATCGAGGAGCTTAATTTCAAGCCAGAGCAGCTGCTAGCCTCTTCTTTTAATCATTTGTATCTTGCCCAAGTGAAACAGGCCCTGCCTCAGTGTCACGTTGCCCCGCTACTTGCTGGCATTCCGCTCAATTTAGCCCAAGTCGGCACTGAGCTTAACGCTTACTCCATCAATCTCGACATTGGCTTTATCAATCAAGCTTTAATCGCTGACGCCCACGCCAGAGGACTTAAGGTGTACGTGTATACCGTCGATGATGGCGATGATATTCGCGCACTCAAACACTTAGGCGTCGATGGTATTTTCAGTAATTACCCCGATAAGGCCAAACTTGCGCTAACGCAAAAAACACCGGCTGATTATCGCCACTGGTTTGAATAATCTCAATTTCAATTAAGGTTAATTCAAACTTATGCTCAAAAAGTTCACACTCAAAAGACTCATGCTAAATCATCAGTCCTCAGCCGTTTATACTTGGTTATTGCGCTGCGCCCATGCACCAATGGCAATAAAGGTAGCCAGGATAACCAATCCTAACCATTGGCTCGGTATCGACTTTAACTGTCCTGCTAACATTGGACTCAGTGCCACAATCGCCACACCATAGCCAAAGGCATTAACCAAGATAAACACTAACGTCCGCACCATAAAGCCCGAACCCGCAAGGGAGCTTCTCAATAGACGGTTTATTCTGCTGCCAAAAATCACAATCAAACACGCCACAATCGCCACTGCGATATCATTCATGTACGGATATAAAAATCGTCCAAACTGGCTTAACAACCTGATCAAACTGTCAAACATACTGCTGCTTCCCCTATTTTTTATTCAAGCCAATACTAATAACCGCTTTATGACAAAAAGTCGCGTTTTCTACCTAAAAAGTTATTAGCAATGATAACTGTTTTCATTTAGAATGCCATTACTGTCAATAAGCGCTTATTTAAAAACCGTTTATTATCACTTGTTACCTATGTTTAAGGACCTGATATGTACGTTTGCCTTTGCCATGCGATAACTGATACTCAGATCAAACAAGCCGTTGGTCAGGGTGACAGTTCATTGGCCGATGTAAAAAAACGTCTAGGTGTTGCCGATCAATGCGGCAAATGTGCTCGTATGGCGACGCAGATCATCCAAAACCAAGTGGCAATCGAGCCTCACTTCTACGAAGTCGCTTAAGGTTTACCCAAACAATCAAATCGCTCGCTTTGCTTTAATGGCTTCTAAATATCTCCAAGCTTCATTGTCTCCACGCCCATCCCCCACAGTAACGATGATATTATCGACTCACGTTGCTTTATCAGGTATTTAACGTCACTCTTGCATGCCATGAACTCAGATTTATTCCAATAAAAATGCTGCCTTAGGCAGCATTTTAAGTGTTCAGCAAAGAGCTGAATAAATCTTAGCTTGGGCTATCATCGCTAATGTGTGGCTCGCCGTCTTCAAGTTCAATGGATAGCGATGACGCTTCAATATCCACACTATCGACTCGCTGTAAGCCTCTTGGCAGTTTAGCGCCTCTTCGGCCACGTTCGCCGCGATAATGCTCTAAATCACTGGGTTTCAAGGTGAGCTTGCGCTTACCTGCCCACAAGGTCACGCTGCAATCTGCAGGGACTAAACACAGATGCGCTAATAGCTCCTCACGGTTTTTTGAGCGCTCCGATGGAATGCCGATAATTTTATTGCCCTTGCCTTTAGACAACTGCGGCAATGCATCCAGCTCAAACATCAACATCCGCCCTTCATTGGTGATGGCTAAGATACTCGGTGATTGACTGCTATCGATACGTTTTGGCATCAAGGACTGGGCATTTTCTGGCAATGTCAGTAGTGCCTTACCGGCTTTATTGCGGCTAGCCATATCGGAGAAGCTACAAATGAAACCATAACCTGCATCTGATGCCATCAAATAGCGCTGGTCGTCATCGCCCATGAGAACGTGTTGCATGCTCTCACCTGGCGCCATATTAAAGCGGGTGGTGATCGGCTCACCTTGGCTTCTGGCGGAAGGTAAAGTATGGCTGTCTGTCGCGAATGAGCGGCCGCTGGAGTCAATAAACACCGCAGCTTGATTACTCTTACCTATGGCGCTGCCGAGATAACTGTCACCACTCTTATAGGACAGCGCTTGGCCGTCCACATCATGCCCCTTGGCACAGCGCACCCAGCCTTTTTCCGATAACACTACTGTGACCGCTTCTGTTGGCGTAAGCTCCTGCTGGGTTAATGCCTTTGACTCACTGCGCTCGACTATGGGTGAGCGTCTGGCATCGCCATAGGTTTCGCCGTCAGCAATCAGCTCTTTTTTCACTAAGGTTTTTAGGCGCCGCTCTGAACCTAGAATAAGCTGCAATTTGTCTCGCTCTGCGGCTAATTCTTCTTGCTCAGCAGTAATCTTAAATTCTTCAAGCTTGGCTAAGTGACGCAATTTTAAATCTAAAATAGCCTCAGCTTGCTTGTCGGTTAAATTAAAGCGTGCCTTAAGTTCACTCTTAGGATCTTCTTGATGACGAATAATTTCTATCACTTCGTCTATGTTCAAGAAGGCAATCAATAAGGCATCAAGAATGTGCAGTCGAGCCAGTACTTTCTCTAAACGATATTCCAGTCTGCGGGTGACAGTAGCCACACGGTAAACTAGCCATTCGCTGAGCATTTCCTTAAGGCCTTTGACTTGCGGACGGCCATCTAGGCCCAGCACGTTAAGGTTGACTCTAAAGCTTTTCTGTAAATCCGTGGTAGCAAAAAGGTGCGCCATCAGTTGTTCACAATCAACCCGATTTGAGCGTGGCACTATCACTAAGCGTACAGGGTTTTCATGATCTGATTCATCACGTAAATCAGCCACCATAGGCAGCTTTTTGGCGATCATTTGGTTGGCGATTTGCTCGAGAATCTTACCGCTACCCGCCTGATGTGGCAGTGCAGTAATAATGATTTCGCCTTGCTCTAAGGTATATACAGCGCGGGCTTTAATAGAGCCGCGGCCTGTCTCATAAATCTTGGCGATATCAGCACTTGAGCTGATGATTTCAGCCTCTGTGGGATAATCAGGCCCAGGGACGATTTCCAATAAACGGGCAAGCTCTGTCCTAGGCTCATCCAGTAATTCAACACAGGCAGCTACCAATTCACGCACATTGTGTGGCGGCACGTCAGTTGCCATGCCTACGGCGATGCCGGTAATGCCATTGAGTAGGATATGCGGTAAACGTGCCGGTAAGGTCTTAGGCTCTTTCATGGTGCCATCGAAGTTATCACCCCAATCCACAGTGCCTTGGCCTAGCTCGCTGAGTAACACCTCTGAAAATTTAGACAACCTGGCTTCGGTATAACGCATGGCGGCGAAGGATTTTGGATCGTCCGGTGCTCCCCAGTTACCTTGTCCGTCTACCAAAGGATAGCGATAAGAAAACGGCTGCGCCATCAACACCATGGCTTCATAACAAGCACTATCACCGTGAGGATGATATTTACCCAATACGTCACCAACAGTTCTAGCGGACTTTTTATGCTTAGATTGTGCCGATAACCCCAGCTCACTCATGGCATATATAATACGGCGCTGCACCGGCTTTAGGCCATCACCTATATGAGGCAGGGCCCTATCCATGATGACGTACATGGAGTAATTCAGGTAGGCTTCTTCGGTAAAACGGCGTAGTGGCATTTGCTCCACGCCATCAAGGCTTAAATTTATCGCATCACTCATTTTCTATTTCTTCCTGCGGTGCGTCTGAACCTTTGTAATACAAGCGATAGACATTGCCTTTCAGATCGTCTGAAATAAACATAGCACCATCTGGTGCGGTCAATAACGCGTAAGGCCTTGCGACTGGGAATTCACCATCTAGAAAACTGACTACAGTTTCTCGAGAGCGAATAAGCCCATCTTCCATATTTAACATCACAATTTGATAACCGACTTTGCTGGAGCGGTTCCATGAACCATTCTCGGCGACAAAAAGCTTACCTTGGTAACGTTTAGGGAATTGGGTGCCGCGGTAAAAATGCAGCCCTGTAGGGGCGACGTGAGCGGGCAACTCAAATTCTGGCAAACTGATATTGAGGTTTTCGGGTTTATCGTAAGCAGGCTCAACCACGTTTTTACCGTGCAGATAAGGGAAACCAAAATGACTACCTGTGACTTCAACACGATTAATTTCATCAAATGGCAGGTTGTCCCCCATCCAATTGCGGCCTTGATCGGCAAACAATAACTGCCCTGTGCTCGGTGACCAATCAAAACCTGTCACAGTACGAATGCCTAAGGCGATTTGTTCACTGGCACCAGAGTCGACATTGACCGCAATAATACTGCCAAAAGGCGCTGGCGACTCACACACATTACAAGGTGAACTGATGGCAATATATAAGCGGCCATCTGGGCCAAAGCCCATGGCCCTGGCGTGCTTTTTTTCCATGCTTGGCAAGCCAGAATAAATTTCTCTTGGCCTTGCGGGACGGCGCAAGCGGCTTTCAATATCTTCAAAGCGCAGTACTCGCTCTTCATTGGCAACATACAAGTCACCTTTATAAAAAGCGATTGCCTCTGGGTATTCAAGTCCCTTAGCTATCACATAACGTTTATCGACTTGACCATCGTTATCGCTATCTACCAGTGCGTGTATGCTGCCATCTTTTTGTGAACCCACAAACAAAGTGCCTTCATCACCGAGCGCCATCTGCTTAGCATCACCAATATCTGAGGCATACAAAGAAAGCCCGAAACCTTTAGTGACGGTTATCATCACAGGTTGCGAGGCTAGGGCTAGACTGCTCTGAAATAGACCCAATAACAAACAGGTGACACTGGTATATATTGTATGCCACTGGTTATGGTCTTTAGTCGTTCTTTGACCCATATGAATATTCTACTACCTATATAAAATTCTGTTTTTATTAAGTTAATTAGGGGATTATTAAACCTTGCTGAGTAATATTTGAAAAATCAACAGGCCCTAATTAATCAGAAAAACACTTATACCTGCGCCAAATCGCCCTTATTCTCTAACCAGAGTTTGCGATCAGACGAGCGCTTCTTCGCCAACAGCATATCCATCATGGCGTCAGTCTGCAGCGGCTCATCTATGGTCAATTGCACCAAGCGACGAGTATTGGGATCCATAGTGGTTTCCCGCAGTTGCAGAGGATTCATCTCACCTAGTCCCTTGAAGCGAGTAACTTGAACTTTACCTTTTTTCTTTTCGGCGGTGATCCTGTCTAAGATCCCCGCTTTTTCGCCTTCATCTAAGGCATAAAACACTTCTTTGCCGATGTCGATACGAAACAATGGCGGCATGGCAATGTACACATGGCCTTTCTCAACCAACACCCGATAATGCTTTAAAAATAAAGCACATAACAAGGTAGCAATATGAAGTCCATCGGAGTCAGCATCTGCAAGTATGCAAATCTTACCATAACGCAGCTCTGAAATATCATCGCTATCAGGATCGCAACCAATAGCAACTGAAATGTCATGGACCTCTTGAGAAGCCAGCACTTGTGAGGCATCGACTTCCCAAGTATTTAAGATTTTACCTCTTAGGGGCATGATAGCCTGAAACTCACGGTCTCTGGCCTGTTTGGCGCTGCCGCCAGCCGAGTCACCTTCCACTAAAAATAGCTCACCACGCATGGGGTCTTGACCGCTACAGTCAGTGAGTTTACCCGGTAGTGCGGGACCCGAAGTCACCTTCTTGCGGGCGACTTTCTTAGCGGCTTTTAAACGTTTCTGCGCACTGCTGATGCACAACTCTGCCAGTTGCTCAGCCAGTTCAATATTGCTATTGAGCCACAGCGAGAAAGAATCGCGCACTATGCCTGAAACAAACGCCGCACATTGACGACTGGAGAGTTTTTCTTTGGTCTGCCCGGCAAATTGCGGGTCTTGCATCTTGATAGATAGAACGTAAGACACCTTGTCCCAGATATCTTCTGGTGACAATTTAAGCCCGCGAGGCACTAAGTTTCGGAACTCACAAAACTCGCGCATCGACTCAAGTAAGCCCTGCCTAAAGCCATTTACATGGGTGCCGCCAAGAGGTGTCGGAATAAGGTTTACATAGCTTTCAAAGATACTTTCGCCGCCTTCTGGCAGCCAAGTTACCGCCCAATCTGCGGCTTCCAAATCACCTTTAAAGCTGCCAACAAATGGGTCAGGCGGCAATAACACTGAGCCTTTAACCGCTTCTTGCAGGTAATCTGTTAAGCCACTTTCATAGCACCACTCGTGGATCTCACCATTTTGCTTATTGGTGAACTTAATTCTAAGTCCAGGACAGAGCACGGCTTTAGCACGCAATAAATAGATAAGTTTAGTAAGGGAGTAGTTCGCAGAATCAAAGTAGCTTGGGTCTGGCCAAAATTGCACCCTAGTACCAGTATTGCGCCGTCCACAGGTGCCCGTAATCGTTAGCTCTTCAACTTTAAAGCCATGTTCAAATGCCATCTCATAGACTTGAGCATCACGCCTAACAGTGATTTCCACTCGTTTAGACAAGGCGTTCACCACAGAGATCCCTACTCCGTGCAAACCACCTGAAAACTGATAATTTTTATTGGAAAATTTACCGCCAGCATGAAGCTTAGTTAAAATCAGCTCAACCCCTGACATGCCTTCTTCTTGATGAATATCCACCGGCATGCCACGACCATCATCGGTAACTTCTAAGGAATTATCGCTGTGAAGTACCACTTCAATTTTGCTGGCATGACCTGCTAAAGCCTCATCGACGCTGTTGTCTATGACTTCTTGGCCTAAGTGGTTAGGACGAGTGGTATCTGTGTACATACCTGGACGGCGTTTTACAGGGTCAAGTCCATTGAGGACTTCAATAGCGTCAGAGGTATATTGATTGGTCATAGTCTACACATTCGCTCGTTAGGGAATTAGGTCCCTGGGTTAATGCTTAGTCAAGCTGTAAAAACTGACATATTTTTTTAAGATGTTGCTGATAGCCCACGAAACTGTGATCGCCGCCGGGCTGACAATATAATTCACAATGATGATATTTATGTAATGCTTGACGGTAATCTAACACTTCATCGCCAGTTTGTAATAACACTAAAAAGCGCTCAGGGTGACAAATTACTGCAGTATCATACTTGGCGACATCATCTTTATCATCCATAGACAGATAATAATGCTCATCGGTATAAGGATTATATTGAGGGCCGACAAACTGTTCAAACAATTCAAAAGGTTTTATCGCGGGATTAACCAATACCGCCCTTCCCCCAAAACGTTCAGCCAAATAAGAACTGAAATACCCCCCCAAAGAAGAACCAATAAAGGCCAAAGGCTCACCTTTTGCAATAGCGCTAAGGCAAAGACTTTCTAATAGTGCCATGGCCGCAGTGGGGGATGAAGGTAATTGAGGTTGATGCAAGGTCAACTGCGGGTAATGTGTACTTATATATTCAGCGGTAACTCTGGCTTTATCAGATTGAGGAGAGCTATTAAAACCGTGAATATACAACAGCATACTAATTTAACCTAGCTCCAAATTGGCGTTAATAAACTTCCCGAATGGAAATGTTAACTCGATTGTTTAGCACTTAACAGAGGCGAAATCTGCAGTTATTGCCACCGGCAACGATTAGATTTAGTAGCCGTTGGCGTGATTATCCGCTGAAAAATCATCGCCTTCTAAGCGGTAAACTTGAGTGTGAATGCTACCATCACTGGCTAAATCCAGCAAACGATAACCCGGTTGCAAACCGTCAAGAGCAAAATTTGCCGACTGAGGCTTGAACTGGATACATGTAGAAGGGGTGGCCATAAGTTGAAGCGGCCCAAATCGACCAGGAACTTGACGGTCTAAGGCTTGGTGCACATGGCCCCAAACTAAACCTTTGATTTGCTTGAATTGGCCAGCAAATTCAATTAAATCTTCACCGTTTGCCATGCAATGTTGATCAAGCCAAGTGCTGCCGACTAACACCGGATTATGATGCATAGCTAATAACACATGTTTATCGGGTGTCTGAGCTATAGCTTGCTCAATCAGTTCAAACTGGCGTTGACCTAAGTAACCACCAGGCTTTCCAATCAAGGTAGAGTCGAGCATCAAAATCTGCCATTTACCTATGACAATTCGCTGCTGACCAAAAACGTGGTCACCTTGAACACTGAGGTTCATTAACCTAGCATCATCATGATTACCGGGTAAATAATGGCAAGGCACGGGAACACGTTTCACGGTATTGGCAAAAAGCTGATAAGACTCTGGGGAGTAATCTTGACTCAAATCCCCCGTGGCCAACAGTAAATGCTGACCATGGTTAGCTTGATTGATCATCGCCAAAACGGCACTGAAACTCTGATAAGTGGTAACACCTAACAATTGTGCTTCGAGATCGGCAAACAGATGAGGATCAGTCACTTGTACCAATCTCACTGTGTCACTTTCTGCTATCGAATAAGATACAGGCTCGTTAAGCACGCTTTTTTCCCAAAAAAGATGATGTAATCACTGTTACTCTAGGTCCATAGATGCCATTGGATGGCAGCCTATTTTAAGAAGTTCCTCTAAAAATGCATTGATGCGATATTTCTCATCAATTTGATGCATATCTGAATTCGGATAATTATATACTGGTTTCAAATGGCAAATCTGTCGGCTAGTTAACACTTCTGCTAATTGAGCATCATGATAAATACGTACTAACACCTTAGGTGGGTTTAGAAAAAAGCTTGAGGGTACATCGCGAGATATCTCAACTAACTGTGTATATTTAGTATTTTCTATAATACTGACAGCTAATATACCGAACTCACCTTGCACCAGCCAGGGCACAATGACATCATCATTGGGTAACCATTTGAGAATATATGCATAATTTCGTCCACACAGGGCCAAAAAAGCACTGATATTGGGCTGATATTTAGCTTTCTTACTGGTGTCTAATCTAGCCAATGAGCTACTGCCTTTTTCTACCACTCACTTGAGCCTTCATCCCCTTGGGGAGTGCCCAGTTAATCACCTCAGATACTCGTCAATTTATGACGATTCAACGCTAACCATTGTAAACCTATCACTGTGGAGGCGTTATCGACCAAGCCCTGCTCTAACAAGTCTAAGGCATGTTGCCGAGTTAACACTCTCACGCGAATATCTTCATTTTCATCTTCAAGGCCATGGATCCCACTCGCTTGACTGGCATCAACTTGAGCCCAATAAAAATAAAATCGTTCAGTGGATCCCCCAGGACTTGCAAGATAAGAACTGACTTGATGCAATTGCATTGCCTTTAAGCCGGTCTCTTCAAATAACTCTCTTGCGGCCACCTCTTCGGGTAATTCTCCGGGCGCAATCATACCTGCCACCAGCTCAAGAAGCCAAATTAATTTAGTAGTTGCTAATGCAGGCAGCCGAATTTGCTCAATTAGCACCACTTGATCTGTGACAGGATCGTAAGGCAGAACAGCAACAGCATGACCGCGTTCAAACACTTCACGCTTAATTTCACCGCTCCAGCTACCATCAAATAAGCGATGCTTAAAGCGGTATTCATCTAAACGAAAGAAGCCTTGGTACAAGGGATTGACTTCAAGTAACTCGACATCATCTTGACCATTAAGTTCAGTTAATTGTGCTTGGGTATCCATGTTTTATCCTCGACTTCTAAGGCAAACTCATTGCCATACAATGTTTATAGTCGCCATTTGAAGAATTATTTTACTCAAATTCTTGCTTAAGTTCATTTACACTCATCCCGACTAGGGATGAACACCACAGAGCAGGCTAATTAGATTTAATTTTAAACAGATTTAAAATAGAATCTGTTACACTTCAAATTTGACTTAAAAATGAAAGTCTTCGTACTATCTAGCCTAGTTTATTCTCGTTATCAGGCTAGACTTGCCTAAGCTGTTATTGTGGGCATTTAGTTAATTGGCACAGCCAAGTTTATACCTTAAAACGCCCCAAAATGGGGAGCATTGTCGAAAAGGGCAGAACATGAAATTCAAAATAGGTTCTTTATACGCAGCATTGACGCTAGCAATAGTAGCGCCAAGCACTCAAGCTGATGATCTAATGCAGATTTATCAACAAGCACTCACCAGCGATCCTATCGTACTGCAAGCACAAGCGCAGCGTAATACCTTGTATGAGCAAATCGAAGAAAACCGCGCACCATTACTACCTTCTTTAAGTGCTAATGTTGGCTACTCCAAAAGCTGGCATGATCTTCAAGGCGACAACGATGGTTTTTCTGGTCGTTTATCATTATCACAACTTATCTATGACCACAGTGCATGGGTAGGTTTAGACTTAGCAGAAAAAGCCGCCTCACAAGCTGACTCTGCTTACGCTTCTGCAATGCAAAGCCTGATAACTCGTGTTACCAGTGCTTATTTTGATGTGCTAACGGCCAAAGATAACTTTGAATTCAAAGGTGCTGAAAAACGTGCCATTGAACGTCAACTTGAGCAGACTAAGCAAAGATTCGCTGTTGGTTTAACTGCGATTACTGATGTGCATGAAGCTCAAGCTCAGTACGATTTAGCCTCAGCGTCAGAAATCTTAGCTGAAAACACTTTAGCCAATAGCTATGAAGCGCTACGCGAAATCACAGGTATTGATCACAAGACCATTAATGTTCTTGATACTGAGCGTTTCTCTGCCAGTGCGGTGAGCCCAGCAAGTTCAGCGGACTGGTTAAAAATGGCAGAAAGCCGCAGCATAGATTTAATGACACAGCGCATTGCCAAAGACATAGCTCAAGAGACTATTACCTTATACAAAGCTGGCCACATGCCTACGGTTAGCTTAGATGGTAGCTACACCAAAGCCTTTGAGCAGTCACAGACTCCAGATTTTGATAGCAAAGAAGTTGGCATCAGCATCAAGGTGCCTATTTTTGAAGGTTTCAAAATTGACTCTAAAGTTAAGCAAGCACAATACCAATACATTGAAGCCAGTGAGAAGCTAGAACAGACTCACAGAGCTGTGGTGAAAAACGTGCGTAACAACTTTAACAACGTTTCTGCCTCTATCAGCTCAATCCGTGCCTATGAGCAATCGGTGGTATCATCTGAAAGTGCGTTAAAAGCCACTCAAGCAGGCTTTGAAGTGGGTACTCGTACTATCGTTGACGTGTTAAACCGTACGCGTGATTTGTATGACTCTAAGCGTCAGTTGTCTGATGCCCGCTATGGTTATATCAAATCAATATTAGCCCTTAAGCAAGCGGCTGGTACGATTAACGAAGACGATATTATCGCCATTAACAGTGGCCTAAAAGCCCCTGAATAATCGCCGAGCTTAACGATGAAAAATAAAAAACCGCCAACTTGGCGGTTTTTTTATTGTTTACTATTTGTAATTAAAAGTCTAACTCAACCCCAGCGAATACACCGCTAAGCTGAGTATCTTGTGTGACGCCTGAGAAGCGGCTGACATCAAAACTCATGTCGCGATAACCGACACGGACTTTAGTATCCACAGCCACCCCATCAAATACCCAGCCAAGGCCCACTGAGTAGTCATGTACATTTGATTCACTCACGCCATGAAGCAGTTCAGCAAAGGCGAATAATCCCATGCCAGGTATGCCCACTTGACCACTGGCGTAACCCATAGCAATACCACTATCTATATCGATTTCCTCAGGGTGGCCGGCATCACTTACTCGCAATGAACCATTCATCTTCTTATACGCAGCTCCCACATCAAGCTCGGCTAAGTCGCTGTCTAGAAGCTCGTAGTACAACACAAAATCTGTGTTGTTAAGCGTATTATCGATGGCGACCTTGCCAGAAAAAGCATGACCATTGAAGTTAAAGCCAGCGCCATCTAATGCCGATGTCGCAGAAATACGGTTTTCACGGATTTTAACATTGGGCACCAAAGGCAACATGTGCTCGACTGCAAACCATAGGCTTCCTTGGGCATCAGCGTCTAAATTACTGTTCACTTTAGCGCCGCGGTCATCAGCAAAATAACCACTGGCATCGCTATGCCAATAGTCTGCGCCCACTTTAAAACCGGCAAACGTGTCACTATGAGCTGAGCTAGACACAGCCATTAAACAAGCGGCAGCGAGTAAGGTCTTTTTCAAATGAAACATATATATCCTTTATAAAATAAAAACTTAACATCTATAAATACTACTGGTGCTGAGACATTTTAACAGTAAAATTGAAAGCGTTAGCCTTGAGATAGTAAATTCGTCAAATCAATCACAGCAGCATTAGCACGAGAAATATAGTTAGCCATCACTAAAGAATGGTTAGCGACGACCCCAAAACCACTGCCGTTGAGAATAACCGGACTCCACACCGTTTGTTGGGTAGCTTCCAATTCACGAATAATTTGTCGTAAACTCACTTCGGCATTTTTCTTCTCAAGCACATCTTTAAAATCCACTTCGATGGCACGCATGAAATTTAATAATGCCCAAGCAGAACCGCGGCTTTCATAAAACACATCATCAATTTGCCACCAGCTGGTTTTCACTTCACTGGAGGATGAATTGGGTGTTGATTGTCTGGCAGCTGAATCACCGGCTAAATCTGTGTTGACTCGCTCCTGGCCAACGCTGGCCGATAAACGCTGTGACATACTGCCTAAGCGCTTTTGGATTTCTTTAAGCCACTCATTCAAGTTATCGGCTCTGGCATAAAACTGCGCATCACCTTGGTTGGTGTCGCTGATTTTAGCGCGGTACAATTTTAAGAGTTTTACTGCATCGCTATATTCACTCTCAGCACTTGGCACAAGCCAGCTGGTATGGGTAATATTGAGCTTTGAGTGGGCAGCAAGTAAGTCAGTGTCAGCGGTGGACTGCGATTGTGAACGGCTAAATTCTTTACGCATAATCAGGGCTAAATCTCGTACCTGTTCAAGGGCGCCAAATTCAAACGCTGGCATATTATCCATAAATAATGACGGTGGCAGCACATCATTAGATAACCAGCCGCCTTGCTTGTCGAGCAAGCTATCTAAGGTATTAATAAGTGAGCTAGTTGTAGCATAACCCACAACCATACGGCCGTTGTCAGCTTCAAAATACACAGGTTCTAAGCTATCTGGCTCAACACTCCACCAAACGCTGATGCCATAACCCATTAATGCAACGGCCGCTAAGCCCCCTATGAGTTTATTTTTGGTCATTTGCATCTATATTATCTCCTAGTGGTGATGATGGTGCGTATGGGACGAGTCTTGTTTCTCTGACTTGTCGGCACCTTGGACTTGCAGTTCAATTTGCTGAGACTCACCTTGTTCAAAAATGAGTTCTAATGCGACTTTGTCGCCGATAGCGAGGGGCTTTACTAATGAAAGCAACATAAGATGGTCCCCTGTTGGCGCTAAAACTAATTGCGACTTAGCCTGGATATCAAAACCACTGACCTGGCGCATTTTTACCATGCCATCTTCTTCAAGTAAGGTATGTAACTGGGCTTCTTTAGCTGCAACTGTCTTAACGGCGACTAAGCGCTGCAATTTATCCGTTGGGTTCGCTAACACAAAATATGCGGCGGTATTGGGCACGCTAGCTGGCATGGCGCGTACGTGGCCTTCGATGAGCACCACCTCTGCAACGGCAGTGAATGATAATGATGATAGCACTAAAAAATTAAACAGATGTTTGAATATTACTTTCAATGTCTTAAACTCCATGTAATACCCTATCGTGTCTATAAGGAAACAACGAATGAGTCATATTCAGGTTCAGGATGATCAAGGTGTGCGTATCATCAGTTTTAACCGCCCTGAAAAGCGCAATGCCTTTGATCTTAGTATGTATCTTGCACTAACAGAATACCTGATCCAAGGTGAGGCCGACAATGACATTCGCGCCTTTATGCTTCGCGGTACGGATAATTGTTTCACTGCCGGTAATGATATTAGCGATTTCTTAAAAAGTGGCAGTTTAGGGCCCGAGCATCCAGCGGTTAAGTTTCTCTATTTATTACTCGAATTAAAAAAACCTGTGGTTGCTGCCGTTGCAGGCTCTGCTGTAGGTATTGGCACCACAATGTTGCTGCATTTTGATTTAGTCTACGCCGATAGCAGCGCTAAATTTCAGCTCCCCTTCGTTAACCTGGCTTTAGTGCCTGAAGCGGGTGCCAGTTTATTGCTCCCTCAATTAGTAGGGCCACAAAAAGCTGCGGAGCTGATTTTACTTGGCGAGAGTTTTGATGCTAATACTGCCTATGAACTTAAGATAATTAATAAGATCATTGATGCTGAGCTTTTATATGATTTCGCCTTATCTCAAGCTAAGAAGCTAGCCGCCCAGCCGCCACAATCACTGCAAGCGTCACGCAAATTACTGCGCAGCAATAGCGACCAAGTCAGATTGCAAATGCAAACTGAGTTAGCTTTATTCGATGAACGCTTAGGAAGTGATGAAGCTAAGGCAAGATTTCAGGCTTTCTTAAAAAAATAATCTGTATTGGTTTTTAACAACTGTCTGAGCCAACTTTTTGAGCCATAATGTTAGCCTACTCAAAGTGGATATAAACAAGGCGGCAAGTGCCTTTGCCGCGATTACACTTTGGGCTTATTTTTAATCAATAGTGCAAGCACAAGGTAGACCAAGCCGCCAATGAAAGGGTTAAACACCACGACCATTGTGCCTATGACTCGAGTCCACAACAAAGACCAGTTAAACTCGCCAGCAATATGCGCCGCCACCCCTGCAATAATCGTCTCATGCGCTGATAATCTATCAATAACCTTATCCATTTAAACCTCCACATTCTTAACTTAAATGACACTCAAGTGGGCTAACCCGCCACTAATTCAGCGTCATTCTGTTGGGTTTCACTTCTTCAGAGTGATAACGGCGCTCAAACCAGCTAACACATGATGCACACACTGCAAAACTAACCACAGGCAGTAACAACAAAGACATCAACGGCAGCGCAAGCTGGGTTAAGGCTGCCCACAACATCATTTAGCCTCAGAGCGTTGAGTCACAACTAGGTTTTGCTCATTAATCTCAAAGGCGATAGCCGCTTCATCAATCTCAGTGACTGAGTACAACTGTTGCGAAATTTGCTCTTGCAAAGACAAGATTAATTCTTGCTTCGCATTAATCAGTGCATCTTGGCTGGCTTGAGTGATATTTTGCTCTACCGCGACTAAAAGCTCTGATGCATCGATTTCAACCGCTTGGCTTGAAAAACTCGCTAAGGTTAATGTCGCAGCAACTAAGCCAGTTTTTACTAATGAACTTGATTGCGTTGTTAGTCGTGATGTTAATTGAGTTAAGTTGAACATGGTGCTTTCCTTTTCAGTAGTGAGTTACATCTAAGGTATTGCGAACAGCGTGCCAACTTTTCAAAAAAGCAATTTAACAATTAAATATCAGCAACTTAAAAACAAAGCATTAGTGTTCCCAAGCATTATTTGTGTGTTCGATAAACATACGACAGCTAGCTATTAGTAAAAATAACCACTGCGATGGCGAATTTCACTAACCCTGTTATTTATATCTTACTCTAGGGTTATTTACGCTAAAAATAATGGCCATAGAAACAAAAAACGCCCCGAGGGGCGTTGTTAGCAATAAGTCATTTACCTTGATTTAATCTTGCATCGACTCTGCGGTAGTCTGCATCTTAACCACGGCCTCGCGCACCACTTCAATCCCCGCATTAGGCTTGTGGGCATTCTCACTTAAATGACGGCGCCATTGGCGAGAACCCGCCAAGCCTTGATATAACCCGATCATGTGACGAGTGATGTGATTCAAGCGGCCACCGGCTTTTAAGTGGGCCTCAATATAAGGCAGCATCTTCTCAATCACCTGCTCACGACTGATGATGTCACTCTCTACACCATACAATTGTGTGTCCACCTCGGCCAATAGGTATGGATTCTGATAGGCTTCGCGGCCCACCATCACCCCATCGAGCTGAGCTAAATGCAGTTTGGCTTCGGCTAAGGTTTTAATGCCGCCATTGATGCCGATATTAAGCTTAGGAAAATCACGCTTTAACTGATAAACCCTGTCGTAATCTAATGGCGGAATTTCACGATTCTCTTTTGGACTCAGCCCCTGTAGCCAGGCTTTACGAGCATGGATAGTAAAATCATCACAGCCTTTCGCCGCCACGGTTTCAATAAATTTCGTTAAAAACTCATAGCTGTCCTGCTCATCGATACCGATCCGCGTTTTCACTGTCACAGGGATATCAGCCACTTGTTTCATCGCATCGACACACTCAGCCACGAGCTCAGGCTCTGCCATTAAGCAGGCCCCAAAGCGGCCGTTTTGCACTCTGTCTGACGGGCAACCCACATTCAGATTGATTTCATCATAACCGCGATCAAAAGCAAGCTTAGCGCAAGCAGCAAGATCCACAGGATTTGAGCCACCCAATTGCAACGCCAGCGGGTGTTCCTCGGTGTTATAGGCAAGATAGTCCCCACGGCCATGCAATATCGCCCCAGTCGTCACCATCTCAGTATAAAGCAACGCCTTAGTAGACATGATACGAGCAAAGTAGCGGTAATGTTTATCCGTCCAATCCAGCATGGGCGCGATGGAGAAGGTTGAATCTGGTGTCTTGGTGGTTTTAGTCATATGACGTGCACAGGCCTATCTTAAACAGGAAGGAAAACTACAAAAGGAATATTTATCGCTATTTAAACACGCAATGCTTAGCGTAATCAGCGGCTTCATTTACAGTCCAGTCGCCCTTAGGCTTTTCTTCCATTTGCTTACACCAAGCATCACTGCCCACTTCCGGTGCGCAAGCTGACAAGAATACTAAAGCTAACAGCGCGGCATAAAATTTAGTTGAAATGTTCACTATGAGTGCTCCTTAAATGAGATAAAAAATAATGGCTAAGCTTGCGAGCGCTTTGCGACCCAAGCTATGGCTTCTTGTTTGCGCTCTAACGGGAACCACGCGACTTCGCCTTGCATGAAAGGGCCTAACAAACGTACTGAGTTACCCACCCAATCTGGCCCACCCACGAGCACTAGCGCATCAAATGCAGGCAGTTGTACTTCTCCGCTACCTGTCAAGGAGCCAAACTCCCAGCCTTCAAGCAAGACGTCGGCTTCAATATAAAGGCACACCTGACCCCAATCATTGCGATAGCTTTTTATCGCTGGCTGTAAACGAATGCGGTAATCTTGTGCAGATAAGCGGCCACTGGCAAATAAACTAATAACGCCTTTCGCAATATCTGGAATTTGGCATAACATAAGGGGAACTCCGAGCCGAATAAGGGCTGAGTGCGATAGACTAAGGCAATAAATAGTCGATGCAACTCAATAATGGCAAGGATGATAGCAAATCTCTGCCCGAACCATAAAGCGCTTAATCGCAATCTTGTCAATAATCAGGCTAAATAACTGGCCTACATCACAACCAAGTCATAGGAAATTATCACCCGAATCAATGATAAAAATTTCATATAAAGTCGAGTTACTAGATAACGAAATTGAATGGCAGTTTGTACGCTCAAGCGGTGCTGGCGGCCAACACATCAATAAAGTGTCCACCGCAGCGCAATTAAGCTTTGATATTGCAGAGTCATCCTTGCCTGATTTTTATAAAGAAAAACTACTCGCCAAGGCGGATCACCGGATCACCAAAAGCGGTAAAATCTTAATCAAATGCCAACAAAGCCGCAGCCAAGATTTTAATCGCCAGCAAGCCTTAGCTCAGTTTATAGAATTAGTTGCCAGCGTTGCCCATGTGCAAAAAAAGCGCGTGGCAACGAAAGCCACTAAAGCCAGCCAAAAACGTCGCATTGAAGGTAAAAAACAGCGCGGCGCCACTAAAGCGATGCGACAGAATAAAAGTGACTATTAGTTCGTAGTAAACCTTATTTTTTCTAGCATTAATCTCATATAAACAGCGAATTAAACATGCTAAATTAACAGAAATAATTTCTCTAAGGACTGCACCATGAGCGCCACAGCTAAAATCCTATTACTCAACGGCCCGAACTTGAACCTACTTGGTCGCAGAGAACCGGGTCTCTATGGTCACCAAACATTAGAGACTATAGTCAGCGAACTTAACGCTCAGGCCCAACAAGCGAGCGTCACCCTAGAACACCTGCAATCTAATGCCGAGCACGAGCTTATTGATGCTGTTCATGCAAGTGATGCTCAGTTTATCATTATTAACCCTGCGGGCTTTACTCACACCAGTGTTGCCCTGCGTGATGCTCTGCTTGGCGTTGCGATTCCTTTTATTGAAGTGCATTTGTCTAATGTCCACGCCCGTGAGCCATTTAGGCAGCATTCGTACTTTTCAGATAAAGCCGTTGGCGTGATTTGTGGACTTGGGCCTCAAGGCTACAAGTTCGCCTTACAAGCCGCATTGAGTCATCTCAGCGATAAACAGCTGCAAAGCTAACCGTTAACCAATCAGATAAGCTCAAGCACTAGCGAGCTCAGCGCCAAGATGGGGCGCGCTGGGAGGTCAATTTTGCTATACTCCCCCGCCTACCCGCTTTGGGGTCCATAGTTAACATTAATAGTTAAGAGCAAGCATACATGTCAGTACACTCTTTGTTAGTCACAGCGTTAAGCCAGCGTGCAGCTTTTTTATCTCAAGCCAAGCTTGATAATACAGATTGCTATCGCGTTTTTCATGGCACAGTTGAAGGCGTCAGTGGTCTTAACATCGACAGATATGGCAATGCTTGGTTAATTCAAAGCTTTCATCAAACGTTGACCGCTGATGAACTTGCGCTTATCACCCAGGTTTTGCAGCAAGCCATATTGTTACCAGTTATCTATAACGATAGAGCCACTAGCCATTCGCGCATCGACAATGAATTAACCCCAGAGCTGCTAGACATAGCCACAACTGAGCAAATTATGCATGAAAATAGCATTAAATTTAGCTCTAAACTCCGCCATGAAGGTCAAGATCCTCTGCTGTTTTTAGACATGCGTATTGGCCGTGAATATGTGCGCCGCCACAGTAACAACAAAACGGTACTCAACTTGTTTTCTTATACTTGCGGCATAGGAACAGCTGCGGCCATGGGCGATGCCAGTCACGTTGTGAATGTGGATTTTTCTTCATTTGCTTTGGCTGCGGGTAAGAGAAACGCCGAGTTAAATCAAGTGGATAACGTCTGTGAATTTATTCAAAGTGACGCCTTCCCAGCACTTAGGCAGCTTGCTGGACTTAACGTTGGCGGCAGACGTAATCAAAAGCTTCCCAACTACCCAAAACTCAGTGCAGCCCAGTTTGATTTAGTGTTTTTGGATCCGCCAAGGTATGCCAAAAGTCCTTTTGGCATTGTCGATTTAGTTAATGATTACCAAGGTTTATTCAAGCCTGCCATGTTGGCCACTAAAAGTGGCGGCACCATAGTGTGTTGCAACAATGTCGCCAAGGTCGAGCGCCAAGAATGGTTTGCAAGCCTAGTGCGCTGCGTTGAAAAACAAGGCCGTAGTGTAAACAAGATAGAATGGCTCGATTGCCATCCTGACTTCCCTTCTTTTGATGGTAACCACCCATTAAAAATGGTCGCGCTGACATTAAGCTAGCCACAAAATAAGACATGAAACAGCCAATAAAAAACAGCTCAAATGAGCTGTTTTTTATTATCCTGATACTGGCGTGCTAAACAGAAGTAATACTAGGCACACCGATTTTAGTCACTGCACTATAACTTCTGTCACTGGCAAGTTTAAAATCTTTGCTGAGTATGCTATCCACATAGTGCCAGTCACTGCGCACTTCTTCAGGAGTGAACGTCAGCATCATGTAACCCCTGTCTTTGAGATTGGCATACTTCAAATGTTCTACCATGCCTACAATTGCCGCTTCTGTCGCGGGGATTTGCTCAAGGGGGATGTTGAGGTAGTACTCAAGTCCAGGAGATGATACTGAACTGGTCGCAAATTCGACACCAATGGCATTGCCTTTATAATCCTTAAGCTCATTTGCCCAAGCATTATGGGTATCGCCAGCAATCACTACTAAGTTGTGGTTCGCAGCTTTTGCAGTGCTTAGAATCACTTCACGCTCGTAAAAGTAACCATCCCAAGAATCCAAGTTATAAGGAATCGCTGGAAGCTGTAACTGCGCCAGCACTTCTGGTGTTAACTTAGCTTGATTGGCTTGTAAATAGGTCAATTCCTCTACAGTCAAACTTGGATCACCCGCCTGCGCGCGGCCAGCTAACTGCGCCAATGCGCCTAATTCGGCGAACTGTGGAATAGATAATTGCTGAGTCGCAATTGCCGCAGGCAATGACATCTGCCCCATCAACACTTGCTGGCCTAATACCTGCCACTTAGCCGTTGCCTGCAATAAGGTGCCTTGCAACCATTCAAGCTGAGTTTGACCTAACATAGTGCGGTAGGGGAAGGTGACATCGGCTTTGAAGGCTTTATCGTTAAATGCGCCTGTATCTGGGTGCATATAATCGGCGTAATCAAGCTGCTTATCACGACCAACAAGGCGAGTATCAAGCATGTGTAAATCAACTAAATCACCGAAGCTGAAACTTCTGTAAATGTCTTCATGATTACCTTCACGCCATGGACGAATAGGCAACCATTCAAAATAGGCTTGCAGAGCTGATTGTTTACGAAGGTCATAATCCCCTTCATCAGCTTGATGATTTTCAGCCCCTTCACGCCAGGCATCGTTAGCCACTTCATGGTCATCCCACACGGTAATAAAGGGGACCTTGGCGTGAAGTTTTTGCAGGCTAGCGTCCTGATGGTATTGACCATAACGAGTACGATAATCCGTAAGTGAGATTAGCTCGTTAGCAGGCAGTACTTCACGATTAAGTGAAGCTGCGTGCTCGCTGGCATAACCGCCTCTGGCGTATTCATATAAATAATCACCAAGGTGAACCACCGCATCTAAATCATCACGCTGCGCAGCCAGTTCATAGACATTAAAATAACCGGCTGGAAAGTTAGCGCAAGACATAACGGCCAATTTAACTGAGTCCACGGCGCCTTCTGGTAGGGTGCGGGTTTTGCCTACTGGGGATAGCTTATCGCCACATTTAAAACGGTAGAAATATTGCTTGCCTGCTTCCAGCTGAATGGCATCAACTTTAACGGTATAGTCACGACCAATATTAGTCAGCATACTGCCAGTCTGGACTAAACTACTGAAAGCATCATCTGTGGCCAACTCCCAAGAAACCAAGACTTCACCATCATATTCAGGGGTTACACGAGTCCAGAGGATCACTTCTTTGTGAGTCGGATCACCACTGGCTACACCATGCAAAAATTCACCTGGTGTTTTTTTTTCTTCGCTACCGCAGCCCATTAGGCCATAAGAAATAGCTGCAGCACCAACACCTTTGGCGGACATGGCCAAAAAATCACGACGAGAAACACTATAAGTCATCATTAATCCTTTAAATTATTATTTCACTTGATTTGTTGAATTTATTATATTTTTTATTCACCCCTAGCTGAGGAGTTAACAGGTTAACGCTAAGATCATCTGGTATGAGGTCTAATGAGAGGATCCTGCAACAAGAGTATTACAATTTAATGACAAAATGATAGTGTTAAATCCATCACAATATTAGTTATTGTTTACATTCATACTGTTATAAATATATTTACGACAAACATTGCTAGCTATGTTAAATAGTTTTGATTAATATTTCAGCATCACCAGTTCAAGGAGCGATCGAATGAAAGTCAGCGACATCATGACCCCCAATCCAGTGTGCATCAGCAATGAGGCTAGCCTTAAAGATGCCCATCAATTAATGCAAAGTCGTAGCGTACGCCATTTACCTGTCATATCTGAACTAGATGGCACCCTAGTGGGCATGCTGACACACAAGAAAATGATCGCCAGCGTATTGAGCATGCTCAATAAATACGGTCAAGGGGCGCTAGACAGAAAAGAGCGCTACAAACCCATTATTGAAGTAATGGAAACCCAAGTACAAAAATTGGGTCTAGATGAACCATTATCTGTTGTAGTGCAGTATTTTATTGATAATAAATTAGGCTGTTTACCGGTTGTAGATGGCAATAACAAAGTGATAGGAATAGTGACTTCATCGGATTTTGTTAAGCTGTGCCAGCGCTTACTACTCAAGCATCCCTCATAAGTAAATCAGTTATTAAACAAAAAAATCCAGCCTAGGCTGGATTTTTACACATCAATTAACTAAAAATTTTTGATGTTTAGTTGCATGAGCTGCTGTACAGCGCCTCTGCCCACATTGGATTATCAATGAAGGGGTTGCGATTTTTCTGCCATTCATAAATACGGTTGTTGCGGCGACGCTCCCAATCACTGACGGGATCTTGGATATGCCAACTTAGCAGAGTACATAAGTCACCTAACAGCGCTTCACCAGTGCCAGTGATGCCTTTAGCCACGACTAAATTAGGTGTACCACTATTATCCCCCCCCTCATAACGCACGTCCATGTAGAACACCATACGCGCAACGTCACCTTTGACCATATTCGCTGGCTCAAAGCTGTCACTGTCAGATTTGTTATTCGGCGCTTCAGCCAATACATCACCGCCCATAGCGAAATCTTTATTACCACGGGTACTATTCACAGTGACATCTGCTGGACGCAAATGATGCAAATCAGTGTAAGCATGTTGGCCACTGTTTGGGAAACCATGGCTCTTAGCCCACACGTGTTCACGGTTCCATGCATCTAACGAATTACTCATACCAGCACGGTTAGTTTTAGGCTCAGAGCGGCCAGTATAGAGTAAAATCACATTGCTAGTGTTAGCTGGATCTTCATCTGCATAGTTAAGGCCATCCCAAACTTGATCGTAACTGAAGCGAGTGTGATCGCGAATGATCAGATTAAGGCTCGCCTTTAAGGCTGCACCTGTTTTGCCATTAGCGTTAGCATAATAGGTATCGAAGGCATAATCACCTGAGTTTCCCGTTCCACCAGTTCCGCCAGTACTTGCTGCGGTATAGCTTGCAACAAGACTTACGCCGCTAAAGCCTTGATAAGCTGTGATATTTACAAAGTATCGGCCAGCAACGACTGCCGCAATAGGACACTGCTCATTATTACCTGTTAAGTATGGACGACAATCCGATACGCTCGCGGTAGGCTCTTTACCCTGACTCACGTACAGATCAGCATCCCCTGTGCCGCCACTCATGGTAAAGCTTAAGTTAGTCGCCCCCGCTGGTACATCTGCCACAAACTTCAATGTTTGCCCTGTGCTGGCGCTAAGGCCTGTCTTAGCTTGACCATTTTCTAGTAAGTTTTCACTTACTGGTGGAGGAGTTGGGGTGGCGCAGCCAGTGCTTAAACTGCCAACACCAGGATTACCTGCAGAACTACCTACACTCCAATCTGCTTGCGAATGAGTATTGGTGCTAGTAGTGCGCACTAACGATACATTAGTGGCATTGAGTGACCAGCCAGAGATCCCACCTTCCCAGGCGACCACATCAAGCTCAGTAGTCCCCTTAAGTAACTTGACATAATCACCTGAGTTACCCAAAGACAACGACATTGGCGCAAGATCGGCCTGACGAGAAAACAAACTATTCAAGCCTGCCGCATCTTTAGCGACAGTAAAATATTGACCAGAAGCTAAAGTGCCAGTTAACCCATAGCTGGCACCATTATCACTGATTGAATATTGGCTTAAATCAATTGCAGAGCAACTTGCGTTAAATAGCTCGACAAATTCTTCAAGATTATCATTATTAGGTGCATCATAGAGGACTTCACTTATCATTAGTTCAGCATTGGCTGTAAATGCCAAGCCGACCAAAGCTAAGGTAATTGCTATTTTTGATTTATTTATCATCAACATAACTCTCATTAATTATTATTTTTAGGTACTTTCATGGATGACTTCCACAAAAGTCCGACCCCATTCAATTCCCTTTGAGTTTTGTTAAAGCGCGCGGAGTATGCCATAGAGTGAGTGACACAATTGTGATGAAATTGTTATTTCTGAAATAAAGACAATGTTTTTAAATGATATGGATTGACATGAAAAACATAAGCACATGTTAATAAACAGATTACTACTATTCACAATGCTAACACCTTAGTGTTTCGCTCTAGAGAAACCCTATGATTGCTCTGATAAACAGGTCTTATTGAGGCAGCAATATCCCTATAACGCAATCTGCTTTAACATCTAGATGAGCAATAAATTCATCTTTCCACAATAAAGCTAAGCTGTAATAGCTACAATAAGGATTAGCCTGAGGTGATATAAGCAGCAAAAAAAAGAAAGACAAGCACCATAGCTGTCTTTCTATTCGGTTAAAACGGTAAATGAAGCCAAGGTTAAGCGTGGATCCACACCAATTTAGGTAGCTTATTAAGATCTAAACAATCTTGGTGCCCTGCGATGGCTGCAGCTTGTGGAGCCGTTGCCGCATGTTCACTTAAGGCTTCAATGAGCACAGCTTGCGCTTCTTTTTCGCCATGGACCAACACCACTGGTGGCGCATTATCAAAATGTTGATACCAGCGCAACAATTCAGCTTGATCTGCATGGGCCGACAGCCCACCCACAGTATGAAGCCGCGCTGCAACTTTAACTTTTTGGCCATGAATAGTAAGGTCTGTAGCACCATCCACCAAAATACGCCCGGGGGTACCCACAGCCTGATAGCCACAAATGATGACATCAGCATCCTTACGCCACAAGTTATGGGCTAAATGATTGCGAATTCGACCACCGTTACACATGCCGCTACCGGCGATGATAATGAGTCCTTCATGGATATCATTAAGCTCAATCGACTCCTCTGTGCTACTGATAAATTCCGCGCTAGCCAGCAGTGGATGCTTGCCTGGAGACAGCTGAGTAAAGCGTTTAAAGTCTTCATCCATTAAAGGGTAATTATTGACATAGACTTGAGTGGCTTTTATCGCCATAGGGCTATCCAAGCAAATGCGCCAACGGGATAAATCCCACTCTTTGGCGTACAAATGAAACAAATATAATAACTCTTGTGCACGTCCAACTGAAAATGCCGGCAATAAAATATTACCGCGGCTTTGCTTAATCGTAGTGGCAAAAATAGCTTTAAGTTCGGTTAAAGTATCGTCCCAACTGCGATGTAATCTATTACCGTAAGTACTTTCCATCAGCACCAAATCTGCACTATCAATGAGCGTAGGATCATCAAGTATAGGCATACCTGCACGACCCAAGTCACCACTAAACACCAGTTTCTTGGCCTCTTTCCCCGCCCCTAAGAAAAGCTCTACTATCGCCGAACCAAGAATGTGGCCCGCATCGGACAAGCGAATACTCACATGGGGGACAAGCTGTGTTTGCTGACCATACTCAAGGGGAGTAAACAATTTAAGCACAGCTTCAACATCATCTTCATCAAACAATGCCTCTATAGGTTCAAGATCCTGTTTGGCGCGCTTACGATTTTTACGATCTGCATCTTTTTCTTGTAACATAGCCGCATCTCTTAACATGATGCCGCACAATTCAGCTGTGGCCTTATGGGTAAAAATAGGCCCCTTAAAACCTTGCTTAACTAATAATGGCAAGCGCCCAGAATGATCAATATGGGCATGACTTAAGATCACGGCATTTATACGAGATGGTTCAAAATCAAATGGCTCGTGATTGCGAAGCTCGTCAGCTTTACCTCCTTGAATGAGGCCGCAATCCAGTAACAATTGCTGACCGTCGACTTTGAGTAAATGGCAAGACCCAGTCACCTCTTGAGTCGCCCCTAAAAACTGTAAGCTCATTTCCATAACAGCATCCTTGTTTATCATCAAGCTAACACTCAAGCACAATACTTGAGCTATTCACTTTAGATTATGCTGTTTTAATGCTCAATAATGGAACCCAGATCAAATAAACGCCTATCGCACAAATTTTGCCATCAGGCTAAATACTTTTTATTGCAACACTTTGTATGAGCATTTATTTTTTTGCTCTTTTGCAAAACAGTAAATGTTTCCTACACTCAATGAACGCCGCTGATAAAACACGCACATAGCAATAATGTTATTCACTTGACGTTAATGCCAGCGTTAAACAGCGCAATTTATCAGAAATAATCACAAATATTTAGTCAAGCGATTAATTACGCCCTCTCGATAAACACAATAAAGGGTCAAGGAGTGTTAATGCGTACAGGAGTTCATATTTACCCCCCATTATTGGGTCTGCTAGGCAGTATATTACTGCTATCTTTTTCCCCAATTGACACCAGCAGTAGCTTAGCGGCTTTAGTATTGTCCGCCTTAGGTGTACTTTTCGGCTATTGGATAAATCAAAATCAAAAAGAACTCACAGAGCAATTAGCTCAATCACAGCTAAGCTGCAAACTACTCAAAGATGCAAATCAGAATGTCAGTCATATAGACGCCCTTTGCTTGCAAGTATTTCCCATTTGGCGCCGTCAGGTGGAAACCACTCGGGTGCAAACCGAAACCGCCACCACTGACTTAGCGTTGAGTTTCAGCAATTTGGTCGAAAGATTAAATCACTCGTTTTCCAGTAGCACTGGCGGTAATAAAGAAAAAAACACCATAGAAAGTACCTTCGATTTTGCTGAGAAATCCCTCCAGAGCGTCATAGGCTCTCTGCAAACAACTCAGCATGACAGAGCCGCTATTTTAGATGAAGTGCGTATGCTTACCTCTTACACAGAAGAACTAAAACGTATGGCCGCTGAAGTGGATGCTATCGCAGGGCAAACTAACTTATTAGCATTAAATGCCGCCATTGAAGCCGCCCGAGCTGGTGAAGCTGGCCGCGGGTTTGCGGTCGTTGCCGATGAAGTGCGCAAACTATCGTCACTCTCTAGCGCCACAGGCAAAAACATGACGGAGAAAGTCAACGTGATTAACAATGCCGTTAATAATGCTTTTGCTGTCGCAGAAAAAGCCACATTAGATGACGATGGCATAATGGATAGAGCAGAAAACTCTATTAAAGAAGTACTTTCAAGCTTTGGCACTACAGTCAAAGAGCTCGCCCAATCAAAGAGTGTGATGCAAGAAGAAGGTCGTCACATTCAGCAAGAAATAGAGAAAATGCTAGTGTCGTTACAGTTTCAAGATAGGACCAGCCAAATATTGGCACAAGTAAATAACAGTATGGGTGAGCTCAGTGAAACCATGGAGCACGCCCATAGCAATCAACAATTAGGGAAAGCATTTAGCGAAAAGGATGTCAGCCACTGGTTAACTAAAATGGAAAAAGGCTACGCCATGCTGGAGCAGAGAAGCAATCACGACTCGCACCAAAAAAAGGCGGACCAAGTTGAAGAAATCACCTTCTTTTAACACAACAAATTTCCCCCAAAGGCTAGGATAATTAAAGGAATACTCTATGTCTAAAACAATAATGATAGTGGATGACTCGGCAAGTTTAAGGCAAGTGGTCAGTATTGCGCTAAAAGGCGCAGGCTATAACACTATTGAAGCCTGTGATGGTGTTGATGCGCTAAAAAAGCTTACTGGCGCCGCAGTTAACCTCATCATAAGTGACGTTAATATGCCTAACATGGATGGCATTAGTATGGTTAAGGAAGTCAAAAAGCTCCCCGCCCATAAATTTACTCCCATCATTATGCTCACCACGGAATCTCAGGCTGATAAAAAATCTGAAGGCCAAGCGGCAGGTGCACGAGCATGGGTCGTAAAACCCTTTCAACCGCAGCAAATGTTGGCTGCCGTTGCCAAGTTGATTTAAGGCGCACGTGACAAGTAAAAGGATGTTGTCCCCATGCTAACGTTTTCACAAATCGATAATTTGTCCCAAGCAAAAATTGAAGGGGCTATGACGATTCACAATGCATTTGAACTCAAAAATCAGCTAATGGAAGTACTTAATGTCGCCCACTCTATAGAGCTAGATTTATCGGCGGTAACAGAAATCGACGCTGCTGGGTTACAACTGTTAATCATGGCTAAAAAGCAACAAGCCATGACTCAACTTGAGTTGACTCTTATTCATCATAGTGAAGCCGTTGTCGAAGCAATGGAACTAATGGGCTTGGTCAGTTGGTTTAATGATCCTGTCATCATGACCAGGCAGTAAGCTCAGCTAGGATAATGTTTGTTTTAGATTAATAGGGATATGGCATGGATGAATTAGAACAAGTGTTAGGCCTGTATATCTCAGAGAGCCGTGAGCTACTGGATGAGATGGAGTCATTGTTACTCAATCTTGAGAATGAAGAAGATAAAAGCGAAAGCCTTAATGGTATCTTTCGCGCAGCCCATACTATTAAAGGCTCAGCAGGGATTTTTTCACTGGACGATGTGGTGCATTTCACTCATGGAGTGGAAAGCTTGCTGGATAAAATGCGGGACGGCAAGATAGCGCCCAATACCGAGCTCACCTCTTTATTGCTTGACTGTAAAGATCATATCAGCCAGCTTATCGACAACGTAGAAAGTAAATCTAGCCTCACTGAAGAAGCGGCATTAAATGGTAAAACCTTACTACAAACCCTGGTTATTGTGGTTAAGCAAGGGGGGACCGATGGCCCACAAGATGTTCCGCCTATAACAACACAAGTCACGACCACTCAGCCTGTAGAGCGAGTCAACAGCCCTAAAGTTGAAAGTGATAACTGGCATATTTCGGTACGTTACCATGAAGACTCATTTCGCTTTGGCATGGATCCTTTAGCCATACTGCGCTATTTGGCTACTTTAGGCAGTATAGAGACCATTAACACTTTATTTCCAAACCTGCCAGATGCCCACAACATGGATCCAGAAACCTGTTACTTAGGCTATGAGATTAACTTTAAGAGCATGGCAGAGAAACAAGAAATTGAGGGTGCATTTGAATTCATTAGAGAAGACAGTCAGGTCCATATTCTGCCTCCCAGTAGCCGAGTTAGCGACTATATATCCCTGATTAAGTCATTGCCTGAACAAGACTTACAATTAGGTGAAATATTAGTCAAATGTGGTTCACTTACCCCCAATGAACTTGAATATGCCCTCGGGCTCCAAAGAGAGCTTAAAAGCCAATCCATCGATGTGCCATTAGGCTCAATAGTTGTCA
Source organism: Shewanella sp. SR44-3 (assembly GCF_014163735.1). GTDB lineage: Bacteria > Pseudomonadota > Gammaproteobacteria > Enterobacterales > Shewanellaceae > Shewanella. Next base: position 149,728 of record NZ_JACJDV010000003.1, read on the forward strand.
ACAACGGCCTTACACCACAGCCTGTGCTAGAGTCCGCCATTGCCAAACAGAATCAAATAAGGGATGGTAAAACAAAAGAAATTCAATCTGTTAGAGTTGATGCAGACAAGTTAGATCAACTCATTAATTTAGTGGGAGAGCTAGTCATTGCAGGTGCTAGCTCAAGCCTTCATGCCCACAGATCTGGAGACCGGGTGCTAATGGAGTCTTTTTCACTACTGACTCGATTGATGGAAGAAGTTCGTGATGCAGCGCTGCAACTTCGCATGGTACAAATTGGTGCCACCTTCAACCGCTTCCAGCGAGTCGTGAGAGATGTCGCCAAAGAGCTAGGTAAAGATATTGAGCTTGTGATCACTGGTGCTGAGACTGAACTTGATAAAACTGTGGTGGAAAAAATCAGTGATCCGCTAATGCATTTAGTACGCAACTCCATGGATCATGGTATCGAAGCCCCTGATATACGCATGGGGAAAAACAAATCCCCCAAAGGTAAGCTTAATCTCAATGCCTATCATGATTCAGGCATGATAGTTATAGAAGTCTCTGATGATGGCGCAGGCCTAAATCATGAAAAGATTTTGAGCAAAGCCTTGGAGAAAGGCTTAGTTCAAGAAGCTGAGCAACTCGATATCCAAGAAATTAATAACCTCATATTTGAGCCAGGCTTTTCCACTGCTGACGCTGTTACCAACCTCTCAGGCCGCGGCGTTGGCATGGATGTGGTGAAACGAAATATCACCGCCCTGCGAGGTTCTGTCGATGTCCAAAGTACCTTTGGTCAAGGGGCTCTTTTTAGCATTCGCTTGCCACTCACACTGGCCATTATTGAAGGTTTCTTAGTTGAAATAGACACCTCATCTTTCGTTATTCCGCTCAACATGGTGCTCGAATGTGTTGAACTTAATGAATGCGATTCAGACATAGATATCAATACCCAGCAGAGTTACATCAATTTACGAGGCGAAGTGCTGCCGTTTATTCGCTTGCGGCGCTTATTTAACTTAGGTGGCAAAGCCCCTAAACGTGAAAATGTGATCGTAGTGTCTTACTTAGGCAGCAAAGTTGGCTTAGCTGTCGACAAGCTAGTGGGAGAGTTTCAAACCGTCATTAAACCTCTAGGTAATATTTTCAGTCACATTCAAGGGATCAGTGGCTCGACAGTATTAGGCAGCGGTGAAGTGGCGTTAATTTTAGATGTACCCAATTTAGTCCAAAAAATATTAACAACAGAATCAGCCAAAGCCCTCTACAGCCAAGCTTGATTTAGGATTTATTTACTTTAAGGAATATTCGGATGTTTAATAACATGAAACTAAGCATGCGCCTCGGAGTGACCTTTGCGCTTCTCATCATTTTGATGTTAACCATCATAGGTATAGGCTTAAAAGAACTCTCAACCGTCAATGGCATTACTTACCGCATCGTTACTGACGATTGGCGAAAAACAGTGTTGGCCAATGATATCATTGACTTAGCAAACAATAATGCCAAAGCACGTCTTGAGCTACTGCTTAATGATGATCTTACCGCTCAAAAGCGCTTACACGATAGACTGACAAGCAATAGAACAACCTTAGATCAAAAAACTGCTGAACTCGAATCCATGATTAAACTGCCCGATGGTAAGGCTAAAATGGCTGCTCTTAAAGAGATGCGAGTGAGTTTTCAAACTGAATTTGCTCAAATTAACGAACTCATTGATAAAGAGCAAAAACAAGAAGCTATCGCTGTCATGCTCAACGAGGCCATGCCCGTTCTTAACGCTTATTTGGCGGCGGCTGCAGAGTTGGTGACATTTCAAGGGACAGTGCTCGAAGGTTCGGCTGAAATTTCACAGCAAAGTTATGAGGATGGCGTACTGGCCATGAGTATTGCCGGTATATTAGCGTTCATTGTCGCTATTGGGGGTGCTGTTTTGGTCACCAAGTCCATTACCCGTCAACTCGGTGGCGAGCCCAGTTATGTCACCGAGGTAGTGAGCCGCATCGCCAATGGTGACTTGCAAATAAAAGTCGATGTAAAAGCTAATGACACCAGTAGCATGCTATTTGCCGTCAATACAATGGTAAGCAAGCTCTCAGAAATTATCACCAGCATTCGTGTATCAGCAGATAACCTATCTAGCGCCTCTGAAGAAGTGTCAGCCACAGCCCAAAGCATGAGCCAAGGTGCCAGTGAACAAGCGGCGAGTGTTGAAGAAACCTCTGCATCCATTGAGCAAATGTCAGCATCTATTAGCCAAAATACTGAAAATGCCAAAGTCACTGACGGCATGTCATCAAAAGCGGCAAAAGAGGCTGATGAAGGTGGCGCAGCGGTGCAACAAACAGTTACAGCAATGAAATCAATCGCAGATAAAATCAGCATTATTGATGATATTGCTTATCAAACTAACCTATTAGCCCTTAACGCAGCCATCGAAGCCGCCAGAGCTGGCGAGCACGGTAAAGGCTTTGCTGTAGTCGCCGCAGAAGTAAGAAAGCTTGCAGAGCGCAGCCAAGTTGCCGCACAGGAAATTGGTGGGGTTGCCACCAACAGCGTTAGTCTTGCGGAAAAGGCCGGTAAGTTATTGGATGAAATCGTCCCTTCAATTAAGAAAACTGCCGATTTAGTACAAGAAATCAGCGCCGCATCTGAAGAGCAGTCTTCCGGTGCTGCCCAAATTAATACCGCAATGGAGCAACTGAGCCAAATCACCCAGCAAAGCGCTTCTGCATCGGAAGAGCTTGCAGCAACAGCAGAGGAAATGAGCAGCCAAGCAGAATTATTGCAAGATGTGATCAGTTTTTTCAAAGTAGGGGCACCCAGCCGCCAAATGAATCAAACAAGCAAATCGGTAGCCAACACCGATAAAATCACGTCCCGTAGTAAAGCTAAACCTGCAACGACCAGCGAACATGATTTTGTCCGATTTTAGGAGCCACTGATGAATTTATCCAACAAGAGAAGCTCACAGTCGGCCCAGCTGAGTGTCGCCGATGAGGATAAGCAGTATTTAACCTTTAATTTAAAAGATGCTATGTATGCCATCGGGATATTGCACATCAAGGAAATATTGGAATACAGCAATGTCACTCCTGTGCCTATGATGCCAAATTTTATTAAAGGCGTGATTAATCTACGTGGTGCTGTGGTTCCAGTAGTCGATTTATCTGCCCGCTTTGGCGGCAATCAAAGCAGCATAGTTAAGCGAACTTGTATCGTCATCATAGAAGTCTTAAATGAAGAAGGCATGCAAGATATTGGCGTTGTTGTTGACGCCGTATCAGAAGTCATTGAAATCAGCCACACCAATATTGAACCTGCACCTGCGTTTGGTGCCCAAATTCGAGCCGATTTCATTCAAGGAATGGGCAAGATAAATGGTGATTTTGTGATTATTTTACAGGTAGATAAGGTGCTTTCAGTAGAAGAAATGTCCATGGTTAGTCACTTGGCTCAAAGTCAAGGCAGTGCAAGTAAGCCAGTGCCCGAGCAAAGGGCACTGTAAACCTAAATAGCTAAGTCAGCTCAATAGGAGCTGGCCTAGCTAGGCTGACGTAATTCTCAATTAACTTCAACTCTAGTGTTAGAGAGAACAGGTAATTCATAACGCTATGATTAACTCTGTGAGTATCAATATGGATGTTTTAAGCCTCAGCGATAAAGAATTCACTCTGTTCCAAAATATGATCTATGACATTGCAGGCATCAATCTTTCAAGCAATAAAAAAGCCTTAGTTAGCAGCCGCCTAGCAAAAAGAGTCAAACATTTTGGCTTAAAAAGTTATAGCCAGTATTTTGAACTCCTTAAATCCAAAGCTCATAATGAGCACCAAATTGCCATCGACTTACTCACCACCCACGAAACCTTCTTTTTTCGAGAGCCTAAACACTTTGATTTTTTGCGGGACAAAATAACCCCAAACTGGGACGCTTGTCCTCACAGAGTCTGGAGTGCCGCCAGCTCATCCGGGGAAGAAGCGTACACCTTAGCCATGGTACTGGCCGAATATGCCACTAACAAAAATTGGGAAATTATCGGCACAGATATTAGCACTCAAATTCTTGAGCGGGCTCGAAGTGCTCACTACGCCATTGAAAGAGCTGACAATATTCCCAAACAATACCTGAGTAAATACTGCCTTAAAGGTGTAGGTCACCAAGAGGGAACCTTTATTATGAGTTCAGACATTCGTAAAAAAGTGCAATTTATCCATGCAAATCTTAAGGACAACCTCAGTCATCTCGGAAGTTTTGAAGTGATTTTCCTGCGTAATGTATTGATTTACTTTGACGTTAAGACCAAACAACAAGTGGTATCGCAACTATTAAAGCAATTGAAACCTAAAGGTTATTTTATCGTCGGCCATTCAGAAAGCCTTAATGGAGTAGTGGATAGCCTTAAAGCCGTTGTACCTTCCGTGTATCAAAAAATATGATTACAGTCTTAGATAAGTACATATTCAAACAGATCACCTTACAACCGGGAGAATTTCACTTTGATCAAGGTAAAGTAAGGATAAACACTCTATTGGGCTCTTGCGTGGCAATTACCTTATGGCACCCTAATAAACACCTAGGTGGTATGTGTCATTATATGCTCCCCAAAAGCAGTCACGCGAGGCGCTTAGAGCAAGGCTTTTTTGCCGATGGAGCGATGAAATTATTTCTCGATGCCATTAAGCAGCACCACACTCGCCCCGAGGACTATCACGTCAAACTTTTTGGCGGCAGTAATATGTTTCGCCAACTCAACAGCAATCACCACTTCCTTAATGTGGCTGAGAAAAATATTGCTGCAGGACTTAAATTACTAAAACAACATGGCTTTCATATACAGAATATGGATTTAGGCGGTACGGTTCACAGGCAAGTTTACCTAGAACTCTGGAATGGTGATGTGTGGGTAAAATATGGCGGCTTAGAGCCCAATAGAGAAACACTATGACAAAAATAAAAGTAATGATCGTTGATGATTCAGCCATAGTAAGGCAAGTATTACAGACAGTGCTCAACAAGGATCCTGCAATTGAAGTCATTAGCGCAGTTGCCGACCCTTTATTTGCGATGAACCGCATGGCAATCCAATGGCCTGACGTCATAGTGCTCGATATCGAAATGCCCCGCATGGATGGGGTGACTTTTCTGAAAAAAATCATGTCTGAGCGGCCAACACCAGTGGTAATTTGCTCAACCTTAACTGACAAAGGCGCTGAAACTACGATGCAGGCGCTATCAGCTGGTGCAGTTAGCATAGTCACTAAGCCTAAAATTGGCTTAAAAGACTTTATTCAAGATGCTGCCAGCGATATCACAAACGCAGTTAAAGCCGCCGCCAAAGCGAATATGAGTAATATTCGTGCGCCAAAAATAGCGGTTAAAGTACGCGAAAAGAATGGAGTTGAGAGCTTAATCCCCTGTGGTGCTAGCGCTATGTCTAAAACCACTGAGCATGTCATCGCCATTGGCACTTCAACTGGAGGCACTCAAGCATTGGAATTTCTCCTAAAAGCCTTGCCAACCAACGCGCCAGGTATCGTCATTGTGCAGCATATGCCGGAGAAATTCACCGCATCCTTTGCTGAACGACTCGACGCTATTTGTGATATTCGCGTCAGTGAAGCCCGTAATAACGACCGTGTTCTACCAGGTCACGCCCTAATCGCGCCCGGTGGTAAACACATGATGCTTAAACGCAGTGGTGCCCAATACTTAGTGGAAATTATTGATGGTCCTTTAGTCAACCGCCACAAACCTTCAGTCGACGTGTTGTTTCGCTCAACAGCTAAGTGCGCCGGAAAAAATGCCGTCGGTTTTATCTTAACTGGCATGGGCGATGATGGGGCTCGGGGTCTGAAAGACATGTGTGATGCTGGCGCCCCTACCATAGCTCAAGATGAAAAATCCTGTGTAGTGTTTGGCATGCCAAAAGAAGCCATTGCACTGGGCGCTGCAAATAAGGTGTTATCTTTAGCGCTGATCCCCCAAGAAATCATGCGCTACGCCCATTTAAAAGATTAACTCATCGAATCAAGATAATTATCTCTACTCTAATCAGCTAAGCCGCTAAGCCGCTAAGCCGCTAAGCAATGTTGCTAATTCAATCAATTAGCGTGACTTTCTTAATCACAATCGGCGTCACCGGTACATCTTCATGATCACCTTTAGTGGTGGTTTTCAGCTTTTCTATCTGCTTAATGATGTCCATCCCCGCAGTCACCTTGCCAAAAACAGCATAGCCCCAGCCAGCATTGGTGGTGGCCACATGGTCTAGAAAATCATTATTACCCACATTAATAAAAAACTGCCCAGTCGCAGAATGAGGCGCATCGGTGCGGGCCATCGCAATAGTGCCAATCACATTACTCAAGCCTTTATTAGCCTCATTGACTATGGGGTCATGAGTAGGTTTTTCATCCATAGTTTCAGTAAAACCACCCCCTTGGATCATGAAGCCTTTAATGACTCGATGAAAAATAGTGCCTTCATAAAAGCCTTCTTTGCAGTACCTTAAGAAGTTCTTCGAACTCACTGGCGCCCGCTCCATATCAAGCTCTATGCTGATATCACCAAGATTGGTACTAAAAATGATCATCACTATTCCTTAAAAATGAAGCAAACTGCCTCAATGAATTGTTCCGCAAGGCAACATAATAAAAAACCGCGCTAAGCGCGGTTTACAGTGTACCTCAAGCTCAGCTACAAGGTTTAGTTTATGCTGTAATCCAATCTTACTTGGCTCTTGGCTGCAACCGCTTTGCCATCAACAAATTTAGGCGCATAACGCCAATCTTTAAGCGCTGCCAAGCTGGTTTTCTCGAACTGCTGGCCACCGTGTGAGTTGAGGATCACCGGCTTGCTCACAAAACCACTCTCGCTAACAGTGAACTCCATCACCACCCAACCTTCCTTTCTATTTTTAAGATAAGAGGAAGGGTATTCAGGATTCACCCTGTATATAGGCTGCTGTTCTTGAGCATCAGCCCAAGGTTTCATGCTGCCGATGGCAATACAATGTGCCGTTGACTTTTCACTGTCCGACTCGCGCTCATAAAGCTCCACAAGACGAGAATGTGCCACAAGCTTGTATGGATGGTCGAAACTTAAAACACTGTATTGTGTTACCAGCTCTTCATATAAAGCTATAGCTCTATGGTTCTTATTCTCAGCAAAATAGATACCCGCAACGCTGGCCGTGACATTAAGTCTATCGATGCTATCCGCTGGGAGGGTTTCGCGATAAATATCCAAGGCATCTATGGCGTAATTACGTATTGTGCGGCTATAGACTTCAGTCGGTGACAACCTATTAAATGCGCAGGCTTTTACAAGCGCTAATAAATTTGGATTGCTATCATCTTCAGCAATTTCGATAGCTCGCTCAAGTAATTTTTTGGCCGATTTAGCATCTATCTCAGCCTCGCTGGCACCGAGTAATAGGTCAATTAACTCAATGGCTTCATTGCCAAATTCAGCCTCATAAACTGGAATTGCATTGAGGAATAAACTCAAAGCTTTAGCTTTATTAGCTTGCTTCTGTGAATGTTGTTTAGCTTCAGCAAGCAAAGCGTTAGCCCAGTTAAGGCCGAGGTTACTGGCATCGATACTGTGCTCGCCAAACTTAACTGTTCCCAATTTAAATGCTTGCTCAGCATGTAACACCATACTAGCGACATCATTAGTGGTAACGGCTGCTTGATAGTCGCCATAAGCTTGTTTAAAGTCCACTTCAGCTGATGTAGCAATTGGGGCGTTCAACATGCCAACCACTAACAAAGCCGTTAAGCGGGTTGAATATCCATATTTCATTGTCTCAATCCTTATTTAAATGATAACGCTATGAATATTACAAGCTTACCGCTTAGAGTTCACTAAACTTCCTCGTTATTCGATGCTCACACTAAACCACATCGCCCATCCAGCGCTTTAGCAGCGGCGACATGATGAAGGTCAACAAGGCGCCTCCCAAGGCAATCCACATGATGTCTTGATAGAGTAGGCTGAAACTTTGATGCGAAGTGATGCCTGCTATATTCATGCTCGCTTGACCTGCAAGCAAGGCTGCGATGAATTCGGCAATCGCAGAACCAAGAAACCATAATCCCATCATAAGGCCCACTATCTTAGGCGCTGATAATTTAGTGATCATTGAGAGCCCTATGGGGGAAATACATAATTCCCCTGTAGTGTGCAGCAAGTAAGCCAGCACTAACCAACCTAAGGCCACTTGCTCACCACCTTCTGCGAAATACAAGCCAACCACCAAAGCCAAAAAGCCCAAACCCACTTGCAATAGCCCTAGCGAAAATTTTATCGGCGTACTAGGACAATAACCATGTTGCGCTAACCATTGCCATAACTTGGCAAAAACTGGCGCTAACATAATGATAAAAATGGCGTTAAGTGATTGCAACATGGGCGCCGGTATCGTCACCCCAAAAACGAGGCGATCGGTTATCCTATCGGCAAACAGGTTCATCGAACTTCCCGACTGCAAGAAACACAGAAAAAACACCGTCGACATCATGATAAGGCTGACGGCGGCATAGAGTTTTTGTTTAACCTCAGATGACACTTCATTGAGGCAATACCACACAAGCCACAGGCCAATAGCCACAAATGCCAGCCCCAATACTCCGGCCACCAGCTGATGATTACCGATAAGCAGCATAACTACCGCCACCAAACCTAAACTGCCCAGATAAATCAGCTTCTCTCGGCTAATGCTAAACCACACAGACTCAGTTAATTTGTCTTCATCCGGTGCATCAGCAACCCCAAGCAGGTGCCTATGTCCTCGCAGAAACACCACCAGCCCAAGTAACATGCCAAAACCTGCCAAACCAAAGCCATAAGCCCAGCCATAGGTGACACCCACATAGCCGCATATTATCGCTGCCAAGGCTGAACCTAAGTTAATACCCATATAAAACAAGGTAAAACCCGCATCTTTTCTTGGGTCATTCACTTGGTACAGCTTACCCACTATGCTGGAAATATTAGGCTTTAAAAAACCGACCCCGACGATAATAAACGACAAAGAAAGATAAAAGGCCGTCAAACCTGTGCTAGCAACACGTTCGCCCGACTCATTGATGTAAGCGGCGCTGCCTTCAAATGTCATTCCAAAGTGACCAAAACACAACAAGACGGCGCCCAAGACCACGGCCCGCTTTGCGCCTAAATAGCGGTCGGCCAAGACGCCACCCACTAAAGGCAAGGCGTAAACTAAAGCAAAGTAGTTACCAAAGATGCTGGCTGCCTCTTGGTCACTAAACAAAAAATGCTCTGTCAGATAAAAAATCAGTAAGGCCTTTAAACCATAGAAGCTAAATCGCTCCCACATCTCAGTAAAAAAGCACACGTATAAGCCCTTTGGGTGTGCTTGACTAGCCTCTTTCTCGTTATTAATCACACCCACTCTATTTTCCACAGCAGCGCTATTGTCCATGATGTTCTCAGTGTTAGTTTTATACTTGCCTTAAGCTAACCCCTTGTCTTGTAAAAGACTTGAAGCTTAGGTGAACCCTAGCGGAATATTTGGTGAAGCTGGGTGAAGGGGATTGCTAAAGGGTGAAAGCGAGGTAAAGTAAAGGGGAATTTACCGGATCATCACACTAACCCATATACAGGTGACGCTATCTACTACCGCTACCAATTTATCGACCTCACGCTAAATACCCGCTTAGGTACCTTAATGCGGGATGACAAACTCGAAATTAAGCTGCCATGGCTTAGCTATCGCCTGTTATCTGTGCTGTGTGAAGCCGCCCCCGGGATTGTGAGCCAAGAGCAGTTGCTGGAAAAAGTCTGGCCCGATGTGGTGGTGGGTGATGAAACCCTAAAGCAGAGAATAAAGTTACTCAGGCGCGCACTGCATGATGATGCCCAAAACCCGATTTATATAGAAGCTATTCGAGGTCGAGGCTATCGACTACTGCCTCAAGTCATAGTGATCAGCGAGCCCAGTTCGGCTCGAATGACAAGTTTAGATTTAGCCAATGACACCCATGTGATGCCTGAAGATGGCAAGAGCTATCCGCTATTTTGGAAGCTAACCTCTTTGAGTTTCGCGGCCTTAATGCTTATTTTGGCTGTTGTGGCACTATTCATTTCATCGGGTAATAAAGTGTCAAGCCTTGACGAAAACGCACAATCATCACTAGCCTCACAAGGTTTTGATTTTGAACTCTACCTCAAGGGGCTGGAGTACTATCATAGGTACCGAGAAGCCGATAATCTCCATGCCATAGAGCTATTCACTTCGGCTCTTGCCATCAACCCAGATTTAGCCTTGGCCTATAGCGGTCTATCCGATGCTTATAGCCAAGGTGTATTTCAATTTAACGCCCCGCCACTGTGGCAACAAAAAGCCATCGACGCCGCCTATAAAGCCATTGCCTTAGATCCTAACTTGGCGCAAGCCTATAAATCTTTGGGCCTGGCTTACTACAACAAGGGCTGGCTCAATAAAGCCATCAATGCCAATCTTAACGCATTGCAAAAACAAGCTAACTATCATGAAGCCATGACAAACATAGGCTTTATCTATCGGGAAATGGGCCAGCTATCCAAATCAATAATCTGGATTAATAAAGCCCTCACTCTCAGCCCTAACCATAGCGTTAGCTGCGTGCATAAGGCGCAAACCTTAATCGCCTTAGAAGACTTCCCCAAGGCTCAGCTGTGGCTAGACCGTGCATTAACCTTACAGCCCGATTCATTACTGGCCAATGACGCACAGGGACAATGGTATCTTCATCAAGGGCAATTCCTGCAAGCCAAGGCCCATTACTTTAAGCTAGTGCAAAGCCAGCCGTTGCAAACTCACTTTATTCACGGCCTAGCCTTAAGCCAGCTTTACCTCGCAGAATTTCAACTCACCATAGATACCAGCAAATCTCTATTGAACTCACAAAATCCCCAAATTGCCTTACAAGGTCGGTTACTTTCAACTCTTGCAATGTCGGCATTAAAAGAGAATGACAATCAAAAGCTTGAAGATGAAATTTCGATGAGTGATGATAATGTTTCCGAGGTATCAAGTGAGCATAGCATTGCACTAGAACTGCTAGCCCAAGAATTTAAACAGCGGTTACTGCAAGGCTCAGATAGAGCAGCAGATAGCTTAACGCTGGCATTGCTCTATAGCGCACAAAATGAACCAGAGACCAGCTATCGTTATTTGATCCAAGCAATAAACCAAGGCTACTTAGCGCAACAATTACTGACTCTACATCCTAGTGTTAACACCTTGCGCAAAGACAGCCGCTTTCAACAATTAACCCATGAGTTACTACAACAGCTTAGGCTTCAGCAGCAAGCTGTAAATCAACCTTAAGCCAAATATAGACAGGCAAAAAAAAGAGCAGAGCGAACAGATAAACAATCACTTTCGCAGCAACGGTTAGCTAACAAAATGGTTAACTATCACGCCACTGCAATTAGAGATTGTCTCTAATACTCATTGCTTGATACTGTAGTGGCCGTTAAACATGCATTGTACTGCTTACATTAGCCTTGTTGAGTTGCACTATGACTAACCTTGCTCAGCCATTAGGCTCATGTGACTAACTATCATCTCACTCAATGAACTAACAATAATTAGGGTCAACCCAAGGATATTTTAATGCGTAAATCTCTTATCACAGTCACCGTGAGCGCCGCGCTTATGTTAAGTGCCTGTCAAGATAACTCAGTAGCGGACAGCAATATGACCACTCAAGCTCCAGCAAGCCAGACAGCAAGCGCCGTTAATGTGCTATTAACCGCCAGCTCATTGCAAGATTTCGCGCCGCAATTTGATCAAATCAAAACCGCTGATTTTGTGCCCGCATTCACCCAAGGTATGGCCGAACACAAAGCCGAAATCGACGCTATCATCAACAATAGTGAGCCAGCTAGTTTTGAAAATACTTTAGTCGCACTAGAAAAGTCTGGCGCCTTGCTTAATCGCACCCAAAAAGCCTTTTTTACGTTATCTGGGTTGATTTCTGACGATAACTTTATCCAAATAGAACAAGATATGGTGCCGTTATTAACCAGCCATAATGATAATATTTATTTAGATGCCAAGTTATTCGCCAAGATTGATGCCATTTACCAAGCAAAATCGGCCTTAAAAGACGAAGATCTGCGCTTAATTGAAGTCTATTACGATCAATTTGTGCGTGCGGGTGCCAAGCTTAATGCTGACGACAAAGCTAAGATGCGTACCCTCAATGGTGAGCTGGCAAAGCTAGAAACCAACTTTTCACAAAATATACTTAAGTCTTTTAAAGATGACGTAATTTTAGTGCAAGACAAGGCGCAACTTGCGGGCTTATCTGCTGACACTATTGCCTCACTCGCCGCTGCCGCCAAAGCAGCTGGCAAGACTGGCTACATGATAACCTTAGTGAACACCACGGCTCAGCCACTACTGTCTAGCCTTGAAAACCGTGAGTTAAGGCAGAAAATCTGGGAAACCTCGGCTTATCGCGCCATGGATACCAATGCACCATTGAATATAAAAATCGCTCAGCTTAGGGCAGAAAAAGCCGCCTTACTTGGCTTTAAAGATTGGGCCAGCTATTCGGTAGCCGATCAAATGGCTAAAACCCCAGAAGCGGTTTATGGAATTTTAGATGACCTAGCCCCTAAAGCACTGGCTAAAGCCAAAATTGAAGCTTTGGATATTCAAGCTGAAATCAAAAAAGACGGTAAAGATTTCACCTTGCAAGCGTGGGATTGGGCCTATTACGGTGACAAGGTTCGTCAAGCCAAATACGATTTAGATGAAAACCAAGTTAAGCCATACTTTGAGTTTAATACTGTATTAAACGATGGGCTATTCTTCGCCATGAACAAGCTTTACGGCATTACAATTACAAGCCGTAATGACCTGCCGGTATGGCACAAAGACGTGCTCGCCTATGAAGTTTTCAACCAAGATGGCAGCTCAATCGGCTTATTCTATCTTGATGCTTACGCCCGTGAAGGCAAGAGCGGCGGCGCTTGGATGGACGAGCTCGTCACTCAATCGACTCTACTAAACACTAAGCCTGTGGTTTACAACTCACTGAACATTCCAAAGCCTGCGGCAGGTCAACCAACACTAATGACCTTTGATGAAGTGTCGACCTTATTCCATGAATTCGGTCATGGCATTCACGGCTTATTCTCACAGGTTAAATACCCAAGCCTTGCAGGCACAGCAACCCCACGGGACTTCGTCGAATTCCCCTCTCAAGCCAATGAAGATTGGAGCGTAGAGCCGCAAGTTATCGCCAACTATGCTAAACATTACCAAACTGGTGAAGCCATCCCTGCAGAGCTGCTAACAAAAGTATTAGCCGCACAAACTTTCAACCAAGGTTTTGGCACTACTGAATACTTAGCGGCTGCACTGCTGGATATGGAATGGCACTCCATTGCTCCAGGCACCGAAATCAAGGATGTGAAAGCGTTCGAGCAGCAAGCGCTAGCAAAACACGGTTTAGATTTTGATCCCGTGCCTGCGCGCTACAAAACCACCTATTTCAGCCATAGCTTTGGCGGCGGATATTCAGCAGGGTATTATGCTTACCTGTGGACCGAAGTGTTTGCCGCCGACTCATTCGCCCATATGGACCAACAAGGCGGATTAACCTTAGAGAACGGCAACAAGTATCGTCAAACCATTTTGTCTAAAGGCAATAGCCAAGACTTGATGCAAGACTATATCGACTTTAGTGGCAGCAAGCCCACCACAGATGCATTACTCAAACGTCGCGGTTTAGTGAACTAATACTCACTCACTGAACGCTGCAAACCTAAGGGGACTCATGCCTAATTGAGTTCCCTTTTTTAATATCATGTTCAAGATATCCCCCTCGCAAACTTGTTTGTAAATTGCACATCTAATACCGATATTTAATCATTTTTCTATCCCATTCTACGATCCGCATCTATAGTAGATCTAACAAGAGATACCCACTCATAGGGATAACAGAATACTGGATGTAATGGCTCTCATCTCATATTGATAACAGGTAGAATTTACCAATGAGTAACGCGAATATTCAGTTGCAGCCGTCACCTTTATGGCTAACGATAATAAGACAAGCCTGCGTGTCTGCATGGCTAGTATTGTTAGGAGTATCAAATTATGTTCATGCTCAAGAGCTTAAAGTCGGCGTCAGCTTCTCCATCCCCCCTTATGTTATTCAAGAAACCAACAGCGGTATCGAGCTTGAGCTGCTGCGAAGCGCACTCGCAGTAAAAGGCCACAGTGCCGACATCAAATATCGCCCTTTTGCACGCACCTTTCATGAGTTTAAAAAAGCAAAACTTGATGCGATTCTCAACACTAAAAAAGGCATGTTAGAGGGAGTGTTTTATTCAGATATCGTTATCCGTTTTCAAAATTGCGCCATCAGCCTTAAGCGCAATAAATTCGCACTAACCAAGATGAATGATATGCAAGGGAAAAGTATTGTTGCCTTCCAACGTGCAGCGAATCTATTGGGGGATGAGTTTGCCCAAATGGCAAAAAATAATCAGGGTTACAGCGAAATATCTCAGCAAATTTTACAAGTTTATATGTTAATGAAACACAGAACCGATCTTGTCATCATGGATAAAAATATTTTTATTTATTATCTCAAAAAATCTTACCAAACAGGCAAGCTAAGCGCTAAAGAGGTACAACAAGCTGCTGTTTGTCATAACGTATTTCCACCGACAACTTACCGATTCGCATTCTTAAGTGAACAAATTCGTGATGACTTTAACTTTGGTCTAGCTCAAATAAAACAAGATGGCACCCTGCTTGCTATTGAAACTAAATACCAGAGGTTGCTATCACTCACCTTAGATGAAGACGTCGTCATACAACTCGCGGCACCCACCAACTAAGAGTGACTCCAGCCTTTGTGCATATAACTAAGAGGTTAATCCTCTTAAAAAACAGGTATAATACTGGCCTCACTGCAATCAGTAGTGACAGCAACGTTACCAAGACAGCAATTAGAGACTCACATGGCCAAAACCGCAGCAGCACTTCACATCTTAGTCAAACACCAAACTCAAGCCGAAGACATTATTAAACAGCTACAAAATGGCGCTAAATTTGATGTTTTAGCCAAGAAGCACTCCACATGCCCATCGGCCAAAAGTGGCGGTAACCTAGGTGAATTTAAGAAAGGCCAAATGGTGCCGCAATTCGACAAAGTCTGCTTTAGCGGTGAATTAATCACTCCGCATCTGGTAAAAACCAAATTCGGCTGGCACGTGATCAAGGTACTCTACCGCACTTAAACGGCAACTCAGCTACCCATGACAGTTAACTGTTCGCATGAGATTCGTTCATAGATACGCGTACACTTCTCTTAAATCAATAAGGGCCAACAACTCAAACTATCTTCGAACATAATGATGCTGGCCTGAAATTCCGCCATACTGGCTTATCATGGCATTCACTCACCGACACGCGTGAATATGGTACCCAACACTAAAAGGGTGAACTAGGACACTTTACGAGATGACCGTCCGCCCCATGGCCGCTCTTTGGCATCCATGCCATCGCGGCATTTGTGAGTCCTTTACATCAGAGGGGGCGTTCGAGCATCCAAGGATGGACTTGCTGCGTGTCATCAAGTGAGGTGTCATAGCGAGCCTGTACAGCAGAAAACTACAGAGTATTGCTTGATGTTATCTAGCCAAACATTAATGTGCCAAATGTTAATGGTAGGGCATCTTTTTACAGAACAAGCGACGGCGCCACGCGGGACTTAGTGCTATGACCGAGCTCACTGATTGAGCTTATTCCAATACGCTTTGGAGCATAAAAAAGCCTCGCATTGCGAGGCTTTTAAACGACTTAATCTCTCGTCCCAAAATGAGTCTCAAGATCAGCTGTAGAATGCTAGAACGGGATATCGTCATCCCAACCATCGTCCAAATCTGGAGTGAAGTTTTGCTGCGGCTGCGCTTGCGGCGCTGGACGCTGAGCAGGGGCTGCTTGCTGATAACCGCCTTGCTGTGGTGCTTGCTGCGGCTTAGGCGCATAGTTTGACTGCTGCTGTGGTGCCTGCTGTGGCGGCTTATTATAAGCACCTGCTGCCTGCTGCTGCGGGGCATTGTACTGCTGATTTGGCGCAGCTGCTGGACGTTGCGCCTGTGGTGCAGGAGCTGCATACTGGTTCTGCGCAGGGGCGCTATACCCCCCCTCTTGTGAACCTTGTGAGCCCGCCTGGCTTGGCCCCTGATTTTGGTTACGGCTACCTAGCATCTGCATGCTGCCGCTTTGATCGACAACAATTTCAGTGGTGTACTTGTCTTGACCGCTTTGATCTTTCCACTTACGGGTTTGCAATTTGCCTTCTAAATACACTTGCGAGCCTTTACGCAGGTATTCACCAGTGATTTCAGCAAGTTTGCCGAACATGACCACACGGTGCCATTCGGTACGCTCTTGCTGTTGGCCTTGCTGATCTTTCCATGACTCGCTGGTTGCGACAGTAATATTGGCAACCGCATTGCCGTTAGGCATGTAGCGCACTTCTGGATCTTGGCCTAAATTGCCTACAATAATGACTTTATTAACACCGCGACTGGCCATCGAAATCTCCTGAATTTCTTGTTCTCACTAATAGCGAATAAGCTAAGTTTAGCGAAATATATACTAACAATAATGATCGTTTAAAATCTAATGTGCAGAGCCTAACACAGCTCGGGCTTTGCTTAAATCGAAATGAGAGTCGACCTTTAAATAAGCCACCTTCTCTTCTAACACCACCATGGCCTCAATCACACCCTCAAGTTGGGACAATTGAGCAGCCATAGTTAAGGCATGGGGTTTATCAGTAATATGGGCTTCGAGAGTAACACTCTTTAATAACACGGGTTTTTCCATGCCTAGACTTAATAAAAGCCAAATAACCATCAGCACACTGGCAACAAAAAACACCCCTTCAGCGCCTAAATATTGATAAGCACCACCACCTAACATACCGCCGCAAAATGCCCCTAAAAATTGACTGGTAGAATACACGCCCATAGCAGAACCTTTCTCGCCTACTGGGCTAAATTTGGCAATTAAGCTTGGCAATGATGCTTCTAAATAATTAAAGCCGGTAAAAAACAGCACCACTGCCGCGCTCAGTAACCACAAGTTGCCCGCAAACAGGGCCATCAACAACAAAGACACCATCATAATAACCAAAGACAACTGGAACATGGTCTTAGTATTATTGCGCTTAACCCCTATGATGATCATCGGCACCATTAGCATAAAAGCGGCCACGAAAGCGGGGAAGTACAATAACCAATGCTGCTCTTTCAGTAAGCCTGCAT
The DNA here is from genome assembly GCF_014163735.1 of Shewanella sp. SR44-3. Taxonomy (GTDB): domain Bacteria; phylum Pseudomonadota; class Gammaproteobacteria; order Enterobacterales; family Shewanellaceae; genus Shewanella. The sequence continues at coordinate 167,029 of NZ_JACJDV010000003.1, forward strand.
CCACCAAGTTAAATGGCAAGGCAACAAACACAGCCGTCAACACTAAGTGTAAGATAAAAATACCGGCATCGAGCCTGAATAATTGCGGGTCCAGCAACATACGCTTAAGCTTGGCAGGTGCGGCTAAGGTGTCCCCCTTTGGCGCTTGTGAAATAGGGTTAGGTACTAAAAAATGCACTATCGCCATGCCCAAGATTGCCAACATCGCCGTCAACCAAAAAATGCCACTTAAACCTAAATATTGCGCCACTAATGGCCCAACTAATAAAGACAAGGCGAAAGAAAGGCCGATACACATACCAATCACAGCCATGACTTTAGTGCGCTGCTCATCACGAGTTAAATCCGCAGCCAATGCCAGCACTGCTGCTGCAATCGCGCCCATGCCTTGCACCGAGCGGCCAAACACCACGCCATAAATATGGTCTGCATTGGCGGCGATAACACTACCAATAGCGAATAACACTAAACCAATCAGTATGATAGGTTTGCGGCCATATTTGTCAGACAAGATCCCCATGGGGATTTGCAACAGAGCTTGAGTTAAGCCATACGCACCAATAGCAATACCCACCCATAGGGGTGAAAAGCCTTCTAAATGCTGACCATAGAGAGCGAAAATTGGCATGATCATAAACAAGCCCATCATTCGCAGGCCAAATACGCCAGCAAGCGAAAACGCGACTTTTTTCTCTAGACTCGATAGTCCTTGATTGCTCATGCAGTTAGCCTCTAATTCACGCCTGATAACTTGATAAAATTTGAATCGATCAAAATCGAGTGGCGCATATTAACACAGGGCGAAGATGTTGCTCAAAAGGAAATAAATATCTTATCGCCTAGGTCTACTGCCTTTGCAAAAAATGGCAAAATTCGGCAAAGTTTCGGCTAAAGTTGTGCGATACTCACAGCCTTGCTTGTGGTACCTAGTGGTACCTGTGTTTATGCCTTCCTTTTAAAGCAGCCAAGAGAATCACTGATGGATACGATTGAAATACGCGGTGCTAGAACCCACAATCTCAAAAATATTAACCTGACAATACCAAGAGATAAACTTATTGTTATCACAGGTTTATCTGGTTCAGGAAAATCTTCACTCGCCTTCGATACCTTATATGCCGAAGGTCAGCGCCGCTATGTAGAGTCCCTGTCAGCTTATGCGCGTCAATTCTTAAGCATGATGGAAAAGCCCGATGTGGATCATATCGAAGGCCTAAGCCCAGCGATTTCTATCGAACAAAAGTCCACCTCCCACAACCCGCGCTCAACCGTGGGCACTATCACAGAAATTTACGACTATTTACGTTTGTTGTTCGCCCGTGTTGGCGAGCCTCGCTGCCCTACCCATGGAGAAGCGCTTGCAGCGCAAACCGTAAGCCAAATGGTAGACAAGGTGCTCAGCTTACCTGAAGGCAGCAAACAAATGCTATTGGCTCCTGTAGTCAAGGCCCGTAAGGGCGAGCATGTTAAGTTATTAGAAAGCCTATCGGCCCAAGGTTATATCCGTGCCCGTATCGATGGTGAAGTGTGTGACTTAACTGATCCTCCAACTCTTGAACTGCACATTAAGCACACCATAGAAGTGGTGGTCGACCGCTTTAAAGTACGCGAAGACATGAAGCAACGCCTTGCAGAATCATTCGAAACCGCCTTAGAGCTTTCTGGCGGTATCGCTGTCATCGCCTCCATGGAAGATGACAACAAAGACGAAGAGCTGATATTTTCGGCTAATTTTGCCTGCAGTCAATGCGGTTACTCCATGGCAGAACTTGAGCCAAGAATTTTCTCCTTTAACAATCCAGCTGGTGCTTGCCCTACCTGTGACGGCCTTGGAGTACAGCAATTCTTCGACCCTGAACGCATCATTACCGATGATAAGCTGTCCTTAGCGGGCGGCGCTATTCGTGGCTGGGATAAACGCAACTTCTATTATTTCCAAATGCTCACCTCCTTAGGCGAGCATTATAAATTTGATGTGGATACCCCTTACGCCAAACTCAGTGACAAGATCAAAAAAATCGTCCTCTTTGGCTCGGGTAAACAGAGCATCGCCTTTAAGTACACCAATGATCGCGGCGATATTGTCAGCCGTAATCATCCCTTCGAAGGCATACTCAATAACATGGACAGGCGCTATCGTGAGACCGAAAGCAATTCGGTGCGCGATGAATTGGCTAAGTTTATGAATAAGCAACCCTGCAGTAGTTGCCAAGGCTCGCGCCTGCGTGAAGAAGCCCGCCACGTATTTATCGGCGATATTAACTTGCCTATGCTGACCACTTGGTCAATTGGCGAGGCCACAGACTATTTCAATAGCGTCACCTTTGAAGGACAGCGAGCCCAAATTGCCGATAAAATCCTTAAAGAAGTCTGCGACCGTTTAGGTTTCCTGGTCAATGTAGGGCTTAATTATTTAAGCTTATCGCGCTCATCTGAATCACTTTCTGGTGGTGAAGCTCAGCGTATTAGGCTTGCCAGTCAAATTGGGGCTGGGCTTGTTGGGGTAATGTACGTGCTGGATGAGCCCTCTATTGGCTTGCATCAACGGGATAACGAGCGCTTACTGCAAACCTTGATCCACCTGCGGGATTTAGGCAATACCGTCATAGTGGTTGAACACGATGAAGATGCCATTCGCATGGCGGACCACATTATCGATATCGGCCCTGGCGCAGGAGTACACGGCGGCGAAGTCATCTGCGCCGGTAATCTTGAGGATATTATCAACTGTGAGGCTTCCGTCACTGGTCAGTACATTTCTGGCAAGAAGCAAATTCATGTGGGCGATAAACGCACCCCAATTGATGAGACCAAACAAATAAAACTCTTTGGTGCCCGTGGTAACAACCTGAAAAACGTCGACTTAAGCATTCCTCTTGGTTTATTTACCTGCGTGACTGGCGTCTCTGGCTCTGGAAAATCCACCTTAATTAACGACACTTTCTTTAAAATAGCCCACAAGATGCTCAATGGCGCCACTGTGGATGAACCGTCCCCTTATGATCGCATCGAAGGTATGGAGCAGTGCGACAAGGTGGTCGATATCGACCAGAGCCCCATTGGCCGCACGCCGCGCTCAAACCCTGCCACCTACACAGGTATTTTCACCCCAATACGTGAGCTATTTGCTGGCACCCAAGAATCGCGCACCCGTGGCTACTTAGTTGGCCGCTTCTCCTTTAACGTCAAAGGCGGTCGCTGTGAAGCCTGCCAAGGCGATGGTTTAATTAAAGTAGAAATGCACTTCTTGCCCGATGTGTACGTGCCTTGTGATAACTGTAAAGGCAAGCGCTACAACCGCGAAACCTTAGACGTGAAATACAAGGGCAAGAACATTCATGAAGTGCTGCAGATGACGGTCGAAGAAGCTCGGGTATTCTTCGATGCTATCCCCTCTATTGCCCGTAAGCTGCAAACCCTGATGGATGTGGGCTTGTCTTATATTCGCTTAGGTCAAAGCGCCACTACCTTGTCTGGCGGTGAAGCCCAGCGAGTCAAGCTTGCCAAGGAGTTATCTAAGCGCGACACAGGTAAAACCTTATATATTTTGGATGAACCCACAACTGGGCTGCACTTTGCCGACATTCAGCTATTATTGGATGTATTACATAGGCTTAAATCTCATGGCAACACCTTAGTTGTGATTGAACACAACCTAGATGTGATTAAAACTGCCGATTGGATTGTGGATTTAGGCCCTGAAGGCGGCGCAGGAGGCGGCAGCATTCTGGTCACTGGCACCCCAGAAGAGGTGGCCAAATGTAAGCACTCCCACACGGCGCGTTTCTTGAAGCCATTATTAGAAAATCAAAAGTTAGCAAATCAAAAGTTGGTAAATCAAAAGTTGGCTAGTCAAACTATAGCCAGTCAAAAAAAGCAGCCAAAAGCCAAAGCAAAAAAAGAAACTAAGTCGTAAAAAATTAAACTTGAGTCACAAATTTAGTAACAAATAGTGAGGCGCGATGAAAGGATTATTCACCACTTCGGGAATTACCCCATCGCGCGGCACTACACGCCATGACAACTGTTTAGCACCACAGTTTTTAGCCCCACTATTGCTGCTATTACTCATGCTAAATGGCTGCGTCTCTACCCCAAGTTGCAATCAGCCACTTCACACCCGCTGGGTAGACAAGGCGCAGCTCACCCAAGACTTGCAAGTATTAACCAGCAGTGAATTTCAAGGCCGGAAAACCCGTACTCGTGGCGCTAAACTCACTCAAGATTATCTCGCAAGCCGCTTTGAGGCGCTTAAGTTAACTCCCTGGCAAGGCAGTTATTACGCCCCTTTTAAATACGGTTTTTTATTCTCAACTCGAGAAGGCGTCAATATGATTGGGGTGTTCCCAGCCCAAAAGCCTTCTTCACGCTGGCGAATTATAACCGCCCATTATGATCATTTAGGCAAACAAGGCAGCCATTACTACCCAGGCGCTGATGACAATGCCTCAGGCGTTGCGGCGCTGCTGAGCATAGCCGCCCAGTGGCAGCGTGAACCTATGGAAGAAGTGAACCTGATGTTAGTGGCGACGGATGCAGAAGAGCCGGGCCTTTATGGGGCCTATGGCTTAGTAGGACAGTTAAAAACTATGCCTGAAATGCAGATAGAACTGGCGCTAAATTTAGACATGATAGGTCACCCCAGTCGCCCCCATGCAATCTACATGGAAGGCGAGAAAAACTTAGCTAATTTTGACACCTTAGCCCCGACACTTACCCAGCACAGCAAACTTTGCCTCAGGGTCAATCGTGCCAGAGTCAGAGGTGCGAGCAGCCTTAATATCGATTGGCTTAGGGCCTCAGATCATTACGCTTTCCATAAGGCTGACATTCCTTGGCTTTATTTAGGAGTACCACCACATAAGAATTATCACACAGTGAATGACACCTTAGAAACCATCAACCTCGATTTTCTAGGCGCCACTACAGAACTTGCGTTCGAGTTAATTAACTTGTCTAGTGAACAGTTAAAGCCACTTAAGCCCAAGATTAAAGAATAATCGGGAACTCAAGTCGTTCAAAAATGCAGAATAACTCACTCCAAGATTTAAATTTTAAAAATCAAAAATCAGGCCAGTTTTAGTTAAGTTTTGAAAATATATTCAGATTGGCATAGGCAAGTTTGTTAAACACTGCTATAATTCCTCCTTTCTGCGGGAAATCGACACGGGGTTGATTTTCTGTCTGTGAAACTTCCAGCGCGATATTATGCGCCATCCACAAGGCTACAACCCAATGTCATCCAATGAAAGAACTTTCCGCGAACTCGGCCTGTCTGAGAATTTGTTGCGTGCTCTTGACGAGCTAGGTTACGAAAACCCTACACCAATTCAATCTGCTAGTATCGATCCGCTTATGGCGGGTAAAGATATTATCGGTCAGGCACAGACAGGTACCGGCAAAACTGGCGCTTTCGCTCTGCCTCTATTAAACAAAGTGGACATGAAAATCAATGCTCCACAGATTTTAGTCCTAGCCCCAACACGTGAACTAGCCGTTCAGGTTGCCGAAGCATTCGGTAGCTACGCTAAACACATGAAAGGCTTCCACGTACTGCCTATTTACGGCGGTCAAAGCATGCATCAACAATTAAGCGCCCTTAAGCGTGGACCGCAAGTGATTGTGGGTACTCCGGGTCGCGTGATGGATCATATGCGTCGTGGCACGTTAAAATTAGATTCATTAAAAGCATTAGTGCTTGATGAAGCAGATGAAATGCTAAAAATGGGCTTTATCGATGATATCGAATGGGTATTAGAGCATAAGCCAAAAGACAGCCAACTAGCACTATTCTCGGCGACTATGCCTGAGCAAATTAAGCGTGTTGCCGCTAAGCATTTAACCGCTCCAGTGAACATCAGTATTGCTGCTAGCTCAACAACGGTTGACTCTATCGAGCAACGTTTTGTGCAAGTATCACAACACAACAAGCTTGAAGCGTTAGTACGCGTATTAGAAGTTGAAAACACTGATGGTGTTATCATTTTCGTCCGTACCCGTAACAGCTGTGTTGAACTAGCTGAAAAGCTAGAAGCACGCGGCTATGCTTCGTCGCCACTTCATGGTGACATGAATCAGCAAGCTCGTGAACGCGCCGTTGAACAGCTTAAGCGTGGTAAATTAGACATACTAATCGCGACTGATGTTGCCGCACGTGGTCTTGACGTTGAGCGTATCGGTCACGTAGTCAACTACGATATCCCTTATGACACAGAAGCTTATGTACACCGTATCGGCCGTACTGGCCGTGCTGGTCGTACTGGTATGGCAATTCTGTTTGTGACTAGCCGAGAAATGCGCATGCTGCGTACTATCGAGCGCGCCACTAACAGCCGTATCGCACCGATGAAAGTGCCAAGCCCAGAGTCAGTTGCTGAACGTCGTTTATCTCGTCTAGGTGAGCTAATTCAAGAAACCTTAAACGGTGACTTAGACTTCATGAAAAATGCTGTCGCTGAGTTATGCCAACAGTTAGAAGTTGATACTGATTTACTTGCTGCTGCACTTTTACAGCAAGTTCAAGCAGAGCGCCCACTGCAGTTACCTGCAATTCAAGAGCGTCAACGTGATTCTCGTGATGAGCGCAGCGAACGTAACGATCGCAGTAATGACCGTGGTGACCGTGGCGAACGTAGCCAGCGTCCACGTCGTGATGCTCGCCCTGCTCCTACCAGCTTTGGTGGTCCAGAAGGCCTTAAAGATAATCCAGACGTGAAGATGAACCGTTATGTTATCGATGTCGGTCGTGACAATGGTGTCGGTGTAGGTAATATCGTTGGTGCAATCGCTAACGAAGCTAACTTAGACAGCCGTTACATAGGTCAAATTCAACTGTACGATCAAGTGACTACCGTTGATTTGCCAGATGGTATGCCAAAAGATGTATTACAGCATTTACGTAAAGTCCGTGTATGTGGCCGCCCATTAAACTTGCGCGAAGCTGGCAGCGAAACTTTCGTTGATTCTGGCCGCAGCAGTGCACCACGTAGTGATCGTCCAAGCCGTCCACGTGGCGACCGTCCAGCCGGTGCTGAACGTCGTCCACGCAAGCCAAGAGACAACGGTTAATCAATTAACCCATGTTTTAAGGTCAAGTGACTAAAAAGGAGCCCAAAGGCTCCTTTTTTGCATCTGGAGTAATATAAATTTGGCATTGATAAGAATTAATTCATAGCTTTACCTGCGCTTAACCCTCACTTCACTAACCCTACCTATGCCTAGGTTATTGCTCCTTAACTTGAGTTAAAGTTAGCTAATAAAGCAACCTTTAAAGTACATCAAGACTTATAAAAGTAACCTTTGATCACATAATTTTAAATATTAGCCCAATAAAAACACTGAACGGTTATCAAATGAGAACTCGCTCACAGTCATAACCCCAAATAACCTAGAGTATATACTCTATATTAGAGCATAAACTCTAATTTGTTGTAGAGTTGTTAATCTCTTTAAATGGGCTATCTGGAGGCGTTATGGAAATCCCCGTGTGGCAATATGTTGTATCTATGAGTGGTTACATAGTTTTCTTACTCTTATTGGTTGAAGGCATGCGCCGGACACCTAGGCTAACAGCAGCATTTTGGTTGCTGTCCTTACTCACAGCCCCACTATGGGCTGATAACTTAGACGGCTGGTTTCGCTGGGCTAAAACGGTCAGCGTTTTAATTCCAACGGCGATTGTTGTCGGTGGTGCCAGGATTGCTTGGCTCTATCACGATAACCCAAATCGGGTGCTGTCTTTCTTCCGCGGTGACTGGGTGCTTAAAGTGCTCTACGGCGTGTTATTCCTTAACATTGCCGAAGCAACGATGAAAGACTTTGCAACAGCAAACTACTTCAACGCTATTTGTGGCGTCATCTTGTGTATCACAATTCCATTCCCTCGCTATAAGAATGGTAAACGTCAATTTTGGGTCATAGGCAGAGACAAGCCAAACGATCTGCTGTTTTATTCAACCGCGGCGTGGAACTTCCTCTACACCACATGGAACTTAGCTTTCGTCTTCGGTGAAAACCCTGGCTTCTTCGCTAGCTCCTTCTGTATTTTGATGGCGGCAGAACTTTACCCCATCATCAAAGGTCGTCCAGAGCTATATATCATAGCCCGTGTTTACACCTTAGCCTTCCACATCTTGGTAAGAGCTAACGCCGACATCTTCACTCCTGTGATGGATTCGACTAACTGGGCAAATGACACTGTGTTATGGGCTTGGGGTGCTGTTAACTTGGCTATGCATATACCGTTTGCTATCTGGTACTTCTACAAGCAGAAAACCAGTCCAACAGGCGAACCTCCTTGCGGTGACCATCCCGCCCCCTTAATTAGCGACCTTGAACCAAAGCTCGTTAAGCAAACGACTTAATACTGAATGGCGTTGGGTTAACGGCAAAGGCTAGCCCAACGCCAACACAGCGCAAGAGTCCACATTAAGAGAGGAAGCGTATGAAATTTATCACACTTAAATCCATGGCCTTATCCCTGCTATTGCTCCTTGGGGCAGCCAGCACAGGACAAGCCATAGCAGAGGGCCCAAGCGAAGATGCATTGCAGCTTCAAGGGGAAATCTGGCAGGGTACAAGAGACGGTAAACCAGGTGAAGGTAGCTTGTTATATCGCCTTGAATTCACCGAAAACAATCAAGTTAACGTCATGAAACAATCTGGCGGCTTTAACAAGGTTGAACAGCAGCAATGGCATGAACACTTAGGTGAGCTAGTTATTACCAGTAATCCTGGCAATGAAATTACCGATTTTGATGGGGCCCGCTTAACCTTCATCGATGATAGTGAGATCCAATTCAGTCTCGACGGTGACAAGTTTAAAATCCACGAATGGCACATGGTCCGCGCAGTCACTCACGTGCTGTTTGTATTATGTGGCTTGATGTTATTAAACGAAATCTGTCGCCGCTACAAATGGAGTAACTACGTACTGTGGTTCCTATTGCCCATCGCCCTTATTCCACTTTGGTCAAGTTATGGTGTCACCTACTGGTTTAAGTGGGTAAAACTCTACTCCGTTGTTGGTGCTGCAGCGCTATTCACCTTGATACGTTTCACTAAAATTGGTGATATGAAATGGGCTAAGTTCGGCGCGGCTGCTTTCCTCGCGATTAACATTGCCGAAGCGGTTACCCAAGATTTCAGTATGGGTAACATGGCCAATATCTTAAATGCTATTGGTGGCGTGCTCTCCATCATCACCTTGTCTGGTTGGGCCATGATTGCCGCCGATAAGAGTAAACAGCAAGACATGATCTGGCCTGCTATGACCACTTTCTGGATCATTGCCTACGACGTATGGAACATAGTCTTTGTATACCTTAATTTCCCAGGCTCTGCTACGGCTCAAGCTATGGTACTGCTTGCAGCAACCCTACCTGCCCTGTTTATTAAAAAAGGGACTTGGTTACAAGCTCGCGCCTTCACTTTAGCAGGCTCGTTCATGTACTACTTCAGCTGTCCGTTTATGTACGAAAGCAACGTTGTTCCATTACCTCGTAATGACGAACTCATGTTAGCGGCAGGTCTTGCCAGCTTCGTGATTAATGCTGCTTATGCCTATGTATTCTTTAGTAAAAAATGGCAAACCCGCAAACTTAATTTGGCTTAATTTAACTCAGGGCATCAGTCACTCACCCTGCTGATGCCCACCGTTCCACTGCTTGACCATGCGTTAATAAAACACATTAATGATATTTACAAGAGTCCGGAGTAACATATGAAAAAACAACTACTTACCATAGCAATCCTGTCTTCAATGATTTCCGCTGGCGCTATTGCCGAAGAGAAAAAAGCCGAAATTGACATGTCTAACCCAACAGATGTGTACACCTCGCTAGGCGCATCCTATGGTAACAAAGGTTTTAACATCAAAGGTCAGTTGATGTTGTCAGAAAAAAGCGCTACCAGCGGTCAAAAAACTGGTGTTATTTTTGAAGCGAAAAATATTTTTAATGAGGATGCCGACAGCCCTAAATTTACCGGCATGGTCACTCATCCGAATTATGGCCTAGTGCCAACCTTTAACGACACTAAAATTGAACGCTCTTTCCGTCTCCGCTACGGCACAATTAACACCAACAATGGCATAGGCTGGTCTGCTGATGCCGTGTTTGGCGATCACCCTTTCTACGGTAACTTTGCGCTGATCCAAGCAGGTCCTGTGATGACAATCCCTGTCACCAAAGACTTGTATATATGGCCTATTTTGTATGCCGGCGCCGTGGTAATGGAAGACAACATGTCTCAATTACTTCCAAAAGCACAAGCAGAAGCCACTAAAGTCTCTAGCAGTGGTATCGATTTAGCCTCAACCGTTATGACTGGTATGGTGTACACCCGTTACACCATTTCTGAGCACTACTGGGTGCTACTAAGCACGTCTTACACTCAAGAACTACAAGGTAAATCTTGGGAAGATGACGTGTTAGACGGCGGTTTACAAATGCCTAGCTTCCAAGGTGAATTCACCTTCGCCTACCAGATGAACAAGCGTGAAAACATTCGTTTCAACTACAAAACTGACAACAGTGACGACACTGATGACACTTATTGGGTGGAATATAACCACGCATTCTAATCATCAATGGGAGCTGCCACCTTGGCGGCTCCCAATAAATGATTTGTCATAAAACGTCTTTGCTAAATTGTGTTTTATCTAGAAATTGGAGTTCATCATGATAAAAAAATCTCTATGCTTAGCCCTAGCGCTCTTATGCAGCAGCTCAGCCTTTGCCGACACTAAAGTGGGCGATGTCACCTTACCCGATACATTGACAGTTCAAGAGCAAGTATTGCAACTCAATGGTGCAGGCATTCGTAGTAAATTCTTTATGGATTTGTACGTAGGTTCATTATTCACTTTAACCAAAACTGACAATGCTCAGGCTGTTGTTGACAGTGAAACCCCTGTCGTTATCCAACTTAACATTACTTCAGACATGATCACTTCTGAAAAAATGACCACTGCAATGAATGATGGCTTTAAATTAGCCACCAATGGCGATACAGCGCCAATTGCTAGCAGCATATCAGCTTTTATCGCAGCCTTTGCTGAGCCAATCAAAACTGGCGACAAATTCACCTTAGTCAGCATTCCAGGCCAAGGCATTATTAATTATAAAAATGATAAACAATTGTCAGTGACCGAAGGTGAGGTATTCAGAAAAGCCGTGCTATCTATTTGGCTTGGTGAAGACCCAACAGATGAAGACCTTAAAGAGGCCATGTTAGATCAATAACACCCCAACAGAGTGAGCAAGCTTACTTGCTCACTTTTTTCACTGGAAAAGGATAAGCCATGACCCCCTTCACCCTCTGGCGCGGTGCCTTTTTACCCAAATCCCACAGTTGGAGCACTGACGAGCTTCGCAATATCGATACTCTATTATTTTTCACCTTACTCTCAGTCTGTACTGGCCTGTACAGCATAATGAAGTGGAACCAGTACGATCATCAAATCTTGCTATACACCTCTGTTGGTGTGGTCATAGCGCAGATTAGCGCTGGGTTATTACTTAAATGGCTTCGCAGTCCTTGGCTGGCGATTAATCTGGGTCTGGCAGGCATGGTGCTACATGCGCTAAATCTTGTGTATCAAAGTGGCGGACCAATATCCGCGCAAGCTTTTTGGATCCCATTGATCATCATAGCGATTTTCCTTACCACTAGACTGATCAACGCCGTTATTTGGAGCTTAATCGTCATAGGCGCCACAAGTGCCATGTTAATGCGTGTACTGGCCGATATTCCCTTGCCACAGCTAATACTTACGCCAGAGCAAGCCAAACTCGAAACTTGGGCTGGCGTGCTATTGCCCCTTATTGTGATTGTTATCGCCCAAGGCTTTACCGCTATTCAACGAGATAAAGCCCATAAGCTCACCCAAGAGTCTCAGCAACAAATGCAGCAGACAGCCGAAAAATCTTTAGCTGGGGAGCTGCAACTTTCAGGCGTACTTAGCAGTGCTGGAGAAAATGCCAGTCAATTAAGCCAAGTGGCTGGAGCGCTGGCCTTACAAGCTAACGCCCTGCATAACCAAGTGAATTCACTCAATACTAACTGTGATGCCCAAGCCAGTGCCACCGAGCAAATGAACCAACAGCTACAACAAATGACCCAAGATATCGCCCAGTCAGAGCAATTTGTCAGTGGCCTTAAAGATCGCAGTCAGCTCATTAGCGAGCGAGCCAATCGCAGCGCCAGCACTTTATTGGCATCAACTGAGGCCATTGAAAAAATTCATCAGAGTAACCAAGCAATTATGTCTGTGGCGGATTTAATCTCTTCGGTTGCCGATCAAACCAACTTGCTTGCACTAAATGCTGCCATTGAAGCCGCTAGAGCTGGGGACATGGGGCGAGGATTTGCAGTGGTCGCTGATCAAGTGCGTGAACTGTCCGCTAAAAGCAGCCGCTCTGCCACTGAAATACGCAGTTTGTTAGATAATGGTAAGGAGCAAGTGCAACATGGACAAAAGGTGATACAGCACACCGCAGATGAAGTCTCAGGCATTCTCGAACTCATTAATCCAGTTGTAGGGGACATTAACCGTTTAGCCGAGATTATGTCCCAACAAGTGCTCGCTCTAAATGAGCTCAATTGTGCCAGTAATCATGTGGCCACCAGTGTCGTCAATACCCATCATATTTCTGATTCGGTTGCCGCCCAAGGAACTGCACTCACAGAGCAAGTTAACGCCTTAAATGTGCTCGCAGCAAGCTTAGACGCCTGCGTCAATAACAGTACAGCTAGGTCAGTAGAACAAGAGAGTCATCAACATACAATAATGGCATCGGCACTCAATGTTAATGCTGTGGCTTAACGCAGATCCGCACTTAGCCATAGGATAGATTAATGCTATGGGTATAACCCTTTAACACGTTCATTCAATAGGAAGGCAAGTATATGAGTAACATAATCAAAGTCGATGATTTGGACGTCATCATAGAAGGTCGTGGTGAAGAAACGATAGTTATGATCCATGGTTGGCCCGACACCTACAGATTGTGGGATAACCAAGTTGAGGTACTCAAAGATAAATACCGCTGTGTTCGCTTTACCTTGCCGGGCTATGAACTGGACTCCGACAGGCGTATGTACTCACTAGAAGACATAATCGCCAAGATTAACTCAGTTGTCGATGCCGTGAGTGATGGTAAACCTGTCACTTTACTCTTGCACGACTGGGGTTGCTTCTTTGGGTACCAGTTTTATCTAAGAAATGATAAAAAAGTAAATAAAATCATTGGAGTAGATATAGGTGACGCTGGGTCTGGCGATCATATATTAAGCCTTAAAGTGAAGCTATTTATGTTCAGCTACCAGATGTGGCTAGCACTGGCTTGGAAGCTCGGTGGCAGCTTAGGTGACACCATGACGCGTTTTATGGCTAAAGTGCTCAAGGCTCCTGGGGAACCTAAGCTTATTACTTCCTCCATGACCTATTCCTACTACTGGAAATGGAGTCATACCCTCACAGGTAAACCCCTAGGCAACCTGCCACTGGTTGTGAGCTGTCCACTGCTATTTATGTATGGCAAGAATAAACCCGGCATGTTCCATTCTAAAGAATGGGAACACAAGATGGCGTCTATCCCAGGTAATGAAGTGGTCGCTTTCGATACTCGTCACTGGATCATGGCCGAAGCGCCAGAGAAGTTTAATCAGGTCATGTTACAGTGGTTAGGCCATTAAACATCTGGTTAATAACATGTCAGCTAACGCTTTTAAACTCATGCTGAATGGCCAGACAAGCAATGCTATCAGTATTCAACCACCAAGAGGCACTGCAAAGCGCCTGTTGGTGGTTTAGCAGCGACAACACTCATGCAAGTGCTTATCGTGGTTTAAATTAACCCTTAGGCCACAGTTTGTAGCTGCCTATCATGAGGAACACTCAATAGCACTAACGCACAAATTGCACCCAACAAGGCTAGACCCATATCGGACTGGGTATCCCAAATGTAGCCTTGAGTGCCTAAGAAGGCCTCGGCATTCTCACCCGTTGCTAGGGCAACCCACCATTCGAGTAATTCATAAAAGGCACTAAAACCTAAACAAATAGACACTATGATGTAATTGAGCCAAGCCTTGCTGTTCACCACACTTTTACGAATAAGGATTTCTCTGGCCAACAACGCAGGCACAAAACCTTGGAAAAAATGCCCCACTTTGTCGTAGTTATTTCTTTCTGAGCCAAAAAGACCATCGAAAAAAGGCACTTCTGCATAGGTGTAATGCCCCCCCACCATTAACACTAAGCAATGGAGTAAAATAAAGCCGTACAGTAGCGGAGTGAGCCTAAAAGATTTATAGCTAAATATTAACAATGCCGCACCAATCACAGCCGGAACGACTTCAAGAAACCAGGTAAAGTGATCTTTAGGGTTAATGCCAGACCAAATCAGTGTTCCAGCAAAGATAATCATCCATATAATATTAATTTTACACACTCCTCAATAAGCATATCTTTAACGCAGGTTATCTTAAAAGCCGCGCTAACCAAAGCCTTTATAATGACCAATTTAAGCCTCATCTAAGTAAATCAGCCATAGAGTGCTTTAATTTTTTGCTACTTGATGCAAGTTGTTTAGCTGAGATGCCCCAACCAGAGCTAGCTCAAAGTCAGCAGTCAAACTGTTGCAGTGCAATTTTAGATTCAAACTTGAACTTTGCGCTGATAACAAGGCGAATTTATGCGTCAATAGCTAGCCTATGTAGTGTAAAGGAATAATGCTGTTAGCGGTGCAAATGACTGTTTGATATGCATTTATTATCCCGAGCTGAAGTTAACTAAAAAATGCCGCTAGCAGTAAAGCCAAGCGCTTAGCGCTGCTTAGGCAAAATAGAATAATTGAATAGCGTTTCAGCTTAGGAAAAATATCATGGCACAAGCATGAGTCTTGCTTATGCAGGGACATGCGGACGATGGGAAATAACAAAGTCTTAAGCTTATAGTCTTCTCCCTGGATCTGCACATCAAAGCGTGTATATGGCCGCCACAAAAAGCGTGAAAATAACTCTTTGCTACCAAATTCAGCCTCTACATGCAGCAACAATTTACCGCTCAGGCCATGGTAATGAAAAGATACAAGCTGTTGGTTTATCTCTAACTCTGTTTTGAACCTTAATATGGTTAATATCCTTATATGGCGAAAACAATCAATTCAAGGCAATAAGCACTCACCTTTAACATCTCACCCTAACACTTAGCCAACGCTAAGATCCCTTAACTCCTTATGATACCTGTGTTGGCGATAACGGTGTTGGCGATAGTTAACTCCGATAATCGCCAGCATAAAGAAGACAACAAACAGCCCCCAAAGTTGCAGCCAAAGCCCTATCAAACTGTGCCAATCAGCGCCCATTTGGGTAAGTTTAAGCAGCCCCATCATGGCAGGCACAGCTGGAATCGCTTGGGATAGCCAAATCAAAGGCGCAGGGATCAGCTCCAATGGCCACACAAAGCCTGAGACAAATAATATCGGCATAGACACAAGCAACAGCACTTGTGTCGGTAAATCCCTACGAGTAAACAGGCAGCTAAATGCCACCCCTGCGGCGGCCGTCGCCAAAAGAAAAGCAAACATAAGTAAGCCCAGCGCTAAGGGCGAACCTTGTAAGGTTAAATCATAGGCATAGAAGCAGAAGCCTAGATAAAAACTGGTTAAATAAGCATACATACACAAAAGTGCCACTATGCGACTGCAGACTAACTCAAGCGCCGATACTTGCTGCCAATAACCTTCACGCTGCCATTGTCCAGCCCCTAAGATACCACTGGCAATAAGCAACGTCTGATGCAATACCAATAACAATACTGCGGGCACCACATAGGGAAGATAACCTAAACCTTGGTTAAACACAGGCACAGCATTAAGGGTCACGGGGTTTAGTGATAATTCTGCCTGCTTGGCCTGAACCCCGCTACTAAGCAAACCCACCAGCTGCACTTTTTTAGCGGCATCGAGGCCAGAGGCCACCAACCCTTCTGCAATAGCCGAATAAATTAAGAAATAATTAGCATCGCCGCCATAGCTTAAGGTGACACCTTTACCTAAGATTAAATCTCGGCGAAATCCCTCAGGGATCACCAACAAACCATGGGCTTTATCGGCTTCTATCCACTCCTTTGCACTAGTGATAGAGTCCAATGACACAGACAATGCTATTTTAGGACTGGCATCCACATGGCGTGCTAAGGTGCGGCTCAAGCTAGATTTATCCAAATCGACCAACACAATTTTCTGTTCGGTCGCTACCTGATTAAGATAAGGCAAGGGGTATAACAGAGCATAAAAAATCACCCCACCAAACAAGGTTAATGCGATAGCCTTATCTTTGATTAAATGTTTAATGTCTAAGTAGACTAACTGCAAAAACGGCATTAAATGCCTCCTGACTGCGAAGGCAAAGTGTTCAAACTTCCCGCCTTGCATAAGCCTAAGGCTTCTCTTTGACGCCGCACTAAATAAAAAATTAATGGGATAAGCAGTAAGAAGCCCCAATAACTGGCCACTTGCTGCAACATATTAAACCAACTCTGACCATAACTAACGACACCCACATGAGTTTCGATATAGTGACTCGAAGGCATGAGTTGACGCCACCACTGAGCTAACACTGGCATGTTCTCAGTGGGAAAAGTAATTCCCATAAAAGGGAATGCTGGGGCAAATAAAGCCGTACAAAAGCTCACTAGCCGAGTCGCATCTAAGAGCAAAAAGAAAATAGCCAACACAATCAACCACACAGCCGATACCATGAGTAATTGCGCTAGTAATAACTGACCAAACTTACCCGCTAAAGGCAAAGCAAGATATTGATATAAAACGGCTAAAATAAGTCTTCCTTGTAAGATCAGTAAAGGAGTGTAAAGTAAAAACTTCACCCCTATGACCCGCCAAATCCCCGCGCGATAGCATTGGGCTAACATGCCTAAACGCACCTCACGGCTTAAACTATTGGCAAACACTAACATGGCCAATAACTGCCCAAGGGCAATTAACACTGGCGGCAATAAAAACACTAGATAGTTATTGTTCATATTAAACAAAGGCGTGACTTGGCTAGTCACAGGCCTAAGGCGAGTTTTCACCTTAATTTTAGGCACTCCTGCGGCCAACTGCTTGACCCCGGCAAGCTCAGACAATCGCGCCCCTAAGCTTTGCTGAATTTGGCTTGCCAGTAATTTTCCCACCAGCAAAAATTGCCCTGTATAACGTATATCAATCACAGGCTGCTTAGCTGTGAGTAAATCTTTTCTAAGTCCGTAAGGCAGCACTACCATGGCATAGACTTTCGCCTCTCTCATGGCTTGTTGAGCACTAAGTACATCTGGGTAGCTAATAGGGGTTATCACTGGGCTTGCCGCTAAATTTCGTCCTAAACTGCGGCTTAGCTGGGTCATATCTTGATCGACTAAAGCCACAGGTAATCCCCGTGGCAAACCCGCGCTGAATAACCACCAAAGCATTAAAATACCTAGCAATGGTAAATAACTCACCAAAGCCAACTGCCATGGATCTTGCCATAGTGCTTTGAGTTCTCGAACGACTAACGCACTAAGAGGTGGGCGCATGATAAATCACCACTAAGTTAGTTACCATTGAATTAAGGCAGACATGCCGACGCGTAGCCCATCGATAGTGGCTACGGGACGCAGTTCAACTTCAAAGGTGCGCATATCAAAATCATGACCGCTTTCGGTAGCCCGCCAAGTGGCAAAATCGCCCATCACGCTGATATGAGTCACTTCAAAGGGATAGCTCTGTTTAAGTGCTGGCAGAGTCAGACGCACTTGCTGTCCTAAGGTAAATTCAGATAGCAAATCTTCACGCACCTGAAACACAGCCCAAGCATCTTGCATATCCATTAAGCTCACCACAGGAAAACCGCTAGGGGCGAGCTCACCCGCTTGCAGCAATACTTCACTAACCTCGGCATTTTTTGGGGATAACATTTGGCTGTCGGCTAAAATAGCGCTGACTTCAGCTACCGCCCCTTGGGCCCTACGCTGATTTGCAGCGGCGGCAAGTTTAGTCTCATCACGGGCACCTTCATTAGCCATTTGGTACATAGCATAGGCAGCTTGCTCTGTGTATTTAGCAGCCTGCCAACGGGTAAAAGCTTCATCCCTTTGCTGACGAGACAAAACCCCATCGGTAAATAACTGCTCTAAACGCTTAAACGTAGTATGGCTAAAATCACTGGCCGCCTTGGCTTTTTGCCATTGATCTTTTGCTGCCATAACTTGTTGTTTACGGGCGCCGTTATTAGCCTCTAATACCATGGCCTGAGCCGCGTCTTGGCCACCCTGTGCCTGCATTAATTTGGCATCAAGTTCAGGGCTATTGATAGCAAACAGTAAGTCGCCTTCTTTTACTTGATCCCCACGCCGAACCAACACTTGCTCTAAACGACCTGGTACTTTAGAAGAGATATTATATTCCCTAGCTTCAATTTGCCCCTGTAACAATAGAGGTTTAGGCGCAAACGCAAGATGCAGGCCATAAGCAAGGACACAGCCTAATACCCCTAAGGCAAGCGGGGCTAAAATACGGTTAGCTTGCATGTTATTTCTCCAAGCTGTTGCTATTATTGATAAATTCATCAAGCTGACCACTTATCGACATCAGGCTAGCATAGGCCTGTAGATAGCGATATTTGGCAGCTAACTGCTGGGTGTGCACGGCTTTGAGTTTGATCTCGGCATCCACCCTGTCTATGGACGTCGATAAGCCCTGATTAAAAGCAATATCTCGTAATCGTAGGTTTTCTGTTGCTAAAGCCAAGCTGGTATCCAGAGACTGACTTTCTTCCTGTGCTTGCAAGAGCTGGCGGTAGTTTTGATCAAGCAACAAGCTCAAGTCTTGCTGAGTTTGCGCCTTAGTGTAACGGGCTTGTAGCAAGGCGCTCTTAGCCGCCCTCACCTTACCGCTGCGGCCATCTCGGCTAATTAACGGCATAGTCAGACCAACGCCAACCATCCAATCAGGCTCCATTTGCGATAACGCGCTGTCATCTTCATACAAGGTATAGTTGCCGTACAAAAACACCTTAGGTTTATATCGGCCCTTCTCCACATCAATCAGGCCGCTGGCTTGAGCCTCTTTGGCCTGAAGCAGTTTAAGTGCTGGGTGCTGTTTGATGGTGAGCTGGGATAAATAAGGCAAAGAAGGAGGCTCATCGAGCATAAAAAGCGTCGAATATAAGTTCACTGAGGGCAGCTTTAACATTCGCGCCATGGCAATATTGGCCATTTCCCATTGCCGCACTGCGCTGGCTAAATTGATTTTGCCATTGTTGTAGGCAACTTCAGCATTAAGCACTTCAACTCTAGCTATCTGCCCTTGCTGCTCACGCTTAGTGGCATGCGCTAAATGCACGGCTAAAGAATCCACTAACGTCTGGTTAGTTTCAACCAGAGCTTTAGCAACAGCAACCCCATAATAGCGATTCACTAGGAGGACAAATAACTCTCGAGTCGCTAAGACTTGCTGCTGTATTTTTTCGCTCACTTCAGCCTTATGTATCCCTTGAGCTGCAGTAATTTGACCACCAGTATAAATAGGCCACATGGCTTTTAAACTGGTGCGAAAGATATCTTGCTCTGAAAAAGCAAATTCACTCGGCAGCGCCGCTAACATTTGCCCTAGCGCTGGCGGCAAACTTTTAGGGTCAATGCCTAAATCAGCAACTTCTAGGCCTAAGGGTTTTTCCAGTAGGGTATAGCTGCTCGTAAGCTGTAAAGACGGCCAGCCCAGATCTTCACCAGCCTCTTCAAGGCCTTTTGCGCGAGCGACTTGCGCCGCTTGAGCTTGCTGTGAATCACTGACTTTTTGCAGTTGCTGCCAGGCCTTAGCAAAGGATAAAGCGCTTACCTCATCCGCAAACAAGGGTTGACTGACAAGAGCAAACACACAGGTAAATGCTAAACTCATCAAGCTTTTAGACAGCCCTTGTGACTGCTGCGACAATTGTTGTGACGGCTCTTGAACAAGCCCTTTGGCTAAATTACAGCGCCGTAATAAGGCGCAGCTTTGATCATAGAAGTTCATACCTATCCTTTTTAGAGCTTAAACTCTAAACATGACTTCAAGTATACTCCCATAGCAGGCACAGCTCCATGTGTTAAATCAATCTTTAACTCAGTGAAAAGTATTAACTATCAGTAAATACACCCCATTTTAGTCACCGCCAGCCAAGGTCACAATGCAAGCGCCGATGCATTCGTTCAGCTTTACTAATAGCAACAATCTGCTTACATTAGCCTTATGCGGTAAATATTCTATCCCTTAAGTAAGTCGACCATAAACAAGGACTGTTAGATGCGAGCTAAAGTTAAATTTCGAATACTCTTTTTACTGCTCGCTATTATCAGTGTCACTCTTGGGGTGCATTGGACGCCAAAGGCCTTAACCACAGATGCTGACGAGCTGAGTTTAGGCATTATTGCTGCCGTTTATTTTGTGCTCTTACCTTTGGCTTATTGGTATTGCATCATCAAGATTGGCGAGCAAAAACTGTGGAAGATGCTGGTTATTTTCAGCCTAAGTAGCTTGGTGGCCCGCTTAAGTTTCCCTGCTGATATCGCCCATTACTTTGAATTTATTGCCTGGCTGCGCTACCCCATTATTGGGGTGTTATTAGTGATTGAGTTATACCTCATCGCGACTATTATTCGCGGCTTAATCAAGGTCAGAAAAGTGAAAGGTGACCCCAGAGTTGCCGCCATAGAAGCCTATAATCAGCAAGATGAAAAAGCCTTAGCCATGGCGTTTCTTGTCGCCAGTGAGCCAACAAACTGGTACTACGCCATTCCTAGATTTTCACGTAATCATCCAACCGCCATTACCTCGATTAACTTATTAAGCGCTAAAGCTTGGCATTTATGTTTAATGCTTTCGGCCTGCTTATTAGCCTGTGTTACTAGCTACCTTTTATTGGTCAACTGGAGTGAGCTGGCCGCTATTATCGTGGCTTCAATTATCAGTTTAAGCTTAGTGATGCTAGTGGCCAACCATAGATTGTCCAAGCATTACTCCTTATATTTACTGCGAGACAAACTCGTGGTGAATAACGCCATTTGGGGTTTTATGGCCATAGATATCGCCAATATTGCACACCTTGAACCCGGTATTAAAGACAAACACCTAGCAGAGAATGAGCTAATTATCGGCAGAGGAAAACACACCAATATCACTATGATATTTAAGCAACCACAAGACTATTTTGGCGGACTAGGGCAACTCACAGAAAAGATCCACTGCGTGCATTTAAACCTAGCAGACCCCGAAAAATTACTCGAAGCAATGAAAATGCAAGCTGCAGATAAAGCCGCTTAAGCGCTAAAGAGTCATCATAAAAAGCAGTGAATGAGGCTCTGAGCACAGGCATTAGGATCGCTTAGGAGCCTGTAGATAATTTGTGTTAGGTGCGGTGTTAATTGTATATATCACCAAAAACCAAAAACTTAGCTCCATGAAATAGCCGAACCATGGCATTCACTCATCGACACGCGCACTCTTTTAAAACAGAAAGGTCCCTGTAGCTCGGCCGCCCCGTCTGATGTGAAAGGACTCACAAATGCCGCGATGGCATGGATGCCAAAGAGCAGCCATGGGTTGGACGGTCGGCCCGCAAATTGCCATGGTTCACCTTTTTAGCATTAGCGGGATCTGTGGGCTTTAAAAGACCAAAACAATATTTAGCATCGGAGGCCTAATTGACATGCCCTGCCTCACATTTGGACAGAAATAAGTTAACTGAAACTCTGCCACACAGGCTTACCATGGCATTCACTCGACAACACGCAGCAAGTCCATCCTTGGATGCTCGGCCGACCCGTCCATGTGTCGGACGGTCGTCTCGCAAATTGCCATGGTGCGCCTTTTTAACTTCAGTGTTGTTCTTCAGATCTCAAGGGCTGAAAAATACCAAGCCTTGAATTAACACCCTACTCACAGGTTGCACCAACTCCCCCTCGAAGTTGCCGAAATACGTTGGAATAAAGTAAGCGTCTGGGCAACTACACCTATCTTTTAAAATTCCATGGTAACAGGCTGTCTATATCCGGTGCTGGTTGGCACAGTTCATTAAGGCAAGCCATGATGTAATCAAATGGGACTAAGCCAT
>NZ_JACJDV010000040.1 GCF_014163735.1 Shewanella sp. SR44-3
TTGGCATATTCTAATTTTTGAAGAGGGCTGATATGGACTGCGCTTTTTCTGGTCATGTTTAATACCGATAAGATTTTGTGTATTTTAAGCTGAAAATCACTCCAGTTTCATTAGACCATTACATTGCATTGGCCGGATTAAGTATCACATTACTGAGCTTTTCTTCATGGGCACAAGATCCAATTCAGACCCAAACCGAAAGCCAAACTCGAATTGAAGTTATAAACATTGACGTTGCCAAGGCCGCGTTGCTGCAGGTGAGTGAAAATACCGATGACAAGAAATACTTGTGGCGATACCTACAAACCACCAATGCTACGGATTGAATCATTCAATGCAAGCTTAGATAAAGGGTTGCAGTGGCAATTGATAAGCGAAAATGGCCAAGCGCCTGATAGCGATAGAATCACAGAGTATGAGCAAGATAAGGCGGATACAACGCCAAAAGAAGGGCAGAAAAAACTCACTTTCTCGGAATTAGTAAAACTAGACAGCATCACCTTTGTTAGTGAGAGTCTGCCCTTATCTACAAGTTTGCGCCTCATATTGAAGAGTTAGACAGTGATGAACTGAATGGCGAGCTAAGAATAAACAAGCTATGAAATACTGACGGCTCCCAGTGAACCGCAAGCATAATGGCTAATGGCATTTACCGGTGCTGCAACGGGATTGAGTGCCGCAACCACCAAATTTTCCTTGAGATAACGGCGCGTCATTCCACTCAGGTTCGGGAAATACTGGCCATTCAACCCCTTGGATTTGTTTACCTTTCATCGACAGCTGTCCCTGATGTTGATCCATGCCGTCGGTGCTAAATTCAAACATAAATGTGGCTTTCCAGCAGATACCTGTATGACCACCAAAGCTGGGTCTTGCATGAACCATGGCAATGGCAAGCAATTGAACACTTTGTTTTCGACAAGCCTGTTCGGCAAAGACACGACTTAATTCAGCCATTTGTCTTAATTGCCAAAAGAAGGCAGCAAGAACAAATAGCGCTAGGATTAAAATGACATCTGACATCATGATTGAGCCGCCTTAAATAAACCGCCAATGGCAATAGAAAGGGTGTCACTGCGCTCGGGATTGCGAAGTTCGAGCAGCAATGCCTGACGTAGACTTGGAATCGCTACAATATCAGCAAAAACTTGATTGAAAAAGCCTTGCTCTTGCAGTGCTAACGCTTCAAGGAAGATTGTTCTACAGTCTGGGTCTTGTAAGGCAAGCCAGTTTCTGGCAGCGATTGTGATTAGATGGTTTGCATCGAGTAAGTTACCTTGACTTAAGTGCTTGATGGCCTTGATTGAAAGGCTTGGGTTTGATGCTAGCGCTGCTAAATAACTCGCTTTGTGTTCATCAAGGGCTTGTTCAAATTGCTGATAGACTCGCGCCGCTAAACTTGGCTCAAGCGGCAAGTGTTCCAAGCATTGGCAAATTGCCGCTTGAACAGGCAGGGGAGCGAAATCGAAACAAGCGATTAAACTGTTTAAATGATCAAGATTTTTGACTCTAACGCACACATCTGCAATGCCTTGAAGCCCAAGTTGCTCCCAGTTATTACAGCCTTGTTCAACAGCTGTTGACGCTCCAACTAAGGACTGGCCTGATAAATATTGCGCCGCCAGTTCATACTGGCTGGAAGCTTGTTGCCCCAACTGCTGGCGCACCAGCGCATTAAATAGCGCCAGTTTGTGTTGATTCGGTTTGAAGCTAAAAGGGTGGTTAGCAAATTGTTCCTGCTGCGCTTCGGTTAACTCTTGGGTTAGGTCTTTGCCCAGTGCATCTAAAATCATTTGGATAAATTGGCTGCGAGGAGCCGGAGATAACAAACCTTGTTCATCCAAAGGCAGTTTTAGAAACCAAATGTAGGGCTGATCTGCATGCTGCCAAAAAACGAGTCCAATCTGCGCATGGCCTTGAATAGGAAAAGGGTAAGGCGCGAGCAGCGATTCAATTTGATGGAATGCGATAGCATCAATATGCTGGACTCTGCGTCCTAAATCATACACTTGGAATTGGGTTTTTGCCGTGGTGAGAAACTGGCTTAAAGTGGTAATTTCGGTCATGTCTGCGCCATTTACTTGGTTTATTTGGATAACAACCGCGAGATGATATCATATCCCGCTATAAGCCTTGAGTTCACATTGATATTTTTATGCCTTATAAATCTTGTAAAATCCATTTAGCTAACCTAGAAGCCTTGTTGAAACAGCAATATCTCTGGGCAAATAGCACGCCATCTGCCGCGGCGTTAGCAAGCACAGCCCCCTTTGCCTGCGATACACTGGCCTTTGAGCAGTGGCTGCAGTTTATTTTTATTCCCAAATTCAGCGCGCTAATCAATGCGCAGCAGGCGTTACCTACTCATATGCAGATAGCGCCTATGGCTGCTCAAGTGTGGCAAGCTGATGCTTCACGTCAGCCAATCATTGACCAACTTATCGCAATGGATGACTTTATTAATGCCGGATATTAACGTTACACCTCAGCTCAGTGATATGGCTGACATCTCAACTGATGCATTTGATTATACTGATATTTATGAGCAAGACGACAGTGGATTAGATACCGATGAAGCGGGAGTCATTGCAGGCTCAAATGAGTCAGACCAACAAGCGCCAGCACTGACTATCTTGTATCAAGACGATGACATAGTGGCAATTCATAAACCTGCAGGTTTATTGGTGCATCGCAGTTATTTAGCCCGTAAAGAGCGTTTTTTTGCCATGCAGCTCACTCGGGATTTAGTTGGCTGCCATGTGTTCCCGGTGCACAGACTCGACAGGCCCACATCCGGGGTATTACTGTTTGCAAAAAGCAGTGAAGCGGCTCGTAACTTGTGTGAGCAATTTGCTAATCATACGATTAAAAAAGACTATTTAGCCTTGGTGCGAGGCAATATGTACGAAGCTGGCTTGTTAGATTACCCGTTAAGAATCGAGCTTGATGATGTCGCTGACAAACATGCAACGGTGGGGAAACCTGCTCAAGAAGCGCAAACTAGCTATCAGCCCTTGCTCAACAGTGAAATCCCCTTTAGCTCGGGCCGCTATCCCACCAGTCGTTTTGCACTGATAAAATTAAGTCCTCATACAGGCCGTAAGCATCAACTGCGGCGTCACATGGCCCATTTACGCCACCCCATTTTAGGTGACACGACCCATGGTGACGGCAAGCAAAATAAATTCAGCCGAGAACACTTCGGTGTAAATCGCCTATGGCTAATAGCCAAGCGGCTGAGTTTTACCCATCCAGTGACTGGAAAACCCATGACAATTGAAACTCAAATTGAGCCCCAGTGGTTGGCAAGTTTCACTTTATTGGGCTGGAATGAACAGCAGTTAACCGAGTCTGGAATTATTTAAGCAAACTTGCTTAGCTAAGGTGCAGGGCAAATATAAAGTTGTTACTATGATTGGCTGAACCTATGCTCAATGACTTAGGATTGAGCCCGTGCCACTCAGGTTAAGTGCCAACTCATAAATCATAACAGTGGCCGAATCGAGCCATGATTAGTTTTATCACGTTTAAGGGAATAGATTGATGCAGAAAGTAAATCTGGTATTTGGTACTGTCTATGGCAGCGCTCAACACGTTGCAGAGACCTTGGCCGCAGCCATAGAAAAACTAGACTATGAGGTGGCGATAAAACATCCTAACGAACTTGCGAGTTTTACCCCGCCAGAAGATGAACTATTAATCATTATTTGTTCCACCACGGGACAAGGGGATCTGCCCGATGATATTTTTCCTTGGTTTAACTTACTTAAATCAACTGCCCCTTATCTGCCTAAACTGAACTACAGCATCATAGGTCTAGGTGATTCTTGTTATGAAACCTTTTGCGGCGCCGCGAAGCAATTTGAAGCCTTGTTTGAAGAGCTTGGCGCTAAAGCCGTCACGCCATTACTTGAAATTGATGCCAGCGAAACCATGAGTCCAGAAGATGATGCCCTAGAGTGGATAGACGTGTGGCACAACCAAGTCGGGCATTAAGTTACTTAAATCAACAATGGTTTAAATTCGCCCAACGTTTGAGCCAAGCGCTGTTGGTACCCATTGCCATTTTGCCAGCCGCTGGGATTATGCTTGGGCTAACGGTTAATCCACTGCCGTTTATTCCCATTGAATTGACTATGATTTTTGCCGCAGTGGGGAAATTGATTTTCACCATGATGCCGCTGCTTTTTAGTGTTGCTATCGCCATTGGTTTTTGTAAAGACCAAGGTATAGCGGCATTTTCTGCGGTGTTTGGTTTTGGGGTGTTTCAGTCCACCTTAGGTGCACTCACTGCACTATATCAGCTACCTTCAAGGCCCCTTTGGGGAATAGATACTATAGATACGGGAATTGTAGGCGGAATTTTAGTCGGTGCAGTGACCTGTTTAGCAGTAAAGTTCAGCCAACATTTACGCTTACCCGCTATGTTTTCATTTTTTGAGGGTAGGCGCAGTGCACCATTAATCGTTATCCCATTGACCATTGGTCTTGCTTACCTACTGAGTTTACTGTGGCCGAGTTTGTCAGTGGTGATTCAGCGTCTTTCTGATTGGGCAGTGTACCAAGAGCCTTCCTTGGCTTTTGGGATCTATGGCCTGGTTGAGCGGTTGCTTATTCCCTTAGGGTTACACCATATTTGGAATGCGCCATTTTATTTAGAAGTGGGGCAGTTTTTTGATGGCAGTCAAGTGATCCGCGGCGAAATAGGCCGCTATTTAGCGGGGGATCCTTCAGCTGGTAATCTTGCCGGTGGTTATTTAATTAAAATGTGGGGTTTGCCAGCGGCTGCACTGGCTATCTGGCGCTGCGCTGATAAAAGTGAGCGTAACCGTGTTGCCGGCATTATGCTTTCTGCGGCCATGGCCAGTTGGTTAACTGGGGTGACTGAGCCGCTGGAATTTGCCTTTTTATTTGTCGCCCCTATGTTGTTTTTTTGCCATGCCCTGTTAACGGGCTTAGCATACAGCCTGTGTGTGCTGCTTGAAGTACACCATGGAATTGTGTTTTCCCATGGCTTAGTTGATTTTAGTTTACTGTATTCTTTATCTTCTAATACCAATTGGTTATTGATCTTAGGCCCCTTAACTGGGGTGATCTACTATGCATTATTTACCACAAGTATTTTAAGTTTTAACTTAAAAACCCCTGGTAGATTGGCCAGCAGCAATAATGATGAGCAAAAGGAAAGCTTACGTTCCATGATTGCAGCCCTAGGCGGCCGGCAAAACGTGCTTGAGCTGAATGCGTGCTTAACACGCCTTAGGATAAGCGTCATAGACGCCACCTTAGTGGACAAAGCTCGCTTGATGCGTCTGGGGGCTAAGGGCGTTATTGTGGTAGGTAAGGGCGTACAGGTGGTTTTTGGCACTAAAGCCGAAACCTTACGTAAATTATTACAAAAATACTTAGATTCCCGCCGCTAAACTTAGCCCCATCCTCGACTAATGCTTAACGCTAAATTTGGTGAGTGTCGCACTTCAGAGTTGAATTCGGGACTTTGTTGATTGATTTGTTTCTAAAATACTTTATTCTCAAATAAAGATTATTCTTAATTACAGATAAAGTAGACGAGTCCATTTCAGGCTTGAGTCATCATCGAGGAGTAAAGCATGGTTTCTTCAGAGCCAGAAAACAAAGTAAGAAAAATTTTAATCACAGATTGCGCCGATGCTAAGGGGCTTATCGCTAAAATAACCAGTGTCTGTTTTGCTCATCAGCTCAACATCATTAAAAATACTGAGTTTGTTGACCGCATTCAAGGTCGATTTTTTATGCGTACTGTGCTTGAAGGTGTGTTTGATGATGCTAGTTTACTCAGCGCATTACGCCAAGTCTTACCAGCCCAAAATCATACCAAGCTGGTGGCTGCCGATAAGAAACGCATTGTTGTCATGGTTACTAAGGAAGCTCATTGCTTAGGGGACTTGTTGATGAAAGCCTATTATGGCGGCCTAGATGTGGAAATCGCCGCTGTAGTGGGTAATTATGATAATTTGCGTAATTTAACCGAGAAGTTTGATATACCTTTTCATCATGTGTGCCATCAAGGTTTAGATAGGTTGGAGCATGAACAAGCCATACTGCAGATAGTGAATGGCTATCAGCCAGATTATGTGGTGTTGGCTAAATACATGCGGGTGCTAACCCCTGAATTTGTGAATGCCTATCCTGATAAAATCATTAATATCCATCATTCATTTTTACCTGCCTTTATTGGCGCATCGCCTTACAAGCAAGCGTGGGAGCGAGGGGTTAAAATTATTGGTGCTACGGCTCACTTTGTGAATGATTGCCTCGATGAAGGCCCAATTATTAAACAAGATGTTATTTCGGTTGATCATACTTTTAGCGCTGAAGAAATGGCGCATAATGGCCGTGATGTAGAAAAAAGTGTACTGAGTAAGGCATTGCAATTGGTATTGAATGAACAGGTGATAGTGTACGGCAATAAAACCGTGGTGTTTTAGCCTGTCCCA
Organism: Shewanella sp. SR44-3; assembly: GCF_014163735.1. Lineage (GTDB taxonomy): Bacteria > Pseudomonadota > Gammaproteobacteria > Enterobacterales > Shewanellaceae > Shewanella. The sequence continues at coordinate 6,477 of NZ_JACJDV010000040.1, forward strand.
TGAGTCAAGTGGTAAATAAAAAGCCCAGTCAATGACTGCAATGCCTATCGTTTAAGGGTACTTGACCGATCTTGCAGATGAATGATAATCCCTACCAGTATTCTGGTGGGGATTTTTTATGTTTGAGCAAGAGCTTGAATTAGTTCATGAGTCTGTTGAAGAAAGTGGGTCTTATGGTTCTGTAATGGAGGCTATTGATTCAGAGTGGATCGAACAATCACTCCTTTCAGCTAACAAGGCGAGTATCCGTCATCGCCGTCTGCCTGCACAGCAGGCAGTCTGGCTAGTGCTTTGGATGGGATTAATTTCAAAAACACACAAACCTTATCCTCAACTTCGATTAGTCAGCCTTATATCTACTGAAACCAGAATGGTATTAGGTGCTGCCTTTGATGGCTGTCACGTAGGAGAGAGCACACTCGCACAGCGTTTAGTCCAAGATATACCTGATCACTCCTTAACCCTATTTGACCGTTGTTATTTCTCCGCTGACTGATTAGTCAATTGGCAAAGCTCTGGGGTACAGCGACATTGGCTGACCCCAGTAAAGTCAAAAATGCGTTACGAGGTGGTCGAAGAGTTTGCGAATAATGATTTGCTCATTGATATACCAGTCTCTCCCCAAGCGAGAAAGAAAAACCCCGAGCTTCCCGAAACATGGCGTGCTCGTTTTATTGCTTATCGCTTATAATCTGGTTCGTTTAGAAATGGCAGCGATAGCAAAGGAAGCTAAAGTTGCGCCAACCCGTATCAGTTTTACCGCGGCAATAAGCTTGATAGATACACCATTAAGGTGGCTTGCTTTATCACCAGATGGAAAGTTGCCAGCGAAACTTAAGCAAATGCGAGCCGATATAAAACACTTTATCCTTCCAGATAAAAGAAAGCACCGAACGTATCCACGCTCAGTGCTCTATATACCTAGCCGCTATCCACTTAACTATAAACAGTAATGCTTATCCGAATAGCATTAAGTCAATGACTGGTTTTTTTTTGGTGCTAACGGCTAGTCAACGATGCGTAATAGTTCGTTGATCCCGACTTTAGCGCGCGTCTTAGCGTCTACTTTCTTGACTATGATAGCGGCATATAAACTGTACTTGCCACAAGCTGAAGGTAAGTTGCCTGAAACCACCACAGAGCCTGCAGGCACTCGGCCGTAATGCACTTCACCAGTTTCACGGTCAAAAATCCGGGTGCTTTGACCGATATAAACGCCCATTGAAATCACACTGCCTTCTTCAACCACAACGCCTTCAACAATCTCACTGCGAGCACCGATAAAGCAGTTATCTTCGATAATTGTCGGGCCAGCTTGTAACGGCTCAAGTACGCCACCAATACCAACGCCGCCTGACAAATGTACGTTTTTGCCAATCTGTGCGCACGAACCGACTGTGGCCCAAGTATCAACCATAGTGCCTTCATCAACATAGGCACCTAAGTTTACGTAAGAGGGCATTAATACTGTGTTCTTACCGATAAATGAGCCTTTACGAACTGTGGCAGGTGGCACGACGCGAATAGCCTCAGCTTTAAAACGGGCTTCATCATAGCCGGCAAATTTTTGTGGCACTTTATCAAAATACTTGGTATCACCGCCTTCGATAACGCCATTATCGAAAATGCGAAACGACAGTAACACCGCTTTTTTCAACCACTGGTGGACATGCCACTGGCCGTCGATTTTCTCAGCCACTCGTGCTTGGCCTTTATCTAGCATAGCGATAACGGTTTCGACATCGGCGCGAAGGCTTGGCTCAACTGTTCCTGGGGTGATGTGTTGACGGTTTTCAAATGCGGTTTCAATACGTTGGCGTAATGCCTCCATAAGGTGCTCCAAATAATGATTAAAAGAATAAATTACATGCTGGATGCATGGGCTGATAAGGCCAAAGTGAGGCTCTGCGCTAATTTTTGCTGCGAGGGCTCATCCAAGGCTTTACCTTCATGAGTTTGTAAAATAAAGAAATCTTCAGCTCGCTCACCAATGGTGGTGATTTTAGCGGCGATTAATGTCACGTCACAACGATAAAAAATATCACCGACTTTGGCCAGTAGCCCTGGGCTGTCTAAGGCAATTAATTCCATCAGGCTGGTGCCTTGGCGGGCACTGGGCAAAAAGCTCACTTGAGTGGGAACATTAAACGGGCGCATTATGCGCGCCATCTTCCTAAATTTTGGTAATTTAGGGTTATCGCTGGCTAGGGCTTTTTCTAGCGCTTTGCGGATACTTTGAATGCGCGATAATTGGTTAATGGCTTCACCATCTTGCTCAAGAATAACAAACGTGTCGAGGGCGTAATTATCTTTAGATGTCATGATGTTCGCGTCATGAACATTGATATTTTTATTATCGAGCACTGTCATCACAGTGGCAAATAACTTAGGTTTGTCCTTGCTATAGACAAATAGCTCTGTGCCGCCACGGGTTGCCTGCTTGGAGAGTAAGATCAGCGGTTCATCTTGCTGACCATGTTTAATGATGGCTTCGGTGTGCCAAGCCACTTGGCTGGCTTGATGACGCAAGAAATAATCCGACTTAAAGCGGCTCCACAGGGTCTCCATGTCTTTTTCTTTAAGGCCACGTCTTAACAGCTCTTTCTTAGCCTTTGCTTGTATTTCTTGCACTCTTGCCCGCACGTCAATGGGTTTTTCTTTGCCTCTGGCGAGCACCCTTTGGGTGGAGAAATACAAGTCGCTGAGTAAAGACCCTTTCCAGCTGTTCCAGGTTTTTTCATTCGTAGCGCAGATATCTGCAACGGTTAAGCAGTATAAATAACTTAAATGCACCGCATCACGGACTTTATGGGCAAATTCGGCCACTACTTCGGGATCTGAAATGTCGCGTCTTTGGGCTGTGATGGACATTACCAGATGCTGCTCAACCAGCCAAGCGACCATGCGACCATCATGATCGTTAAGGCCGTGCAATTTACAAAAATCAACGGCATCTTTAGCGCCCAGTTTGCTGTGGTCTCCGCCGCGCCCTTTGGCGATATCATGGAAGATGGCGCCCAAGACCAGTAAGCCTTTTTTTGGTAACTGATTAATCAGTATCGCGCCGAGGGGAAATTCATCTTTTTGATCCGCTTGAGAGAAACGGTCGATATTTAGCAATAATCTGTGGGTATGTTCATCAACGGTATAAGCATGGAATAAATCGAACTGCATCTGGCCTTCAATTTTTCGCCAAGCAGGTAAGTAGGAGGATAAAATTCCGTGCTTATGCATCAAAGACAGTGAGCTTATACCTCTGGGGTGTTTCAAAATATCCATAAAGGCTTTGCGACAAGCATCATCTTCTTGTAAGGCTTGGCTTAGGCCTTGTCTTGCTTGGCGTAACAATCGCAAGGTGGGGGCATAAATACCCTGGATATTAGAATTTTGCGCCACGATATAAAACAGTCTGATAATTTCTTCAGGACAGCGGCTAAATAAGCTGTCATCGAGGACTTCGATAAAGCGGCCGCGGCGCTGATAACACTCATTGATTGGCTGGATAACGAGGGCATGAGTTTGGCCTAGGGTGGCACGTTTAAACAGCTGCAGTAGCATTTCATTGAGTTCTATCACACAGCGTACTGTGCGGTAGTATTGTTTCATCATCTGTTCGACTGCCAACTGGGTGGCATCTTCATAGCCCATCATGCTGGCAACTTGACGCTGTAAATCGAATAACAGTCTATTTTCATTGCGATTTGAAATCATGTGTAACGCAAATCTGAGTTGCCACAAGAAGCGCTGGCAGGCTAACAGTTCATCAAGCTCTGAGGGGGTTAAAAACTCATGGACGACTAAATCTTCGAGTTTGGCAGCATCAAAATGACGCATCGCGACCCAAGCTATGGTTTGAATATCCCTAAGGCCACCAGGACAGGTTTTAAGATTGGGCTCTAAATCGAAGGCGCTCCCTTTGGTGTGGCGGTTTTGCTGCTCGGCTTTTTTTGCACTGTAGAAACGTTCTGATGGCCAAAAATCCTGTTGTCTTAAGCTGTCATAGAGCAGGTCGAACTGGTACTCATTACCACATAAATAGCGCGCCTCAATAAGGTTGGTGGCTATAGTGATATCGTTGCGGCCAAGATCTAACGTCTGGGGTAAAGTGCGGACACTGTGACCCACTTCAAGGCCAGCATCCCATAAAAAAGTGATAAAAGCGCTAAGCTGGGCTTCTGCTTGCTGGCAAATGGCATCTGTTTGCAACAAAATCAGCAGGTCAATATCAGAATGAGGGTGCAGTTCGCTCCGTCCGTAACCGCCAACGGCAATAAGGGAAATAGGAAAATCGTTAAGGGCTAGTTGACACCAAGTGTCACTGAGAAGTGTGTCCACAAATTGACTGCGCTGACTGACGAGTGATTCAATCGACTCGTGAGCGGTGAATTGCGCCATTAAACGCTGGTTTAATTCGACAAGCTGTTGTTTGGCGACCAGCGCATTATTCATGGTAATAACGTTAACTCTCTTATTATTGATGACTATTGTTTTAAATCAATTAGGTAGATTTCAATCAGACCTTAAATTAGCACTGTGTCAGAAACAAGGCCATGGGAGCCTATAAGTGAGTGCAAAAATGAACTCACAATCCAGCACCGCGAGTTACTCAATCTGACTCGCGGTACTGGGTTCGTCAGACTAGCTATTTATAATGCGCGGGAAGTCTTCTTCATCACGTAAGGTTAGTACTTCAACACCCGTTGCCGTGACTAATAAGGTATGTTCCCACTGGGCTGAATTTTTGCCATCGGCAGTCGTTACTGTCCAGTTATCGTTTCTGTCGAGCACACTGGTCTGACGGCCAGCATTGATCATAGGTTCTATGGTAAAACACATACCTGGGCGCAATACCGTTTTATCATTATTCTTGTAATGGACCACTTGAGGCTCTTCGTGAAAGCCCGCGCCAATTCCATGACCACAATAATCTTGTACTATGGAGTACTTATCAAGCCCTGTTTTGCTAGCTTTGATGAATTTTTCTATTGCGGTACCAATTTCGCCAAGTTTCATGCCTGGACGAACTTTACGGATGGCAAGATAGAGGCTTTCTTGGGCGATACGGCAAAGACGCTTGTCCTTTGCGCTGACTTCACCTATCAAGAACATCTTCGAGGTATCACCATGGAAACCGTCTTTGATGACGGTAATATCGATATTGAGAATGTCGCCGTCTTTTAAGGTGTAACCAGAAGGAATGCCGTGGCAGATCACATCATTAACTGAGGTGCAAATTGACTTGGGAAAGCCATGGTAATTAAGCGGGGCAGAAATGGCGCCTTGCTCTTCAGTATACTTAGCGCAGATGTCGTTTAACTCATCTGTGGTGACACCAGCGTTCACATGAGGGGCTATCATGGTTAACACTTCGGCGGCTAGCTTGCCGGCGGCACGCATTTTCTCGATTTCTTCTGCTGTCTTGATGACTATGCTCATTGGATTTCTCTTGGCGTATTTAGCGATAATTTAAATTTTCAAAGACACTGACAGCAAGATAACATCACCGCTGAATTTGTGATTAGTGGCGATTTATGATATAAAGCGCGCCGTCTGTATTTGTGTCTTCATGTTTTAACGGTTGTCGAATTCAGTTGCTTTGGTTGAGCTTAAGCTTCACTAATTCAACGGTTGCAGCGAATAAGTGATGCAGTTTAAGGTGTCAGGAGTGTTAAGGCAAAGGTTACCCACTTTTTCCTTTAGTAAATCTTTTGACAGGCTTTTCTTCACTTAATCGCAAACTAAGCGTAAAATGTGCGAGCCATTATACATGGCAAACTAACTAAACACTAAATCACACACGTATCGACACATTCTTCGGGGTGCCTTTTTAGGTCGAAGACATGGGATGCGTGGAGGTCTAACCCCCTAAATTAAGGTATTAAAATGACTACTGTTTCAATGCGCGACATGCTACAAGCTGGTGTTCACTTCGGTCACCAAACACGTTACTGGAACCCTAAGATGAAGCCATTCATCTTCGGCGCTCGCAACGGTGTACACATCATTAACCTTGAGCACACTGTGCCTATGTTCAACGAAGCGTTAGCTTTTATCAGCAACGTAGCGTCTAAGAAAGGTAAAGTGTTGTTCGTTGGTACTAAGCGTGCCGCTGGCGAAGCAATCAAAGAGTCTGCTCTTTCTTGTGACCAGTACTATGTTGATCACCGCTGGTTAGGTGGCATGTTGACTAACTGGAAAACTGTTCGTCAGTCAATCAAGCGTCTTAAAGAGCTAGAAAGCCAGTCAGTAGACGGTACTTTCGACAAGCTTACTAAGAAAGAAGCTTTAATGCGTACTCGCGAACTAGAGAAGTTAGAAAAATCTTTAGGCGGGATCAAGAACATGGGCGGCTTACCTGACGTATTATTCGTTATCGGTGCAGACCATGAGCATATCGCTATTAAAGAAGCTAACAACTTAGGTATCCCAGTTGTTGCTGTTGTTGATACAAACTCTGCGCCAGATGGTGTTAACTACATCGTTCCTGGTAACGACGACGCTATGCGTGCTATCCGTTTGTATACTTCTTCTGTTGCAGCTGCTGCGAACTCTGGCCGTGGCCAAGATCTAGCTGTTCAAGCTGAGCAAGACGGTTTCGTAGAAGCTGTTTAATAAGGTGTGATGGTTTCCATCCCCCTTATTTGCCAATAGATAATTGGTGAACAGGGGCCTATTGGCCCCTGTTTTTTAAATGCAAAATTAGACGAATTAAAATAGAGGATTTAACAATGGCAATTACTGCAGCCCAAGTTAAAGAACTTCGTGACCGCACTGGCGCTGGCATGATGGATTGTAAGAATGCACTGACTGAAACTGGCGGTGACATTGAATTAGCGATTGATAACATGCGCAAGAGCGGCGCTGCAAAAGCGGCTAAAAAAGCCGGTAACATCGCTGCAGACGGTACAATTCTAATCAAGAACGGCGAAGGTTTCGCGGCTCTTTTAGAAGTTAACTGTCAAACTGACTTCGTTGCAAAAGATTCAAACTTCTTAAGCTTCGCTAATGCGGTATTAGACGTTGCTGCTGCATCTAAAGTGACAATCGAAGACTTAAAAGCACAATTTGAAGAAACTCGTGTTGCACTTGTGACTAAAATTGGTGAAAACATCAACGTTCGTCGCGTTGAATACATCGACGGTGCAAACTTAGCTTCTTATCGCCACGGCGATCGTATCGGTGTTGTTGTTGCCGGTGCTGCTGATGAAGAAACGCTTAAGCACATCGCAATGCACGTTGCAGCTTCTAAGCCTGAATTCGTTAACCCTGAAGATGTGCCTGCTGATCTTGTAGAAAGAGAGCAAGCACTTCAGGTTGAAATCGCAATGAACGAAGGCAAGCCTCAAGAAATCGCTGAGAAGATGGTTGTTGGTCGTATGAAGAAGTTCACTGGTGAGATCTCTCTTACTGGTCAAGCTTATATCATGGAACCAAAGAAAACTGTTGGTGAAGTTCTTAAAGAGAAAAAAGCCACGGTAACTAACTTCATTCGTTTAGAAGTGGGTGAAGGTATTGAGAAGAAAGAAGAAGATTTTGCTGCTGAAGTAGCTGCACAAATCGCTGCTACTAAAAAGGCTTAATTGCTTTTTCTCTAAATACCCTAAGACCGCAGCAATCGCTGCGGTCTTATTATGATCAGGACAAAATTATGAGCACCAATCCAAAACCTGCATTTAGACGCATTCTTCTTAAATTAAGCGGTGAAGCGTTGATGGGCGAAGAAGGCTTCGGCATTGACCCTAAAGTACTCGACCGTATGGCTCAAGAAATTAAAGAGTTGGTTGAGTTAGGCATTCAAGTGGGCGTGGTAATTGGTGGTGGCAACCTGTTTCGTGGCGAAGGGTTAGCACAAGCTGGCATGAACCGCGTGGTTGGCGATCATATGGGTATGTTGGCGACAGTCATGAATGGTCTAGCGATGCGTGATGCATTGCACCGTGCTTATGTTAATGCACGTTTAATGTCAGCTATCCCGCTTAAAGGCGTGTGTGACGATTATAATTGGGCTGAAGCCATCAGTTTGTTAAAGTCTGGCCGTGTGGTGATTTTTGCAGCTGGCACAGGTAACCCATTTTGTACCACAGATTCAGCAGCCTGTTTACGCGGCATTGAAATCGAAGCTGAAGTGGTACTCAAAGGCACCAAAGTCGATGGCGTATATTCTGCTGATCCAATGAAAGATCCAGACGCCGTTAAGCATGATGTCTTAAGTTACAATGAAGTATTAGAGCGTGAGCTCAAAATTATGGACTTGGCTGCCTTTACTTTAGCTCGAGATCATAATATGCCTATTCTGGTGTTTAACATGAATAAACCCGGTGCATTACGCCGTGTTATCATGGGCGAAGAAGAAGGCACTTATATCAAGAACATGAACTAGTTTTTGAACAATTTATTACTGACTTGAACAATAACATCAGTGGCAACATGATTGCCCCAGCGTCAAGTCATGTCACCTTTGAATTTGTAAGCTAAAAGGATATTAATCGTGATAGAAACAATTATGCAAGATGCCCAAGAACGTATGGGTAAATGTGTTGAGGCAACTAAGAATCAAATGTCTAAAGTGCGCACTGGTCGTGCTCATCCAAGCCTATTGGATTCTATTCAAGTGTCTTATTACGGTTCTATGGCACCGCTTAAGCAAGTTGCCAACGTAGGTATTGAAGATTCACGTACCTTGTCTGTGACTGTATTTGACCGCTCTTTGGTTCAAGCGGTAGAAAAAGCCATCATGAGCTCGGATTTAGGGCTAAACCCTATGACAGCAGGTGCCACATTGCGTATCCCATTACCAGCATTGACTGAAGAACGTCGTAAAGACTTCATCAAAGTAGTGCGTAACGAAGCGGAAAATGGCCGTATTGCTATCCGTAACGTGCGTCGTGATGCGATCAGTGAAGTGAAGAAGCTTGAAAAAGCCAAAGACTGTACTGAAGATGATGTACGCCGCAGCGAAGATGAAGTGCAAAAATATACTGACACTAACATCAAAAATGTTGATGACATTTTGAGCGCGAAAGAAAAAGAGTTAATGGAAGTTTAAGACAGCTGCTTTATTCGGACTATTTTTAGCCAGATTGTGTATTGATCTTAAGCAGATAGTCCCGAGTTATGGCTTAGACTTGATGCGCCGTGTCGTATACGGAGGTATACTACACGGCGTTTGTCTTTTGTTAGGGGTGTAGTTGATGTCATCCACAGTGGGAAATGAGTCTGGTGATCGCGATGAGCAACACCAAGATAACACTGATTTTGAGCTTTCGGCGATAGTAAAACAATCGCTGCCTAAGCATGTTGCCATTATTATGGACGGTAATGGGCGCTGGGCTCAACAGCAAGGAAGAGCTCGGGTTTTAGGTCATAAAGCGGGTGTTAAAGCTGTGCGCCGGGCTGTGAGTTGCGCCAGTCAACTCGGGATTGCTTCATTAACCTTATTCGCATTTTCAAGCGAAAATTGGCGTAGGCCAGATAAAGAAGTCAGTTTGTTGATGGAGCTGTTTTTTACTGTATTGCAGCGGGAAATCAAACTACTGCATAAAAATCAAGTTCGTCTCAATATTATTGGTGATATCAGCCGCTTTTCTGAGCGTTTGCAGAAGCAAATACATGAAGCTCAATGTAAGACTGCTGACAACACCGGCTTGATTTTGAATGTCGCTGCCAACTATGGTGGCCGTTGGGACATACTTCAAGCCGCACAAAAATTAGCTCAACAAGTAGAAAGTGGCGAAATCAACAGCAGTCAGATGACTGAAGAGGCCCTGAGTGCACATTTATGCATGCAAAATCAGAGCGAAGTTGATTTAATGATCCGCACTGGCGGAGATTGTCGCATCAGTAATTTTATTTTATGGCAGGCGGCTTATGCTGAGTTGGTTTTTACCGACACCCTATGGCCAGATTTTAATGAGCAAGCGTTCCGTGACGCGATTGCCTTATTTGCGAGTCGTCAGCGCCGTTTTGGACTGACGGGCAGTCAAATTGAAGAGATCCGCGCATTATAAGAATTAAGAGGATTAGTTTTTGCTAAAACAACGAATAATAACAGCACTGTGGTTAATTCCTTTGGTTTTGGGCGCTATTTTTTTACTGCCCGCAACTTATTTTTCATGGGTACTGGTTGTAGTGTTTATGATTGCAGCCAAAGAGTGGGGCGCTTTTATTGACCCCAGTTGTAATGTTACCCAATGGTCATTTACCACGACTCTTAGCCTATTAGTCATTGCGTTAAATTTTTTAGTTCCCGTAGAGCAAGTGTGGCTTCAAGGCCAATTACATCCTATCTATGTGGCAATTATTTCTATCGGTTTACTCTGGTGGTTACTGAGTACAGTTTTGATTTTTTCTTATCCCAAAAGCGCTCAGTTTTGGAAAGAAAGTCATATGCTTAAGTCCATGTTTGGTCAACTGACGTTAATCCCTTGTTTTGCCTCACTTATCGCACTTAAATCCTTAAGCGGCCCGCTGGATCCTTATTTCGGAGGCTGGTTAGTATTTTTGGTGATGTTAGTGGTGTGGGCAACAGATAGCGGCGCCTATTTCGCAGGGCGTGCTTTTGGTAAACATAAGTTAATGCCTAATGTAAGCCCAGCTAAAACCTTAGAAGGTTTATTTGGCGGCTTAGTGACTAGTCTAGTAGTGGTTGCGGGCGTTATGTATGTGGCTCCAGAGCAAGAACTAGGCTTATTGGTGGCAGTGACGCTTATCACTGCATTAGCTTCAGCATTCGGTGATTTATCTGAAAGTATGTTTAAACGTGTGGCCAAGATAAAAGATTCTGGCACCTTGTTGCCGGGCCACGGCGGCATTCTGGATAGAATTGACAGCTTAACTGCTGCGTTGCCGGTATTTACCTTTCTTTATATCTCTTTTTGGATGTGATCCATGCCCATTGAGCGTACGCAAAATGTGGTTATCTTAGGGGCGACGGGGTCAATTGGCGCCAGCACCTTAAGTGTCATGTCAATGCACCCTCAGCGTTACAGCGTTTATGCCTTGGTGGCGAACACCAATGTGGATAAAATGCTCGCCTTGTGCCTTGTTCATCAACCTGTTATTGCACATATGGTTGACGAGAATGCGGCGATGGCGCTTAAGGCCGCTATGCCACCAAATCTTGGCATCACTGTCACTACAGGTATTGATACGTTAATAGATTTGGTGACATCAAGCCAAACTGATACCGTAATGGCGGCAATTGTTGGCGCTGCAGGACTACTTCCTACATTTGCAGCCGTGAAAGCAGGCAAACGTGTGTTACTGGCTAACAAAGAAGCGTTAGTCATGTCCGGCGCGTTATTTATGCAAGCTCGTAGGCAATCTGGCGCTGAGCTATTACCTGTAGACAGCGAACATAATGCCATCTTCCAATGCCTTCCTGAAGCGGTGCAAACTAACTTAGGCTTTTGCTCCTTAGATGATGCTGGCGTGTCTAGCATATTGCTCACAGGGTCTGGCGGACCTTTTTTAACGGTGCCTTTAGAACGCTTAGCGTCCATGACTCCAGCTCAAGCTTGTAAGCATCCTAATTGGTCTATGGGGCCCAAAATTTCTGTAGATTCAGCCACCATGATGAATAAAGGCCTTGAGTTTATTGAAGCACGGTGGTTATTTAATCCCCGTGCCGAACAGCTTAAAGTCGTGGTTCATCCTCAAAGTGTTATTCACTCTATGGTGCAATATCGGGATGGTTCAGTGTTGGCGCAGATGGGTAATCCTGATATGCGCACGCCTATTGCACATTGCATGTCTTACCCCAACCGCATCGAGTCAGGAGTGGAGGCACTGGATTTTTTCAAGCTGGGTGATTTAAGTTTTTGTGAAGCCGCTACCGCGCGTTTCCCGTGCTTGCATTTAGCCATTCAAGCCTGTGCACAGGGGCAAGAGGCTACGACTGTATTAAATGCTGCCAATGAAGTCGCAGTCGAAGCATTTCTTGCCGGTCAAATTGGATTTACTCAAATTGCTGCTATTAATGACAGCTGTTTGACACAAGTGCCCCAAAGTAGTTTGAACTCAATTGATGATATTTTACAGTTAGACAGTTTAACTCGTCAGCACGCCTGGCAAGCTGTTAAACGTATACGTTAGTAAAAGGAGCAACATGTTCGATTTTTTGTGGAACCTAGGCTCGTTTATTGTTGCCCTTGGGATATTGATCACCGCCCACGAATACGGTCACTTTTGGGTAGCCCGCCGCTGCGGTGTTAAAGTCGAACGCTTTTCAATTGGTTTTGGCAAAGCAATTTGGCGTAAAGTAGGCTTAGATGGCACTGAATACGTGATCGCCATGATCCCTCTTGGCGGTTACGTGAAAATGCTCGATGAGCGGGTAGACACGGTTCCAGAATCCCTCAAGTCCCAAGCGTTTAATCGCAAAACCGTTTGGCAACGCATTGCCATAGTTGCAGCGGGTCCTCTTGCTAATTTTTTGTTTGCTATCATTGCCTTGTACATTATGTACATCATTGGTGTACCTTCGGTCAAACCCATAATTGACACCACGCTTACTGATACGCCTGCGGCACAAATTCAGCTCAATGAACACAGCGAAATTATCTCAATTTCAGGTCAAAGAGTGCGTAATTGGGATGAGGTTAACCTCGCGTTAATCGGTCATATTGGCGATGATGAAATTGATATTGAACTTGCGCCTTTATCTAGACTCGAAGGAATGGACACAGGTTCAAAGCATTACCAGCTCGATACTCGACATTGGCAATTTGATCCAGAAAAACAATCACCAATAACAGCATTAGGCTTGGGGATATTTAGACCTAAGATATTACCAGAACTTGCCATTGTTGCAGAAGCTAGTGCGGCTGAGCGAGCTGGGCTACTTAAAGGTGACGTCTTAGTGGCGATTAATGGTAATGCTTTTGTTGATTGGGCAAGTTTTGTTAAGTTAGTGCAAGCGTCTGCAGGGCAGCATTTAGTGCTAACGCTTAAGCGCGGCATGCAGACCTTGGATGTGGATTTGGTACCAGACACTCAAATCGACAAAGAAGGCAATAATATCGGCGTGTTAGGTGTTAGCCCTACTCAAACTCAATGGCCGGAAAATATGCGTATTTCTTTGGAATATGGCATAGTGGACTCCATTTTTGCCGCAGCTGATAAAACGTGGCAGCTGATCATCGTGAGTTTCAAGATGATTGGTAAACTTTTTACCGGCGATGTGTCGGTGAAAAACCTAAGTGGACCTATATCCATAGCGCAAGGTGCTGGTGCTAGCGCGAATTATGGATTAGTGTACTTTCTTGGGTTTATCGCACTCATCAGTGTCAACTTAGGCATTATTAATCTTTTGCCTTTGCCTGTGCTCGATGGGGGACATTTGCTGTATTACTTTATTGAAGTGATTACGGGTAGGCCTGTGCCTGAAAAAGCACAGGAAATAGGATTCAGAATTGGCGCAGCCTTGCTGTTGATGTTGATGAGTATTGCACTCTTCAATGATTTCGCCCGACTCTGAGCTAGGACAATCAAATAATTAGAAGTGCTCTATGAGATTGAATAAAATTTTTGCCTCGATGATATTAGTCGGTGCGTCTTTTTCAGGGAATGGTTGGGCAGATAACTTCCAACCTTTTGAAGTCACCGACATCCAAGTAGAAGGTTTACAGCGTGTCGCCCTTGGTGCAGCTCTTTTGAGTTTGCCAGTTAAAGTGGGTGATACTGTAGATCAAGTTAAATTACAGCAAGCTATTAAGAGTCTTTACGGCTCAGCTAACTTTGAGCTAATTGACGTCAGCCATGAAAATGGGGTGATCTTTGTTAAAGTCAAAGAGAGACCGACGATCAGCGTGATTAGTTTTGATGGTAATAAGGACATCAAAGAAGAACAACTTCAACAAAGTTTAGATGAGTCAGGGGTCAAGATTGGTGAGTCATTAGACAGAACCATGATCACAGGTATCGAAAAAGGCCTGCAAGACTTCTATTATGGCGTAGGTAAATACGGCGCTAAAGTAGAAGCTCAAATCATCAATTTACCGCGAAACCGTATTGAGCTTAAATTTAAGTTCATCGAAGGTTTAGCTGCTGAAATTCGCCAAATTAATGTTGTGGGTAACACTGTTTTTAGTGATTCTGAGCTGATTGAAATGCTCGAACTTAAAGATTTTGTGGCCTGGTGGGATTTATTTGGTGAGCGCCGCTATCAAAAGCAAAAACTGCAAGCTGATCTTGAAACCATTAAAACCTATTACCATAACCAAGGTTATATTCGCTTTAATGTCACCTCGACTCAAGTGGCCATGACACCGGACAGAAAAGGTTTGTACGTCACCATTAACGTTGATGAAGGTGAGAAATATCAAGTTAAAGAAGTGAACCTTACTGGCGAGCTGATGGGCCGTGAAGAACTATTAAAGGCTATTTTACCGATTAAAACCGGTGAAACCTATAACGGCGGTACAGTAACCTACACCGAAGAAATGTACAGTAAGTACCTCGGTCGTTTTGGCTATGCCTATCCTGAAGTGAAAACTTACCCTGAAATTAATGATGACACCAAAGAAGTGGTGCTTAACATTAATGTGATGCCAGGAAAACGTGTTTATGTGCGCTCGATTAACTTCACTGGTAATACAGTTACTAAAGATGAAGTCATGCGCCGTGAGTTACGTCAGATGGAAGGGGCTTGGCTGAACTCAGATCAAATCGAACATTCAAAAACTCGCCTTAACCGTTTAGGTTATTTTGAAACTGTAGATACAGAAACGATTCAAATTCCTGGCAGCGATGATTTAGTTGATGTTGAGTTTAAGGTAAAAGAGCAGCCTTCAGGCTCGTTTAATGCAGGTATTGGTTATGGCACTGAATCTGGCATGAGTTTGCAATTTGGTGTTGAGCAAAATAACTTCTTAGGTACGGGTAATCAGGCTGGCTTTAGCGTCAATACCAACAAATACCAAAAGAGTGCTAATTTATCTTATACAGATCCATATTGGACTAAAGATGGCGTCAGTTTGGGTGGTAATTTGTATTGGAGTGAGTTCGATGCCAATGAAGCTAATCTTGAGCGTTATAAGAATAGCTCCTATGGACTAGCGCTTAACTCAGGCTTTCCAATTAATGAGTATAATCGTTTAAACGGTGGCATAGGCTATCGTCATAACACTATTTCAGAAGTATCAGCTTACGAGCAAGCGTTGCGTTTTTATAACGTCTACCGTGAGTCCGAAAGCCCTGAATCAGATCTTAGTTTTAATAACTTTGAATTAACGGCTGGTTGGTCAAGAAGCA
The DNA here is from genome assembly GCF_014163735.1 of Shewanella sp. SR44-3. Classification (GTDB taxonomy): domain Bacteria; phylum Pseudomonadota; class Gammaproteobacteria; order Enterobacterales; family Shewanellaceae; genus Shewanella. Next base: position 21,729 of record NZ_JACJDV010000040.1, read on the forward strand.
CACTTAACCGCGGTACTTTCCCATCTGATGGGTCATCGCAACGCTTAACTGGCAAGATGACTGTCCCAGGGTCTGATTTACAGTATTTCAAGACAGATTTTGATACTAACTTCTATTTTCCATTAAACCGTAAGCAAAGCTTCGTAGTGTTGGCTCGTGCACGGGTTGGTTATTCTAATGGCTATGGCAAGTTTAACGACAACGATCAAATTATGCCGTTCTGGGAGAATTATTACTCAGGTGGCAGCAGTTCATTACGCGGTTTTAAGTCAAACTCAGTGGGCCCAAGATCGTTTTTCTTGTATCGTGGCAGTGAGCCTTGCTCGCCAGATTCATCAAATGATGGCTGTAGCCTACCAGGAGAACCAAACACGATTCAGGTGAGTCAAGGTCGGTCTATTGGTGGTAATGCGTTAGCCACAGCAAGTTTAGAGCTTATCGTGCCAACGCCTTTCTTGGATGATGCCTACAGTAATTCAGTTCGTACCAGTTTCTTCGTCGATGCCGGTAACGTCTGGGATACCGAGTTTGATTATGACTCTTACCGGGTCTTGCCTGCGGAGCAGTTTTCCAAGCTTGAAGATTATAGCGATCCATCACGTTTACGTGCCTCTTGGGGCATGAGCGTACAGTGGTTATCGCCTATGGGACCTATGGTGTTTAGTTTGGCGTGGCCACTTAAAGAATATGAAGATGATGATACAGAGATCTTCTCATTCAATATTGGCAAAACCTTCTAAAACCAATACACTCAGCAAGTTTTGAAAACATAAATATATTTTAACAAGGAGTTTACTTTGAAAAAGATGGTTAATCGTGCATTAGTGACATTAAGCTTCCTCGCCGCGCCTATGATGGCCAATGCGCAGTCATTTGCAGTTGTCGATATGGGCGAAGTATTTGAGCAGTTACCACAGCGTGAACAAATTTCTAAATCATTAAAATCTGAATTCGGCGATCGTGTTGCTGATGTACAGAAGATGCAAGAAGAAATGCGCTCTATGATTGAAAAACAGCAACGTGATGGTGCTTTGATGAACGACACTCAGAAAACTGAGCTCGTTCGTAAAATGGAGTCACTGAAGTCTGAATTTCAGTTAAAGGGTAAAGCACTTGATGAAGATATGCGTCGTCGTCAAGGCGAAGAGCAAAACAAGCTACTTGTTTTAGTTCAAAAAGCCATTAATACCATAGCTGAAAAAGAAAAATATGACATGGTGTTCCAACGTGGTGCTGTTATTTATGTTAAGCCAAGTGCTGATATCAGTGGCAAAGTGGTTGAAGCCTTAAGCAAAGGCAAGTAATCAATGAAAATGACTTTAAAAGAACTTGGTGAAATGCTTGATGCTCGTTTGCAAGGTGATGAGCAGCTGCTTATCCGCAGCGTTGGCACCTTAGAATCAGCCCAAGCAGACCAACTTTCTTTTTTAGCCAATAGTAAATACCGTTCCCAGCTTGAGAGCACTCAAGCTGGGGCAGTATTGCTTAGCGAGAAAGAAGCAAAAGATTTTCAAGGCAATGCGCTTATTGTCAAAGACCCTTATGTGGCCTTTGCTCGCGTTGCTCAGCGTTTAGATACCACCCCAAAAGCGGCGACAGGCATTCACGCTTCGGCGCAAATCGACGCCACCGCGCAACTCGGCCAAGGCGTAGCCATAGGTGCTAATGCAGTGATTGGTGCAGGGGTTATTGTTGGCGAACATTGCCAAATTGGTCCAGGCTGCGTCATAGGCGAGCACAGCATTTTAGGCTCAAATACACGGCTGTGGGCTAATGTGACCCTGTATCATGATGTCCATTTAGGACAAAATTGCATTATTCATTCTGGTGCGGTTATTGGCTCTGACGGTTTTGGCTATGCTAATGATCGCGGTACTTGGGTTAAAATTCCGCAAACAGGTGGCGTGCGCATTGGTGACAATGTTGAAATTGGCGCCAATACGGCAGTTGATCGCGGCGCATTAGGCCACACAGAAATTGGTGATGGGGTTATCTTAGATAACCAAGTTCAAATTGCCCATAATGCCATCATAGGCAAGCATACCGCCATAGCAGGCGGTAGTATTATTGCTGGCAGCACTAAGCTAGGACAATATTGTATCGTCGGTGGTAATAGTGCGATAGCAGGCCATCTGACTATAGCCGATGGGGTTCATGTCAGTGGCGGCACTAACGTGACCAGTGAAATTCGCGCGCCTGGTACTTATTCTTCATCCACAGTGGCGATGGAAAATAAGCTGTGGCGCCGCAATACGGTGAGATTCCGTCAACTCGATGATTTATTCAGTCGAGTGAAAGTGCTTGAAAAACAGCAGAATAAAGAAGATTAATGGCCTAGGCCTAGTTAAGGAAATAGTGTGTCAAATCAATTAAACACCATGGATATTAAAGAGATCCTTAAGTACTTACCCCACAGGTATCCTTTTTTACTTATTGATCGCGTGCTCGATTTTACTCGCGGCGAAAGTCTACACGCGATTAAAAATGTCACCATAAACGAGCCTTTCTTCCAAGGCCATTTCCCAGTTCAACCTGTGATGCCTGGTGTACTTATTTTAGAAGCAATGGCGCAAGCAACTGGGTTACTTGCCTTTAAAACCATGAGTGAAGAGCCATCGCCAAATGTGCTGTATTATTTTGCTGGCATAGATAAGGCCAGATTCAAGCGGGTAGTTGAGCCAGGGGATCAGATCCATTTCCATGTAAAAATGATTAAAGAGCGCCGCGGGATTGGCGTATTTGTAGGAGAGGCATATGTCGATGGCGAACTAGCGTGTTCTGCTGAAATCATGTGTGCACGTAGAGAGATCAAAAAGTGATTGATAAATTAGCATTCGTCCATCCCGATGCCAAAATTGGTAATAATGTCACTATCGGTCCCTGGACTTATATTGGTGCTGGCGTCGAAATTGGCGATGATACCTGGATAAGTTCACACGTTGTGGTCAAAGGGCCAAGCGTGATAGGTAAAGGTAATAAGATTTTTCAATTCGCCTCAGTGGGTGAAGATTGCCAAGATAAAAAATACGCCGGTGAACCGACTCGTTTAGTCATGGGCGATAACAATATTATTCGTGAGTCTGTGACTATTCACAGAGGTACAGTGCAAGATAACAGCGAAACCCGCATCGGCTCTAATAATCTGTTTATGGCGTATGTACACATTGCCCATGATTGTGTGGTTGGCAACAATGTAATTATGGCCAATAATGCCTCTATCGCAGGCCATGTGCATGTGGGTGATTGGGTTATTTTGGGCGGCATGACAGGGGTGCACCAGTTTGTGCATATCGGTGCTCATGCTTTTGCAGCTGGTTCATCGCTTATTTTGCAAGACGTGCCGCCTTTTGTGATGGCATCTGGCCAACCTGCGATACCTCGTGGCTTAAATGCCGAAGGCTTAAAGCGACGTGGTTTTAGCAAAGAAAGCCAGTTGGCTGTGCGCCGCGCCTACAAGACCTTGTATCGACAAGGTTTAACAGTCGCAGAAGCCCTTGAAGCCTTGCAGGGCGAAGCTGAAAAAGATGAGCATGTTAAGTCGTTAGTCGATTTTGTGAGCTCGTCTTCTAGAGGCATTATTCGTTAACGATTTGATGGCAGAGTGAGTGATCCACAGTTTATGCGTTCTCAAACATCTCAAATTGTCTTTGCCATGGTCGCCGGAGAAATCTCCGGCGATATTTTAGGTGCAGGATTAATTAAATCGCTCCAGAAAACCCACCCTAATGCGCGTTTTATCGGCATTGGCGGACCGCGGATGCAAGCCCTAGGCTTTGAAAGCTTTTTCTCCCTTGAAGAATTGTCCGTGATGGGGATCGTTGAGGTTTTGTCACGTTTGCCTCGCCTGATCAAGGTTCGCAGCAGCTTGATTGAACAAATTATTGCTGCAAAACCTGACTGCTTCATCGGGATCGATGCCCCAGATTTTAATATCGGTCTTGAGCTTAAGCTTAAAGCCAAAGGCATAAAGACGGTGCATTATGTCAGCCCTTCAGTCTGGGCGTGGCGCCCGAAGCGTATTTTCAAAATTGCCAAGGCCACTCATATGGTGTTGTCTTTGTTGCCGTTTGAAAAAGCTTTCTATGATAAACACCAAGTACCGTGCACTTTTGTGGGTCATACCTTGGCCGATGATATTCCCCTAGAGAGCCCTAAAAACCTTGCGCGCACGCTTTTGGGTTTAGATGCTGATGCCGAATATTTAGCCATTTTGCCAGGCTCTCGTAAAGGCGAGTTAGCCCAGTTGAGTGAGCCATTTATCAAGGCGGCAAGCTTGATTAAACAAGCCTGCCCAGACATTAAATTTGTTACGCCTTTAGTGAATAAAGCGCGCAGGCAAGAGTTTCTTGCATCGCTAGAGCAATTTGCTCCTGATCTTGAAATTGAGCTTATTGATGGCCAATCTCGAGAAGTTATGGCAGCAGCCGACGGTATTTTATTGGCCTCAGGTACTGCAACCTTGGAGGCCATGTTAGTTAAACGGCCTATGGTGGTGGCATACCGTGTGAGCCCTATCACTTATGCCATCGCTAAACGGCTGATGAGCATTAACCATTATTCATTGCCAAACTTGTTAGCAGGCACAGAATTAGTGCCTGAACTGATCCAAGAAAACTGCACGCCAGAGAAAATTGCAAGCGCTGTGGTATCTCAGTTAAATAATGATTTCAGTGCCACCCAGCAACGCTTTTTAGCGCTGCATAACCAGCTCAATTGTCATGCAAGTGACAGGGCCGCCGAAGCGGTACTTAAGCTAGTATCACTGAAATAACGGCGCTTATTAAGTCAGCATTGATGCGGCTTTCTACTGCATATCCATAGATTTACACTTTAGTAATCAAAGACAAGGCGTTTTCCTACGATGCAAAATTTTCCCGCTGTAATTAAGCAAATAACCCCAGAGCAAGTGTTGTTGCTCAGTGATGGCTTAGTTGCAGGGGTTGATGAAGTGGGCCGCGGCCCATTGATTGGCGATGTCGTTACGGCAGCGGTTATTCTTGATCCCAATAAGCCTATTGAAGGTTTAATGGATTCGAAAAAGCTCAGTGAAAAACGCCTGCAAGCCTTGTACCTTGAAATCATGGATAAGGCGTTAGCTGTCAGTGTTGGCCGCGCAAATCCCATGGAAATTGATGAGCTTAATATCCTGCACGCCACCATGCTTGCCATGAGCCGCGCGGTTGCCGGGCTCAACGTTACGCCACAGCGGGTACTGGTGGATGGAAATCGTTTGCCTAATTTTGAATTAGATGCCTCTGTTAGTCGTCATGCCATCATCAAGGGGGATGGCTTAGTACCTAGCATTAGCGCGGCATCTATCATAGCAAAAGTGACTCGGGATGCAGAAATGCTGCAGCTGGATGCTCGCTATCCTGAGTATGGCTTTGCCAAACATAAAGGCTATCCAACAAAGGCACATTTTGAGGCGCTAGCCCAATTTGGCGTCTTGCCTGAGCACAGGAAAAGCTTTAAGCCTGTGGCTTTGAGGTTATTGTCATAAATAAAAGCCATGCAGCGTTAAAGGTTATTTTTATACTCTGATGTGTTTGCTAGTCAGTCTGCTTTTTTGTTAGTCTCAGTAGCGTTTTTATCTTATTTTTGCATTGTTAAGAATCATAATCTATGACCGATCCTCGTTTTGTTCATTTACGCGTCCACAGTGATTTCTCCATGACGGACGGTGTCGCCAAGGTCAAACCCATCATCGCCGAGGCGGAGCGACAAGGGATGGCAGCTATTGCCTTAACGGATCAAAATAACTTTTGTGGTCTGGTTAAATTCTATGGTGGCTGTCATAACGCGGGGATCAAGCCCATAGTGGGCGCAGATTTCTGGATGCAAGTACCAGGCTTTGATAAAGAACTTTGCGCATTGACCATCATCGCCATGGACAACGATGGCTATCAAAACCTGACTCAAATAATCAGCCAAGCTTATCTTCGCGGCCAAGTTAACGGCCGAGTTGTTATCGACCAAGAATGGTTAGTCACCTATAACAAAGGCATTTTGCTGCTATCTGGTGCCAAGGAGGGCGACGTTGGCAAAGCCTTGTTAAAAGGCAATCAAGCTCAAGTAGATTCTTTAATCAGCTTTTATCAGACGCATTTTGATGACCGCTATTTCCTTGAATTAATTCGCACTGGCCGCGCCGACGAAGAACGTTATTTACACATGGCGGTTAACCTTGCCAATGAGCGTGGCTTGCCAGTCGTTGCCACCAATCAAGTGGTGTTTCTTAAGGCTGATGATTTCGATTCCCATGAAATTCGGGTCGCCATCACTGATGGTTACACCTTGGCCGATCCCCGCCGCCCTAAGACCTATAGCGCAGAGCAATACCTTCGCACTGAAGAGGAAATGTGCGCGCTGTTTAGCGACATTCCTGCGGCCTTAAGCAACACGGTTGAAATTGCCAAGCGCTGCAATGTCACTATTCGTCTTTATGAGTATTTTTTGCCAAATTTCCCCACAGGGGACTTAAGCACAGAAGACTTTCTGGTGGTGGTATCAGAAAAAGGCCTTGAAGAACGGCTTGAGTTTTTATTTCCAGATGAGCAAGTGCGTGCACAAAGGCGTGGCGAGTATGATGAGCGATTAGCCATTGAGCTTAAAGTGATTAACCAGATGGGATTCCCAGGTTACTTCCTTATCGTGATGGAGTTTATCCAGTGGGGTAAAGACAATGGTATTCCAGTGGGACCGGGTCGTGGTTCGGGAGCGGGCTCCTTGGTGGCCTATGCCCTTAAAATTACTGACCTTGACCCATTAGAATTTGACTTACTGTTTGAGCGCTTCTTAAACCCAGAGCGCGTTTCAATGCCCGACTTTGACGTCGACTTCTGCATGGACAGGCGCGATGAAGTGATAGACCATGTGGCCGACTTGTATGGCCGCGAAGCTGTGTCGCAAATCATTACCTTCGGTACCATGGCCGCTAAAGCCGTGGTGCGTGATGTGGGTAGGGTGCTTGGCCACCCCTATGGTTTCGTCGATAGAATTTCAAAGCTTATCCCCGCAGAGCCTGGGATGACACTGGCAAAAGCCTTTGAAGTAGAACCTGCTCTGCAAGAGTCCTATGATGCCGATGAAGATGTTAAAGAGCTCATCGACATGTGTCGCCGCCTCGAAGGCGTGACTCGTAACGCCGGTAAACATGCCGGCGGCGTGGTTATCGCGCCCACAAAGATCACCGACTTCTCGCCGCTGTATTGCGACGCCGAAGGCAATAACCCTGTGACCCAGTTCGATAAGAACGATGTGGAAACCGCGGGTCTAGTCAAATTTGACTTCTTGGGCCTTCGAACCTTAACCATCATCGACTGGGCGCTTGAGATGGTTAACAAGGTGCAATTGCAAAATGGCTTAGATCCCATTCGCATCGAAGCCATTCCTCTGGACGATCCTAAGTGCTTTAAATTATTGCAGCGTTATGAAACCACTGCGGTATTTCAGCTTGAATCCCGTGGCATGAAAGATTTGATCAAACGTCTGCAGCCGGATTGCTTCGAAGACATGATTGCTTTGGTGGCCCTGTTCCGCCCAGGCCCATTGCAGTCTGGCATGGTTGATAACTTTATCGAACGTAAGCACGGCCGTGAGGAAGTGTCTTACCCCGATGCCCAGTATCAGCACGAGTCATTACGTGAGCTCTTGTCACCCACCTACGGCATTATCCTCTATCAAGAGCAGGTGATGCAGATAGCTCAGGTGTTATCTGGCTATACCTTAGGTGGCGCAGACATGCTGCGCCGCGCCATGGGTAAGAAAAAACCCGAAGAAATGGCCAAGCAGCGCGGCACCTTTAAGGAAGGAGCTATAAACAACGGTATCGATGGCGAGCTATCGATGAAAATCTTTGACTTGGTGGAAAAATTCGCCGGTTACGGTTTCAACAAGTCTCACTCCGCCGCCTACGCTTTAGTGTCTTACCAAACCCTGTGGCTTAAGACGCATTTCCCCGCACAGTTTATGGCGGCGGTGATGTCCGCCGATATGGATAACACAGATAAAATCGTCACCTTAGTGGATGAGTGTGAGCGCATGGGCTTGCCGCTTATCCCACCGGATGTGAACAAGGGCTTATTCAAGTTTACTGTGGATGAGGCCTTTAATATCGTCTACGGCATTGGCGCCATTAAAGGCGTGGGTGAGGGGCCGGTGGAGTCAATTCTTGAGGCTAGAGCAAATGGGCCGTTCATTGATTTATTTGACTTTTGTGCCCGAGTTGACCTTAAAAAGCTCAATAAGCGCATCATTGAAAAGCTTATTTGCGCTGGCGCGCTGGACAGCCTTGGGCCGCATCGCGCCTCTATGATGGCAACTTTGCCAGAGGCCATCAGCGCTGCGGCGCAGCACGCCAAAGCCGAAGCCATAGGTCAGCATGATATGTTTGGCTTGCTTAACTGTGAGCCTGAAGATAACAAGCAGCAATTTGTGCAATGCACCCCGTGGCCAGATAAAATTTGGCTCGAAGGCGAGCGTGATACTTTAGGTTTGTACCTTACAGGTCACCCGATTAATCAGTATTTAAAAGAGCTTAAGCAATACACTTCTGGGCGCTTAAAAGACGTGCACCCTACGGAGCGCGGCAAGACAGCAAAAGCGGCTGGGCTTGTGGTAGCAACCCGAGTGATGCTCACTAAGCGCGGCGCCAAAATGGGCTTGGTGACCTTAGATGATAAAAGCGCCCGTTTAGAAGTGATGTTATTCACTGAAGCTTTTGAGAAATTTAATCATCTGCTGGAAAAAGATCGCATCTTAATTTGTGAAGGCGAGGTCAGCTATGATGACTTTGCTGGCGGCAATCGCATGACGGCGCGCAATATCATCGACATAGGTGAAGCGAGGAGCCACTTCGCCCGCGCCGTTGAGCTTAAGTTAGCAGCCGAGCAAGTGCCAGATGAAGCTTGGCTTGAGCAATTTAAAGCCACCCTTGAGCCTTGGAAGGGGGGCGCCGTACCTGTGGTGATTGATTACTTGCAAGAAGGCACGCGCGCCAGTTTCACCTTAGGCGCTGCATGGCAAGTCAATCCCAGTGATGAGTTAATGCTGGCACTGGAGTTATTACTTGGCTCAGAGAATGTGAAGCTTAAGTTTGACTAGCATTTATACTGCCAGTGCCGCTCAATACTAATTTTTTGTTAGCTGTAACTTTAGTCCGTTACTTGGCCTAACACTGAGGTGGGCTTAGATGAATATCACAGATATATGCGCTAATATAGCGCGCCTTGCACTGCCATTACTGACGCCATCAGACACTTGTGCAGCCCTGCATAGCCGCGCTCACGGGAGTGACAATGGCAGCGAAATATCATTAGCGTCAGCAGCTAAATTAGTGCTGGCCTACAGCGGCGGCGTCGACTCCGAATTGCTTGCCGCAGGCTTAAGCCTATTCAGTCAATTTCATCCCCAAATAGACTGCCGTTTACTGCATGTACATCATGGCTTAAGTGCCCACGCCGACAGCTGGACGGAACACTGCCGCAATCGCGCCGCCATATATAACTTGCCACTTATTGTCGAAAAAGTCTCAGTGCACAAAGGCAAGCGTGAAAGCTTAGAAGCCAAAGCGAGAACCGCGCGCTATCACGCCATCGCCATGCATTTACATCAGAATGATATCTTGCTTACCGCGCACCATGAAGATGATCAGCTTGAGACCTTGTTGTTGGCATTGAAGCGCGGCCAAGGCCCTAAAGGGTTGGCGGCCATGGGAGAGTGCCAGCGAAAGGACCATTATTGGCTACTACGGCCCTTGCTCGGTGTTTCACGGCAGCAGATAGAAGCCTTAGCGGCAGCAGAAGCCCTAGTTCACATCGAAGATGACAGTAATCAAGATGACAGTTTTGATAGAAACTTTTTACGCCTCGAAATCATCCCCGCCCTTAAGCAGCGCTGGCCAAGCTATGCCCAAACTGCTAGCCGTAGCGCCAGATTATGCGCCGAGCAGCAAGAAGTTATAGAAGAGCAAACCATAGCGCGATTACACGCTTATTTAGATGATACTACGCCCCTTGAAGGTACAGGCTTTAAGCTTGAGCATTTTGCTAAGGAAAGCCTGATATGGCAAAAACTGCTATTTCGGGGCTATTTAAATGCATTAGGGTTAGCTGCGCCTTCTTCATCGCAACTTGAACAGATAATTACTCAGCAATTGCAGGCGAAAGAAGATGCCAAAGTCAGCATAGATTGCGAGCAATACCAAGTAAAACGCTTCGCGGGTAAAGCCTTTGCAATCGCCAAAACCACAGCCTCCACTGACGTAGAGAAAGCTTGCTTATTGCAGCAATTATTGGCAGTGATTCTGGGAGATGAAACCTGCGTTAATTTATCTAAACCTAAGTATCATAGCCAAGATAGAGCTCAAGTATGCCACACATGGAGATTGAGCATCAGCGCCACTGGCATCCGCTTAGTTTTACCCCGTGACATAGCGTCGGTGAGTATTCAATACGGTGCGCCGAGCAGTGTAAAGTGCCAGCCGCATTTTCGTAGTAAGGGCCGCGAGCTTAAAAAACTCTGGCAAGAGTTGCAGATACCTCCTTGGCGACGTGCCCAAGTGCCGCTGATTTTTTATGGTGAGCAGCTTGTTGCCGCAGTGGGATTTTGGGTAGATAAAGCGTATATCGCCAAGGGCGATGACTTAGGGCTGCAAGTGGCGCTAGGCGCGGCCACAGAAGATGTTAAATCATCATTCAGATAAGGCGAAGTCATTGCCAAATGATGGCTAAAAAGGCTGCTATTGATCGCCAATTGAGCAGTTGCACGTTTTTTTGTAATTTAGATGTGATTAGCTCTTTACATAGGGCGGTGAGATAGCTATTATCTCGCTCGTTCGGAGGGATGGCAGAGTGGTCGAATGCACCGGTCTTGAAAACCGGCAAGGGTTTATAGCCCTTCTAGGGTTCAAATCCCTATCCCTCCGCCACATTCAACAAAAAAGCCCGCTATTTATAG
>NZ_JACJDV010000041.1 GCF_014163735.1 Shewanella sp. SR44-3
CCACTAACCACTAACCACTAACCACTAACTACTAACCACTAACCACTTACACCTAGGCGCCTTCAAAACCCAGTTGACGCCAAGCTTCATAGCTGATGATAGCCACAGAGTTAGACAAGTTTAGGCTACGACTGCTGCTCATCATGGGGATCCGCAAACGCTGCTCTAATGGCGCAGCATTAATGATGTCCATAGGTAAACCACGAGTTTCTGGGCCGAATAATAAGACATCGTCTTTGGCGAACTCAAGTTCAGTATGAGGACGGCTGCCTTTGGTGGTACACACCATAATGCGTTTTCCTGCCATAGCGCCAAGAAAGTCGGCATAGTTTTTATGGCGAGTCACATTGGCTAAGTCGGCATAATCTAAGCCGGCACGACGAAGCTTTTTCTCTTCTAAATCAAATCCTAATGGCTCAATTAAATGCAGGTGTGATCCATTGTTGGCACATAATCGAATAATGTTGCCTGTGTTGGGGGCAATTTCTGGCTCATAGAGCGCGATATGGAACATGTCAGTCACCTTAAATTAATGAGCACAGATTATATCACCCCCTAGGCCAAAGCTCATTAGTCTCAGTCTTTCAATTGAATGGGTATAAAAGCATGATTGTCTGGCATTCTGGGAGATATATTTAAGTCATTGTTCAAAAAGTAAATTTTATCTTTTTCAGTCTGCGCTAGATCACATTTATAGCCTTATTGTTAGCCCCTTCAAGCTTTAGTTATTTCGATTATAACGACTTGATCTAAGTCAATTATGATTCGAATTATCATTGTATGCTTTGAGTTGTGATGCCCTTACTCAATGATTTTCTGCAGAAAAAGACAGAAAACCCCATATAAAACGGAGCTAGACATGGAAAAGAAGACTTCTACAACTCAAACACAGGTGAACGAGCAGCGCCGTAACTTTATCAGCGGTTCAATTGGCGCAGGTTTAGTGGGCGCAGGTATTGCAGCAGGATTAGTATCATCGTCGGCCCAAGCGGCAAGCGGCAAAAAAGTTGATCGTATGGCAAATTACACCGCAGATCAGCTTGAGCGTGTAAAGCAAGTACTTGTGGCTCCGCCTATGGTGCCTGTGCATGATCAAGTGGCGAAAGGTAAGCCAAAAGTTATTGAGGTTCGCCTTGAAGTAGAAGAGAAACAAGTCGAATTAGAAAACGGCACTAAAGCTTGGGTTTGCGCTTTTAATGGCAGCGTGCCAGGACCGCTGATTGTTTGTCATCAGCATGATTATGTTGAATTGACGCTGGTTAACCCTAAGACCAACATGCTGGCTCACAACATAGATTTACACTCAGCTACAGGCGCATTGGGTGGCGGTGAATTAACCTTAGTTTCTCCTGGTGAGGAAGTCACCTTCAGATTTAAAGCCACCAAAGTGGGCACCTTCGTGTATCACTGCGCTCCAGGCGGGGTGATGATCCCATGGCATGTGGTGATGGGCATGAATGGCGCCATCATGGTACTTCCCCGTGAAGGCTTGACTGATGGCGACGGTAACAGCTTGCCCTATGACAAAGCCTATTACATTGGTGAGCAAGATTTTTATATCGCTAAAGATGATCAAGGTAAATACAAAGCCTATGACAATATTATGGGCAGCATGAATGACACTTTAGAAGTAATGAAGACCTTAACACCTTCACATGTGGTATTTAATGGTGCCGTGGGGGCATTAACAGGCAAAAACTCCATGACAGCCAAGCTGGGTGAGACGGTGCTATTTATTCACTCTCAAGCTAATCGTGATACGCGTCCACACATCATCGGCGGCCACGGCGATTATGTGTGGAATACAGGTTCATTTAGCGACCGTCCAGCCCGTGATTTAGAGACTTGGCACATTGCCGGCGGTTGTGCGGGGGCGGCTTTATATACCTTCCTACAGCCTGGTTTATACGCCTATGTGAACCACAACCTGATTGAAGCCATTATGAAGGGCGCAGCGGCGCACATTAAGGTTGAAGGCGAATGGAATGATGATTTGATGACTCAGGTCAGCAAGCCATCGCCGATTAAGGCTTAAGTCCTACTGGGTATGGCTCAAGGCCACTGCCTTGAGCCATCTATCGGCAGGCGTATATACAGGTATAAACCACAGAAGCTGAGGAATTAACCATGTTACGAGTGATGATCTTGTTAGTTCTGGCTTGTGTGAGTCAAAGTGTTTATTCGACCGAGTTGATTAAGGATTACTTAGTTAACGCGCAAGTTTATCAATGGTATGGCGACCTCGACGCCAGCCAAATGTGGCGTGAAAAATATCCCAGTGCCAAGGTCGATTTACAAGAGTATTCTCAAGGCCAACCACAAGGACAGTCCCAAGGGCAATGGCAACCAGGGGCGCACCATATTCTCGACATTACACCATTACCAGAAAACACTCCATTTATCACCCAAGTTAGGGTCACCTTAGAGTTTTACCCCCAAGAGATCCACCGTGAAAAAGTGGTGGGGTATTACTTGCAGCAATTACTGAGTTTTGATCAACGCAGCGGCGATTTTAACCTTAGCTTGCAGCGCGTTGAAACTGAATCCATTGAGCAAGATGACTTTGAGTCACGCTTTATGCCCAGCAGTGACAGCAATTTAATTCGCGGCTTTTTATATCGCTGGGCTCAAGGCTTAGATGAGCCTGAAACTGATAACTTAAGTGTGTGGCTAGCTCAGAATGCCAAGATCAGCTTGGCTGAGGCGCAAATCGCTACCATCGCAGATTATCAAGCGTATTTGGCAGGGCTTGGGTTAACTCAGAGCCGCAGAGCAATGAAAAACCTGCAAATTAATCCCTTGGTAGCAACAGAAATCTCGGACATTGAAGCCGCTCAAAATACCGTTGGAGCTAAGGCTTACCAAGTTGAATTTGAATATCAATGGAGCGCCCTCAATGCCCAAGGTGAAACCGAAATGGCCAATATTGGGGTGGTGATCCGCTTAACTGTTGAGCAAGGCAAAGTCCAAATACAGTTTTATCAAGAGCAATACTTGGCACCAAAAACCGATTTAGGTGCAGAGATCCGCTGTTAGATTAATGAGGTTTATCGTTAACCTAGGCAGTGACAGTGATAGCCGTACAAGGGAGTTGATAAGATGAAGCAGACGCTAAAAAAAGTAATGAATATGTTAGCTGTAGTGCAGCTGTATATAGTGTTGGCGCTGTTTGGCAGTAGTTTGGCGTTGGCGCAGATGCCGATCTTAAAAGGCATAGGTGGGGAGTTTAGTTTAAAGAGTAGTAAGGGCGGCGAAGTCAGTTTGTCTGACTTTAAAGACAAGGTGGTGATGTTATTTTTTGGCTACACCAATTGCGCCGATATTTGTCCTACGACCATGGCTCATATCAGTCAGATGATGAATAAGCTCACTCCAGAACAGCGCGCAAAGGTCCAAGTGTTATTTATCAGTATTGACAGCGATTATGACACTCCTAAGCATTTAAATAAGTACTTAGCCTATTTTGACCCAAGCTTTATTGGGCTGGTGGATGAACGGGAAAAAATTGATCATGTGGCGAAATTATTTCATGCTGACTACATCAAACTTGCCAATGACAAGGTCACCACAGAATACAAGAAGTTGTCGTTAGACGATGCGCAGCAAGAGCAAAAAGGATACCTCTACTCCCACAGTGCCAAGATTTTTGTGATGGACACTCAGAATCGAGTGCGGGGTTTTTTCTATGCTGGGACATCGATAGAAGAAATGAAACAACAAGTGATTAGCTTGCTCTAATCGCAGCAAAACAGCAGCATCAGTTGGCAAATTATCAACAATTAACCCTTAGGTTACTCATTTATTAAGGATATAAAAATGAAAAAAACAGCATCATTTATAGGCTTGTTATTGTCAGCTGGACTGGCTTTAGCTGCTTTAAGTAGCCAAGCTTTGGCGGCAGATATGATGGCAGTGGATGCATGGTCACGAGCCATGCCGCCAACAGCGAGAGTGCTTCCTGTTTACCTTACCTTGCATAATCATAGTGATAAAAAAGTCTCGCTAATAAAAATTAGCAGTGATTTTGGTGCGGTAGAGTTACATAAAACAGTAATGGAAAATGACATGATGCGCATGCAACCTGTGGGGCAGATTGCGGTACAAGCCAAGCAACAAGTGAAACTTGCGCCGATGGGCCTGCATGCCATGATAACCGGGCTGACCCAAGGTGTACCCGCTGAAGGCAATAAATTACCACTGACATTGGTTTTTGATAACGGTGAAGAAATTAACATCACAGCCCTAGTGCGTAAGGCCACAATGCCAGCAAAAGCGGCTAAACACGACCATCATTGAGTTTCTTATTCTTTCTATTCGCCTTTAGGGACATTCCCTAAAGGCATTTTTTGCCTTGTGATTATGACAATGCTCAAAAGGTTCTATTTAATCGAATACAATCCCTTAATAATTGCGATTTTATTCTTTTTATTAGACCAATATACTCATTTCATCGGTCGACCAGCATAAGTTGACCTTCCTTAAATGAAATAGTGGAGCAAGACAATGGCGAAAGTTCTAGTGTTAAAATCGAGCATTTTAGGTGATTATTCACAGTCATCGGCATTAATCAGCCATTTGATGGGCCACTGGCAACAGCAAGGCGCGCAAATGACGCTGAGAGATCTGGCAGCCTCTCCTGTGCCGGTTCTTGATGGTGAAATTGCTACTGGAATGCGTGGTGGTGACAATTTATCAGACCGTCAACAGCAGGCGTTAGCGCTCTCTGATGAGTTAATTGCTGAGCTTAAGAGCCACGATACCTTAGTGATTGCCGCCCCCATGTATAACTTTTCTATTCCAACGCAGCTTAAAAATTGGATTGATTTTATTGCCCGAGCCGGCATTACGTTTACCTACACAGAATCCGGCGCTAAAGGGTTACTCGAAGGCAAGCGTGCCATCGTGGTGACCACGCGCGGTGGGATGCATAAAGAAGGCGGCAGTGACCATATCGTGCCATACCTTAAGACAGTATTAGGGTTTATCGGCATCACCGAAGTGGAGTTTGTTTACGCTGAAGCATTAAATATGGGCCCCGATGCCACCGCGCAGGGCCTTATGAACGCCAAAGCCGCACTGGATAGTTTGACTGCATAGCCTAGCTTAGTGGCTTAACTGCATGGCTTAGCCCAATAGTGCTGTCGCATAGCTTAACAACAGGCATAAAAAACGCTTGCTCTTAGAGCAAGCGTTGTTGTTTATCACAGTACCTCGAATGGGTACGGTGAGATCTTAATAGCTTATTGGTTATCCAATAAATTCTGCAGTTTCTTCACCGCGTTTTTTACTTTGCGGGTGTTTTCTGGGCCCATACGTAACAAAAACTTTTGTGCGTTGGGTAATGCTTCCAGATGATGTTCGGCAAAATGATAGTTCACAGTTACTGACGTAAGTTCGATAGGGTCTTCTATGATAGGCGCATCGAGTACCATCTTCATGGCTTGCTGCATTCTTTCATTGAAATCCATATTGCTGTAACCCAGCTCTGCGAAGGCTTCTTTAAACAATGGCGTCAGCTCTTTGTAAGTGCTTAGCAGCTCATTTTCATTAAGGCCGGCGATAAAATTGGCGTAAATATCGTATCGGTGAAAGCTGTCTGGGTTGATAAATATCTTGTTGGTGATTTCACTCACGCTGAAATTGCGATTAGGACCTTTTAGCGGGCTGGCCTTACGGATAAGCTCGCCCTGGGCTAAGTTATCGATAAATACCACAAATTGACGCGCCATGTCTTTTTTCAAGATAAGTGGCTCTATTTTCATGCCATTGGCAATTGATAAGGCTTTTTTCTCAAGAAAATCATCACTCTCAGCTAGGGCTGGTAATGGTTCAACGGGCTTGGCGTCAACGGCTGTGGTGCTTGTGTTGGCTGAATCACCTTGCTCACCTTGTGGTTCAGCAGTCGTTGCGGTTAACGGTAATGAATTACCCATATCATCAAGCTGGCTCTGCTCCTCGATAGGGTCTTGCTCAATGGGGGTCGCTGGAATGCTTTCGGGTAGCTCTACTTGGCCGATTAGTTGCTCAGGCATTTCTTCGCTATCACTGCTGATATAGAAATAGCCACCTATGGCTAATATGGCAATTACAGCAATAGCGATAACTGGGACGGCACTTCCTGAGGAAGGTTTGGCCGTTGTTGGGCTAATTCTGTCTTCTTGATTTACTTGCATGTGAATTCCTTGGCTAAAAAACGGTTCGTAACAGGGTTGCGCGATTGTGGAGCCTTAAAATTTTTCACAAAATACCAACCAGATTAATTATCTGAACTGTCTGAGCATCTTACGTAGCGCAAATAATTAATACGACTGGTATGTACCATTCTGCAAAATTCAGTGGCTTTGTCCAGTAGTTACAGTGCTTTGTTCAATATATATTTGTGCCTACGACTTAGGCTTGTACGTATTGCTGCCGTTGCCCGAGCCAGCGAGTGATAATGGCATCCACCTGTTCGGGAGCTTGTTGCATCATGTGTACCGCGAGTTTTTGTATATGAGGGATAAGATACTGATCTCGCACTAAATCGGCAATTTTAAGTTCTGCCAATCCGGTTTGCCGAGTGCCGAGGACTTCTCCTGGGCCACGAATTTCTAAATCTTTTTGGGCGATGACAAAGCCGTCGTTGCTGTCTCTTAATACCCCAAGACGCTTAGTGGCAGTGTGCGATAGTGGCGCCTTATAGAGTAATACGCAGTGACTGGCGATAGCGCCGCGACCCACACGGCCGCGGAGTTGGTGTAATTGCGCCAGCCCTAAGCGTTCAGGGTTCTCTATCACCATTAGGCTGGCGTTGGGCACATCGACCCCGACTTCAATAACGGTTGTTGCTACCAATAAATCCAGCTCTCCCGACTTAAATTGTGCCATTACCGCTTGTTTATCCGCACTTTTCATTCGCCCGTGCACTAAGCCAATTTTAAGTTCTGGCAGGGCGATGGCGAGTTCGGCGGCGGTGTCTTCAGCCGCTTGGCATTCTAATACTTCAGATTCATCAATTAAGGTGCACACCCAGTAGGTTTGACGCTTATCGGTTTTAGCCGCTTGCTGCACCCTTGCGATAACCTGCTCGCGGCGGGTATCGGGAATCGCTACCGTGGTAACTGGGGTGCGCCCTGGCGGCAATTCATCGATGACTGAGGTATCAAGGTCAGCATAGGCCGTCATGGCTAAAGTGCGCGGTATTGGAGTGGCGGTCATGATCAATTGATGAGGATGAAACCCTTGAGCCGCGCCTTTCTCGCGTAATTCTAATCGTTGATGCACGCCAAATCTGTGCTGCTCGTCAATGATGATCAGCGCCAACTTATCAAACAGTACATTTTGTTGAAATAGCGCGTGGGTGCCGATAACCATTTGCGCCGCGCCTGAGGCGATATCTTCAAGAGATTGGGTCCGTGCCTTACCCTTAAGCTTACCCGCAAGCCAACCCACCTTGATGCCTAAAGGCTCAAACCAAGCGCTGAAATTAACATAATGCTGCTCTGCCAATAATTCTGTCGGTGCCATCATGGCCACCTGATAGCCATTTTCTATGGCTTGCAGCGCCGCAAGCGCCGCAACTAAAGTCTTACCTGAGCCCACATCCCCTTGCACAAGGCGCATCATCGGCATCGGCTTTTCAAGATCTGTGCTGATATCCACGCCAACTCTTTGCTGCGCCCCGGTTGGAGAGTACGGCAGGCTGGCGAGAAAAGGATTCAATAATCTGCCGGACGCTGCCATAGGCATAGCGTTATCTTGGTTGCTGCGCTGACGCAGCTTTAACATGCTTAAGTTGTGGGCCAATAACTCTTCTTGAATTAACCTTTGCTGAGCCGGATGCTGGCCGTGTTCTAACGCCTCTTGACTGACATGGTTTGGCGGGCGATGCAAAATTTGCAATGCTTGAGGCAGGCTTAAATTGTTGGGCCTAAGTTGTTCGGGCAGGCGCTCAACTAAGCCCCCTTGAGCCAGCATGATCAGTGCTTGCTCGGTGAGTTTTATCCAGCTAGCTTGCTTTAAGCCTTCTGTGGTGGGGTAAATTGGCGACAAGGTCTCACTGGGAGTAAAGCTTTCGTCGGTCCCAATAATCTTATAATCGGGATGGACGATTTCGGCTTGATGGCTACCGCGACGAATTTCACCATAGGCACGGATAATGGCGCCATTTTGCATGCTATTGCGCTGGGCCATGGTGAAATTAAAAAACTTGAGGGTGAGGCTACCGGTATTATCACGCACCTGGCACACTAGCATGCGTCTGCGGCCTTGGAGTATTTGACTCGAGTGTATATGGGCTTCTATGGTGCCGTAGCTGCCCGGTGGCAAACTTGCAATAGGGTAAACTTGAGTCCTGTCTTCGTAGCGCAGCGGCAGATGAAACAGTAAGTCTTGCACTGTTTGTATGCCAAGCTTAGCCAGTCTCTCGGCCATCTTTTTAGCGACGCCTTTGAGTTCTGTGACAGGGGTGATATCCAGTTGCTTCAAGTCGTTAGTACCAAAACACTGTAAATTTATACATATATTAACAGAGTCTCTGGCGATGGCAATATTGGATTGTTTTGACTGGTTTTTGATCTGAGTTTTAATCTGATTAGTTAGCTAAGAGTTTAGCTAAGAGTTCAGCTAAGATTTTAGCTAAGATTTTAGCTAAGTTTTTTGTGAGTAATCTGTTGACTCAAAAGACAACTCCCAGAATTTAACAATAGGTGCCACCGTTAAATTATGTAATCGATCCTAGCTCTTTTTTGGACATAAATGAGCAAAGGCCCTGAGCCATTTGTGGGCGGTAGCTTGATAGCCTTAAACTGCCACTTCTATTCCGAAAAATTAAATCATTAGCTTAAAGCTTTTTAACTTTGAGACGAAACTTGGAAGTTTCTGTCTTTGCAAGCAAGCTAAAAACTCATCTTGACTCATTGGTGGCCTTTTCAACGAGCCTCTTTGTTGCTGGGCGGCCTTAACACAAGAGCTGCTATCTAGTTCAAACATGTCACATAAGAACTCGTCTGGATGTATTGCAGACAGACCTAGCGGTTCAAGCTCGTTTAAAGGGAAATCTTTTAGATTGAACGTGATGATAGACTCCGCTTGTCCTTTAATAGCCGCAGCAACAACATGCCTATCATCTACGTCTGGTAAGGTTAACCCATCAATCAATGGCTCATAACTTTCAACCAAGCAGTCAGGTACATTGGCGTTCATTAACTGTTTGGTTCTTTCAAGTCTTACTGGATCAGTATCTGGGTTGTTCTTGAGGAGATTTCGAATCCATTCATCATGTATTTTTTCTGTCCATCGCGCTCTGAATAACCCAGTGTTGGATAAATACATTAGGTAACTGCGAAGTGGGGCTGGATACATAACACATGCGTCCAAAATTACCGTGTATGATGTCATTAATATCCCATATCCATTTCTTGGTCTAATGCGGATAGTTCAGCAAGAGTAGCTAGTCTATTCTGCTCTAAACGGTTCTTGTACTCCATGATATCAACATAGGCCACCTTCCGGCGGTTACCAGTGCGACTAAACGGAATTTCTTTAGAATCAAGAAGCTTAATAAATGTGGGCCTAGACATACTTAACATGTCAGCACCTTCTTGCGTTGTGAGCTCTGCATGAATAGGGGTAATGCTAACAGAGTTACCCTGCCCCAATTGAGTAAGCACTTCGATCATCATGTTTAATGCACTTGATGGAATAGTCACTTCGTGAGTCTTACCTGACTTATCGACAACATTAATCCTTTGAGCTTCACCATTAGTTTCCATAACGGCTGACAACTCTTGACTACCAAGTCTAGCCAGTGCAATTTCTTCAGCGCTTGGCAATTTTGTATCAGTATTCATCATATTTCTCTCTAGATTCTGATTTCAGACTATACAAGTCCGTATACTGCTACATTATCCGAAATATTCGAAACAATGTCAATATTCGAAATATTCGAAGCTGGAAAGCTACGCAAGGGCGCACATTTCAATGAAAAGTGCATTTTGCATAATTAGGTCGACCTAGCAAACTTATACTCCACTATGCGACCAACAATCCCAATTGAAAATTATTCTAATTGAATAAAGTGAACTGTAATTACACGGGTATTGTTTGGGGTAATGCTAGCCCTTATCAATACCGAGATTTTATCAGATAAGAGTAACGGAACAAAAATGCGTTAACCTAACCCTTCGCCTCAAAAAATGGCGGCCAGTTTTACTCATCCACCATAGTTTAATGCTCAACTGGCTTAATCGGGTTGGCATCAGAGCCAGCCTTTTTGGCGGGCGATGCGGGCGGCATCAATTCTATTAGCGCCATTAAGTTTAGCGATAGCTTCTGACAAATAGTTGCGCACTGTGCCTTCGGCGATGAATAGATTTGCCGCGATTTCGGCAGTGGATTTGCCTTCGCTGGCAAGGCGCAGGGCACGGCGCTCTTTGTCATTTAACGGGTCGATATCACCAATAGCCAGCACCGCAAGTTCAGGGGCGATGACAGGTTTGCCTGCCATGACTTGCTTGATGGCGTGAATAAGGTTGTCGGACGGGGCATCTTTGAGTAAAAAACCATTTACGCCAGCTTCAAGGGCACGCTTGATGTAACCCGCGCGGCCAAAAGTGGTCAGCACTATCACTTTAGTGCGAATATTGTTGTTGAGCTCGGCTTGGTTTTCCCGCAGCCATAGCGCCAGTTCAAGGCCGGTGCGGCCGGGCATTTCTATGTCGGTGAGTAATAAATCAAAAGGCTTGGGGGTCAGTGTGTGCTGTTTTAGTAACGCTAAAGCCTGCTGACCATCCTCGGCCTGAGTGATGTCACTGAATCCGCCTAAACTGAGTAAGGCAACTAGCGCCCCACGCACCATGGCTTGATCTTCTGCCAGAAGTATTTTCATTGTTGTGCATCCCACTTCATTAATCGTGTTAGTCATTTACTGAGCTAGTTATTTACCGTGCGGTTTATTTACTGTACTGATCATTCGCAGCATCGGTCAGTGGCAGCCTGACACAAAAGCGGTAATGCGCTTGAGTTTGGTAGCTAAATGTCCCGCCGAGGGCGTTAACTCGCTCACGGATCCCTTTAATGCCATTACCTTCGTTTAACGGCAGCGCCTTGGCATCATCTTCCATGATGATCTCAAGCTCTGTGCCCTGTTGGCTAAAGTGAATGCAGCAATGCTGTGCTTGGCTGTGTTTAAGCATGTTGCTGACCCACTCAGTCAGAATAAGGATCAGCTGACCTTCGGTATTGGTGTCAAGCTTTGGGATATCCCCTTCAAGTTGAACGGTTATGCCTTTATCTCTTAAAGATTGCAGCAAGGGCGATAAGCTGGAGTCTAAGCCTTTGTGTTTATAACTTGAAACAGTATCGCGCACTTGAGTTAGGCTTTCCCTTGCAATAAGGCAAAGCTCTTGCAGTTGCTGACGGGCTAAATCTAATTGATTGGCAGCCACGAGCTTGTCCGCAAGTTCGGCCTTAAGGGCAATAGAGCTTAAGCTGTGGCCCATAATATCGTGCAAATCTCGGGCGATGCGCTCGCGCTCTAACATAGTAGCGAGGGAGTGGATTTCATCGCGAGATTGCTGCTGTTGACGTTTTAACTGCTGACGTCTGCGCTCCATCACGCCAAATACGCCTACCGCAAAGACGATTAACATGCCGTATAGCACAAACATATGGTGCTCAAAGCCCACGATAATGTTGAGCCCTAGCAAGATAATGCTGATCGCGATAAAACCTGCAAATGCCCGCTTTAACGAATAGAAAAACCCAATAAAAAACCCGCAGAAGCTAAAAAAAGATAACGAGCCCGAGCTCAAGGGCGTCACTAAGCAGGCTAATATAATCATCGCCACAATAGGGTAAATCGCTTTTTGGCTGGTGCTGTTATAAGCCCAGAAATAACACCCAATAAAAGGCACTAATGCGGCGAGCACCAAGCTGAGTTTGATTGGCTCAAGGGGCATAAAGTACAAAGGAATAAAGTAAAAAACTAAGTTGATTAGATACACCCAGGCGTACTTTTTCTCCTGATTTTCAGCCGCATTTTGACAAGAAGGCTCATCATTAGTGTTATGCATCTCAGCCGTTGCAGAGCCCGGCACCACAGATGCAGATTTACTTTCGCGAGTACTAAGCGCTATAGGCTGAACTTCTGGGATAGACTTTGACATTTTGACTCCAAAAACAGTATGACTTATTAGACAATCACCTAGCTACAATATACTGATTATTTTAATAAAACTGTATTTTTATTAGATTCGCTTTTAGCGCGATTAACGCTGGATTAACTCACTATGAGCTGTAAAGTGGTCGCGGCTCAGCTTACAGGAAACTGCTGGCCTGCAATGACTCGCAGGCAGCAGTGATCTAGCAGGTCTAATGTGCTGCACTTTATATTTTGAGATTGATTATTTTGAGATTGCAGCGCTGTGTACATCTTGAGATTGCTTATGTTGTGATTGCTGTGACAGCAGAAACTTAGCCCAGCCATACTGGGTATCTACCACTAGCGCCTGCTGCCAATCTGCGATGGCGCCAGCAATGTCACCTAGTTCTTGCTTAGCCAGTCCGCGCCAAGTGTAGGCTTCGGCGTGTCCCCAGCAAATATCATCACAGGGTATTGCATAATATTCAATCGCTTGTGAGCTTAAGCTAATGGCTTTATCCATGCCACCACCAAATAAACTTGGGGTATTAAAGGCGCTGATAGCGGCCACTAAGTTGACCCGTGGATTATCAGCTTCTAAGGCGCGAGCTTGGCTTAACAGTTTAGCTATTTTAAATCCAAGGGTGGCAGCTTTACTGCTGTCAAAGGCGATTTGCATGCCGTAAACACTGGCTAATAAAGCTAATGGTTCGGGGCGCTCCTCTGTAGTTAGTATCTGTTCTAACTGGCTTTGTGATAACTCAAGGGCTTGCATCGCAGTATTTCTTTGACCCATGATATTGGCCGTAATGGCGAGGCGGTAATTAGCATAGGCACTGGCATAACTAGCTTCAAAACCTTGGCTTAGCTGCTTCAAGCTTGCCACATTCATGGTATTGGCGGCGCTATCTATGGCTTCGATACTGGCTGATGATTGCGCTAGGCTAAAAGGGCTGACTAAAGCGCAGCCAGCAAGGCTTATTGCTGCCACGAGGCGGTGTAAGGGTTTGGTTTGTCTGCTGCTTAGGCCAATATTGTTAAGACTTTTGTTTTTGCTTCTAAGAGATGTGTTCAATAATTTTTTAGTGTTCATATCAAGCTCCGTTTGTGCAACAAGTGCAATTGAAGGCGGCGACATCGCCGCAGTGCTGGCCAGATAAGCGAGGTTATCTGGAGTGGTATTAGTATCTCCATATTGCCGCAGTGGCATCAGGCACAAAGGTCATGAGATTGAGGTGACAAATGTCATTATCTTGTTCAATTTGAAGTGGAGTTGTACTTATCGTGATGAGATCTAGTGTGATGAGAGGGTTTTTACTCATATTTTATTCTGAACGATTGTTCAACTTGTTGTTGAACGATCGTTCTTATTGAGCTACATTAATCTCAAGCAAGCAACCTTTAACCTAAAATCATCGGAGTCTCACTATGCGCCAGTTTACAATTCACAGCTTAGAAACTGCACCAGCCGCCAGCGAGCCATTATTGGCTAAATCATTAGCCGCCTATGGCATGGTGCCTAACTTACATGCTGTCATGGCTGAAGCTCCAGGGCTGCTTGAAGGTTATCAAGTGCTGCATGAGCTATTTGCTAACTCTTCTTTTAATGCCGATGAACTTACTGTGGTATGGCAAAGCATTAACGTTGAGCATGAGTGTCACTACTGCGTGCCAGCTCACACAGGTATTGCCCACTCAATGAAGGTGGATAACGCCTTAATTGAAGCATTGCGAAATAAGCAGCCGATGCCCAATGCCAAGTTGCAGGCACTGCAAGATACGACCTTAGAAATGGTTCGTGAACGTGGTCAAATTTCATCAGACACGCTAAACGCCTTCTATGGCGCAGGCTATGAGCAAAGACAATTGCTAGAGATTATTTTGGGGTTATCGCAAAAGGTGATGAGTAACTACGTTAATCACATCGCCAAAACGCCCATAGACGATGCATTTAAAAAGTTCGCTTGGAAGTAAAAGCCATTAAAAGTGAATAAAAGAGACAGTTAACAGGCACAGATACTCGGGGATCTGTGCCTGTTGCTGTTTAGGCGCTTGGCCATTAATTCGTCTTGTACTCGCCGACGGGTAATTTAATAGTGAGCAGTAGGCCGTGCTGTTTATCACTGATTGCGCTGAGGTTTTCGGCAATGATGCTGCCTTGATGTAGGCTTATTGCGGCTTGAGTGATGGCAAGGCCTAGGCCCCAGCCGCCACTTTGTCGGTCGCGGGCGCTATCGGGGCGATAGAAGGGTTTGAATATGGCTTCAAGCTCAGTTTCCGGTACACCTTGGCCATCATCTTTGATGGTGATGATGAGCTGAGTTCCTTGTTGGATGGCGGCTATGTCTATTTTGGCGCTGGCGTAGCGGATGGCGTTACGCAGTAAGTTTTCTATGGCGCGAGTTAACGCCTTGGGATAGTGCATTAACTGCAGGGCTTCGGGGATATCAATCTGTAAGCTTTTCCCTTGTTGCTCTGCTTCAAATTCCGCATCATCTAGCACTTGGCTTAATGATTCCGCTAAGCCAACCAATACCTTGTTTTCATGACTGATTAAACTCACCCGCGACAAAGTTAGCAGCTCGCTTATAAGAGCTTCTAATTGCAGAGCTTCATAACTTATGCGCTCTAATTCTTCACTTTGCTGGCCCTTTTTGCGGGCTAAGGCTAAGGCTAACTGTAACCGCGTCAGTGGGGTGCGAAGTTCATGGGAGATATCTCCCATTAACCTCTGTTGATTGTTTACCATGTTTTGCACTGCATCGGCCATAGTATTAAAGGTGCTGGCAAGCTGACCCATTTCATCTTGCCTTTGGGTTATATTGTCAGCCACGCGACTGGATAAATCCCCTTTAGCGAGTGCATTAGCGCTGTGTTTCAGGGAGCGCAGCGGCTTGCCTAAATACCAGGCCAGTAGCGCTGATAGTAGACCTGACAGCAAAATGGCGATGGCGGCGGTAAGCAGTTTGTTGTCGGCGAAGAAGAAAAACCAGGGCCTAGGCTTGCTTGCTGGTAATCTACCGATAATTTGATAAGACTCGCCATTAACAGTAAATTCATAAGGACCGAAAAATAGTTCACGTTTGAATTGTTGGCTGATGGCTTGATCGGCTTCCTCAACCATGAGGATAAATTTACGTAGCGCCCGGGTTGGGTGGCGGGTGTGCAGCACTTGGCCTTCGGCATTGATAATATAGAAGTTAGCTCTTTCTGGTAGACCATTGCGTTGACCGGAGCTCTCTCGTGAAGCGTGGCCCATTGAGTGCTGGTCTCTTTGGTTATGGTCATCAAATCCACGAGTTCTGTTAGGAAACCCAAGGCGTAATATTTGCGGATGGGCTTGAATGCGCTCACTGGCGCGAACCAGTAATTGTTCTAATGGTCCCGAAAGCGTTGCTCTATCATGATTTTGCTGCAATAGCGGTAGCAATGAAATGAAGGCGATAATAACAGAGCTGCATAGCCAGAAGCCAAGCAGTAGCTTGATGAATAAATTACTGGGAAGACGCAGTTTTGTCATTATGGGATCCAAATATAGCCTTGGCCGCGAATGGTTTTAACCCTTGGACGACCATCGGTGCGTTCGGGGAATTTTTTACGCAGGTTTGACAAATGCATATCTAAACTTCTATCGAAGGGCATAAGTTTTTTATGTAACACGGTTTCACTTAAGACCTCTTTACTGACCAATTCACCGGCTTGTTTGATTAGGGTATAAAGTAAGGAAAACTCGGTGCCAGTAAGTAAAATGAGCTGATCTTTACAGCTGACTTCTTGGCGGGCAGGATCAAGATTGATATCCCCACACACAAGTTGATCGCTCATATCATTAGTGGGTTTCTGGGCTCGGCGAAGAATAGCGCGCATTCTGGCAACCAGTTCTCTGTCGTTAAAGGGTTTAGGTAAATAGTCATCAGCGCCGATTTCAAGGCCAACGACTCTGTCTATTTCATCCCCTCTGGCGGTGAGCATCAGTACTGGCGTCTGCTTGTGTTGCCTTAACGTCTTAAGCAAATTAAAGCCATTCATTTTGGGTAGCATGACATCCAGCAGAATTAAATCAAACTCCTGCTTTAGCGCTTTATCCAGACCTTGTTGACCATCATAGGCCTGAGTTAAGGCAAATCCTTCTAGCTCAAGTAATTGAGCTAATAATTCAGAAAGCCCATGATCATCATCAATTAATAAAATGCGATTCATCTGTTACCTGTGCCTGTGATTGCCATAATTGATCACTTTAGCTTGCCTTGGCGGTAATGAATAGCAAGATTGCACAGTTTTACATTTGTCCTAAACCGGGATGACATTTGTCTTGAAAGGAGTAACGGCTAGAGTTAGCACTTTAATACAGATCTTTACACTGCTTTACCTAAGCCATACCCTCATTGACCTTGCCATCTTTATACTGGCTTTACTCTCACAGCGTTAAGACAGATGTATATTGCAGTTGTAAGCAGTGAGCCAAACCAAGTAAGCCAATTAGGCATGCAAGTTAAATGAAGGTAATGACTATGAACACAAAAAACACCCTAGTAAAAAATAATCGATTTGCCGCGAAGGCGAGTTTATTGGCATTGTTGGCGGGTTCAGCTTTGTTAGTCAGCCAAGTTCAAGCGACAACGACTGAGCTTGAAGGTGCAGCAACAAGCCAAGGTGAATACCGTTCTGCAGGGCAAAAAAGTGAACATCATAGAGGCGCTGGTGAACATCACAGAGGTCACAAAGGCGGCATGTTCAAGATGTTACGCAAGTTAGATTTGAGTGACAGCCAAAAAGATGAAGTGAAACTTGTGATGGAGAAATACAAATCTCAGCGCGGTGAACGTCCAACTAAAGAAGAACGTGAAGCCCACAGAACCCAAGTATTAAGTCTTATTACTCAAGGCAGCTTTGATGAAAATGCAGCGCAAAACCTAGTATTTGAACAGCAGCAGAAGCATCAAGCGGCTATGGTGAATAAACTTAAGCTGCAAAATGAAATCTATCAGCTACTTAATGAAGAGCAAAAAGCGCAGTTTAGTGCACAATTTACAAAAATGGCGGCTAAGCGTAGTCACCGTTAATGCTAAAAGCACGTTATAGTTAGGCATAGTGTAATGACCTTCAATAAGGCCAAGTAATATTCTATGCCGACTATGACACCAAACTCAGCGAAAACCACTGCTAATTATGATTTTTGGGTAAAGCTTGCCAGCCGTGCTGCGGTTGCGGTGGCCTTTACCTTAATCGCCATCAAGCTGGCTGCTTGGCTCTATTCAGGCTCTGCCAGCATGCTCGCCTCCTTAACCGATTCAGTTGCCGATGCATTGGCATCTGTGGTTAATTTTATTGCCATTCGCTATGCCATAGCCCCTGCGGATAAAGAACATAGGTATGGTCACGGTAAAGCCGAGCCTTTAGCGAGCTTAGCGCAAGCTGCATTTATCTTGGGTTC
This sequence comes from Shewanella sp. SR44-3, assembly GCF_014163735.1. Taxonomy (GTDB): domain Bacteria; phylum Pseudomonadota; class Gammaproteobacteria; order Enterobacterales; family Shewanellaceae; genus Shewanella. The sequence goes on from NZ_JACJDV010000041.1 coordinate 17,556, forward strand.
GGCTTTTTTGCTGTTATTTTACGGCGCTGAGCGATTAATTAACCCTGTCATCATGGCGCACACGGATCTGGGCATTATTGTCTCGATTATCGCCATAGTGCTGACGTTTGCGCTAGTTATGCTGCAAAAGCGTGCTTTAGCACAGACACAAAGCAGTTTGGTGGCGGCAGATTCCTTACATTACAAATCAGATTTACTGCTCAATGCCTCTGTGATACTGGCGTTAGTGCTGGCGCAGTATGGCTGGTGGTGGGCAGATAGTGTATTCGCGATAGCGATAGCCTTGTTTATTGGCGCTCAAGCTTTGGGATTGGCTTATACCTCAGTACAAGCCTTGCTAGACCGAGAGCTCGACTTAGATACTCGACTTAACATCATTCAGTTGGCTCAAGCGGATGAGAGGGTACGTGGAGTTCATGATTTACGCACTCGTCAGGCAGGTAAAACTACCTTTATTCAGCTGCATCTAGAGCTGGATGGTCAATTGAGTCTTAAGGCGGCCCACAGCATAGCCGCTGAGACTGACTTAAGAATACGAGCGGCCTTCGATGATGCCGAGGTCATCATTCATCAAGACCCAGTATAAAAATACTAAAGGGCGAGGTCTTTAAGCTTTCGAGTTAAGGTATTTCGCCCCCAACCTAAATGCTTTGCCGCATCTTGTTTATGTCCCGAGGTGTGTTTGAGTGCCGTGGTCAGCAAGATGCGCTCAAATTCAGGTTGTATCTCAGCTAACAAGCCTGTTTCGCCTGCGGCTAATTGAGTTTCAAGCCATAAAATTAACGCACTCTGCCAATCGGCACTTTCATGAACTTGGCTCACATTGGCCACGGTTTTTATCAGTTCTGGCGGTAAATCTTGAGGTAAGACTTCTTGACCTGATGCCATGACGGTAAGCCAGCGGCAGGTGTTTTCCAATTGCCTAACATTCCCCGGCCATGGCAATTGGGCTAACTTAATAGCGGTTTCTTTGGCAAGCACTTTGGCTTCGACGCCCATTTCTTTGGCGGCGCTGGCAAGAAAATGTTTCGCTAACTGAGCAATATCTTCGCGGCGCTGGGACAAGGGCGGCAGATGAATGCGGATAACATTGAGGCGGTGAAATAAATCCTCGCGAAATTGCCCTTGCTCGACCGCTTGCTCTAAATTTTGATGGGTGGCGGCTATGATGCGCACGTCTACTTTCACTACATTATGGCCTCCCACACGATAAAACTGGCCATCGGCCAGCACCCGTAATAATCGGGTTTGCACTTCTTGAGGCATATCGCCGATTTCATCTAAAAACAGCGTGCCGCCATTGGCTTGCTCGAAGCGGCCTTGGCGTACAGACGAAGCGCCAGTAAAGGCGCCCTTCTCGTGACCAAATAATTCAGATTCAATCAAATCTTTAGGGATTGCCGCCATATTGAGGGCAATAAATGGCTTGTCTTTACGGGGGCTGTGTTTGTGCAGCGCGCCAGCCACCAATTCCTTACCCGTGCCTGATTGACCATTAATCAACACGCTGATGGAGGAGCGAGATAGGCGGCCAATGGCACGAAACACTTCCTGCATCGCTGGCGCTTCACCGATTATCTCAGGGCTTTTGACTTGGCTTTCTGGGATGGGGGCGCTGGTTTGCTCCTTGCTGTGGGCGAGGGCGCGCTCTGCAAGTGCAATGGCCTCATCAATATCAAAAGGCTTGGGCAGATACTCAAATGCCCCCGCTTTGTAGGCGCTGACAGCACTGTCGAGATCCGAATGGGCGGTCATGATGATCACCGGAATATGCGGATAATGCAGTTGCAAGCGATCAAGTAGCGTTAACCCATCAGTGCCTGGCATGCGAATGTCGGAAATAATCACCTGTGGCTGAGCCACGTCTAAGGCTTGCCATAAGGATTCAGCCGCTGCAAAGCTTGCGGTGCTGAGCTTGGCACTGTGTAAGGCTTTTTCTAATACCCAACGTATTGAGCTGTCATCGTCGAGGATCCAAACTTGTTCAGTCATATTTCGTGTTCCTCATGGATTCATTTCTAATGCTACGGCGACTTCTGTTGCTTGCTGATTTCGTTTCCATGCTTTGGTTATTGAAGTGGCAAGGTAAGGGTAAATTCGGTGTGCCCTGGGGAGGAGCTACAATCGATGCGCCCTCCGTGAAGCCTAGCGATATTATGAGCGATTGAAAGCCCCAATCCTGAGCCTTGCTCGCGCCCTGTGACCATAGGATAAAATAGGGTGTCGATGATTTCAGCAGGCACTCCGGGGCCATTGTCGATAACTGATAAAGTCAAGGCTAACTTGTGACGCTGGTTACCCATGGTGACCTGATGCTGAGTGCGGGACTTTATTAAAATTTCTCCACCGTTGTGTTCAAGGGCTTGCTGTGCATTTTGCACCAGATTAATCACAGCTTGTTGCAGTTGCTCAGGATCCATGGACATATCCGGAATTGATGGATCATAGTCACGCACAATAGTGATATTGGTAGGTAAGGTCAGTTCCACCAATTGCAGTACTTTTTGCACCACTTGATGAATATTGTGCATGCTGTGCTGACTCGGCCGCTGAGGCCCAAGCAGGCGGTTGACGAGATTGCTCAGTCTATCGGCTTGCTCGATGATCATGCTGGTAAATTCTTGTAGTTCAGGATCGTTAAGTTCTCTTGATAACAGCTGCGCCGCGCCTCTTAATCCGCCTAAAGGGTTTTTTATTTCATGGGCAAGATTGCGTACCAAAAATTGTGCCGCTTGCTGCTGGGCATCGAGATTGAGCTGTTGGTGAATGCGCCGTTGTTGATCCACTTGTCTTAGTTCTAATAGGCCAAATTGTGGTTCATTTTCTAAGGGGATCAATGTTAAATCGACCGTATGTAACTGGCCATCTAAGGTTATCAGGTTGGCGGTATTTACGGTTAATCCCTGGTTTGATGCTATGGCATCTTGCAGCAGGCTAGGGCTGATGGCGAGTTCTTGGTACAGCTCGGGCAAGGGGTGTTCTAACAACCTATGATTGCCAAGGCCAAGAAGCTGCTCGGCTGCAGCATTGGCAAAGCAAGGCCTAAGCTGCTGATCGATCACCAGCACGGCAGTGACTAAATTATTTAATAGGTTGTTTGTGTCCATTAGCCATCCTAGATTGGCAAACTCAATAGAGAGTGCGCACCAATATGGTGCGAAGCCTATGATGCACCACAATGGTGCGTGCTGCAAGTTGAGTTCTCTGGGTGTATCAGGCTAAGGTTTAAACTTAGGTAAGGCTGGTATCTGCATGATAATTAAATTAAATAATTAACATTAAGACTTTGGCTTTGCCTGAGATTTAAGGTTAGCTTGATGAAGAAAAATTCTTCTTGATGGGCTAGATGCAAGGACTTTGCCGCTTTGACTAATAAGCTCGGCAATTAGCGTGTGTTCACCGCGCTCGACGGCTTTAAGGTTAAAGTTGACACTGGTTTGAGCTTGGCCATAGGGCTGGTCATCCAAGATTAAGCGTATTAGTGAGCCTTTTGGGGTTTCGGGCATAACCGACACTCTAGCGCTGAACTCGCCGTTGTTATCCCTGAGCGTGGCTTCTTCCGTGGGGGACACTATGCTGACTTGGTATTGGATCCCAGCTGCTGATACTTGCTGTGATTGGTGTTTATCTTGAGCGCTGCCATGAGTTACTTTAACTTGATTACGGGTGTTTTCTTTTGAATCGAACACTTGTGCATTCTTTACTGGAGTATCGGAATAGTGCACCTTGCCATTGTCATCCACCCAGCGATAAACGGTATTGGCAATAACAACGCCTGAGAGCGATAGACTCAGCAGCAAAGCACTAAGTAACCAGCTTATATGTAACTGTGTTCGCATCAGCAATTCTCTTTGATTAATCATCCATAGTTCCAGCCTAGCTGTTTTTTGGCTTAAGTTCAGCTTCTTTGAGCAATCTTATTTAAGCAACAAAAAGCCCCACTCAGTAAACTGGCGGGGCTTTGTATTGAGTCAGGCCCAAAGGCTAAAACTCAAAGATGAAAACAAACAATTAGCTACGGTTATGACGCTTACGTTCGTTTTCAGTAAGGAATCTCTTACGAACACGGATGTTCTTCGGAGTTACTTCTACTAATTCGTCATCATCGATGAACTCAAGCGCTTGCTCAAGTGACATGTTGATTGGCGGAGTTAGCACTTGTGCTTCATCAGTACCAGAAGCACGCATGTTGGTAAGCTGCTTACCTTTCAAACAGTTAACTGTTAGATCGTTAGAGCGAGCGTGAATACCAACAACTTGACCTTCATATACTTCAGCAGCGTGGCCAATAAAGAGGCGACCACGGTCTTGTAGACCAAATAGTGCGAAGGTTAATGCTTTACCAGTAGCGTTTGAAATCAATACGCCGTTAGCGCGTTGACCAATATCACCACCTTTATGTGGACCATAATGATCGAATGAATGATAAATTAGACCTGTGCCTGAAGTTGCAGTTAAGAACTCAGTTTGGAAACCAATTAAACCACGGCTTGGGATAACAAAATCGATACGTACACGACCTTTGCCATCTAGCTGCATGTCTTTCATTTCAGCTTTACGAGTCCCAAGCTTTTCGATAACTGAACCTTGGTCTTCTTCTTCAACATCAACAGTTAAGGTTTCGAATGGTTCATGTAGCTCGCCATCGATAGTCTTAAGAATTACTTCAGGACGTGATACCGCTAGCTCGTAACCTTCACGACGCATGTTTTCGATTAAGATCGATAAGTGCAATTCACCACGGCCTGATACACGGAAACGATCCGGAGATTCAGTTTCTTCAACGCGAAGTGCAACGTTGTGAACCAATTCAGTTTGTAAACGCTCAAGGATGTTACGTGAAGTTACGTATTTACCTTCTTTACCTGCAAATGGTGAGGTGTTTACTTGGAATGTCATGGTCAATGTTGGTTCATCAACAGACAAAGGTGGCATAGCTTCAACATTACCTACGGCGCAGATGGTGTCAGAAATCTTAAGCTCACCAAGACCTGTAATAGCAACGATGTCACCAGCGTTAGCCACTTCAACTTCAGTACGGTCAAGACCCATATAACCTAATACTTGGCCCATTTTACCGTTACGAGTCTTGCCATCAGCGCCAATTACAGTCACTTGTTGGCCAGTTTTTACACTGCCACGGTTGATACGGCCTACACCGATAACACCTACGTATGAGTTGTAATCAAGCTGAGAGATTTGCATTTGGAATGCACCTTCCGCGTCAGCGTCAGGGAAAGAAACTTTCTCAACGATGGTTTGGAAAAGTGGCGTCATGTCTTCGCTAACGACATCTGGATCTAACGTCGCGAAACCATTCAATGCTGAAGCATAAACGATAGGGAAATCTAACTGCTCGTCAGTTGCACCTAAGTTGTCGAATAGGTCGAATACTTGGTCAATAACCCAATCAGGACGTGCGCCTGGGCGGTCAATCTTGTTGATAACAACAATTGGCTTTAGGCCTTGAGCAAAGGCTTTCTTAGTTACGAAGCGAGTTTGTGGCATTGGGCCATCAACCGCGTCAACTAGAAGTAATACTGAGTCAACCATAGATAGAACACGTTCTACTTCACCACCGAAGTCGGCGTGACCTGGGGTGTCTACGATGTTAATGCGGTAGTCATTCCACTTAATAGCTGTGTTTTTTGCCAGAATGGTGATACCACGTTCTTTTTCAAGATCGTTAGAATCCATAACCCGCTCAGTAGCTTCTCCACGAGATGCAAGGGTTCCTGACTGCGCCAACAATTTGTCAACCAAGGTTGTTTTACCATGGTCAACGTGGGCAATAATGGCGATGTTACGTAAATTCTCTAGCACGGATAAACCTCTAAACCATCAAAAAAAAGGGGGGCTTTATAGCAACGTTGAAACGACAGACACTATAAAAAGCGTGCCATTCTACTCCACGTAGAGCGCTGCGGATAGGATTATTTTTGAGCAAGAGCAAAAGCAATCCTTTTCAGCTCAGGCTTTGTGTAGGCATGAACGACCTGTTTTCAGTAATTTAACTCGCGTTAAGAGTTTACTGAAGGATTGTGACAATAGAACAATAGTCACAAAAATACCTTTAAGCTGGGGGTATTATCTTGATGCTTATATCACCTCAACTCGGGTTAAGAGATGACTAAAATAGCGTGAGACAGTCTAAATTCAATACCTTATAAAACTTGAATTTTGCGCTGATAACAGGGCGATGTTATGCGGCAATAGCTAGCCTATTGTAAATTTTATAGTGTAAAGGAGTAGCGCAGTTAGCGGTGCAAAGGACTGTTTGAAATGGATTTATTATCTTGAGCTGAGGTTAGTTAAGGTCAGCTATTTGAGTTGAAGGAGCAAGAGTGTGGGTGCAACCGTGGTTAAGTTTAGCAATTGAATTGCACTATTATGGCGCGTCACATTGCACCAAGATGGTGCCGTGTAAATATTTGAGTCCAATAGTTATTTTATATTCCCAACAATATCAATCTATTATATTGTTGGCATGTAAATCGCTTTAGGAATTGCAATCTTCATTGATACTTGGTTTTCTTGCAGCATGAAAGTGCAATCGCAGGCGTATTATAAACCCAGTACCTATGAGTCGAAATTATAAAAGGGACACCCTTTACCTTACTGGAGAGTCAAGCATGTCTGTTGAATCAGTGTTAAAGCAACTTGTAGAATTAGACGTTAAGTTCGTTGATTTACGTTTTACCGACACTAAAGGTAAAGAACAGCACGTATCTATTCCTTCTCATCAAGTCAATGAAGACTTTTTTGAAGACGGTAAAATGTTTGATGGTTCATCTATCACAGGCTGGAAAGGCATTAACGAATCTGACATGGTATTGATGCCAGATCCAACAACATTCGTACTTGATCCTTTCACCGAAGAAACCACTGCACTTATCCGTTGTGATATTTTAGAGCCGGGCACCATGACAGGTTATGATCGCGATCCACGCTCTATTGCGAAGAAAGCGGAAGCCTACCTTATCTCTACCGGTATTGCTGATACAGTCTTGATTGGTCCAGAGCCGGAGTTCTTCTTATTTGATGACGTGCGTTTTGGCACTGATATGTCGGGTTGTTTCGTTAAAATAGACGCGAAAGAAGCGGCGTGGAACTCAGGCACTAGCTATGAAGATGGCAACACAGGTCACCGTCCTATGGTCAAAGGTGGTTATTTCCCAGTTGCTCCGGTTGATTCATCACAAGACTTACGTTCGGCCATGTGTTTAGTGCTGGAAGAAATGGGTCAAGTGGTTGAAGCGCATCACCATGAAGTGGCTACCGCAGGTCAAAATGAAATCGCTACACGTTTTAACACCCTAACGAAGAAAGCGGATGAAATCCAAATTCTAAAGTATGTGGTTCATAACATGGCGCACGCTTATGGTAAAACAGCGACTTTTATGCCAAAGCCTATTGTTGGTGATAACGGCAGTGGTATGCACGTGCATCAGTCATTATCAAAAGATGGTGTTAACTTATTTGCTGGTGACAAGTATGCAGGCTTAAGTGAAATGGCACTTTACTACATAGGCGGCATCATTAAACATGCCCGTGCATTGAATGCCTTCACTAACCCCAGCACTAACTCGTACAAGCGTTTAGTACCACATTTTGAAGCGCCTGTGATGCTTGCGTATTCTGCTCGTAACCGTAGCGCATCAATCCGTATCCCTGTGGTACCAAGCCCTAAGGGTCGTCGCATCGAAGCGCGTTTCCCAGATCCACATGCAAACCCATATTTAGGTTTTGCGGCACTATTAATGGCAGGTCTTGACGGTATTCAGAACAAGATCCATCCAGGTGAAGCTATGGATAAAGACTTGTATGACTTACCGGCTGAAGAGGCGGCCGAGATCCCACAAGTGGCAACGTCGCTTGAAAATGCCCTGGAAAACCTTAAGGCAGATCATGAGTTTTTAACTAAAGGTGGCGTATTTAGCGAAGATTTCATCCAGTCTTACATTGCTATCAAAACAGCTGAAGCTGAGCGCGTGGCCCGTACCACTCACCCGTTAGAGTTTGAGATGTACTACAGCCTATAATTATTCCAGCAAGGTGATGGATTAGCCTTGTGAGATTAAATATTAAAAGCCCAGAGCATGTCTCTGGGCTTTTTCTTTTTTATGACAGAGTGCATATACGCAAATAACCTCAAGATACGAGTCTCAGAGTGCTTAGGGTGCTTTAATTCAAGGCGCATTGATGACAGAATGTCGACCCCCTTTTGAATTGATGCAACACTGAAGTGGAGTGCCCTAGGCGCTCCGTCCCGGCGGTTTTTAACCTACTTTATGCTGCGTTGACTATTTTTAACTTAGTCCACTAGGTCTGCAAATAGCCGCCTTGCCTAAAGTAGGTTAAATTCCCGCTGCATTCTGCATCTTGATGTTACTTGGGTATAGTACTTGCTTAGCATCGCATGAGTGGTTAGCTTGGAGGTTAACCTCTTTTACAAGGCTGATTATGTGGCAAAAATTAACTCCTTATCATGATGCTATTATTCTCTTGGCTGCACTATTACTTGGCAGTGTAATGGGATTAATTTGGCCGGCACAGGCATTAGCGCTACAACCCATAGGGCAAATTTTTCTTAATTTTCTGTTTATGATCATAGTGCCCTTGGTGGCAATCAGCGTGACCGCATCTATTGCGCAAATGACAGACTTGAAGCGCCTTGGACGTATTTTAGCGTTGATTATAGCGGTATCTATTGTGATGGCGGCCATTCCTGCGGTGGGGATCACCTTGCTGGCTTTAGGGTTTGATCCCGCTCAAGGCGTGCAGTTGACCCTTAGTGAGGCGGTTGACACTGGCTCAGGCAGTATGGATTTTGTGAACCTGCTAACCACCAATGATTTTGCCGGTTTGTTATCTAAATCCAATATCTTGGCCTTGATTATTATGTCTGTGCTCACAGGTATCGCTATCGGCCAGTCCGGTTCAGATGGCGAGCGGGTTTCTGGCATGTTGGCCAGCCTCAATACCGTGGTGATGAAGTTAGTGTCTATCTTAATGAAGCTAGCGCCTCTAGGCCTTGGCTGTTATTTCGCCGCCACTATGGCAAGTCAAGATGTGTCACTGTTAGGCACCTTTGCGCGGGCAATCGGATTATTTTTCCTCGCCACCTTAGTGTATTTGATTGTTGGCTCAAGCTTCTATGCATGGCTTGGCGGTGGTCGCCAAGGAGTGCGCACCTTTTGGCGTCATGCCATCACACCAGCGGCTACGGCTTTAGGCACTAGCTCCTCCCTTGCCACCTTGCCGATTAATTTGCGGGCGGCGCAAAAAATGGGCATAGATGATGCCACCGCCGAGATTTGCTTGCCGCTGTTGGTGAACCTAAATAAAGGCGGCGCCGCTATGATAACCGCCCTAAAAATCGTGTTTATTTATTCACTTCTTGGGTTGGCGTTCACACCAGAAGTGTTTGCCTTAACCATTTTGATTGCCGTGTTATCGGCATTTGTCATTGGCGGGGTACCGGGCGGCGCCTTTTTAGGAGAGATTTTTATTGTTACTACCTTGGGCTTGCCGCTGGAAACCATCCCTATTTTAGTGGTGCTAGGGGCTGTTACAGATGCCGCCTCTACCGTGATTAATGTGGTACACGATCTCAATGCTACCCAGATAATTGAACGCATCATGGGAAGCCGCGATAAAAGTGGCCTAGCGAATTAGCTTAATACTCTAGCCGTGTTTATTTGCATTAAGCCAATCATTCATTAGGCACTAATGCTTGACGATTATTCTTATGTAGCTTGGGGCAGATATTTTGCGATGTATTGCTTGCGGCCGAACAGTTTGGTGGAGGTAATAGGCGCCCACTGAATTTAATACCAAAGGGCGCCGCAGTATTATAGGGCGATTAGCTTTTACTCATGGACTCAATAAAGCGATTTGAGTCATCAATTGATTTGTTCATTGCTTTCAGCAGGCTGGCAATATCTGTTTGCAAGCTGCTGAATTCGCTTTTAATTGCGCCAATGGCTTGAGCGTTAAGATTGTGTTTTAAATACAGCATGTTGTCTTTCATGGCTGTTAAAATCGGCGGCATTTTAGCTTCGGCGCGGCGCATGCTCTTGAGTAAGGTATTATAGAGTCTTTGAGTTTCTTTAAGCTTACTTTGGCTGCTATTACGTAGGCTTGCTTTGCTTATCTCATCGATTTCCGCCTGCCACTCTTCAAATAAAGCGTCGGCAACATCTTCGACCCGCTCGATGCGATCGCTAACTCTATCGGCGGCATCCTTTGCTGACTCGTATTCATCTTTGGCTTTTTCATAGCTGGCTTCTAAATTTCCGCCATTGATGTGCAATAAGCTTTGTAGCTCCTCTAATGCGGAACTAAATTCTTGCTGCGCCTCTTGCTGTGATTCTTTAGCATCTTGGACTCTATCTAGCATTATGTCGCGTTTGTGATAGCCGACTTTCTCCATAGCGCCATAATAGGCGCTCTGACAAGCACTTAGGCATAAACAGCTACTCATTAGTAGTATAGGTACCCATTTTTTCATTATTCTAACCTCAAATTAGTGACTAGTATGGTGTGCTGTTCGCTTTAAATGTGGCCGCATCGATAATGCTCCAAAGGTGAAAGATGCCACCAATGATGGCCGGAATAATTAAGATCCAAAAGAAGTAGCCTACTGCGGTTATTATAAAAAACAGCAGTGCAGCAAAAATTCGACCTTGTACCAGCTGGCCAAGCCCTGGAATGAAGAAACTGGCGATGGCGGCAATGACATTACCCGCAGAACCTTGTTGTGACATCAATTTACTCCCAAACTATGTAAAATTCGTGTTATAAAGTGCTAGTAATTTGCATTAAAAACATAGTACCCAGTTACAGCCGTAATACCAATTTTTATAAGAGACTAACGTGGATAAAAAATTCAACATCAGCAGTGTTCGTGAGTTTTTCCTCAATGTATGGCGATTTATTTTGCACTTGAAATGCCGTCTAGTAGAGGACCAAATTAATATACGTGCTGGCCACTTGGCTTACGTCACCTTGCTTTCGTTAGTACCCATGATTGCGGTCACTATGTCTATGCTATCGGCGTTCCCTGTGTTTAAAGGCATTCGTGGTAAAATTGAAGACTTTGTCTACTCTAATTTTTTACCTGCCGCAGGGGATACGGCTCAGGTGTATATCAATGAGTTTGTGGCTAATGCATCCAAAGGTACTTTTGTGGGGATTATTGCATTAGTGGTTGTGGCACTCTTGTTGATATCGGCGATAGATAAAGCCTTGAACAACATCTGGCGCACCACAGAGACGCGCTCTTATGTGGTGTCTTTTTCCATGTATTGGATGGTATTAACCCTTGGACCAGTATTAATGGGGGCAAGTTTAGTTGCCACTTCTTATGTGGTTTCCCTCGAGTTGTTTAGTGATAGTGAATTATCGGGGCTACTACCTTGGTTGGTGGAAAGGCTGCCCATGGTGTTTTCAGTAGCCTCTATTTTATTGTTGTATATGGTGGTACCTAATCAAAAGATCAGGTTCTTTCATGCTCTTTTGGGGGCCATTGTTGCTGCCGTGCTGTTTGAGGCTGGCAAGCGAGGCTTCGCTTTTTACGTGACTCAATTCCCCAGTTATGAGGCGATTTACGGCGCTCTGGCGACAATACCCATTCTATTTGTATGGGTATATTTATCTTGGATGATAGTGTTATTGGGGGCAGAAATCACCGCAGCGTTACCTGAGTATTTGGCCGATCCTTTTGATAGAAGCCAGTCCGCAGCAGTGAAAGTAGCATCGAGAATAACAGCTGCAACGGATGATGCCTCAGCAATAACAACTCAAGTAACCAACATAACCAAAATGCCCAAATAGATCTGGAGCATGCATTAGCTGTACCTGGGCTTGCCCCCGAGCCGAGGCTGAATGAAATTGCCGTCATGAGCAGCTTTAGTTTGGCACTAATCGAGTCGAGTTCAATTTTGCAATTCATCACTATTTTAACGCCGAATCTCTAGTTGCCGCAGCATTGAAGCTGCCCTAGTGAAGACTTGGCTTATTCAGGGAGAATTAGATTGGGTGTGCCCATGGGAAATATTAAAGCCGCAATTATCTCTAGAGCGACAGGGCAGGATCACTTGCCAGCGATTGATAGGGGCTTATCACAGCCTGGCGGATCCTGGGGTTATTAATGCACTTGATGCATGCTGACAAACTGTAAACCCTAGCTGCAAACTAGAAGGCTAAAACCATGGGGTTGATAAGATAGTTATAAACGCAGCTATATAAGTAGCATAAGTTACAAAAATAAAGGATAGAAAATGATAGGCCTTATCCAAAGAGTAAAATCAGCAAGTGTAAGCTTAGAGCAAGACCAGGATGTGATAGGCCAGATAAATGCAGGATTAGTGGTGCTATTAGGTGTCGAGAGACAGGACACCCTAGAGACCATGGAAAAGCTGGCAACTAAAGTAATGAGTTACAGAGTCTTTAATGATGATAACGGCAAGATGAACTTGAGCCTTAAACAAACTGGCGGTGAATTGCTGGTGGTTTCTCAATTTACCTTAGCAGCAGATACAGGTCGCGGCCTGAGGCCGAGTTTTTCAAAAGCGGCAACTCCAGAACAAGCGGAGCAGCTTTACCAAGCTTTCATCAATTATTGTCGTCAGCAAGGCATTACCACGCAAACAGGACGTTTTGGCGCAGATATGCAAGTGGCATTAATTAATGATGGGCCAGTGACGTTTCATTTACAGGTATTAAATAAAGATGGCGCCAATACAGCAAACAACTGAGTTTGATAACATCCCCATCGATCCACTAACGCAAGCCTGGCTAGCGCAGTTACAACAAACTTGGCACCAGACCATCCCTGTTAGTCAATTTATGCAAATCACTCCAAATGATTTTAATGGTACAAGGTTTACTGCCATCGCGCCGTTAGCGCCGAACATTAATCTGCATCACACCATGTTTGCTGGCAGTATCTACACCTTAATGACACTCACAGGTTGGGGCATGGTGTGGTTACAGCAAAAGCGTCAGGGCATAACAGCAGACATAGTGCTGGCCGATGGTAAAATAAAGTATCATGCGCCAGTGACTGAAGCTCCAGTGAGTCAAGTGATGTGGCCTGCACCGACTAAGGCGCAGCTTGATAGCCAAATTGAAAGCCAAGCAATAGAGCGCTCAATATTGAATAGTGACTTTACTGACTTATATCGGTGCAACAAGATGAGTCACCACTTAGAAGTGCACCTTTATAGTGGTAAAACCTTATGTGCGACCTTTAACGGCCGCTACGTTTCACTTAAAAAACCAATATGAGTCATTAAATCGATAGCTATGGCTATTTTTCTGTTAAGAACCCCGCCTAATTTGCGCCATAACAAATCAAATTGTGGATAACTTTGGGGGTAAATGGTGCGTATCGTGTAGTTAAGTGTATAAAATGTAAAAAGATCGCCAAAAGACGATTTTTTTACACAAAAGCCCTTGCGTAAAAATCTGATCTGCCTATAATGCGCAACCACTGAGACGGCAAACGGTTCACGCCAACGCTGAATCAGTTTGGTTTATAGGTTGATTTGAAACAGTTAACTGCTTAAATCAAAGCGAAAAGAAAGTTTGAAAAAACACTTGACGCTGACAACGGATTGCGTAGAATACGCAGCCCAAGCCAACGACCTAGCGTCAACGGCCGCTGAATGAAAATTAAGTTTTTCATGTTAGCA
>NZ_JACJDV010000042.1 GCF_014163735.1 Shewanella sp. SR44-3
AATGGCTTAGTCCCATTTGATTACATCATGGCTTGCCTTAATGAACTGTGCCAACCAGCACCGGATATAGACAGCCTGTTACCATGGAATTTTAAAAGATAGGTGTAGTTGCCCAGACGCTTACGTTTATTTTCCATGATTAAGCCTTAACTCAAAATAATATTGTTGCAATATTGGAGGCAACCTCAACATTTTCAATATTTCTATATAAGTAACGTGCAATAGTATAACGCTTCAAGCAGAGGCGCAGCTTTGCTGCGTCGCTTGGCTTGTCTTGTTATAGCTTTCCAAGTCATCCTCGATAATATCCGTTAGTATGAGAAACTTTATCAATGAATACCTTATTATCCGTTCCATCCCGATGAATGTAGGCGAACGTTTGATTGATTTCTGCATGTCTTTATCTTCGATTACAGGATTACCGTGTATGATTTCCTCATTATCATGTAAATAGTTCACCGCCATCCAAGAAGACGGTAATTTCCCAGCATGAACATACTTACTGCGCAAATTATAGGCGGCTTTTAATCTCTGTTTAATATCCGACTCTGAAAGCTTTTGGAATTCATGCTTTGCTTCAGTTCTATTGAAAAAATCACTATCTAGGCAATCAATAATAAACTTACAGAACGCCTCTGAAATCCCCATTAATTTAGAGCTGACTTTTTTGTGCAGCTTCTCTCCATCTTTACCTAGACTCTTAAGTTGTTCTAATAACTGCTTTGTATTTTCGTCAAGCAACTCTTCTATTGGGTATTTGAAGTGAGACGCCAATATTTCACCAGCAGTTATAAGACTAAGAAATGCTAGCTCTGGGCTTTCTTCAACTATTCGAATTGCTTGAATATAGAACCTACCTGCATACCAAAATGTTGATTGAGCATCAGCGGTATCGCCATCATGCTCAAACAAAACATGTTCAATGTATTTAATGTTTTCTAGGCTTAGCTCTATCTGATAATCCGCTCTTTTATTAACACTATTGAAGCACAGATTCTTGTTATATATTTGGTGGCTAGATTCAACTGACGGAACGTAAGGCCATCCGTGTTGTTGTATTAATCCATGAGAATCGAACCGCTTTCCAAATAACACAGAGAGTGCGATACAAAAGTTCTCACCAATTTGGCTATAGTCAGGTATTACGATGGTGTCTTTTTTGTACTCAGGCGTTGCAACGGTAATTTCAATGTATTCCCGATAAATTCTTTCATCGGCCTTTGGTGTGTATGCGTTTACTCGTGCATTTTCGTTTGCATTGACGATTCGAAACACGTCATTTTCATATTGACCTACAAAATGAGATGGAGTCGATAATAGCAGTTTTGTGATATCCGTTCTTGGCTTAGGTAATGCCATGGTTCTCCCTTTTGCTTAACGTCTTAGTATTTATGCCTTGCGCTGTTTGCAAGGCATAAATCGCGTGTTGACTCATTCCCAAATATGGCCGCTGCCACGCCCAACGTAAATTGGTATGCTTCATGCTATAGGAATTTGCTTTTTCGGGGCAGACATTTTTTATACTAGTTGGCAGGTAATTACTTGATATCGTGTTAACTTTATCACCTTATGCTATTCATTTTCTCTTACACATCAGCTTTGGTCAATTACTTATAAAATCAACACACCTAACTCTCATTTGACACTACTGTCACAGGTTGCACCAATTACCCCTCGAAGTTGCCGAAATATTCACGTAAAAATATCGTGTAACCATCAGGGATAATGGTTAAGGCTCGTTAGCACAGGGATGTGCTGTCGAGCCGTTAGGTATTTTTACTTGAATATGAGGATCAACAACTTCGTCGGGGCGGCATGGAGGGCGATCCAAGAGGGAGGGTTTGCTGTTGAACTTTCCCTCTTGGTCGGGTGTGGGTTGAAGACCCACGACGTTAATCAAAACGAAGTTTTGACGTCTTGCAAAAAGCTTTGGCGCAAAAACGTTTTACCTCCCCCCCCTCTTTTGCACAAAAAATGCCAGCAACTCTCTGACTTTATTATAAACAACCAGACTTCACTAACAGCGATCAAACTCTATTATGGCCGTGCATTTGGCCCTTCTGAAAATGCAGGCAGACTCGACAGTTGCTCAAGCCAAGGCTGCGCCGAACTGCACCAAATCTGAAATTGAGGTACCAACTCATTTCGCTGTGCAACCGTCCCTAAGCGAATGCCGTAAGTTTTTGCGCCCTCGCCTACCGAGGTAGCATAAATGGCTGAGCCACAATTGCCGCAAAAACCTTGCGCCCGTGGGTTGCCACTTTGGGCGGTTTTAATGTATTCCTTGGGCACGCCTTTGATAAACTTAAGCCCGTCAGGCCCTGACATCACCACAGTGCGAAATGCACTGCCTGATAACCTCTGACAATCGTCACAGTGGCAAATAATAACTTTTTCTGCATCGACTTCGGCTTCAAAAACCAGCTCACCACAATGGCAAGCACCGTTAATTTTCATGCTATTTCCTTATTTCTCACTATTATTTCCTGGGTAACAAGATGACTTGTTGGCTGGTGATTACTTGATATCTCTAGCCAATCATCAAGCCAATCATCAAGCCAAAAAGGTCCACCATAAATAAAACCCACTAAAGAGGGTTAGAAGACTTAAACACGTCAGGGTGTAGAGCTTAAATATCCCTTGGGGTTTATGCTCGTCATCAATATCGGCGCTCATCATGACGCGGTAATTTAGCCAAGCGTATAAAGGTGCGCTTACAAATGACACGGTAGTCACAAAATCTAATAGGCCTTTAATGTCGGCGGTAAAAAATTCGATTATCCACCAACTGCCCAGTGACAATATCACTAGCGTGATGAGATAAGCCCAGTTTGCCTTCGCCTCTAGATTTGGCTGCGCCTCACCTAACACTAAACTAAATGCCCGCTTCCACACTTGGGGAAAGCCATCAGCCACCGCAAAGGTGGTTGAAAACAATGCCACAAAAGTCACCAGCGCCATTAATACCCAGCTCCATTCCCCGAGCGCTGCACTGTAAATACCCACTAACTGCCCGGCAAAGGCGGCGGCTGAATCGGCAAAACCTTGGCCTTGGCCGAACATCAGCAAGGCCCCTAGCCACATAAATACGATTGCCAATACAAAGCTGGTGCCATAGCCAATATTAAAATCTGTGACGGCGCGCCTTGCATGCAAAATACCCGGGGTGTGCTTTTTAGACAGCACCCATAAGGAGTGCCACACAGACACTTCAATGGCGGTGGGCATCCAGCCTATAAGCGCCACAATAAAGGCGATGCTCGCCGCAGAAGTCAGCATTATGCTTGGGCCATCACTGGCAGGCATTAAGCCTAAACGGCCAATGGCCGCGAGCCAGGCAATTAAGCTACACACAGCTAACACCAGCATCATCCATTTAAGCATTACATTTAAGGTTTTATAATGACCAATCAGTAGCACGGCGCCCACTATGATAAGAATTAACGCCGCCCATTGGGACAATGACAAAAAGTCCCCGAAGAGGTTCATGGCGAGGGCTGAAGTCACAATAGTGACCCCAGATTGAACAAAAAACATGGTGATAAAGGTTAACACTAAGAAAAGATAAAACGCCCAATTGCCCACCGACTTATAGCCATCCAGTAGGCTTTTACCTGTGAGTCCTGCGTATTTAGGGCCAAATAAAAAGAAGGGATACTTGATAACGTGCGCCAACACGATAAAACCCAGTAAAGCAAAGCCGAAATCAGCGCCCGCCCGAGTCGCTTGCACTATGTGCGATACCCCAATACTGGTGGCAGCCCAAACGATCCCAGGCCCCAAGAGTGAAAATAGCTTAGCAAACGACATAGCTGAACCTAGATAATATAAGTCAATAATAGAGTACTAGAAGCTAATGTACTTATGCCATGAATGCAATCATTTAAAAGGGGAAAAAATATAGATGAATATACTGCTAAAACAGCAGTATAAGTTAACAAAAACAGGATAAGTTAATGCCAGTGAACATCACCAGAAGCTTCTGGCCTAAGGCTGCGGCTAAAAATGCTTTACGCTTTACGCTTTACTAAGCACATTTTTAGCCGAAAAAACTGGATCAGCAAAGTTCAACAGACACTAATAAATTGAACAGGACCAACCCAATCAGGGTCATTTAATTTAGCTTACCGTTTTTTAGCATTCTTTTCGATAAATTCGATAATAGCATTGGCCACATCTTTTTGCGTTGCCGCTTCAATGCCTTCAAGGCCTGGGGATGAATTCACCTCCATCACCACTGGACCGTGGTTTGAGCGCAATAAATCGACGCCAGCTAAGTTTAATCCCATGGTCTTAGCCGCACGAATAGCAGTACTGCGCTCTTCAGGAGTTAATTTTACTAAAGATGCACTGCCGCCACGGTGTAAATTAGAACGAAACTCACCGGGTTTGGCTTGGCGCTTCATGGCGGCTATCACTTTATCACCAATGACAAAACAACGAATATCGGCGCCATTGGCTTCTTTAATGTATTCCTGCACCATAATATTGGCTTTAAGGCCCATAAAAGCTTCAAGCACACTTTCAGCCGCTTTGCGGGTTTCAGCGAGCACTACCCCTATACCTTGAGTGCCTTCGAGCAACTTCACCACTAAAGGCGCGCCGCCGACCATGTCGATAAGATCGGGAATATCGCTAGGCTTATTGGCAAACCCTGTAATTGGCAACCCTATGCCCTTGCGAGATAACAACTGCATTGAACGTAGCTTATCGCGAGAGCGAGAAATCCCCACAGAGTCATTGATGGTATAAGCGCCCATCATCTCAAACTGGCGTAACACCGCCGAGCCGTAAAACGTCACCGAAGCACCAATGCGCGGAATGATGGCATCAAATTGTGGCAACTCTTTACCACCAATATGTATGCTAGATTGGCACATATTGATGTTCATGTAACACTTTAACGGATTAATGACCTGTACATCATGACCACGCGCTTTGGCGGCTTCCACCAAACGTTTAGTGGAATAAAGTTGCGGGCCTCGAGATAGAATGGCGATCCTCAATTAGGACTCCAAGTAAGCGAAATTTTGGCGCATCATACGCTGAGTGTAAGGAAAAGCAATTGGCATTTATCATCCTAGTTCGATTAATTATCTAGTCATGCAGTAAGACTTAATACGCTATTATTCAAGGCCTAGATTTGAAGTGATAATGCCGTGTACTCAGACCTTTTAGCCCCTAAATATCACCATTTGATGGCGTGAATAACTACGCCATCAATAGCCAGCTCAATCAGCACAAATTGCCCTAGTTCGGTCCAGAATATAAAAATGATTTGTTTCGAGTATTTTATTTGGTCATAATCCTACTACTAAGTGATATAGTCTATCGTTACCCCAGCTTGTGCAGTTCATAATTTAAGCTATGTTTATCTGATCTATGTTCAGCCCAATAGAAAGCAGACTGATTTGGACATTTTTAGCCTCAAGGAAGCCCATTATTATGCTTGTTGAACATGATATTTCTGACGTTCGTGTCGGCATGTATATTATCGAGATCACAGTACCTAAAAATAAATTTCGCTTAGCAAAACAAGGATGGCTAGAAAACGAGCGCATTATCGATGCTTTAAAGAGCAAATCGGTTGAAAAAGTCTTAATCGATGCCAGTAAAACTCGCTCCGTTGTTCCTAGTGCTGCCCCTAGTGTCACCACTAAGCTTGCGCCTGCTGCGGTAACACCAGACACTACGGCTAAAGATGCATCGACTAACCCTTTTACAGCTAAAAATACCTTAACAAATGCTCGCACACTGACACCTGCGCCCCGTGGCCAATATCAGTTCAATCAGGAAGTGGTTAAGGCAAAACAAGTGTTTGATGAGTCTAAGGCTATTCAAGCAAAATTGTTTCACAATGCTCAGCGCGGCTTACCCCTTGAAATGGATGAGGTCTATAAGATCACCTCAGAATCTACCGAGCTTATTTTTAATAACCCCAATGCCCTTGCTTGCGTACTGAATCTTCGCAACAAAGATGAATACCTGTTAGAACACTCAGTGTCAGTGTCCATTTTAATGACCATGTTTGCCATATACCTCAAAATTGACAAAGACATAATAAATCAATTGGCCGTAGGGGCTTTTTTACATGATGTTGGTAAAATCATGGTGCCGGATAATATTCTTAATAAGCCAGGTAAACTCACTGATGATGAGTTTTATGTGATGAAATCTCACGCCCGTCACTCGGTTAACATCATGAGAAAAACCCCAGGGATCAGTGCTATAAGCATGGAAGTTGCGGGCCAGCATCATGAAAAACTCAATGGCAAAGGTTATCCTTTAGGCCTTAAAGGCGACAAAATTTCCCTCTATGGCCGCATGAGTAGTATCTGTGACATTTTCGATGCCCTCACCGCCAATCGCTGTTATAAGCAAGGTTATCCTCAGGTGAAATGTTTTGGTATTTTGCGAAAACTGGCTGAAAATAATGAGCTCGATATCGGATTAGTGGATAAATTTATCAAATGCATGGGCATTTACCCTGTGGGCGCTGTGGTGCAACTAGGCTCTAACCGCCTTGCCATAGTGGAAAGCCATAATATTGCCGATCCAATCCGTCCTAATGTCCGTCCCTTTTACCGCCTAGCACCTAAAGCATTTGAAAAAGGCCTTGATGTTGATTTATCTTCTGCGGCTGATGAACAAATCGTTAAATGTGTTAGGGCTGATGAGTTTGAACTTGATATGCAACAAATTATCGAGTTTTTAGCCCAAGAAGCCTAGCCTCTGTGGTTAACCCCAACAAAGCAAAGGTTTAGTCTCAGTGGCCAGCAAGCACGCCTGAGACACTCTTTACTGCTGTGAACCTTAAACCGTCCATTAAAAACGCTATGATTTTTTCTTTGTGCTTGTACTTGCCTTGGTATTTTTGGCCTTGTATTTCCGGCTTGATTTAGCTGAATTCATCGATTTTTTCTTAGGGTAACCTTTACCCTTTGATGGGCTTGCAAGCCCTTGTAAGGCACGGGGTAATTCACTCGCTGCTTGTCCTATCAGTTCACTAAGCTGTGCTATGAGTGGCGCCATAAATGACTGATAACGCATGGTCTTATGGCTAATTTTATCAAGGCTGGCCTCCCATAGCGCTGTCATATCTGGGGTGGTCGCGCTCATTGGCAGGCTATTTATCAGCCCCCTTCCCACTGGCGTTGCCAAGATAGACTTATCTTGGCGTAATAAATAGCCGCGCTTAAACAATAATTCTATAATTCCAGCTCGTGTGGCTTCTGTGCCTATACCGTCGGTGTCTTTTAAGATTTTTTTAATTTCAACATTAGTCACAAAACGGCCAATGCCCGTCATAGCGCTAAGTAAACTTGCATCGCTAAAATGCTTCGGCGCTTGGGTCATTTTCTCAAGCAGTTCACCGCGCTCACATTCAAGCCATTGACCTTTTTTGAGTGCAGGCAAGGTTTGAGACTCTGGTTCTCCCTCTTGATTATTTTCAGCGTTATGTTCAGAAATCTTATTAGTATTGCTAAATAAGCTCTTCCATCCCAACGACTTGTTCTGTCTTGCCTTAGTGGTAAATATCCCGCCAGCAATTGTGACTTCAACCTGGGTTTCTGCGTATTGGTAAGCAGGATAAAACTGCGCCAAATATTGACGAGCGATATGCTGATAAAGCCGCGCTTCATTAGTGCTCAAGGCTGATAAGTTAGCGATTTTTTCAGTAGGGATAATAGCGTGGTGGGCTTCAACTTTACTGTCATCCCAGGCTTTAGATTTAAGCTTAGGGTTAGGCGCGTCAATGTGACTAATCAGCGCTGGCGCCCCCTTAAGAACAGCGTTAATCACGCTTGGGGCAAGGGTAAATTGCTCCACAGGTAAATGGCGGCTGTCTGAGCGCGGATAAGTGATCAATTTATGCCGTTCATACAGGCTCTGGCAAGTATCTAGCACCTCTTTAGCGCTTAAGCCAAAACGCTTGGCAGCATCGATTTGCAAGGAAGACAAACTATAAGGCAGAGGCGGTGCTTGACGTTTATCTTTAGCCTCAAGCCCTGTAACTTGGGCGGGCTGGCCGCTGATGCGCTCCACTACATTCTGCCCTAAGCCCTTCACTAACACTCGGCCTTCTTCATCTTGATAGGGCTCGCAGGCCGCGCTTGGTTGCCATTTAGCGCTAAAGCCTTGCTGCTTATCAGTTAATAAATGGGCTAACACTTCATAGAATGGCTTAGGCACAAAAGCCTCAATCTCTTCATCACGGCGAACCACTAACCCAAGCAAAGGCGTCTGTACTCGCCCCACCGAGAGTACGCCTTGATAACCCACTTTCTTGCCTTGAATTGTGTAGGCCCGAGTCATGTTCATGCCATAGAGCCAATCGGCGCGGCTACGAGCAAGGGCCGAGGTGGACAGCGGTATAAAATCACGATTACTCTTGAGTTGATTTAGCGCTCGCTGTACAGCTTGCGGGTTTAAGTCACTGATAAGCAACCGCTGCACTTGATTGAGCTTGTCCCCTTTGACCCCACAATAGGCAATCACTTCATCCACCAGCAGCTGACCTTCTCGGTCCGGATCTCCAGCATTTACTAAGTGAGTGGCTTGTTTAACTAGCTTTTTAAGCACGCTTAACTGACTGCGGGTCGATGATTTAGGTTTTAGCTGCCACTGGGTTGGGATAATAGGCAAGTGCTCCAACTTCCAAGATTTAAACGCCGCATCATAAGCATCGGGCTCAGCTTGCTCTAATAAATGGCCAATACACCAAGACACGCAGTCACCATTGGCGGCGGTAATAAAACCATCGCCTTTCTTATGGGGCTTTGGCAGCACATCGGCGATGGCCCGCCCAAGGCTTGGTTTCTCGGCAATGTAAAGTCGCATTATAGTTTACCCAAAAAAAAGCACTGTATGTAATTACAGTGCAATTTAACTTAGTTAGCCTTTGATGGCAACTTATACCCTGAATTGCATACTAACTATCTGTTATCTTCACTGCGACGGGTTTTAAAGTCTGAATCTTCAAGCCACTTAGGCCAATCGCTGTTATTGGCAAGCCGCGCGAGTATGCTGCCTATCAAGCTTAAGTCTTGGCTCACGCCCCCTAGAGACCAATTAGGATCATAATCATCGGCCTCTTTATGATACTTAGCGGCGATATAATTTGGATCTGTGTCCCCTAGGCTCATAAACAGCAATCCTGGCACCCCTTCTTGGGCCAGCGCAAAATGATCTGAGCGAAACATTAATCCATTTTGTGGCCGAGGATCGGCTTTAACCGTGCGCTGCTGCGCTTTAGCCGCATCCTTGAGGTAAGCTTCAAGCTCTGATACCCCTTGGCCGTATTGCAATATGTAGCTCACGCCATCGTTCACGTTCATGCCATCAATATTCAAAAATGCGGCAATGTTTTTAGTGGGTACGCTAGGGTTCAGGGCAAAATACTGGGCGCCAATCAAGCCAGTTTCTTCTGCAGTAAAAGCACTAAAGAGTATCGAGCGCTTAAATGGCGTGATGCTAGCTTGGGCTTTAAAAGCTCTAGCAAGGGCCAATACACCCGCTGCACCTGAGGCATTATCCACCGCGCCATTGAAGATTTCTTGGCTGCCATCTTGATGGGTCTTACTGCCTAAATGATCCCAATGAGCATGCATCACCACCAGCTCATCTTGCTGTGGATTGGGCTTACCATCGAACTCAGTCGCGCCAGGAAGGAGTGCTAGTACATTATGAGACTTGGCCATTTCTATGTTGTTGTCTAACTTAAGCTTAGCGCTGAGCTTAAGATCAACCGCCTTAAACCCCGGTTTATGAGCGCTGAGTTTAAGCTTGTCGAAATCAAGCCCTGCACTTGCAAATATTTTTTGAGTGGCGCTATGTTGTAACCAGCCCATTACACCTAGCTGACTTAGGTTGTTATTGTCATCCACTAAGGTGAATTTACTGCCAGTATTGGAGTTTTCAACCACCCCCCAGCCATAGCCCGCTGGCGCGGTTTGATGGACGATAAAAACGGCTGCTGCGCCTTGGCGAGCGGCTTCTCCGTATTTGTACGTCCAGCGGCCATAGTAGGTCATAGCATTGCCTTTAAACATATTGTTATCTTGGGTGGCAAAGCCTGGGTCATTCACTAGCATGATGACGGTTTTACCTTTAACATCTATGCCCGCATAGTCATTCCAACCATACTCAGGCGCATTAATGCCGTAACCGACAAACACCACATCACTGTTGCTAAGTGCAATATGTGGCTTTATTTGCTGGCTTCTGGCGGTAAAGTCTTTGCTATTGATAAAATTCAGCCCCCCTATCGTTAACTGCATATCTTGCTTAGCCGTTATTTTAGCCATAGGCACGGCTTGTAAATAACTGTCACCAAAACCTGGGGCTAGTCCCATGTCTTTAAAGGCGCTCACCAAGAAGTCTAAGGTCAAGGCCTCCCCTTTTGACAAAGGTGCCCGGCCTTCGAAGACATCGCTCGCTAAGGTTTTCACGTCTTGACGATATTGACTGAGATTACTGAAATCTAAAAACCCTGTTTCATCCGTTTGGGGATGCTCGGTTGCGGCAAACACTAAAGAGGAACTCAACACCCAAAAGGCTATCAAGCTAGATGCAAAATGGTGCAAAGTAGATTTATTCACTAAAAATCCTTATTTCATTATTCGTTATTCGTGTCTATTGTTAATGCTTTTTATTCTGCCCTGTCATCAATTTTTTCAGGCTAGCACCTAAGACCGAGAATAATCCAGCAAAGATAAACAGCCAGCCTATGGGCACTAAAAAGAACGGCTCGTGCAATACTCCTTGGCTATCAACTGTGCTGCCGATAAAATTAACCCCTAGCCAGCACAAAGCTGCAACAGAAAAGAATATCAAGGCTGTCTTGAAGCGAAATAATTGCGTTATGATTGATGCCAGCATGGGTTTTCCTTATGTAATGCCGCTGTTATTTGTGAGCACTGTTGTTCATCTGCACGGTTATTCATGAGTATTGTAATTGGCAAGCACAGTCGCGACTTCATGTGCTTGGTATTACATCATTATTATTTGAGATAATTATAGGTATGCATCCGTGAAACTCAGCCACAGGCTTAATAGCCTACAACGTATGATCCTGCATCCGTATCGACATATTTGGGATTGCTGCTGCGATCACGGTCAGCTTGGGGCGGGGATACTCACTGAGCTACATGCACTTGCAAACACAGCTACAGCGAATGCGACCTTGCAAACTAGCGTGCATTTTGTCGATATTATTCCCAGCCTAATGCAACAGGTCGAGGATAAACTAC
The DNA here is from genome assembly GCF_014163735.1 of Shewanella sp. SR44-3. Lineage (GTDB taxonomy): Bacteria > Pseudomonadota > Gammaproteobacteria > Enterobacterales > Shewanellaceae > Shewanella. The sequence continues at coordinate 11,253 of NZ_JACJDV010000042.1, forward strand.
AACGCTTTTTTCCTCAGGGCAAGCAAGCTTCCCACAATAGAGAATCAGGCTCATACCAAGGCATCAACTGGCAAGTTCACTGCTTGGATGTAGGCCAGCTGCCAATTTTCACAGATAACAGTCGTCAACTAGTGATTATTGCCGGGGTTGGCGGCGCTTTAACCCTAAAACTGGTGCAAGCGATACGCTTGGCATATCCGCTGCAGCCATTAGATTTTTTACTGTGCCCAGTGCATCATCAATTTGAGCTAAGGCAAGGCTTAAAAGCGCTTAATCTTGGCCTTATCGATGAAACACTCATTGTTGAGAATCGGCGCTTCTATGAGCTCATTTATGTTTCAAGTCAGTCAACAACTGAGCTTTCTGCCCAAGGCGACTTATTATGGCAACAAGACAGTAACGTGTCCAAGGCCTACCTTAAGCGCACCTTAGATCATTACAGTAATATGTTGCGCAGCACCATAGCTGCAGCCAATATTTCAGCGAATAAGCAGCATGAAGCCAGCACTTCCAAAAGCCACGCTGAGATTAGTGCCATTATCGAGGCATACCAAAAAATACAGGCTCAACTGACCATCAAAGCCACGCCTGAGACTTAGATCAACTATTGACTATCTTTACTTAAAAGAAGCCATTATCACCATGGACTTAAGTGAATTAGCCTGATAGAAATAGTGCTTCAGCATAGTGAAGGACTCAAAAATGCTTGCACAACTTTTGCCCTTAGGATGGGAGCTAGGCTTTGTCTTCGCCGTGTTAGCCATTGCCATAGTGTTATTTGTTACCGATGTGCTAAAAATGGATTTAGTGGCGCTGTTAGTGGTGCTCGCGTTGGCGTTGTCGGGCATTATCAGTCCCAAAGAGGCGGTATCTGGCTTTGGCGCTGCCATAGTCATCACTATCGCGGCGCTGTTTGTGGTGGGTGAAGGCCTCTACCGCTCTGGAGTCGCCGCCAGTGTCGGCAATTGGATTTTAACCGTAGGCGGCAGTGATGAGAGACGCCTCACTCTTTTGCTTATGCCAGCGGTAGCGCTGTTATCGGGTTTTATGAGTTCAACTGGCGCTGTGGCGCTGTTTATTCCTGTGGTGCTGTGTATCGCAAGAAAAGCCTCCATGAGCGTCCCCAGATTAATGATGCCCTTAGCGTTTGCTTCACTCATTGGCGGCATGATGACCTTAATTGGCACCCCACCTAATATTGTTGCCAGTGGCTCGCTAGTGCGAGCAGGCCACAATGCCTTTGGCTTCTTCGACTTTACCCCTATAGGTTTGGTTATTTTACTGGTCGCCATGCTGTATCTGCCTTTTGCCGTGCGTTATTTCATTCCTGTAGGCGAAAAACGTGATCCTAAACAGCCTCATCCACGCTTAAATGAATTCACCGCAAAATACAATATCGCCGATAAACTCCATAGGCTGCAAATAAGCCAACATTCACCGCTTGTCGGTCAAACAGTTGCCGACACAAGTCTGCGTTCTCACTATGATGTCACAGTGTTTGGCATTCAGCGAAAAGGACAATTGCTCACCTCTTATATGCCTGTATTGGTTGAAACCCAATTTAATCGCGGCGATATTTTGCTGATCTATGGTTCAGCTGAGAACCTCGAGGCTTTGTGCACCGATTTAGCACTGTTGACCAGCCAGTTTTCGAACCGAGAACTGACCCAGATGCAAAATGAGTTTGGTCTGAGCGAAGTCATGCTGCGACCTTCATCATCGTTAATCGGCCAAACAATAAAATCAGCTGGTTTTAGAGAGAAATTTAATTTAAGTGTAGTGGGCGTACGCCGAGGCCAAGATGCGATAGTTTCAAACTTTAATGAATTGCAATTAACCCAAGGTGACACCCTATTATTAGCCGGAGGTTGGCGCTACTTACAGCGTTTAGCGACGATACGTGATTTTGTGGTATTAGAGACACCTGCAGAGATGGAAGAGGTGCCCAGTAACTCACAAAAAGCTCCCATGGCGTTGTTAATTGTCGTTCTTATGGTGGTGATGATGCTGTTTGGTGGCGACAGTCTAAATGCCAGTTTATTAGCCGCATTATTGATGATAATGACAGGCTGCGTCAGGTTAAGTGAGGCTTATCAGGCCTTAAATGCCCGCAGCCTAGTCTTGATTGCAGGCATGTTACCTCTTGCTGGGGCCATGGAGAAAACCGGCGCCGTCGACTTAATTTGTAATTACTTAGTCACCGCCCTAGGCGGCAGTTCAGCTATGGTCATTTGCGCCAGCTTTTTCATACTGACATCGCTCCTCAGCCAAGTGATGTCAAATACGGCAACCACTGTACTTATAGCCCCCATCGCCATTACCACAGCAGCAGCACTGGGCATTAATCCCGCCCCAATAATGATGAGCCTTGCCATTGGCGCATCCACGGCATTTGCCACTCCCATCGCCTCACCGGTCAACACCTTAGTGGTCGCTCCTGGTAACTATAAGTTCATGGATTTTGTTAAAGTGGGAGCGCCGCTGCAGTTAGCAGCATTGCTTGTTACTATCTTATTAGTGCCGTGGCTATTCCCTTTTTAGGTTAATTTGTGAGCATTCACACTAAAAGAGAAAAATATTCACGCTTTAATTTAAAAACAATGAAGCAACAAGTTGCAGGATTAATTCATCAAACACCTCAACACACACGATTTCTTGCATCAAAAAAACAGCAAAATAATGACAAGCAAAACACAAATGAAACAAATCGTACAGAATAAATCTAAAGTTGTACTGTAAATGATAATTTAATGGGTTCAAACTGTTAACTAAGACTTTAGATCTGTGTATTTTGTCTTTATTGCCTTTCGTTCCATCCCTATGGTTATATTCGTCTCCGAGTAATTTTATGCCTTAAAAAGGCATAGAAAAATTACCGTATAACAATATAAAGATTTTTCTGGGAGTTATGAAATGCAAACTAATTCAATATTAGCCAAAGCGGTTCGCTTTGCGCTAGTAAGTGGCGCTGCCGTATCAGCTACGACATCTTTTAACCTTGTAGCAGAAGAACAAAACACTTCTGTACAGCAAGTTGAACGTATCGCGGTTACTGGTTCTCGTATCATTCGCGAAGGCGCAGTAGCTCCAACACCGGTAACCGTTATCACTGGTGATGAGCTACTTTCAACAGGTGTGACTAACATTGGTGAGGCTTTGAACCAATTGCCTGCTTTAGGTAGCACATATTCATTAGCTAACTCAGGCAGATTTATCGGCACTTCAGGTCTTAACTTACTTGATTTAAGAAGCATGGGCACTGCTCGTACATTGGTTCTTGTAAACGGTAAACGCCATGTTTCTAGCTCTGCAGGCACCTCATCTGTAGACGTTAACACTATTCCAAGTGTATGGATCGATAAAGTAGAAGTGATTACCGGTGGTGCTTCTGCAATTTACGGTGCTGATGCTGTAACTGGCGTAGTGAACTTTATCTTAAAGAAAGACATCAATGGTTTTGACGTTTCAGCAACAAAAGGCTGGGCTGATGATAGCGGCCACAATAAAGACCGTTTATCGCTTTCTTATGGTACAGACTATGCTGAAGGTAAAGGTAACGTTGCCTTTGCTGTAGAATATAGTGCACAAGAGCAATTAAGAGCCTTTGATCGTGAGCAGACTTCTGTTCCTTTCTCAAGCCTTAAAAATACCACTCGCCCTCTTGATGCCAATGGTAAGCCAATCGATTCAAACAACCCTTCAGATCCTGATAAATTTTTCACACCTAATGCTGGTCACTACAGCATCAGCAATGCTGGTACTTTCAATTTAGGTGGATGGAAAACATTTAATCCAGATGGTTCAATCAAAAATGTCTATTTAGGTCAAAATGTTGATAGCATTTATTGCTCTGATTGTGATGTGACTAATCTAAACCAGTTCACTGAATTACAGCCTGAGTTTGAAAGATACAACATTAACTTCAAAACTAACTATCAACTAAATGATGATAATAATGCTTATTTTGAAGCTAAATATGTGAATAGCCAATCAACAGATGAAGGCCAACCAGCATTCTTTTTTGGTAATAAACTTAATGACGTCAAAATAGACAATGCATTTATCAACCCTGAACTCGTTGCATTAATGCAAGCGAATAAAGATAAAGACGGCAAGGCAGCCCCATTAAGCTCTATTAACATTCGCCGTTTCATGACAGATTTGGGTGCTCGTATTGAAGATGATACCCGAGAAACTCAACGATATGTGATGGGTTTAGAAGGCTTAGCTTTTGAAGATTGGGACTATGATGTTTATGCGGTTTACGGTCAAACAGATCTAAAGCGCGTCAATAAAAACAACTTAATTAAAGCCAATTATGCCAACGCACTTGATTCAGTACTGCTAAATGGTGAGGCTGTATGCCGTGATGAAGCGGCACGTGCGGCTGGCTGTGTTCCAGTAAATATTTTTGGTTTTGGTGCGCCTAGCCAAAGTGCAGCGAACTATATCAATACAGTTTCAACGGGTACATCAGTTATCAAGCAAACCGTATTGGGTGGCACGCTAACCAATTCAGGTCTGTTTGAATTACCAGCTGGTTATGTCGGGTTCTCAACGGGTGTTGAATACCGTAAAGAGCAAAGTGAAGTTTTCGAACCAAGCAATGCAGCTGGCACATTCTTCAATGCCCTAGGTGAAGATAAAGGTGAGTTCGATGTCAATGAAGTGTTTGCAGAAACAAGCATTCCATTACTTGCTGATTTACCTATGATCCGTCAATTAGATCTAGAATTGGCGATTCGTTTTGCTGATTACAGCACCATTGGCAATGCCACAACCTGGAAAACAGGCTTAAGCTGGGAAGTGGATGAAGAAATTCGCGTCCGTACGACTTATGCTGAAGCGATGCGCGCACCCAATATCAGTGAGCTTTATGGCGCGCCAAGCCAAACATTCTTCGATATTAAAGATTCATGCCGCGTAAAACATCTAGATGTCCTAGATGACTCAGCGCAAAGACAAACAAATTGTGCAGCCTTAGGTGTTCCTGCTGGCTTTGACCCTGATTACGATTCTAAAAGAATTGAAGGGCTTAGTGGTGGCAACCAAGAGCTAAAAGCTGAAGAATCTACAAGTTATACCTTAGGTATTGTGTATCAGCCAGATTTTATCGAAGGGTTATCTATCACCACTGACTACTGGAACATTGCCATTGATAATGCCATCAGTTCTGTTAGTGCTCAAGATATTATCGACCGCTGTGTTGATTCAAAAACAGGTGTTAATAACGAATACTGTAACTTAATTACTCGTGATTCAAGCAGTAGTGAAATTACTCAAATTCGTCAATCATCACTTAACATCGCATCACTAGAAGCTGCAGGTATCGACTTTGATATCGGCTACAACTTTGAAGTATTTGATGGTGATGTACGTACTAACCTAATTGCAACTCGCCTACTAAAGCGTAAGGACTTCTCTTTCCAAGATGAGCCTAATACTTTTGAAGAGTTATCAGGCACAGCTGGTTATGCAAAATGGCAAGCAAACTGGAGTACAGGTTATTCAGTTGATAGCTGGGACGTTAACTGGAGAACCCGTTATGTTGAAGCGGTTAACTTATATACCAGTAAGTCTTTAGCACTTAATGCTAACCCGAATAGCAGGATGGAGTATGGTAGCTATTTCATTAGCGACATCGCAGTTGCGTACAACTTTGATTCTGGGGTTATATTGAAGTTTGGTATTGATAACGTATTTAACCGTGACTTACCTTATGGTTCAACTGGTACTGATAGTGATACTGGCGCTTACGATAACGTAGGCCGTTTCTTCCATACGACAGCTAGCTACAAGTTTTAACCGTCTAACTAGACAGTTTTATCTTTGCTAAAAAACGGCATCTTAGGATGCCGTTTTTATTCTCCCCTCGGAAATATTGACTTAGCTAAGCACTCATTTAATATTGATTTTTCTTCACGCCAAAAAATGTGATCTAGGCCTAAGCCTAAATTAGCCAATAGTCATAGACTGTTGGACCAATCCCTTACCTCCTTAAGATCTGTAATCACTTTTTATGATGCATTATTCCCTAAAACAAATGACAGTATTCGATGCCGTTGCAGATTTAGAAAGCGTCAGCGCCGCCGCCAAAAAATTATCCATGAGCCAATCTGCCGTTAGCATGTCATTAGGCCAATTAGAACATTTGCTTGATAGACCCTTATTTATTCGCCAAGGTAATCGCCTTATATTAAGCCATTGGGGCCAATGGCTTAGGCCTAGGGCGCGGCGTTTATTGCAAGATGCCCAGCAAATAGCCTCAGGGTTACATGATCAACAAATTATCAGTGGCACACTAAGGCTATGTGCAAGCCAAACGGCAGCTGAGCATTTATTACCTGGACTCATCAGCCAAATAGACTGTGATTTTCCAGAGCTGAGAATTGCACTTACGGTTGAGAATAGCGATAAAGTCGTGCAGGCTTTATTAGACTATCAATGTGATTTGGGCATCATCGAGGGCCGCAATGACGATAGCCGTCTGCATCATGAGCACTGGATAGATGATCATTTAGTGGTTATTGCTTCAGCTAGGCATCCTTTCGCCCAGCATAAAAACAACAGTCTAGCCCAATTAGAACAAGCAACCTGGGTCCTGAGGGAGCAAGGAGCAGGTACTCGACGAATTTTTGATGCGGCTATTCATGGATTAATAGACAAACTCAATGTGTGGAAAGAATATGAACAAATTCCGCTGTTAAAAGCATTAGTCAAAAAAGGTGCCTATTTAACGTGCTTGCCTTACCTTGATGTGGAAAAAGACCTTGCTTGTGGCGAACTGGTGATCCTTTCGACCCCCGAACTAAACTTGAAACGCCACCTCTCATTTATTTGGCGTCATGATAGCGGCGATAATCCACTGCGGGATTGCTTCATAACCCAAGCAAAACGTATCAAAAAGGCACACTTCACCGACCGGTAACACTTAATTTTCCACACGATTAGCTCTAGTTAAAGCCTGTAACAGACACTGTTATTATTTCTATACATTCCCCTCCCAATTACGTCTATGCGCCAAGGTCTAGTCATCCACTTAGGCGCTTCGCTCTCTCAGAGATTGCAATTCAGGCAGACACTCTGCAATGTTATTGGTTATTTAAACTCGGGCCCAATAGCATTGTTCAATATGATACTGACTATCAATATAACTGATAGAAAATTCACCCGCTTATTTCACTGCATCATGCCAAATCCTCCCCTTAAAATACTGAGTGAGCATGAGCCACGGCAAAGCTCCTCCTCTACCAGCCGTTAGCTATGCTTAAAAGCCCAACAAAACCGAGCTCAAGTTGTTAACTAGCTCCCATTTCAATGAAACAAAACAACAAGTTTATTGATAGCCAGTGATGACCAATATGGGCTGTGCTAAAATCCACGAGGTAAATTGGTCTTACCAAGTTAAGACTTTTTAAAAAAATTAAGCAACACCCAAAAATAGAACTAAGCTGAGACTCGATAATGCAGGATGCACTCGGCTGTTTTCCCTAGGATGGATCATTAAGTTCTTTGCGGAGAATGAGAAATTATGTCAGACACAGTCAGTAAATCAGAAAGTGAAACTGTAACAGCAAGTTATAGCGAGCTTCATCGTCCTGCGAGCGAGTTTGAAAGCCGTGAGGCCTATTTAGAAAATGAGCTAAAGATCATGCAGCCACGGCGCTGGGGATTAAACCTTCCTGGACGTGACTTTCGTTTCGAGTGGGAAGACTTAGTCCCTGCTATTGCTGGCACCATAGGCATCACAGTGATGTACTCTGCCGTTATGGCCGCCTGGGCTGCAGGCCTTAGCGAGAAATGGGAGCATGTTAATTTAGGCGCCGAATTTGCTATTCAAATTGTTCGTGTTGAAATGCTTATTCCAGCACTCTTGTTTTGCATTATCAGCTCAGGTTTCATTAACCCAAGGGCAAACCTTGGCGGTAATCATGGTCCTATGATCCCGCTTATTGGCACCATCGCCCTTGCTGGTGCTCATCCATTAGCTTTGGCCATCTTGATCGGTGTATTTGGGCTTATTCTCAGTTATCTCAAAGGCGGTTCTAAACTCGTTAATCTCACCAGTAGTGGTGTCGCCGGCGGTTTATTGGTCTTTCTAGGTTTCATGGGCGCTAAGAGTCAAATTGGCTCACTGTTTGATTGGGCTGGCGGTTTACAAGCTAAGCACAGCCTGGATTATTCCTTAGGATATGTGGCCTTCGCCATCTTGTTAGTGAATGTCATTCTATACGCCGCGCTAGCTAAATACGGCAAACGCTGGCTTGCCATCCCCCTATGCTCAATCATGGCCATAGTGCTGGCATTCGCCCTAGGTGCAGGGCTTGATTTACAATTTACCACGGCGCCTGGGATCCCAAATCTAAATCCTGTCTATTGGTGGGGCTCAACCGAGCACGGTTGGATGCTAGGTTTACCTAATGCGGCGCACTTCATCGCCTCACTGCCCTTTGCTATTTTGGCAGTGGCCATGTGGTCACCTGACTTTTTAGGCCACCGTATTTTCCAAGAACTTAACTACCCAAAAGGCGCAGAAAAAGTGTTGATGGATGTTGATGACACTATGACCACCTGCTCAGTAAGACAGATGGTAGGTACCGCTGTAGGTGGGGGTAATATTACCTCTTCTTGGGGAACCTATATGATCCCTGCCGCTATTGCTAAGCGTCCAATTCCCGCCGGCGCTATCTTGCTAGGCGGCTTATGTATTGTTGTTGCTATCATAGGTTACCCTATGGATATCACTGTCTGGCGCCCTGTGATGTCAATCGCACTTTTGGTCGGGGTGTTTCTACCATTACTTGAAGCTGGACTGCAAATGGTGAAAGACACCACCAGCAGCCAAGCCGCCGGCATTTGTATTTTTGCCGCCTTTGTGGCAAATCCTGTACTTGCATGGGCACTGACTATGCTTCTGGATAACAACGGGTTGATTGGTGATAAGGAAAGGCCTAAAAGTCTTTCGTTTGCCGACCGCATCGTGATCCCAGGGCTTGCATTCGTGATTTGCCTCGCCGCCATGTTAGCGGTAGGTATGATAGAAGGTATTCCCGCACTGCTCTAGAATAAAGCTCAAGCCGTATCCAACGCTTGCTGCTAGGCTAACAATACCAGACTGTTAAGATTAGACTCATAATATCAGGCAGTTCATCAGTACGATAAAAACAGCGAAATCTCTTGGGATTTCGCTGTTTTTGCATAAATGCTATGACATCGGCCCATAATGAACAGCGGCGCTTTTTTTTTTGCGTCAACAAATGGACTATTTTGTTAGCCAGTTAACAGTTTCAGCTTTTAGTCAGTGAAACCTGAGTGGTTATACGTGCCAGACCTCCATTGCTGTGCTAATATTTTTACATGGTTAATTGGTCTTACCAATATTTCGATTCACCTATTTAAATAAGCCATACTAAAATTCTAGTGACATGCCCTAGATAACAGAATTCAAAAAACTTTACGGTTTGCCTCATGCTCTGTTTCAGTCACATTGAAATAACTAGGCATCCGCTGTAATCAACCAGAGGATTAACAGATGAAAGACAACACCACATTATTTGCCAACGCATGGGAAGGCTTTAGCGCTGGCGATTGGAAGACTGAAGTCAATGTTCGCGACTTCATTCAACAGAACTACACCCCTTATGAAGGCGATGATGAATTCTTAGCAAGCGCGACCGACGCCACCACTGAATTGTGGAATAAGGTCATGGAAGGCATTAAGCTTGAAAACTCAACTCATGCCCCTGTGGATTTTGATACTGACAAAGTATCAACGATTACTTCACATGATGCGGGCTACATTAATAAAGCTCTGGAAACCATTGTCGGCCTACAAACTGAAGCACCACTTAAACGTGCCATGTTGCCAAATGGTGGCATTCGCATGGTTGAAAGCTCATGCAAAGCTTATGACCGTGAGCTTGATAGCAATATTAACTACATCTATTCAGAGCTGCGCAAGACTCACAATCAAGGTGTATTTGATGTTTATACCCCAGAAATTATGGCATGCCGTAAATCCGGTGTATTAACAGGGCTACCTGATGCATACGGCCGTGGCCGCATTATTGGTGATTATCGCCGTATCGCGTTATACGGTATTGACTACCTAATGCAAGATAAGCTTGCCCAGTTCACTTCATTACAAGCGCAGTTTGAAGCCGGTGAAGAGTTATCTTCAGTGATCCAATTAAGAGAAGAAATCTCTGAGCAATACCGTGCTCTTGCACAAATGAAGCAAATGGCAAGTTCATACGGGTTTGATATTTCAGTGCCTGCAGCATCGGCACAACAAGCCATCCAGTGGACTTATTTTGGTTATTTAGCTGCGGTTAAGAGCCAGAATGGCGCTGCTATGTCGCTTGGTCGTACTTCAAGCTTTTTAGATATCTTTATTGAACGCGATCTGAAGAATGGCATCATCACTGAGCAACAAGCTCAAGAAATGGTTGACCATTTCGTGATGAAACTACGTATGGTTCGTTTCTTACGTACCCCAGAATATGATGAGTTATTCTCTGGCGATCCAATTTGGGCGACTGAGTCTATTGCGGGTATGGGTGTTGATGGCCGAACGCTTGTGACCAAATCAAGCTTCCGTTTCTTGCACACTTTATACAACATGGGCCCAAGCCCTGAGCCAAACATCACAGTGCTTTGGTCGAAAAAGCTGCCACAGGCATTCAAAAACTATTGCGCTAAAGTCTCAATCGACACTAGCTCAATTCAGTATGAAAACGATGATCTAATGCGTCCTGATTTTGACTCAGACGATTATGCCATCGCCTGCTGCGTAAGCCCTATGATTGTAGGCAAACACATGCAGTTCTTTGGCGCGCGAGCCAACTTAGCCAAGACCATGCTATACGCCATTAACGGCGGCGTGGATGAAAAGCTTAAAATTCAGGTAGCACCAAAAACAGCACCGATTGCAACAGAAGTACTTGAATTTGATGACGTGATGACACGCTTAGACAGCTTAATGGATTGGCTAGCCACCCAATATGTCACCGCCCTCAACTCAATCCACTATATGCATGACAAGTATTCTTATGAAGCCGCATTAATGGCACTTCATGACAGAGATGTACGCCGTACTATGGCTTGTGGTATTGCCGGGTTATCGATCGCAGCCGATTCATTATCAGCAATCAAATATGCCCAAGTGAAGCCCATTCGTGACGAGGACGGCATTGCTATTGATTTTGATATTCAAGGTGATTATCCAAAATTTGGTAATAACGATGCCAGAGTCGATGACATAGCGTGTGACTTAGTTGAACGCTTTATGGCGAAAATTCGTGATAAGAAAATGTATCGTAATGCTATCCCGACTCAGTCAATTTTAACCATCACTTCAAATGTGGTTTACGGTAAAAAAACTGGTAACACCCCAGATGGTCGCCGCTCTGGTGCACCATTTGCTCCAGGTGCGAATCCTATGCATGGCCGTGATGAAAATGGTGCTATAGCCTCATTAACCTCAGTGGCAAAACTGCCTTTTGCTCATGCTCAAGACGGGATTTCTTATACCTTCTCAATCGTACCTAATGCTTTAGGTAAAGATGACAAAGGCCGCAGCGTTAACTTAGCAGCCTTGATGGATGGCTACTTTACCAGTGGTCCAAATCGCGAAGGAGGTCAGCACTTAAACGTCAATGTGATGAATAGAGAAATGTTAGTGGATGCCATAGCACACCCTGACAAATACCCTCAACTCACCATTCGTGTTTCAGGCTATGCAGTAAGATTTAATTCACTGACCACAGAGCAACAACAGGATGTGATCACTAGAACCTTCACCCAAGGCCTCTAGAAACTGTTAAAATAAGCTGCACTTTTCATTAAGTGCAGCTTTTTTGCTTTTATCTGCGGAGTAATCACCACTATGACCTTAGGTCGAATACATTCAACGGAGTCCTTTGGTACTGTCGACGGGCCAGGAATACGTTTCATCACTTTTATGCAAGGCTGCCTGATGCGCTGCCTGTATTGCCATAATCGCGATACCTGGGATCTTGATGGTGGAAAAACCGTATCCGTGCCAGAGATAATGGCACAAATATTAGACTACAAACCCTTTTTAGACGCCAGTGGTGGTGGTGTTACCGCCAGCGGCGGCGAAGCTATATTGCAAGCAGAGTTTGTCAATGAATTGTTTCAAGCCTGCAAAGACAATCAGATCCACACTTGTCTAGACACCAATGGTTTTGTGCGTAAATACACCCCTATTATCGACGAGTTACTCGATAATACTGACCTAGTGCTACTAGACATTAAGCACATGGATGATGATAAGCACATAGCGCTCACCAAGGTGAGTAACCAACGTACGTTAGAGTTTGCTCAACATTTAGCTAAACGTGGCCAGAGAACTTGGATCCGCTACGTGGTTATCGATGGTTTTACCGCCGATGAGGCGGCTGCGATTGCACTGGCTGACTTTATCAAACCTATGGCTAATGTAGAAAAAGTAGAATTACTGCCTTACCACCAGCTTGGCGCCCATAAATGGCAAGCATTCGGTGAAAGCTACAGCTTGTCCCATGTCAGCCCGCCAACAAAGGAGACCATGGATAAGGTTAGCGCCGTCTTCAAAACGCGAGGGATTAATGTCAGTGACTAATCTTAAGACTAAAATGAGCACTGGCGTTGATTGGTATAAGGTACGGTTTAGGTAAATTTGGTCTCAGTTAAACATAAGCTGATTTATAATTGTTCCCAGTAATGGCTGTCTAAGCGTTCAAACGCCAGCTTTAGAATTTTAGCCATATCAAGGTAACAAGCCTTAGCGCCTAAAGGTTGGCAAGCGATGCCCATGGCGCTGAGTTTACCGCTTAGTTGGTTGCCCCAATCGAATAAACTTAGCGGCAGTGGATGACGAGCGCGCCAACCCAGCCAAAGTAATCCTTGAATAGGTAAGCTAATGATAAATAATGACATGGCAACAGCTTGAGGCAAAAAGTCCCAACCTAGTAGGTAAACTTGAGAACAAGCCACTAAAATGGCTAACAGTGGCAAAGTGTTAAGTGCTAATTGCGTTGCCTTAACCACACGATACTCGGGGAAGTAAAACCCCAATTGTTTGACCATAGGCCAAGTTTTCATGTAGCGGCGACCATCGCCTAAAAGCGTAAAGGAAGAAAGACTCAATCAGGGTCACTCAAATTATGATTCATAGATGCACAATAGCATAAGTCGGGGAATAGCCCCAATGCCAGGTTTAGGCATCATCTGGCCTATTAAGGCCTGTGAGCCGATGAATAAGAATTTTTTTATAAATTAATCAATGATTTTCAATTTTAAACTTTCGACTTAAAAAGGCGTAAATATGTCAGATAAATTAGTATTAGTCCTTAATTGTGGTAGCTCATCATTAAAGTTTGCTGTCATCGATGCCTTGACTGGCGACGACCATATCTCAGGCCTTGCGGAATGTTTTGGCTTAGAAGATTCGCGCATCAAATGGAAATGTAACGGCGAGAAATCAGAAGCGAAACTTGGTGCTTTTACTGCGCACAGAGAAGCGGTTGAGTTTATCGTGAATAAAATTCTCGCAGCTCAACCTGAACTTGCAGCAAAAATTCATGCTATCGGTCATCGTATTGTCCATGGTGGTGAGAAGTTTACCCGTTCAGTTATCATCAACGATGACGTTATCCAAGGCATTGAAGATTGCGCGTCACTGGCGCCACTGCATAACCCGGCTCATTTGATCGGTATTCGCGCCGCCATGGCCTCTTTCCCTGGATTGCCACAAGTAGCGGTATTCGATACTGCGTTTCATCAAACCATGCCTGAAAAAGCCTTCGTGTACGCCCTGCCTTACAAGCTTTATCGCGAGCATGGCATTCGCCGTTATGGCATGCATGGCACCAGCCATTTATACGTCAGCCGCGAAGCGGCAAAAGTTATCGGTAAAGACATTAAAGATACCAATGTTATTTGTGCTCACTTAGGCAATGGTGCCTCGGTCACTGCAATTAAAGGCGGCAAGAGCGTTGACACTTCAATGGGCTTAACGCCCCTTGAAGGCTTAGTCATGGGCACTCGCTGTGGCGATCTTGACCCTTCTATCATCTATCACTTAGTCAAACAGCTGGGTTACACCTTAGATGAAGTTAACAACCTACTGAATAAACAAAGTGGTTTGTTGGGGATTTCTGAGTTAACTAACGATTGCCGCGGCATTGAAGAAGGCTATCAAGATGGTCACAAAGGTGCCACCTTGGCACTGGAAATCTTCTGCTACCGTTTAGCGAAATACATCGCCTCTTACACTGTGCCATTAGGCCGTTTAGATGCGGTTATCTTCACCGGGGGTATTGGTGAAAACTCAGATCTAATTCGCGAAAAAGTGCTTAATTTATTAGAGATTTTTAACTTCAGCGTCGATAGTGAACTCAATAAAGCTGCCCGTTTTGGCAAACAAGGTATTATCACCAAACCAGGCAGCACCCTCGCGATGGTTATCCCAACAAATGAAGAATGGGTTATTGCAGAAGATGCCATGAAACTTGTTATGGCCTAAGTGCTAATCTTGAGCCATTTTACTGCGGCTATAATGCCGCAGTGCATCATTTTTGATTACTCATTCAGCAACAGAGGTTTTCATGTCACGTAATATTATGCTGATCCCAATAGGCACTGGGGTGGGTCTGACCTCCTTAAGTCTTGGTATGGTACGCGCTTTAGAACGCAAAGGCGTCAAGGTGCAATTTTTCAAACCTATTGCTCAAATTCGCTCCGGCGATAAAGGGCCTGAGCGTTCTACGACTATTTTAAGCAAGTCCCCTACGGTTAACCCCCTTGAGCCTTTCTCCATGGAAGATGCGGAGAACTTAATTCGCTCAGAGCAAACCGATGTATTGATGGAGCAAATTATTGCCCGGACAGCTCAGTGTGCCAGTAATACTGAAATCTTAGTCATTGAAGGCTTAGTGCCCACTCGTTCGCACCCATTTTCCGATGATATCAATTATGAAATAGCCAAAGCTCTCGATGCCGATGTGATTTTTATCGCCACCCCTGGCAACGATACAGCCAACGGCTTAATGAACCGCTTAGAAATTGCTTACAACTCTTGGGGCGGCAGCAAAAACAAACGCTTAATTGGCGCTATCATCAATAAAATTGGTGCTCCAGTTGATGATGAGGGCCGTGCACGTCCTGACTTGTCAGAAGTATTTGACCACCAAGGAGTTAAACATTCTGATACCGCGGGCATGTTCCAGCTTCCAGGGAAAAGCCCGCTGCGGATCTTGGGCAGTGTGCCTTATAACTTAGATCTGGTGTCTCCACGAGCGTCTGACCTGGCAAAACATTTAAACGCTCGCATCATTAATGCCGGTGAAATGAATGTACGAAGAATGCGCAAAGTCACCTTCTGTGCCCGCAGTATTCCCAACATGGTTACCCACATTAAGACCAACTCTTTATTGGTCACCTCAGGCGATCGCTCAGATGTTATCGTTTCAGCCTGTCTTGCTGCCATGAATGGCGTCAAAGTAGGGGCATTGCTGCTCACTGGTGGCTATCAGCCTGAACCTGAAATAATGAAACTGTGTGAACAAGCCTTTGAAACGGGTCTACCTGTGTTTCTTATTGATACCAATACTTGGCAAACTTCACTTAATATTCAGCGCTTTGATCATGAAGTGCCTGTGGATGACGCCGTTCGCATTGAAAAAGTGCAAGAGTTTGTCGCCAGTCATATCGATCAAAATTGGATTGAGAGCGTCACTCAAGACTCACCTCGTGAACACAGACTGTCGCCACCAGCGTTCCGCTATAAACTAACAGAACTTGCACGGGCTGCGAAAAAAACCATCGTGCTCCCAGAAGGTGAAGAACCTAGAACCATTAAAGCAGCATCCATTTGTGCTGAGCGCGGTATTGCCAAATGTGTTTTATTGGGTAACAGAGAAGAAATCGAACGCATTGCTTCATTGCAAGACGTGAAATTGGGTGAAGGCATTGAGATTATCGATCCTATTTTTGCCCGTGAAAAATACGTTGAAGCTATGCTGCTCTTGCGTAAAGGCAAAGGCTTAACTGAAGTTGTCGCCAAAGAGCAGTTAGAGGACAACATGGTGCTGGGCACCATGATGCTGGCTCAAGATGAAGTGGATGGTATAGTCTCTGGTGCAATTAACACCACAGCCAACACCATACGTCCGCCGCTGCAATTAATTAAAACAGCACCTGGCTCAAGCTTAGTCTCATCTATATTTTTTATGTTGATGCCAGATCAAGTCTTAATTTATGGCGATTGCGCCATTAACCCTGATCCTAACGCTGAGCAGCTTGCGGATATTGCGATTCAATCGGCAGAATCAGCCAAAGCATTTGGCATTGAGCCTAGGGTTGCCATGATAAGTTATTCAACGGGTAACTCAGGTACTGGTTCAGATGTAGACAAAGTACGCGAAGCCACCCGTATTGCAAAAGAGAAACGTCCTGATTTAATTATCGATGGCCCACTGCAATATGATGCAGCTGTGATGCCAAACGTAGCCCGCTCAAAAGCACCTGATAGCCCTGTAGCCGGCAAGGCAACCGTATTTGTGTTCCCCGATCTCAATACAGGTAACACTACCTATAAAGCGGTGCAGCGAAGTGCTGATTTGATCAGTATTGGCCCTATGCTGCAAGGCATGCGCAAGCCTGTGAATGACTTATCACGAGGCGCATTAGTGGATGACATAGTCTATACCATTGCCTTAACCGCCATTCAAGCGGCGCAAAATGAGGCTAAATTAGCACTGGAAATTAGTTAAGTAAGTACAAAAGATTAAACGCTAACCCACCGCGGCGACTAGGATCTGAACACACTCTGAAAACAGCGGTTATTCTGAAATTAATTAGCACTGCATTGCAGTGCTTTTTTTTACTAAAATAATGTTTGCACCAAGATATTGGCGCTAATGAGTTATTTTAAATGATGAGATTAGCAACAAGAAAACCTAGGGTGGTAAAATTTAACCAAAACATAAATCGCATAAATAACATAAGCTTAAGAAAGTTGTTAGAAGTCTTCAACACACTTACCCACAGATTCTGTGGATAACATTATCCGTGAGGAGACTGATTTCAACGCGAGTTTGAGTCATTGTTCAACCTGCATTAATATATGTCATTAATTTGACCTCAAGTCAATCCAAAAATAGCCGATTAACTCCAGCAAGTAAAATCTAAAAAGCTACCTGTTACCCTAGCTTGCTATAACTTGGTTAAATCAGGATACTAACAAAAAAGGCAGTATTGGCTTAAGCCAGTAGCAACTCTCATAAGCCGTTTATGTTCAGCATAAATCTCACTTAGCAAATTAAAATAAGAAAATACCTATGTCTAGAATTATCATCTTGCTATTATTTATTCTTCAAGGTTGTGAACAAGCCGAAGAAATTCAACTCTCTCCAGAAGAAGTCTCATTGGGGTTTTTCTCTGCTATCTATATTGATAGAGACGTCGAAAAAGCCAAACCCTTCGTCACTGCGGAACTGCAAGAGTTACTTGAACATTACTATATAGCCGCCTCAGTACAACGTCACGTATTAGGGCTGTCGATGACAGACGTTAGTATGTCTATTGATGAAATTGATATCGATTTTTTCCGAAAGTTTACAGATGATGTTACTGTGATCATCAAAATGGTCGGTAAAAAAGGCGGGAAGCATTGGGTTGACGACAGAACCATCCGACTGCATAAACGCGGCAAACGCTGGGTCATCGTTGAGTTTCTGCCAGAGAGGGGGAGAAGGTAAAGCCGTTGTTAATCGCACTTTAAATTGTACTACAGTCTAAAAAGTCATCTAAAACATCCATAAAAAAAGCAGCTTAATTAAGCTGCTTTTTTATTCTCACTGAGCTAATGCTCGTTCACTCTTTGCTTACTCTTCTTCAGTAGGTAAAGACGTTAAAACATCATCTTTTACTTGGTAATAAGCGCTTTCGTATTCATGAACTTCCATTTTAACTCCGTTATAAGTGTTATGTAGGGTACAGGATCTGCCTTCAGGCTATTCTCTATGGAACTGACATGCTCCTGAAAAGAAATGTTCAATCATTCTTTCTGTTGCTGATTATAACAAGCCTCACATACAGTTCACAGTCGGAGTTACACAAAACTTTCAGAACAGTAAGTTCTGTCAGCAAAAATATAACAGAAACTGACCGTTTTATAAAAAAAACTGAAATAACAACAAAATTAGCATCAAAAAATGGCCTTTCACCACCACGTTTATTCACATAAAAACAACATCTGATTCATTAGCACTTGACGAAGTAATTTTTTTGTTCAATATATAAACTATAGCAATCCCCTAAACTGGATACGCTTCAAATTGGGATGAAGTGATTACTTAGTATATTAAGTATGTGTTGGGCCGAATTGGGTGATTGATATACAAGCTGTACATTTATATACAGCAATTGTCGAGCTTAGTGTTGTACGCTAAAAAAGGATAATTACAATGATGTTGAATCACTTAATGGGACTCTACACTCATCCAAAAGAAGAGTGGCACACAATTGAAAAAAATCATGAAGCGGTTAAGAGCAGTTTAAGCCATGTATTGCTTATCGCCCTCATTCCAGCAATCTGCTCTTATTTTGCAACGGTTCACATAGGCTGGAATCCTGGTGTAGGCGAATTATTATTTCTGACCAGTAAAAGCGCGATGTTTATGTCGGTAGGCATGTACTTTGGACTCTTAGGCGGAGTGTTTGCCTTAGCTTATCTCGCTTACTGGATGGCTCACACCTTCGACGCTAATCCGACTTACACTCAATCTCTTGAGCTTGCAGCTTACACCGCAACGCCATTGTTTATGGTTGGGTTTGCCGCATTATACCCAGTATTATGGTTTATCATGCTTATCGGTTTAATTGGGGTGACCTACTCAGTATATTTACTTTATGCAGGGGTGCCAATTATCATGAATATCCCCGAAGAAAAGGGCTTCATTTATGCAAGCTCTGTGGTGACTGCAGGTCTTGTACTGCTTGTCGCCTTAATGGGCTCAAGTGTTATTCTATGGAGTCTAGGCTTTGGCCCTATGCTGCAATAAGTGAATTAACTGACTAAAGCTATTAGGGTGCTGAATAAAAAAACACCCAACTGTAATGCCGCTCACTTAAAAAGAGCGGCATTTTTATTTTTGTCACGCGTTCATTTTCTCGACTGACGTTACAATAATGTAAATGGTTTTTCACTTCAATAATGGTAATCCCCCCATTTTTAACTGAGCTAAAAAGTAGAGACTTATGCCACTAGTGCCAGTTTTTGCTTTGGTCGGATACCACCAATTGCTGTATTGGGTCTTTCGTTGGGCCTTGTTGATCAAATCAGCCTTGGGGGGATGTATCGGAGGGATAGCTTGCTCTAATAAAAAGGATCTAGGGTTCAAATCCCTTTCCTTCATCCAACAAAAAAGCCTTATCATTACTGTCAGTTTTTACGTTTGATGTGCCGGAGGGATAGCTTGCTCTAATAAAAAGGATCTAGGGTTCAGATCCCTTTCCTTCGCCCAACAAAAAAAGCCTTATCATTGCTGTTAGCTTTTACGTTTGATGTGCCGGAGGGATAGCTTGCTCTAATAAAGAGGAACCCTAGGGTTCAGATCCCTTTCCTTCG
The DNA here is from genome assembly GCF_014163735.1 of Shewanella sp. SR44-3. Classification (GTDB taxonomy): domain Bacteria; phylum Pseudomonadota; class Gammaproteobacteria; order Enterobacterales; family Shewanellaceae; genus Shewanella. The sequence continues at coordinate 30,889 of NZ_JACJDV010000042.1, forward strand.
CCCAACAAAAAAGCCTTATCATTACTGGCAGATTTTACGTTTGATGTGCCGGAGGGATAGCTTGCTCTAATAAAGAGGAACCCTAGGGTTCAGATCCCTTTCCTTCGCCCAACAAAAAAGCCCGCTATAAATAGCGGGCTTTTTTGTTGAATGTGGCGGAGGGATAGGGATTTGAACCCTAGAAGGGCTATAAACCCTTGCCGGTTTTCAAGACCGGT
>NZ_JACJDV010000043.1 GCF_014163735.1 Shewanella sp. SR44-3
GGCGTTCGAAATTCTGTGTCAGGTTAAGTTTAAATTTCGAGCACGCTGTCTAAACGTCCTTCAAAATAAATCGCTAACTGAGATAGACAAAGGCTCCAATTGTGAATGGGCATTGTCCATTTATTGATTAGTTTACGCAACTTTATGGTTCAATATTTTCTTCGTCACAGTTAAAGTTAATGACGATATGATAAATCGAAACAGTAACGTTACCACGCATTCGTTGTTCTTTCCCCATCCAAAAGGTATCTGAATCTTCGCCATTAACAGTTTCAAGAGAATAACTATTCGTTTTGATATAATCTACATGCTCTCGTTTACTTATGTGGTCTTTATACTTACTTAATAAGTCGCTAAACTTTTTATCGAAAGCATATACGACAACAAATACAATATCGAAACCTTCTCGATCGTACCCCGATAACTTGTCCATATGCTCATTGATAGGGTTAACTCCCCACTGAGTAAGACGAAACGCTTCAAATAAAGCTATACGCCTATTTTGATGGCTATTTACTATAACACCATCCACCTCCCCTGAACCTTTACCTGTAGCAGAGCTACCTATTTGGCTTTGATCCCAGAAATTCAACGGAGAGTTTTTTTCTCGCATGTTAAAAAGGCTACAGAACCACTGATTAATTGAGTCTTCTTTTGCGGGCTTACTAGAGAAACCAGTTATAGATGTCTCATCTTTATAGGGAATGTAAAGGCTTTTACTTCTACTTAGTAATTCTTTAGAGACTGCTGTGACATTTTGAACCAAATACTCTTCAATAGAGCTGTTACTTGTTATCTTCACATATTCTTCTGCACTACTCCCATTAATCAGCTTAAAGCTACTTGCTAGTTGCTGTGGGCTTCTTTGATTTTTTTCAGCAATACGATCGATATATTCCGTAGCAGGTGATTCTTTTACAAGAGCATTCATTATCACGCCGTTAATTTCATCTAATTCGCTAGGTAGGTCATCATTTTTACCTAAGAAACTCATGTAAGCTGAAAATGCGATATCAGTTTCTTTTACCAAGTTATGCTTAAGTAGTAATTCACAATAAGGTATAAGTAACTGAGGGAGGACTTTCTGAGCCGAACTCAATTGTTCCCATGTTTCTCTCATTGATTTGACAGCATCAATCGTTAGGTAAGCATGCAGTACTCCAGATATCCACGGTAATGGGTAACTTGGGATAACAGACCATTGTGTCTTTGCCGACTGTTCTACTTTTGTCAAAGCACTCCGAATCAAGGTTGTATTCGAAGTTTCATGATGGTTAGCGAGATACGCATGTAACATCATTAAGATAAATTCAGGGTTATCAGTGTCTTTGGTCAAACATTCCAGAATAAGAATGCTCTTAGGAGTATCATGTTCAATCAGATAGTATGCTAGGTAGTAACGCCTAAAATGTTCACATTCGTTGTAATGTTGCCTTTCTGAAGATTTAAAAGGAATAGGGATCTCGTTAATGTGTAATTGAAAATTAGGATCATATACTTCTCGATTAACAGCTAATAACGTAACGTTTAACTTGTATTGATAGCACTTGATTAATTTACGTTTACCATCAAACAAATTGTTGTGTTGTTGTTTGAATCTACCTTCATTCAGCTCATTGCTAGCTTGTTCAAGAACGGTTTTCGCCAGGTCAAACTCAGAAACTTGGTATGCTGATATAAATGTTCTTTCTAAATCATTTAAAGAGCTTGTAGCAATATTTCTTAGTGAGAGTGTTGTAATCGCAGATTTTAGAAGCTCTTTTCTTGCTGGATGAATACAACATTCCATCAACTGGAAAAGTTGTGAGTTGGTTAGAGTATCTTTATTTAAATCAAGAAAGTCTTCGAAGATTGATTGATCGACTTTGTTTATGTAAACACAGAAGTCAGGCCATAGTTCGTAAGTACCTATCCCAATATTGCGAAACAAACCATCTCTTTCATTAGTATCAAAGCCTAAATGGTCAACAATAGACATGTTTCTACTATGTAGTTTACTTAAATGTTGGCAAGAGTCATGATTTGCAACCGCCATCAGTATTTGAAAGTAACAGCTAATAGCACCTTTGGCGCGGAACTGAGAATCGTTTGTCCACAACAGAGCAGACGACCAATCCGTTTTATGCCTTCTAGAAATCGACAATAACCGATCTCCGTTATCTTCAATGACTAATTTATGCCAAGGGAACTGACTAATAAGGTTTGTAGCATTAAGGTTTGATTTTTTGCCTTGGCAGTTCAATATTAAGTCTTGCTCAAGCTCATTAGTAATAAGATCAACTAATTTACGTATATGAACCTGATCAGTATCAAGTGAATTTCTATCGATAAACTCATATAACCACCATAACAAGAAGTAAGTGTTATTACGGAGATTAAAAACTCCAGGATTTGGATAAGCATGTTCGGATAACTCTACTCTTTCAATAATATCAATCATTGATAATATTTTACTAGAATTTTGATGCTTTAAAAAATTATCAAATAGGCTGTAGTAGGGGGAATCTTTAAAGTCTTCTTTACATATTCCTAACTTATCAGATAAAACAAGAACGATATCAAGAAAATTTTCATTGTAGTTATCAATGCTATAGTTTTTATCAGCATATTTTCTAGAGATAGATACCTCTAATGCTTCTAAAATATCCAGATCTTCAACCTGTCTTAAAATGTTCCCATACCAATGTGCAAACCAAAATATTGCAACGTTGCATGTTTCTACTCGAGATAAGAGAACACAGAAATATTTAGGCAATAACTGAAACTTAAACAAGCCACCGAAAAAAACATGCTTAAATAAAGGGTGTTTCAGCGCAAAATCAATCAGTTTCACCAGTGTATGAGGGTATGATATGGAATGGTTATCGACATAAATGCTATCCTCCATAAATTCCGAAATAAACCAGCTATAAAAGTAACCAGGTTCTTCCCTATAAGCTCTATTTTCCAAATGTTCCTCTATCGCGCAAAACTCATTTTTACTAACTTGATGTGATGAATGAACACTTAAAAATGGTAGAGAATCTTTTGTAATCACGCTTTGTCGAGGTTGGTTTACACATTGGTCTGCGTTGTTAGAGTCTCCTTCCGTTGGTGACCCCCCAATTGACATGCTTATCATGGGACTGTAATTTCGAACATCTTCTGAAAACCAGTTACAGTTTGATATTGAACGAGCTAAATCTATAGGTACAGGGATCTCGAACAAGTGTTTTTGTAGTTCTGATGTGTACGCATTGTACTCAGTATCTGACGTAGCATATTTAAGAATAGGGAAAGCGCTACTGCATGTTAAACGCATGATACGTAGCCACTGTTCGAAAGCTTCTTTAGGGCTAGCGGAATTAGCAAGTAACTTTTGCCATAAAAAGGTACTAACTAGCTGGTTAAGGTTATGTTCTCTTCCGTTGAATACATAAGAGTTATCTTCTTTTCCAACATAGGATAGTAAAGGGGAAGTACTCGTAAATTCTCTGTTCCAAATTTCTTCTGAAACAAAGAGATTGGTTTTTTTATAGCCTTCCTGACCACGTTGAATATGTTGTAAAGTTCTAAGCGTTTCTATTACAGGAATTAGAGAATCATCGACGTGCTGCTCAATGTGACTTTCTAAGTTACAGGTAAGCAAAAGCCAATCAGCCTCGAACATTAAAAGGCCGCACTCTTCTAAGTAACCAATTTCTATTCCTTTGCTAATCGATACAAGTTCACCATTCCGTTCCCAAAACTGGGTACCATTAAGAAGCTCTGATACACCGTTTCTGTCTAGAGGTAGTGTTGTAAGTGACGAGTACATTAGAAAAGTTGCTAAATCTTTAGCTTCTTTCTGCTGTTCCAAACTGTAGTATTTCTGCGAGTCAGTTGAGGCTAGTGTTGATAGCTCTAAAAGAGATTTAATCTTCGACCAGTCCCTTGAATGCTCAACATGATTTGCAGTCATAGTATCTTCCCTTGATTAACACTATTAGATAGAAACTTATGTGATTTCATATAACTAGAAAACAATATAGGCATATGATACACGAAAATCTTAAGAGGGTGCCATCAGTTGCCTCACGAAATAAAAGCAACATAAAAAAACAAAGATATAATGCACAACACCTATGGTTCATCATACTAAACTAAGCACATAATTAACTATTAGGAAAAATAGGTCGAAAATTACAATAGAGATCAGTCAAGAACCCCATTGCTAAATGATTTTGGGGCAGAAATATATCGCGTCAATTAACACATAGATGTCGCGTCAATTAGGGCGTCTATTATTTGAGCTATATGGATTGTGAACTTCGCAGGGTGATCCATACACCTCATACTAAACCAATCTTCTTCAGGCCTTGTATTGTCAAGGATGCGAGCGTAGCGAGTACCAGTATGGCTTGTCCTTGATGATATAAGGGCCTGATGAAATAATGACCTATGAGACGTATTCTAATTGACGCTAAGTTGGCTTTCTAGTTGTCGTCTTACACAGAAATGTGTTAGTCCTTAACCGGCTTTCTCACCAAAATCGCCAAAAAATATCAAACTATATTATAAATGATCAAACACTATTAAGAATTATCAAACTTTAATATAAACGCACACAAGTTAAGCAATATAACTTGGTTCTTGTTACAGCATTCAAACTTTAATACTTCTGAATTTGTCGCTGTTACCCTTGGTCGCTGTTTTGTATCGATGCAGCTCCCACGTTAACTGAGCCACGGAGGTCGCCATAACTTTCATTTCCTCCCTGAATTGGTCATTCTCAGCCCGTAGCCGCTTGTTTGACTCGACCAAGTCGTCATGTTTCTTCTTATCAACCTGCTTCTTCTTTGTGGGCAGCCCCTTATTAACCACTTGAGGATTAGCATGAAAATGAGCTTTTTCCGCTAAAATCATATCCAGCAAGGCGGGGTGATTTTTACATGACCCGTTTGCCACGCCAGCGAGTTTCTCTACAGCGTAAGGACTGATTTTTTTGCCTTCTTTCTTCATGGCTTCAAAGGCATTCATTAGCTTCGTTTTTACGTTCGCCATCACAATGCTCCCAGTTCAAACCGTTCAAATTCAATACTGTGATCACGCATCACCTTTTCCGCAGCACGAATATCAGACAGCTCACGAGCAAGTGTGTTCTGGTTATAGAACCCCAGCTCTTTCATTTGTTGCATCTTCAGCCCAATCCTTTGATGACGATCTTGCCAACGAGTTGCTTCGGCTTGATTGATATTTAAGCTTTCACACTCACGACCAACACAAGTCGATGGTTCAAATAAGTGACCCATACCGCACTTCTCACCCGCAAAGCATGTGCCATAACCTGTTGATTTATTTGCCCATTTAGTTTGTTTGATAAGTTCATTAAATTTTGCTTCTGGCATTACTCTAGGATCGCCATCAAATGATTTAATATACCCTCCTGATTGTTCATCAGGGTTATCCACTATGTCCTTCAAGTAGATTATATGGTTTTCCATTTCAGCGTCTTCAATCGCTTTTTTAACGCTGGCAGGGTTCTCTATCCCTAGCAGTGTCAACACATCTGCATGACTGGCGTAAATGGCGGTCATAGACAAGTTTATATGCTTAAACTGATGCTTTAATGCAGCCAATGTTACCAAGCCATTTCCGACGACAAAATGAGCAAAAGTCCGCCTGAGTGAGTGAGTCGAAAAATGCCAATAAAACGTTCCGTCTTCTCGCGCTTTAATTGGATTGGATTGAGCTGGCACAACGGGATTTAATAAACGATAAATCTCATCCATTTCATCGGGTTCGTATGTAATATCAAGGTTTTTTGAGAAGCGCGTAAATAATTCCCCAAGGTTAGTGGTGTTTAAATCAGTATCTTTTAATTGGCTGTTGATGTTATTGCCAGAATTCCTGATTTCATCAAAACTGAAGCGTGGTGAGTAATGAATGTCGCCTTTGTTTGAGCGATATTCGTCATTTAGTTCAACTAAGATTTCCAATGCCTCTTTACAGATAGGCGCACATGCCCAGGCATCCTCTCTTGGCAACTTCTCCAACTTGCGCGTCCAAGAGCGCAAGGTACACAGCTTCAAGCCATCAAGTTCCACTTCTTTGTAAGAGGTAGCATTGATTTGCGTCAACTCACTGATACGCATCCCTGTAAATGCTGAGAGTGACATAAAACAAGCCCCCTCTATCATCTTAAATTCATCTACAGCTTGTCGCTCTGTTCGTCCGTATTTTTTTGCATAGGATTTCACATCCCTAAGGTCTGCCAACTTTTTGTGAGCCGCTGTCACATCTTTCATTAACCGCCCCATGAGATGCTCATAAATGACAGGGATGATCGTAGGATAATGACCTTTTCCTGTTGATGAGTATAGCTTGGCGATTTGGTTGACCGACTTACCCTCTGGAATGCCTAGTGAAAAGTGTGATTGCTCTGGAAAGTGCTTATTGACTTGCGTTAGTACGCTTAAGTTCTTTAGAAAGTGTCTAACGGTTCCTTCACTGAGGTGCTTTGAAGCATGGAGTAACTGATTAAAAACCAATTCATTGCTCAATAAAGAAAAGGAATTAACAGCAGTGCCCTTAAATACTCTCAACGAAACGTTTACTGCTCTTTGTATATTTTGGCATCCACTGAATTTGCGGAACGTTTCTCCCTCCATGCTCAACAACTCTCCTTGAGCGCCCCAAATCAGGAAATAGATACGCTGCTTTAACTCTAGGAGCAACTGGGGGTTATGTTTATCTGAATGGAAGTTGATTTGGTAGTATGATTTGCTTTCATTGGTGAGATTAAAGAACGCATTATAATCCCATTTATCCTGCCAAAAATATGAAACAGGGTTTCCGTTTTTATCCACACTGACCACCGTTTTATCATTGGGCATCACAAACTGTCCTGATGATTGTGGTAATGCGTATTGCTCAAACTTGCTCAAGTCCATACTGATACTGTGCATAACTTACCCCCTAAATATATCCATCACTGAATCTTCATCCCATAACGGGTGACACTCGCGCTCTAGCAGCTTCATGGCTGCCTTTAAATGCGCTTTCTTGAATCGTTCCTTGAGCTTATTGAGGTTGGCTTTTACTTCACCAAAATTTGTGATGAAGTGTTCTACACTTCGGTGTGCACGCAGCGCTTCATTCAGTCGCTTCTCAAAAGACAGTAATCGCCATATATCATGAGGCTCATCTACCACGCCAAAGTTCGTGCAGGAAAAACACTTTACGACAAAACCACAACCCAACTTGGACTGCTCTTCTTTTGAAAGGAGACCTGTACGCGCTATGCTCTTTTGAAACTCCTTTTTTTCGGGCGTATCAGCCCCTTTACAGAAGCCGCCATTATTAATCTCAACAGCTTGTTGCTCAGTATCTTTAGACATCTTAAGCGCCTCCCATTCCTCGTGAGAAATAACGACACCAGTGGACTCTTTAGCCTTTGCAACGGCAACAACAGCTCCGCCGTCAGGGTTCTCGCCCAAATAATGTAATGCAGTCAAACCAAACGCCAATTGCTCACCGGCTTCACCCTTTGAGACTTTGCCATAGTTTGAACTATCGTAGGTGCCAGGTGCATTACGGGTGTTTTCAGCGGCTTTCTTTCTTCCCATCTTGTGTTCGGCATACTGCTTAATGGATGACTTCAATAAATTACAGTTCAAACGGAAATCAGGATTTTTTTCGATTAAGGATTGAATGCGTGAAGAGTCCTTGACCAAATAATTTTGAGCATAAAGCAATAGGTTCATGTTTGATGGCGCTGCACCGTTCATTTTTCTAAACAGGTAATGATTATCCAATCCTAACGAGGCGGAATGGGCTTTTGATAAGGCAAGGTGTGATTCGAAAAAGCTCTTACACGTCGCCTTTGGTGTGAAAGTACGAAGCTCAACTGTGTAGCCCCGCGTTTTAAGTCCTTCAATACTGATGCGACCTGCCCCTGATTTTTGGCACACCCATTCATCTTCCAGGAACATATTCAAGGTTTCTGTTTGACCCGTTCCTAAATAATAAATCGTCAGGAATACCCCATTACAGACCAATCTATCGAAGGCAATCCTTCGTTTAGCTTCCGTTAAGGTACTATCCTGAGACCGCTTTAACAGTGCCTTGCGGTGTTCTAACAACGAAAAGCCAATGGAGCGAAGTATCTTGGGTGTGTAGTTAGCGCAATCCAGTGAGGCTGATGCAGTACCAAGGTTCCGAGCCGCTTTAGGGATTTGTCCGAATCCAAATTTTTTGCAAATTGAATTTAAGTTCGAACCCAGCCAGCCAAGAGTCTTTGCGCGGATAGGTTTATCATGTAACCCTTTACCTGTGCTGGCCATTGATAGGTATGTTGCATGGATATACTGAGTACATGTTTCAGGCGAAAACTCGACTTTTGCTTTTCGCTTGCCATTTTGAGCATTGAAAGCATATTTAATAATCTTTCCAATATTACTGAAATGAGCAGTCTTGCTTGACTCTCGCCAGCCAGATTGTTGAAACTTAGATATCAATAAACGAATGTGTTCATCTGTGGCATGGGCTTTTAAGACTGCAAAGTCACACGTTGAACGACTCCCAGATCCATTTTTCCAGACATATTTCCACTTGGTAATGGTGGTCAGAGTATTATCTGTGACCATCTCAGACGTTGGTGTAGAGCGATAGCTGCGAGCATTATCCATAGCGTCGGTATCGACAAAATCAGTCATGATAACGCCTCATTCTCTAGTAAATTCGTCGTTATCTCAGGGACTAGATTCTTCTCAGGGTTACCCTCGTAGTGCTTTAGATACAACATCGTAGTGTCCAGGTCTTTATGGCCCATTTCGTTTTTAAGTGTTGTTAGTGCTTCCAGCGGAGATAGGCCCGCTACTTTAGATAATGACTCAAACTTATTAGCGCCAAAGGTCGCCCTACAGTCATGCTCTTTGTGTTTAAAGTGAGGGTTACTGTTTTCTTGTATCGCGGCTCTTAACTTACTCCAGAGTGTATTAAGGCTTTGCGTAGTAAAAGCGTCGCCATCTTTATTGATAAAGGCAGGAGGATTCATGTCACCCGTATTCATAAAATACATTTGCTTCCGTTTTTTATATCTATCACTTTGATGATATTCACTCATACCTTTCATCAACCAGATAGGCATTGAGATCTGACGGTCAGTGTCATATTTTGTTTTGCAATCATGGGCTGGGCCAATCCAAATACCTGTTAGTGTTTTTCCTTTGAACCCCTTGGGAATAGAAAAGTGCTTAGGTTTTATGTCCGTAATCTCAACAGAGCGCAGCCCTACTGAGAGCGCTACGCACACCATCAGACGAAACTCCCTAGATAACCCATTGCAGTGCCAGTTCTCTCTAACATGCTGTAAATCAAGGTCATTTAAGGGTTGTAGATTGGTTTCTTTTGTTTGGCTACGGATTGAGCAATCCGTTAAGTTTTGACCATATTTAGTTACGCCCGTGACGACAAAAGGCAACTGAGATATATAACCGTGACGGAGGCAAAATATGTAAAAACGCCTCACAATAGAAAGTGCTGCCACTGCTGTACTGCGGCCCAAGTTACCTTTCTCAATACTATCGTTCAAATAAGCTCTATAAAGGAAAATGGGGTAACGCTGTAGCTGTTCTTCATGATCATTCCACTTAAGGTTATTAGCCTCCAAGTAACGATAATATCTCAAGAGATGAAAGCAAGTGGGTTTTAAGTCTTTAGTTCCCTCAACGATACGACGACTTAGGAAGTAAGCATTTGGTTCAAACACTGGTCTGCCTGTGCTTGTAAAGAGCATCAGAAGCCCTTTGAATGACATTGGCCTATCAACACTAAAGGCACTTCCATCTACAGATACGTCTACGTCACCAATGCCAATATTATCGTTTGTTTCTACGAGGTGGTAAAAATGTTTCATCACTTACTCCAGACTACCCATAAAATTCTAAGTTTTAGTATAGGTTGCAATCTAAGTAAGCCCACATGAAATAATATCTAGTTATAATCTAATTATTACTACTTTATGCGTAAGGTGGGTGTAAAAAAGGAGCCTAATTAGGCTCCTTTTTTGTCATGAGATAAACTCATGATTTAAGCCATGAGGCTTAAGCTGCGAAGTTTGCGTTCACAAATTCCCAGTTTACCAATTGCCAGAAATGAGCAAGGTATTCAGGGCGAGCGTTACGGTAATCAACGTAATAAGCATGTTCCCACACGTCAACTGTCATCAAAGGAGTCACAGACTCGTCAGTTAATGGTGTAGCCGCATTGCTAGTGTTCACTATGGCTAAAGAACCATCAGCTTTCTTTACAAGCCATGTCCAAGCACTGCCGAAGTTATTGACAGCAGAATCAGTGAACTTAGCTTGGAACTCTTCGAAAGATCCAAAAGAAGCAGTGATAGCTGCAGCGATAGCGCCAGTCGCTGGGCCACCTGCGTTAGGTGCTAGGCAGTTCCAGTAAAAGGTGTGGTTCCAAACTTGTGCTGCGTTATTGAACATGCCACCGGTTGAAGTTTTAACCACTTCTTCAAGAGTTTTGTTAGCAAATTCAGTGCCTTCAACTAGTCCGTTAAGCTTAACAACATAAGTGTTGTGATGCTTTCCATAATGAAACTCAATCGTTTCTTGTGAAATGTGTGGTTCGAGTGCGTTCTTTGCATATGGTAATGCTGGTAATTCGAAAGCCATTAGTATTTCTCCATAGACTTAGGTTATCGTTATTATAAATCACGACTTGGTGCGTTTGCTCACTGAAGATATTGTACTGATAAATGTTGTGATGTGCATCATTGTTTCGCTAAATATCATGAGCTTGATCAATATCAAGTAAAACCCTACAAACTCAGGGTTTTTGTTCTACCCCCAGCTGGCGTACAATACAAGCAATCTCATCCTAATTAGGAACCCAAATGGAAACCGTAGAAAAGATTAAACAGCAAATTGCTGAAAACCCAATCATAGTGTATATGAAAGGCTCTCCTAAGCTTCCAAGCTGTGGCTTTTCATCGCAAGTAGCTCAGGTCATGATTAACTGTGGTGAGCAGTTTGCTTTCGTTGATATTTTACAGCACCCAGACATTCGTGCTGAACTACCAAAATTTGCAAATTGGCCTACATTCCCACAATTATGGGTTGAAGGTGAATTGATTGGTGGTTGTGACATCATCACTGACATGTTCCAGAAAGGTGAATTGCAGCCTATCATTAAAGCCACTGCTGATAAGTTTCGCACTGAAGCCCAGTAGAGACGTAGAACTGAGTAATAAGCCTAGCGCGAGTTGCTAACAAAACGCCCAATGCATTGCTGCTTTGGGCGTTTTTCTTAAAGCCTTACCCTTTATTTGGTTATTGCTGTTTTCACTTTGGGCAGCACTAGGTTCATTAAAATAGCCACTATGCCGCAAAGGCTGATGCCCGTTAAGCTAAACTCACCAATGCCAAAGGCCATGCCGCCGATCCCAAAGACTAACGTCACCCCGACTATGCTCAAGTTTCTGGGCTCGGTTAAATCGACTTGATTGCGAATTAAGGTATTTAATCCTACCGCCGCGATAGAGCCAAAAAGCAGACACATAATACCGCCCATAACAGGCACTGGAATGGTTTGCATTAACGCCCCAAGCTTACCGACAAAGGCTAGAATTATGGCAATCACAGCAGTCCAAGTCATGATTTTGGGGTCAAAGTTTTTAGTAAGAGTAATAGCGCCGGTTACTTCACTGTAAGTGGTGTTTGGCGGGCCGCCTAAGGCTGAAGCTGCGATGGTCGCGATACCATCACCAGTTAAAGTACGGTGCAGCCCAGGTTTTTTAATGAAATCTTTTCCTGTCACATTTGAAATCGCCAAGATATCACCAATATGTTCCACCGCTGGTGCAATCGCTACTGGGATCATAAAAGCAATGGCTTGCCAATGAAATTCTGGGGCAACAAAATGAGGCACCGCAAACCATGGGGCACTTGCAACTGGGCTGAAATCTAATATTCCGTAGCTTAAACTGGCGGCATAACCCACTAGAATTCCTGCAAGTATTGGCATTAACTTGAGTATGCCCTTTGAAAATACAGCCACGAGAATGGTGCTCGATAGTGCCAGTAATGATATTACTAAGGCCGCAGATTGAGGCACAATTTCGATGCTACCGTCTCCAGAGCGGCCCAATGCCATATTGACCGCCACAGGAGCCAGTCCAAGACCTATGATGATGATCACTGGCCCCACCACAACAGGGGGCAATAAAGTGTGTATAAAGCCGCTGCCTCGCACTTTAACCAGCAAGCCTAAAAGTACGTAAACCATACCCGCCGCCATTAAACCGCCCATGGTGGCAGGGATCCCCCATGTTTGCACGCCATAGAGAATCGGGGCGATAAAGGCAAAGGATGAGGCTAAAAAGATAGGTACTTGGCGTTTGGTTAGCCATTGAAACAACAGGGTACCAATGCCAGCAGTAAATAGCGCTACACTGGTGTCTAGTCCTGTGAGTAACGGCATAAGGACAAGGGCGCCAAATGCGACAAACAGCATTTGTGCACCTTGAAGTGGGATTAACAGGCGATTCATGTTTTTCTCCAGTAAGTCGAGCTTACTTTTATGATTTTATATAATGACTCATTTGTAGGGGTTCTCGGATTGAACTTGATGATCTTGAGCTCATGGATATCAATATTCCCGAGAATTTTATTATGTTACACTCTGAACACTTATTTTTAATGCGTTTATCTGAACAAATGTTGAAAAAAATGCCAATAAAACCATTAATTACTCAATTACTTGCTCTGTGTTTGCTATTTGTTACCTCATTAAGCCAAAGCGCTGAAATCTCTAAGTTAGATGAAGCCGAGGTGGTGGTGGCATCCCGCGCCAATAACGTTAAAGCAAAAGCGTTAGCGGAAGCGTTAGCATCGGTGTTTCTTAAAAATTCAGGCACCCCAGCCGTGCTTGCACATCCCTTGGTGAAAATGCAGCTTAAGCAACCGGAAGTCTTGTTGGTGCAATATAGCTACACAGAGGTGAATGGCGAATTATTTTTGACGGCAAATTTTGATCATCAAAGAATTATCAATACCTTAAGACAAGCTGACCTTCCTGTATGGGGCAGTCAACGACCATTGACCTTATTCTGGTTAGCACTGGATGAGGGGCCAGAGAAAGTTCTTTTAGCCGATTCTTCAGTGTCCCACTTACGCCAAGAGTTGGACTTATCATCACGAAACAAGGGTATTCCAGTGTTATTGCCTGTGATGGATTTAGACGATTTGATGGCCGTGAATGTGACCGATGTGCGGGGTATGTTTGTGGAGCCTGTGGCTAAAGCGTCAAATCGCTATCAGGCAGATTATTTCGCGATGGCAGATTTTGATAAGCAAGGCAGCCAAATAAACTTTACCCTTGCTTTGTATGATAAAACCCGCACTAATGGCGTATTAATGCCGCTATTGCGCCAGCAAGGTCAAGCTCAAGATTATCAGCAAGCGGCAAAAGATGTGATGGAAATCCTTGCGAATTATTTTGTGAGTCAATACGCGATTGCAGCAACGGGTGAAGATAACGAGACTGAAGTGACCTTTATTGGCCTGAGTAAAATGACTCAGACCGTGGCCCTTGAAAGCTATTTACGTCAATTAAGTGCGGTTAAAAACCTTAAAGTTAGTCAGATAAAAGGTGACAGTATCAGCTATCAGCTTGAATTATTTGGCACAGTGGAAGATTTGCAGCGCTTGTTGAATTTAGATCCTCGTCTGAGCCCGATAGACAGCCAAGGTAGCGTCGATGCTTATTACGCCCCACAAGATGCTTCTGCACAGGAATTGCTCTATCAGTGGCGTGGATAGTTATGTGCAGCTTGAGCCTATGGTAGACTCAAGCTGCGAGTTTGATTTAATTTTGAGAGCATTGAGTGACCCAAAACTCACCGAGACAATTATCGTTACCCGTCTATTTACCTGACGATGAAACTTTTCAGAGTTATTACCCAGCTTCGGGTAATGATGAACTGATCCAAAAACTGCAGTCCTGTGCCCAAGGTGAGTTAAGTTCCTCCTTGTACATTTATGGTCCGGTAAAATCTGGTCGTACCCACCTAATGCATGCAGCATGCGCATTAGCCAATGATAAAGACAGGCGGACCTTGTATATCCCCCTTGGGATCCACGCCAGTATTTCCCCCGCGTTATTTGAAGGCTTAGAGTCCCTTGAGCTTATCTGTATCGACGACATTGATGCCATCGCAGGGCACCCTATTTGGGAAGAGGCGATATTTCACCTTTATAACCGCATTGCTGAGCATAAAGATTGCCATTTGATTGTCAGTGGTAAAGCATCGCCAACGGAAGCGGGCTTTTTATTGCCAGATTTAGTGTCACGGATGCAGTGGGGCTTAATTTATCAATTACAGGCAATGGCGGATGATGAAAAGTTATTGGCATTGCAGCGCCGTGCGGCCATGCGCGGGTTACAGCTGTCTGATGATGTAGGACGTTTTTTATTGACTCGGATGGCGCGAGATCTGCGTACTTTATTTGATGTGCTTGATAAGCTAGATAAAGCCTCAATGGTGCATCAGCGTAAACTGACCATTCCTTTTATTAAAGAAATGCTCAGGCTGTAGTTAACCTTAGCTTGGATAGTTCATGCCTATCAAATAGCCCTTAGTATCACTTACTGCGTTATTTCTTTGTACAAGAAGACTTGTAATAGGCTAGAGAACCGACAAAAAGAACCAGGCCAGCATCAGCTGGTCTGATTGTTTTCTCATCAGCGGGGGGCTTACTATTACTGAGCTTTACCGTGTTGCTCGCCGCTTAACTGCAATGGCATAACATTTGGTATGTTGATCGTTGGTGCATTCATCCCTGCACTGTTTTTTATAGAGATCTTCGCTTGACTAGGGCTGGTTAAATTTAAGTTGGCAGCCCAGCTCTGTCCTTGCGCCATCTGTTGTACCGCGGGTAGGGCTGCAAGTACCGTCTGGCTATTGAGCTCTGGCATTATATTATCTAAAACATAACTGACTCGACTTTTTATGCTTGGATCTGCGATACGGCCGCGTTGGCCAAAGGCGACAGTAATAGTGTCTGCACTGGCATTCGTGGGTTTGTCTGTCACAGCAACATCGCGCCGGATACCTAAGCGGTAGCTCATCATGGCTTCTTCAAATAGCATGGCAGCATCTTCACGAGTGGAAGAGTAAGCATAAAAATCATTGGCCTTGTCTGCGCTGAAAAAACTTGCCACATCTGCTGACGAATAACTCTTAGCTAGGCTGCTGGCGGTTTCGCCTTTAAAACTGATCCTGGCCAGCTCATACATTGGTTGACTCGCTAGCGGAAAATTAAGATTTAATTGATCAGAAATAAGCGCCTTGGCGTTGTCTCTGCGAGTAAAATCATCCTGCAGTGTCGGGCCTTGGATGCTGCTGTGAATACTACGAGGAAAAAAGTCATTGGCATGGGCTAATTCGTGATACAAGAGTGAAGCGAGGTTAGGGGTTAAGTCTGCAATAGTGCGATTTTGGCGCTGTGTTTTTGCAATAGAATTGCTGGCATATTGGTTGTTTTTCACGTAACGCCAAGGCATCAAAAAATTAAGATCTTTGCCAAAATCACTGCGATAATCGGCAGCTTCATTAATGGTGTCTCGCTGCGTTGGCGTGAGCCAGAGGTTTTCAGGATCTAAATAAATTGCCCCTGTCACTACCCAATAAAAAGAAGGCCTGACATCATAGCTGATGACAATTGCGGTGACAGACTGTAGTAATTTAGCAAAATCACTATTCATGTCCATTTGGGTCAAAAACGCTTCAAAGTTCTCGCCCATCCAATCATGGGACACCAGCACTCTATCCATTATGGTTGCACGGTCTGCATTAGGATCCACTTGTCCTATCAGTGGTAAACGTGTAATCGCATTGCAGCTTTCCGTTAATTGGTTTGAATAGACGCAGCTTGCTAGTAATTGACTGTAATCTGATTGGGTGTAGCTGTGAGTGCGTGCGACTGGAGTATCGAAATAACTTGAAGTAATCGTGCTTTCTTGGGTGGTGAGTAAGTACACATCATCTCGCAAGCTTTCGCCGCTAAAATCACCACTGACCACTAAATGGATCAATTCATCATTGCTAACGCTTGGGGCGGTAAAGAGTGGTTTTTCTTTATCATCAAGATTAAGGCTTACCGTTGGACCGCTTGCTTGGCACCAACTAATATTAGTGACAGCTTGGTTGTTTTTACGCCCAAGCCTTAGGCTAACAGCATTGTTTTCAACTACTTGATGATCTAAACGCGCATTGAGTCTATTGCTTTGAGCGCTGTCGACGTTAATTTGCACCGCTGCAGTAGCCAGTGGTTGGTTAGTGCTATGAAGCTTAGTGGTGAGAGTAAATTCATAACTGCCAGCATCAGTAAGATCAAATGCTAACATGGGGCTGTTTACGCTGGCCAAGGCTAGGGTAGGGCCTGAGGTTTGTTGCCAATCAAACGTGACGCCGGCAGAGTTGCGATTAGCAAGGCTTGCCATAATCATCGCCGATTGGCCGACTTGGTAGCTAGGCTCAATACTGAAACGTATAGCTGTACTGGTAGCGACAGTTTGTAATGGGCTGCTGGCTCTGCAACTGGTGACGGGAGGCAGAGTTGTTGGCGGCGTAGTTGGTGGGGTGACAATCGGCGCATCCGAGCCTCCGCCACCACAAGCGCTAAGAAGTACCATGCTGAAAAGACTGCTCACGGTAATGAGCTTATATCGTATATCCATATTCAATGTCCCCAGTTCAAATAACCTTACTATTTAGCGTGATAAATACCTAATCGGTCAGCTTGTAAGTTATTTATTTTTAGTCAATTCATTTGCTTTTAGTCGATTCGTAAATATTAAATTTTGTAGCCGTTTAATCCATTATTTGATTATTTTTTATTTGCTAATTTTGCCGCTTCAACCGCCGCGCGCTCTTCGGCTTCTACCACAGACTTTTTCTTTAACCCAAGTCCAAGTTCACGACCACGAATTCTGGCATAGAAGGGGAAACTGCACAGTAATAAACCGATCAGCACTACTTCAATTAAAGCAAAAAGTTGAGCCGTTTCTGTTACATAAAGCAAAGTTAATCCATGAAGCATATACAAGCACAAGATAAAACTTGCCCAAGCATAGGTATAAGGATGGCCTTTAATAATGCCTCTAATAGGCAGTAAAATAGGAATAATCCACAGCATGCTAAACAGTAAGGAATACTGACCTTCAATGCCTTGGGTGATAAAACGGCCTGCAAGCAGACAGACAAGGCCCAAGTACCCTAGTCGGCTAAGTTGAAATAAACGTTGAGATGTCATCATTTTTCTAGTATCGCCAAGATGTTTTCAAGAGGACGACCGATAGCCGCTTTACCATTCGCCAAAACAATAGGACGCTCAATCAACTTAGGCGTGGTCACCATAGCGTCAATGAGTTGCGATTCAGTTAAGCTTTCATCGTCTAATCCAAGGGCTTTATATTCAGTTTCTTTGGTGCGCATCAGCTGCCTTGCAGATAGTCCCAACAAGCTTAACAAGTGAGTTATTTCATCGGCCGTTGGCGGCTGTTTTAAATATTCAACCACTTTTATGTTAAGTCCACGGGCCTCTAGTAGCGCCAAGGTTTCGCGGCTTTTAGAGCAGCGAGGGTTATGATAAATACTGATTTCAGTCATTGGGTACTCTTTAGCTAGGTTAACTTATCTGCGCGTGTTGAGCGTAGAACTTAAATGTGAAAATGACATTAAAGCCGCAAGTGTAACAAACTAGGGCCAGTTAAGTGAACCCTAGAGGTTCGGCTTAAGCTGTTAAATCACAAGGATTAACGTTGCAGCTCTTCAAGATCTCGCTCAGCGATTCTAAATTGCCTGATCCGCGCTTCAATACGGGCAATTTGTAGGCTCTGTCCTTCTGAATAACGGTAGGCATAATTAAGCTGGTCAATAGCACCGCGATAATTAGCCAGTAATGCCATGGATTCGGCATTGGCATAATGCTCCATGGCTTTATTGCCTAACTTATTATATGCCTCGGCTAGCAATTGGTATGGGAGTTGGCTCTTCTTATCGAGGAAGATAAGCTCTTCCAGCAAGGGAATAGCCTTCAGGGCTTGAGAGGCCTGAATATAGGTATTGGCTAAGTTAGCATTAATGACTTGTGAGCTGGGCTTTAGTTTACGTTGAATTTCAAGCAAACTGATGGCATCACTAAAGGCTTGGCGCTCTATCAATAAATCGGTTTTAGCATCTAAATAAAACAGATTTTGGCTATCTTGAGCTAACAGCTGATCAATAATGACTTCGGCCTCTGGTAACTTTTCCAGACGGTATAAAGCTAAGGCCTTACCGTAGAGCGCGGCAGCCTTAAAGGTATAATCATTTTTCTTTAACTGGCTGTTAAATAAAGCCAAAGCCACGTCATCGCTAAAGGATGAATAACGTACCTGAATTCTTGCTTTGGCAAGATGAAAATTAAGGCTGTCAGGAATGTAACGTTTTGGGTATTGAGCCGCACGGTTACGGGCTTCTGTTATGCGAGATTCTGGCAAAGGGTGCGTCAACAGCATTTGTGGCGGCTTAGTGGTAAAACGGTAGCGAAGGGCTATTTTGCCAAAAAAATCAGCGGCGCCATTGGGATCAAAACCTGCATCAAATAATGCTTGGGTGCCAATACGGTCAGCTTCTTTTTCATTAAGGCGGGTATAGTTTATCTTGGCTTGGGTGGCTAATGCTTGGGTGGTGGCTAGGGCTGCAATACCTACTTGCGGCGCAGCAATAGTTAATAATATTGCCCCTAACATAGCGCCAATAGTTGCCGGTGTTGCTTTTTGCTGGGCTTCAAAGGATCGTGCTAAATGGCGCTGAGTGACGTGAGTGACTTCGTGGGCTAATACCGAGGCCAATTCACTTTCGTAATCAGCATTGAGAAACAGACCCGTGTGCACGCCAACATGGCCGCCAAAGAAGGCGAAGGCATTGATCTCATCGTTGTTGAGTAGAAAGAAGTAAAACGGCGTTTTAACTCCTGTGGCATGAGCCACCAATTTATTGCCAAGTTCTGATAAGTATTGGTTTAATACGGGGTCGTTAAGCATAGGCGCTGAGGAGCGAATGATGCGCATATAGGCATCACCAAAGATCATTTCTTTTTCTAAACTTAATGTGTTTACCGCTGCTGTGCCAAGATCGGGAAGATCGTTATTTGCAAAGCTTTTGGCTATGCCCGCACAGAATAATATTGAGGCAGCCCCGAGAACCATGCCAGTGGAAATCTTAGATAATCTAATATTACGCAAACTATGCCTTTTACGCTAAATGAGTCAAAGAAGTGTACTGTGTTCAGTACTAACAAAAGTATTTTATTTGTGCTTACATTGGTTGTTACAACTTATTGCTAATAAGTGTCTAAGCTAAAACACTTTCTAGTTATACAAACCAAAGGCTGTCCTTGTGATCTTGCCACCAAGCTAGGATAATAGCCCTAGTTAACTTAAAGCAAGTTCATAATGATAATTATTGATTTAACCGCATACCGTTGTCCTTATCCTTTAGTGCAAACCAAGCTTAAATTAAAGCAGTTAGCAGTAGGGGATAAAATGCAGCTGCAACTATCAGACCCAGGTTCTCGCCAAGATGTTCCCGCTTATTTAAAAAAAACTGCTTATCCCTTTGAAATTATCGATGATAATCAACAGGTGCTCACCATTATTGTCTGTGGGATCTAGTTCGTAAGCTGTTTGGTCTGTCCGCACCGGATAAAACCCTTATAAGCATCACAGCTTTTACTTGCTAGGGTGTTATTCGTCTTAAAGCTAGTCTATATTAGCAGTCTTGAATTTCATGGAAATGTGTCAAATTCGTGGTTTTGTTAGCGTTAATAATAGGCACATGACTTGTCGTAGTTTCAGGTATTTTATCAAAAGTCTCAGAAGAGTCATTTTTAGGGTAGGTAGTTAATGCTGACATTTTTATCCGATTGGTACAAAGCCCGTTTTAGCGATCCTCACGCCATCACTTTGGTACTCATTTTAACTAGCTTGGCACTGGTGCTATATTTTGCAGCAGGGCTGCTTGCACCTATTTTAGTGGCGCTGGTACTGGCGTTCTTGCTTGAATGGCCTGTGGCTCAAGTTGCAAAAATAGGGGTTAATCGCACCACGGGTGCATCCATAGTCTTGATCCTATTTATTGGTCTGGTACTGCTAATGTCCTTTGGCTTAGTCCCCAGTTTATGGCGACAAGGCGCTGCCCTTATTACTGATCTGCCAAGTATGTTGGATAAAGGCTTACAAACAGTGACTATCTATAGTCAGCAGTACCCACAATTTGTTAGCCCAAAGCAAATTGAATCTATGATTGTTGAGCTTAAAACATTATTAGACACTGAACATTTGTTGGATTTTGGCCGGCAACTATTGGGTTACTCAGCCTCTTTACTGGTATTGATGGTATATGCGATTTTGGTGCCGTTATTGGTATTTTTCTTTTTAAAAGATAAAGAAGAGCTTATTGCCAGCAGCAAACGATTTTTCCCCAGTAAGCGCGATCTCGCTCGAAAAGTGTGGTTTGAGATGCACCAGCAAATTTTCAATTACATTCGCGGCAAGGTTATCGAAATTGTGGTGGTTGGCGTTGCAAGTTACATTCTCTTTGCACTGATGGACTTACGTTACGCCGCGCTACTTGGGGTATTAACTGGGCTTTCAGTATTAATTCCTTATGTGGGCGCGACACTCGTGACCTTACCCATTGCCTTAGTCGCCTTCTTTCAATGGGGGTTCAGTTCAGAGTTTGGCTATTTAATGTTGGGCTACGGCATAATTCAAGCCCTTGATGGTAATGTATTGGTGCCTTTGTTATTTTCAGATGCTGTCGACTTGCACCCTGTGATGATCATTGCAGCAGTGCTGGTCTTTGGCGGTCTGTGGGGCGTATGGGGGGTGTTTTTCGCAATCCCACTGGCATCATTAGTTAAAGCGGTGATCAACGCCTGGCCCAATGATCAACAACCCGCTCAGCTCAAGCTAGACAGCGAATAACGACTAAACTTAGCATCATCAATAATCCTCTTTGCGGCTTAAGCGCCGTTAAATCGAAAGGGAAGTGGTGTCTATGAGTCAGTTCAGAGTCGAGTCAGATAGCATGGGCGAGGTTAGGGTACCCAAAACGGCACTTTATGGCGCACAAACACAAAGAGCGGTTGATAATTTTCAACTGAGTGGATTGGTGATGCCAATGGGGTTTATCCAAGCATTAGCATTAATTAAGCAGACTGCGGCCGAGGCTAACGCAGCTTTTGGACTCCTAGACAGTCCACGCTGTGATGCGATCGTGGCAGCATGTCAGGCGATCATCGAGGGTCAGCATCAGGCTGAGTTTCCTGTGGATGTGTTTCAAACGGGTTCAGGCACTAGTTCTAATATGAATGCCAATGAGGTCATTGCCAGATTGGCGCAGAAGCAGTCAGGGCTTAGCGTATTGGCAAACGATCATGTCAACATGAGCCAAAGCAGCAATGATGTTATCCCCACAGCCATTCACCTGAGCGCCGCCTTAGCACTATCATTGAGATTACTGCCGGCACTCGACCATCTCGCGTTGGTGCTAGAGCAAAAAGCAGTCACATTGCATGGACTAGTCAAAACTGGTCGCACTCACTTAATGGATGCCATGCCTGTGAGTATGCCTCAAGTTTTACAGGGCTGGGCATGCCAAGTTCAACTATCCAGGCAGAGGTTAGAGCAAGGGTTACATCAGTTATTGAGTTTAGCTCAGGGCGGCACTGCCGTGGGAACAGGCATCAATGCCCACGTCAATTTCTCTACGCTTTTTTGTACAATCCTTAGTGCAAAATCAGGGCTGAACTTCGTGCCGAGCAAGAATTTTTTTTGCGCCATAGGCAGTCAAGATGTCGCAGTCAGTGTGTCTGGCGAGTTGAAAACCTGCGCCGTGAGCTTGACTAAAATTGCTAACGATCTGCGCTGGATGAATTCAGGCCCCTTGGCGGGCTTGGGCGAAATCGCCCTGCCTGAGCTGCAGCCGGGTTCTTCTATCATGCCAGGCAAAGTCAACCCAGTTATCCCAGAAGCCGTCGCTATGATTGCCGCTCAGGTAATAGGCAATGACACTACAATTACAATGGCTGGTCAGTCGGCAAACTTTGAACTCAACGTAATGTTGCCAGTGATAGGCTACAACTTGCTTCAAAGTATTGAACTCTTAAGTAATGGCAGCATCGCCTTGGCTGATAAGGCCATTTCAGGCTTTATAGTGAATGAAGACAAACTCAAGCAGTCATTAAGTTGCAATCCCATTTTGGTCACAGCTCTAACTCCAATCATAGGTTATGAAAATGCCGCTAAGATTGCCAAAAAAGCCTACTCAGAGCATAGGCCAATCATAGATGTGGCAGTGGAAGAGACCGAACTCGATCGCGTTAGCCTCGAAGCAATACTAGACCCAAACAAGCTAACCCAAGGCGGGTTAGCTGAATAAGCTTTCTGATGAACATCAGGATAAACACCGGCTAATTAACTTCAACGCATTTAGTGGCGCAAGCGGTTGTTTTATGAGCATTTATTATCCAGGCTTGAGGTTATTAAGCTTAATGTCACAGTTAACAAATACGCCATACCTCGCTGTTAATATAATCCGTCAAACACATCTCATTAAAGCAGGTGTGACTTTTTGCTGTCTTCGTCATCTGAGTTCTCAGATGGGCTAGCGTCATTTGCTTCTTGGTTATCAGTGTCTATGGCTTGTGGCTGTGAATGAGTTGCCTTATTTTCGATAGCCGTTTCATTATCCAAATTTTCACTATCGCTGCCAAGATCACTATTGTTTTTACTGGTGGGTTTGTCTTCTGGCTTGCCAAATTGTGGCATCTTAAATTTGGCGCTGTATTTTAATACCGCGATGTTACTGGCGATAACGCCAAGGACCAAAATGATGATGAGCCAAGCTTCGATAGATGACATAGGGTGCTCGCATTAGCGGCTAATCTAAGTAAGGTACGCCGCAAAAATTAGAGGGGCTAGCGGTGAGCTAACCCTCATGTTTCAAACTTAATGTTAAAATCTAATGCCTAATACTCTTGCTTTTAATATTAGTCGACAGCTAAACGTTGTTCACATTTGCGGATATCTTCGGGAGTATCGACTTCTGGCGAATCAAAGGCGCTGATGGCGATTTTGATTTTGTGACCGTATTCTAGGGCGCGCAGTTGCTCAAGCTTCTCTAAGTCTTCAAGTTTGCCTAAAGGCAATTTAGCAAAGGCATTCACAAAACGCTTAGTGTAAGCGTACACGCCTAAGTGCTTGTAGACTGGATAATCGTTAGTGTCACGACCAAAAGGAATGCGGGCGCGTGAAAAGTACAGAGCATTAAAGTCGTTATCGAACACCATTTTAACGTGCATGGGATCGTCAAGTTCACTCTTGTCTGTAATTTCAAAGCCTAAGGTGGCCATTTCAAACTCACCTGGGTGACGCTCAAACAAGCTCACGATTTGTTCGATAGAAATCGGGTCGATAAGCGGCTGATCCCCTTGCAGGTTTATGACTAAATCATCATCGTTTAAGCCTAACTGCTCGATGGCATCGTTGATGCGGTCAGTGCCGGATGCTGCTTCTGGGCTTGTCATCACCACTTTGCCGCCAAAGGATTCTACGGCATCTTTGATGCGCTCATCATCGGTTGCCACGTAAATAGCATCTAGGCCTTTGGCTAAGGATGCACGCTCATAGACGTGCTGGATCATCGGCTTTCCATTAATCGGGGCGAGCGGCTTGCCCGGAAAACGACTTGAACCGAAACGGGCCGGGATTAACAGGGTAACTTTCATCAAATATGACCTACTTGTGTGGGTAACAATAACAAAAGGGCTCAAAAAGAGCCCTCAATAGCCAGCTTATGCAAGCTATTATAGACAGTTATATACG
This sequence comes from Shewanella sp. SR44-3, assembly GCF_014163735.1. Classification (GTDB taxonomy): domain Bacteria; phylum Pseudomonadota; class Gammaproteobacteria; order Enterobacterales; family Shewanellaceae; genus Shewanella. The sequence goes on from NZ_JACJDV010000043.1 coordinate 23,911, forward strand.
GCGGAATAGCTTGGTTAGCATTTCGTCGGTGACTTTCTCTTCCCAGCCTTTGCCATACACATTGTCCCATAATGGGCCCATGCTCTTAGTTACGGCAACCATTTTAGCGATGGTTTCATCTGGCAAGTCTTTACAGATGTTCTTTGGCAGGGTGATGTTATGAATTTCCATCATCTTACGGAACTCTGCAACGCCTTCTGGGTAGAATTCTTCTAACACGTCAAAGGCTAAACAGTTGCCGATACCGTGATGATAACCTAATACATAACCTAGGCCATAAGATACAGCATGACAGGCGCCTACTTGGCTGTAGGCTATGCTCATGCCGCCCATGTAAGAGGCCATCATTAGCTTGTCATCTTTTTCTGGGTGGTTGTCTAAATACACTTCACGGCATAAATCCATGGATTTTTCAGCAAAGGCTTTAGCAAATTCATTGAGGTAAGTGCCTTGTAGCGACTCAACGCAGTGAATGAAGCAATCCATACCTGTGTAAAACCACTGATCCGTTGGCACGCCTGCGATTAACTCAGAATCCATGATGATTTGATCAAATACTGTGTAATCAGAGTTTAAGCCAAGTTTACGTACAGGGCCGCACAATACCGCGGTGCGTGATGCTTCTGCGCCAGTGCCTGAAACCGTTGGAATGCCAATGTGGTGCACAGCAGGATTTTTGATTAAATCCCAGCCTTGGTACTCAGATGAGCTACCAGGGTTTGTTAGCATCAAAGACACAGCTTTGGCTAAATCCATGGTTGAACCGCCGCCAAGACCGACAACGCTTACGGGAAGCTTAGTATTAAAGGCTTTCACTTGCGCGGTTAAGTCATCAACTTGTACTGTGGTTGGCTCGTCATCGACGTTAACATAGATCACTAAATCATGAGCTTTGCTGGGTACACGAGCGGCTAACGGTTTGTGCTGGTGAACATCGTCAACCAAGAAAACCACAAAATCATTGGCGTCAGTACGCTCTTGCTCTAATACCACGTCCAATTGCTCGAACGAGCCACGACCAAAAATCATTTTTGGCACACATTTAAAATTTTTAAAACTCATTACAACATTCTCCGTTGAGATTATTACTGTAAAAAGTACTGCCACCTAGTTAGGTGGCAGAAGCATTAGTGTTATTTAAGCAAACGCGCGCTTGATGTTCTCGATGCGCTCAAGGATTTGCTCATCTGTCCAAGACAGCTTGATAAGCATAGAAATCGTGCGGCTCATGATGGCATCAGATTTTGGCGTCTTGATTTGAGTGTAATCAGGGCGGTCGGCGATCAGCATGATTGGCAGCGCAGCAGGGGCTTTAAGCTCTTGGATGTGCTTCCAGTTTTTAAGGTAATGCCAGTTGTTGATGTACCAATAGAAACAACCATCAACCTTGTTTTCAGCTAACTTTTTGTTGATTTCTAAGGTACGGGCTTCAGTTGGCATCATAAAGGTTAAGAAACCGGCTGAGTCACCTTCTGGATCGGGCAATTCACGGAAGCTCAGCTCAGGGATTTGCATCATGGCATCCTTGATAAGCTTCTTGTTTTTACGCTGAATGGCGATGATTGTATCAAGTTTACGTAACTGGGCTAAACCCACAGCGGCATTCATTTCAGAAATACGGAAGTTCAGACCCATGATAGGATGACCTTCTGCGCCGCGATCGTTACCCACATGATCATGACCGTGATCTGAGAACATGTGCGAGTGGTTGTAGATTTCAGTGTTGTTCGTCACCACAGCGCCGCCTTCACCACAGGTGACGGTTTTGACTGAGTCAAACGAGTAACAACCTACATCACCGATAGTCCCTAATGCTTGGCCTTTGTAGCTTGCGCCAATGGCTTGGCAGGCATCTTCAAGAATAATCAAGTTATGTTTTTTACACACAGCTTTGATTTCATCCATTTTCGCCATAGAGCCACACATTTGCACTAAATTAACCGCTTTAGTGCGTGGGGTGATAGCCGCTTCTATGCCTTCAGGGGACAAACATAAGGTTTCATCAATTTCAGCGAAAATTGGAATCGCGCCCGCCATAAATACCGCTTCAACAGAGGCGACAAAGGTAAAGGGCGGTACGATAACTTCATCGCCTGCGCCTATACCAGCAGCGGCCATGGCTGTTTGCAGTGCCGCAGTGCCACTTGATAATAAATGCGCGTGCTTAACGCCCATTTTTTCACATAATAGCTGCTCCATGTCGCGGGTTTTCCAGCGATCATTACGCATATGGTCGAAGTTGTAACGGAAGGTAAAACCGTGTTCCATTACGTCAGCAACTTCTTGCTTTTCTTCTGGACCAAATAATTCAAAACCTGGCATGGACATTGTCTCCTAAACATTCTGAGCGTCGAAACGCAATTCTGTGCGCCTTGTGCGCTCGCTAAATTCTGTACGCTAGCCTGAGCTAGGGCAGGGGAAATCGACTGACTAAATTTGGCGCTAAATATAAGTGCTATGACAATAAAATGCTACTAGCGCCGTAAAAATCACGATTATACGTGTCTTCATTAGGGCTTAGCGAATTTTTTTGCCTTAAAGTTACTGTTGAAGCACAGTTTTTGTGCAACCAAAGCCTGCGCCACTAATAGCTTGTGTAACACACTTATAAATAGGCGGACAAATCGCTGCCTGAGGTTATCGGTACTTCTTGCTGCTTGCCATGGAATAAATAGCCTTCTTTATCACCCACTAATCGCAAGTTATCTCCCTGGCGCCAAAGGGCTGTGCCTTCTTGGATGGCAATAACGGGAGTTAGCGGATCCACAACCGTAAACTCTAATAAACGTTGGGCGCGAGTTTCGCCATTGTGGCCCGGCGCTTGGTAATTGCTGTAATGAGGATTGAGCTGAAACGGCAGTAAGTTAAGTGCGTTAAAAGAGGGCGGCTCGACGATGGGCATATCATTGGTGGTGCGAATGCTTAAGCCAGTAATGTTTGAGCCCGCACTCCAGCCCACATAAGGCTTGCCCGCTTGCACTTGTTCACGGATAAGCTCTATCACATCATGCTGATACAGCATATTAAGTAGCTGAAAAGTATTACCGCCACCAACAAAAATACCGTCCGCATCGCGGATAGCCTGCTTAGGATCTTGACTCTGATGCATGCTTGTTATCTCAAGAGATAAATCCGCTAACCCTTGTTGTACCATTAATAGGTACGCGTCATGGTCCATGCTGACTCCAGCATAGGGAATGAACAGCCATTTTTTGGTGTTTTGGCTTAACGGCTTGATAAATTTGATGGCGTGCTCAAGATAAGGGGTATTGCCAACGCGAGAACTGCTGAGCATAAGGGCATTAATGGCCATGGTGATGCTTGTCCTTGAAAAAGAGGGCGATTAAGACTGAGTATGCTAACAAATATTGATCTGCTCGGCAGTAGCATTTATTAGTAATTAGCGAATATTAGCCATTTCTTAAAGTTTATTTTCATTGGAGGCTTGAATTTATTTTAGTTGGACATATTATGTCTTCAGTGAAGTAATGTGACATATTTTGTCAATCTAGGAGCGGTAAATGAAACGTGTATTTTTACTGATTGCGACTAACCTAGCAATTTTGCTAGTGGCCTCAATTGTGATGTCTATTTTAGGCGTGAATACCTCTACCATGGGCGGTTTATTAGTGTTTGCTGCCATCTTTGGTTTTGGTGGTTCATTCATAAGCTTAGCGATTTCTAAGTGGATGGCTAAAAAGACCATGGGCTGTGAAGTTATCGTTCAGCCAAGGGATGATACCGAGCGCTGGTTAGTGGACACGGTTGCCCGTCAAGCTAAGCAAGCGGGTATTGCTATGCCTGAAGTGGCTATCTATCAGTCACCTGAAATGAATGCTTTTGCGACCGGCCCAAGTAAGAACAATGCCTTAGTCGCTGTGAGCACAGGGCTACTTTATGGCATGACCCAAGATGAAATCGAAGGCGTACTCGCCCATGAAGTGAGCCACGTGGCAAACGGCGACATGGTAACCTTGACCTTAATTCAAGGCGTGGTGAATACCTTTGTTATCTTCGCCGCCCGTGTGGTTGCCGGCATTATTGATAACTTCGTTTCAAGTAATGATGAAGAAGGTGAAGGTTTAGGCATGTTCGCCTATATGGCCGTAGTGTTTGTGCTTGATATGCTGTTTGGTATTTTGGCATCCATTATCGTGGCTTATTTCTCACGTATTCGCGAATTTAAAGCCGATGAAGGCGCAGCCAAATTGGCGGGTAAAGCTAAAATGATCGCCGCCCTTGAGCGTCTACGTGCAGGTCCTGAATCTGGTGCTATGCCCGCGCAAATGTCAGCCTTTGGCATTAACGGCAAGCGTTCAATGGCTGAGATGATGATGAGTCATCCACCGCTTGAGAAACGTATTGCGGCATTAAAAAATAGCTAATAGAAAGACTTAAGCTTAAACCAGTCATCTTTTATTACACTTATCAATACCAGTCCTAGTGACTGGTATTTTTTTATCTGTTAGTTTTTATACCAATCAGAATGATTATCAATAATGATGGGTATTTTAACGTCAGCCAGTAGCAGGGTAAATTGGTTGATAACGGCATACCTTTCTAAAAAATAGAAGTATAAGTGCGATTTTTAGCGATTTTTTATTTTATAAATCGGTTTATTATGCTCATCTAAGCAAATTTAGCCTTAAACGAGTGAATAATGTTACGAAATTCAAACCAAACATACGGCCTAGTGACCATAGCTTTACACTGGCTGAGTGCCTTGGCTGTCATTGGCTTATTCGCCTTAGGCCTGTGGATGGTGGAGCTGACCTATTACAGCAGCTGGTATAAAACCGCGCCGGATATCCATAAAAGTGTCGGGGTGCTGTTATTAATGGCCACCTTATGTAGACTGATTTGGCGGGTGTGCAGCGTGCAGCCTGAAGCTGAGCCCAGCCACAAAGCCTGGGAGAAGCGCGCCGCCTCAATTGCTCACTTAGGTTTATATATTCTGCTTTTGGTGATCATGTTTGCCGGGCTGTTGATTTCAACTGCAGATGGCCGCGGCGTGATGGTATTTAATTGGTTTGAAGTGCCCGCCATTGGCGAGCTATTTGAAAACCAAGCAGATATCGCAGGGCTTATCCACGAATATGCCGCCTATAGCCTAATAGGGCTGGTGGTCGTGCATGCCGCAGGGGCGATCAAACATCATGTTATCGATAAAGATAACACCTTGAAGAAAATGCTAGGTTTGAAAAATCACAATAGTTAATAGTTAATAGTTAATAGTTAAAACAGGAATGATTAATTCTTTCTTGATAAATCTATGAACGGTCATCATATGAATCGCAATTAAAGGACAATAAAATGAAAAAACATTTACTCGCAAGCTTACTCGGCGCTAGCTTATTACTGCCAACGGCAGTGAACGCTGCAGATTATGTCATCGACACACAAGGCGCTCACGCGTCAATTCAATTTAGTGTAAGTCACTTAGGCTACAGCTACGTTGTGGGCCGCTTCAATGAGTTTGACGGTAAGTTTAGCTTCGATGCTGCTAAAGCCAGCGATGCTAAAATTGCAGTAAACATCAACACCAACAGCATAGATTCAAACCATGCTGAGCGTGATAAGCATTTACGTGGCGCAGACTTTTTGAACACCACTAAATTCCCAGAGGCTAAGTTTGTCTCTACCTCAGTGGCTGATAAAGGCAATGGCGATTTATGGATAACCGGCGACTTGAGCCTAAACGGCGTCACTAAGCCTGTGATTATCAAGGCGCACACTGTGGGTGAAGGTCAAGATCCATGGGGCGGCTACCGCGCAGGCTTTATTGGCAGCACAGAATTTGCCATGAAAGACTTTGGCATCAAAATGGACTTAGGCCCAGCCTCAGCCAACGTGAAGTTAGACTTAGTGGTTGAAGGCATCAAGCAGTAATAGCTTGCGAATCTAATGTCGAATCTAATGTTGAGAGACGAAATCAAAGCCAGTCATAGCGACTGGCTTTTTTGTTCTCTATTACCGCCCCAATTATCGATGTATTATTTGGTCATCAATATACAGAGTCAAAGGGCTCAAAAAATAGCCCTGACAAAGATACTGCTCCACTTACTCATGAAGACTACACTATTGGCGCTATTATTAGCCGCTTAAGAAATGAATATAGATAGCAGATTGAAGCTCTGGTAGCCTTTGTTGGTATTGTTATTTATGGTGTTTTTTTATCATTAAAGAGGATGAAATGCTTTATCCAATACAAGTACACTTTTTCTGTCTTAATACTGTAACGCCGCGTGCGAAGCTCAGTGCGGACAGAGGCTAAAAATGGTGAAGCAGGCATAACAGCTCCTTTGTTTTTTGAACCTTACTGACACTGTGTTTATATACAGTTATAATTCAACTCTCACAAAAAGCGAATGTTGCTTCTCGTTATGTAAATCCATAAAATTCTCGGTTTCAGCTAGCAAACAATCTATCTAACTGAAAAATAATGATATATTTTCACTAAATCGCTACATAACGAGAAGGTTTCATTCTCGACACTCTAAATTCTCGCTTTTATCCAACACGAGTGGGATTGATAAGCTTCATGTAAGCTGGTAAGTTACTAAAATTAATAATAATTTAAGCGTAAATTTGCCGAATATTGAGGGGACGTCTTAGGATGTTAACCGGAATTCTTGCTAATACGCTGTTTTGTCCCTGCGGTAGACAAAACTTCAGCTAAATGTAAGTGATATCAACGCCTAAGCCAAAGTGCTGATAAGCTCCGAGTATGATGGAAGAATAGCCAATTTTATGATAGCTTGAAGGCAATTGCCAAGACTCGTAAAGCGTAGCTTTAAAGAGATCTGCAATAGACTTCAAGTAAGGATGCCATGCTTCCCTCACACCGCCGGGGGCTTCTAAGTAACCTGATGGCAAGGAAGAAAACTCACGGACAGAGTCGCCGATAAGCCCCCACTCCGTCGTGACAAAACAAGCCGTTACATGAGACCTTCGGCTCATGAACTATATCGTTATGCGTAATGAATAGATTGAAGAAATTTTCAGGGAAGTTGGCAGTTGGTATTTTCTGTATCTATATCATGTCGTGCTTTTTTCACTCAATTATCTATAGCAACAAAGCTTACTTCTTAATG
>NZ_JACJDV010000044.1 GCF_014163735.1 Shewanella sp. SR44-3
TCATCATGCATATACACAAACATGCTGATTTTTTTATCTAAATGGCAACACTGAGGCTAATGAGAGGGTGTTGGACTAAATGGCTCGAGTGCGTGAGCAGCAGGGATGCTGCGCCCGAGCCCACAGGGACGTGTTGACGGCGTCAGTCGGGACGTTAGTCCAATGGACGAGTTCACCTTACTGCGAATCACAATACTACAAACAAGCTTTGGGGCATAAACATGCCAGAACCTAATCATGATGCACATGTAGAAACATGCTGATTGTAGAGCTAAATGGCAACACCTATGTTATTGAAGAAACATTGAGCTAAACATGCTCAAAGTGAACCTTATTCCCAAGGGCCAAAGCGGTTGAGTGAGCGACTTACATTCACTTCAAGTTGCTGTGAAAGGGCCTGTATCGCAGCTTTATTATTTGCAGCCTCGAAGCATCCTGGAGTATTTGTAGCAAACACTACCCAGTTGCCACCATTGGTTAAACAAGCAAATACCTCACTAAACTGCGCTTTTAAGTGAGCCAGTAATTGCTGGTCTCGGCTATGCTCTTTCCAACAATTAAGCACCAGCAACCCATCGGTTTTGAGTTGCTGCAGGCAGGACGTAATAAACACTTCGGTAAGTTGATTCTTATCCACCCCTTGTTCGACGTACATATCGGCGTAAATTACATCGACTTTTTTATGCAGTTTCTCTTGCAGGAACACATTCGCATCTTGATTAACAAGCTGTAATTTTTTCCCTATGGGTAACTGAAAATAGCGCTTTGCTATGTCAATAACATCAGCCCTTAATTCTACCGCCGTCAATTTAATTGCCGCATCACAATGACGCAGAGCATGGATAAGTGCGCCGCCACCTAAGCCTAAAATGATCGCACTTTTAGGTTTGATAAACAGTAGAGATAACAACATGGCTTGAACGTAAGTATGCTGAGGGATATAAGGTGCAAGGCGTAGCATCTTGCTTTGCTCATCATTATCACCAAATGACAGTATGCGAAAATGATCGTCATCGATCACGGAAATTGTACCGAATTGATCGTTAGCTTGATGTAATACTTTAATATCTGACATGGTTCCAGCTTGCACTGACTAAGAGTGCACTCATCTAAATCGGCAATACTAACATGAGGACGCTACAATCTAGCCGCTTAAGGGGGTAAAATAACCGTTTACTTTTGTCACTAGGCACAACGGGTTTATGTCGAATCATATTTTATTAAGTTTAAGCTATTTAGCGGTATTCTTTTTAGCTCAACATCAGGTTAAGAAGTGGATTTTATCTCAGGCCAATAAAAAGCAAGTCAGCGAAGTGCGCAGCCGTTTAATCATCCAACTTATCTCTTATCTGATGTTTTTTGTGACTTTGTCGGTAATGGCAGTTTCCTTAGGGTTAGGCTATCAAGAGGTTTCGCTATTTGTATCTTCAGCCTTTGCGGTACTTGGCGTCGCCTTGTTTGCCCAGTGGTCTATTTTAAGCAACATCACTGCAGGGGTGCTGATATTTTTTGTATTTCCCTATCGCATTGGTGACAGGATCCGTATCGTTGAGAAAGATGAAGACCTAACAGGTGTCATCGTTGAAATCAGTATTTTTCATGTGCTTATCAAGCGAGATGTGGGAGATTTGATGACTTATCCCAATAGTCTAATGCTTCAAAAAGCTGTGATAAAACTCAGTCCACAGGTTGATGCTTCAACAGCAGTTGAAACCTTAGAAGATAAGAACAGCAGTCAATTTGAATAACACAGATGATAAAAGGGCCAGCAATGCTGATTGCTGGCCCTTTTTATTAGCTCAAATATGAGGAGGAGTAAATAGCGTCAAACTTTTAAGGCTTGATGGAAGAAACTCACGGCTTGTGTGTACATTTGCAAGGCTAAGGCAGGATCGTAGCGCTCATCTTCATCACGCATGAAAGCGTGCTGGGCATTCACTTCTTGCCAAGTAAAAGCAATACCTTGAGCTTCTAATTCATGATAAATAATGTTACGTCCCTCACTGGGAACATGCGGGTCTTGCTTACCAAACACCATAACCAGCTCACCATGAATATCCTTAGTACGACTTAAGCTGTCGTTACCTACTTGGCTGGGTAAATGTCCTGAATGGATATCTGTTGGGTATAAACAAAATGCGGCAGAAACATCTGCATTTAACGCCGCACGATAAGCAAGATGACCGCCAATGCACACCCCTATTGCACCGACTTTATTGCTGCAAAAAGTTTGGCTTAAAGCAAAATCGACTAACGCTTGAGTATCACTGTCGTGCTGCTCTAAGGGTTTAATCGATTTATCTTGATTGCCTTTATCTTTGCCTGCATCGTCATAACCTAATACCGTGCCAATAGGGTTGAGTTCGTGAAATATTTCAGGCACAAGCACTACAAATCCGTGACCTGCCAACATGGTTGCCATTCTTGCTATTGGTGCTGTCTGCTGAAAAATCTCTGAATAGAAGATGATACTCGCAAACTGGCCTTCACTGTTTGGACGGTACACATGGGTGCGCATCGGACCTGTTTTAGTGACTAAGTCATGCACGGATTGGATCACTCTCATTTTAAATCACCATAAGGTTAATAATATTATTTGAATTAGCACAACTCATTGCCGCAAACTTGCCCTAAGGCTAGCTTTTGAATATTAGTTAGCGTAGTCAGCGCAATGGCATTTAAGGCTTCTTCGGTTAAAAATGCTTGATGACCAGTAAAAATCACATTGTGACAAGCTGACAAGCGTCTAAAGATATCATCTTGAATAATTTCATTGGATTTATCTTCAAAAAATAGCCCTTTCTCGTTTTCATACACATCTAACCCTAAAGCACCTATCTTGCCGGTTTTAAGGGCCTCCATGGCATCAAATGCATCCAGTAAGCCACCACGACTGGTGTTAATCACCATAACTCCTGGCTTCATTTTGGCAAAGCTGGCGGTATTAAGTAAATGATGATTATCTTTAGTTTGTGGGCAATGCAGGCTGATGATGTCACTCTGAGCATATAGAGTATCAAGCTCGGTATAGCTAACACCTAAATCAATCACGGTTTGATTTGGATAAGGATCAAACGCCAGCACTTTACAGCCAAAACCAAGTAAGATTTTGATGGTGGCGACACCAATTTTCCCAGTGCCTATTACCCCAACCGTTTTACCTTGCATATTAAAACCGACCAAACCGCTTAAGGCAAAATTTGCATCTCTGGTACGTTGATAAGCTTTATGAATTTTACGATTAAGAGTCAGCATTAATGCAATGCTGTGCTCGGCAACTGACTCGGGAGAATAAGCTGGGACGTTAACCACTGTAATACCCAAACGCTTTGCAGCATCAAGATCAACATTATTAAAGCCTGCACAGCGCATGGCGAGAATTTTAGTACCGCCCTTGGCCAATTCCACCAACACTTCTTCACATAAGGAGTCATTTACGAAGGCGCATACCACTTCGAATCCATGGGCCAGCTTGGCGTTTTGCATGCAAATACGATAATCAAAATATTCAATCTGAGCACCAAAATCTTTATTTATGGCAGAAAAATGTTCGATATCGTAATGCTTAGCACTAAAAAAACCTATCTTCATCATGGGTGTGACCTCTCGATTCATTATTTAATCTGCACTCAGTTGCCCTGAACTCAGTCAAGCTAAATTCAAGATCTGGATGTAACTTAAATTTATGTCAATGACATAATCTGATCTTATTAAAGATATGAGTTTAATAGAAATTAAACTTAGCTTCATTAATTATCCAAGACTTAAGTGCGGATAGCTTGCACCTAGTACCTCGACAGCGTATCTTTGCCGATGAATTTACAGCAACGACTTATTTATTTAACTCCCTATGACTGATTTTGTTTACCAACCTCCAACGACACCTTGGCTTGAAGTCTTACACCAAGATAAAGACGTATTAGTGGTCAATAAACCTTCTGGATTATTATCAGTTCCAGGACGAGACCCAGCTCACTTTGATAGCATTTACAAGCGAGTGCTGGAGCAACATCCCAATGCTCAGATAGTTCATCGACTCGATATGGCAACATCAGGAGTAATGGTGGTCGCCCTTAGACGCAGCGCCGAGCGAGAGTTAAAGCGACAGTTTCACGACCGCGAAACCAAAAAAGTCTACTATGCAAGGGTGGCCGGACATCTCAAGCCTATTCACACTCGTGTCGATTTACCGTTAATTTGTGATTGGCCCAACAGACCAAGGCAGAAAGTAGATCATAAGCTAGGTAAAGCATCGAGTACCCTGATTGAAATCATCAGCTATGGTAAACGCTCAACATTAGTCAAATTAAGTCCGATCACCGGCCGTTCCCATCAACTTAGGGTGCATATGATGGCCTTAGGCCACCCTATCTTAGGTGATGGTTTTTATGCCGATTCACTGGCCAAACGTCTAGCTCCTAGGTTGTTATTACATGCCGCTGAGCTCACATTTTGCCATCCTTACTCCCAAGCGAGCTTGCATTTTAAAGCTGATGCTTCATTCATGCAGCCAGAAGGCGAGCAGTAACTTTATTTAGACTCGTCACTGAGGTTAGCTGTCTCTGTAGCATACAGAGATAACTTAGAAATCACTGCTGAAGATTAACACTAGTTATATTAAGAATGATTAATGTATTAGTACGGATTGTAATGGTTATTTTACTGGCTATTATCTAATGAAAGACGTAAATTTATAGATAATTAATCAAATTACTGGCCATTCACTGTGGATATCGCATTTCAGCGCGACCAACTCGACAATCAGATTCTTGAAGCCTTAATGCAAGATGCCCGTACTCCTTTTGCAGAGCTGGCGAAACGCTTTAGTGTCAGTGCTGGAACTATCCACGTTCGAGTCGAAAAGATGAAGCAAGCAGGTATCATCACAGGAGCACAAATTACCGTAAACCCTAAAGCCTTAGGTTATGATGTGTGTTGCTTTATTGGTATCAATCTTAAAAGCGCAGGTGACTATCCTGCCGCAATTGCCAAACTCAATGCCTTAGAAGAAGTTGTTGAAGCTTATTACACCACAGGTAATTACAGTATTTTTGTTAAAGTTATGTGTCAATCAATAGACGGGTTACAGCACGTATTAATTAACCGTATCCAATCTATAGACGAAATCCAATCAACAGAAACCCTCATTAGTCTACAAAACCCAATAGTAAGAGCGGTGAAACCTTAAGCTTGTCAATAGCGTACCCGCTTACTCTCGAATTCAGATAATAACTGCGACGTTCTTAATTGAGGCGTAGATCTAAACGGCAGCGCCACGCCAAAAAGAGCGTTTTGTCAAATAGAACAATCACTTACCCTGAGTTAAAGCAGCGAGAATATCCGCCTGAGCCAATACGAGATCACACCGCCACTTTTGGCCTTACCCCTAAGGTGTGGCAGATGGCGTAGGTCAGCTCGGCGCGGTTAAGGGTATAGAAATGAAAATCCTTCACCCCTTCTCGGGACAAGACTTTTACCATGTCGATGGCGACGTTAGCACCCACCAATTGACGGGTTGCGGGGTCATCTTCTAGGCCTGAAAATTGCTGATGCAGCCATTGTGGCAAAGACACATTGGTCATGGCGGCAAAACGCTTTAGCTGAGTAAAATTAGTCACTGGCAATATGCCTGGGATGATTTCCACATCTATGCCTGCGGTGACGCAGCGATCTCGAAAGCGTAAATAGGATTCTACATCGAAGAAGAATTGGGTGATAGCGCGGTTAGCGCCGGCATCAATCTTACGCTTTAAGTTGATTAAGTCCGCTTGAGCGTTACGCGCATCTGGGTGCCCTTCGGGATAGGCGGCAACCGATATATCAAAGTCGGCCACAGAGCGCAGCAAACGCACTAGATCGACAGCAAAACGAGTCGGTTTGGGCTGACCGGCCGGCAAATCACCTCGCAGTGCCACTATGTCGCGAATGCCCGATTGCCAATATTGCTTGGCTAGTTCCACTAGCTCTTCGTCGCTGGCATCCACTAAGGTTAAGTGCGGCGCTGCAACTAGTTGAGTTTCTTGCTGAATGCGCTCAATTACAGAATGAGTTCTATCACGTACACCAGAGTTAGCGCCATAGGTCACTGAAACAAACTTAGGTTTTAGCGGCTCAAGGCGGCGCACTGAGCTCCAGAGTAACTGTTCCATCTCAGGGGTTGAAGGCGGGAAAAACTCGAAAGACACATTAATCGCGCCATTCACTTCCGATAGGCTTTGATTCAATGATTGAGCGTGCTGTGCATGATGAAAAGCCATAATGTTTCTTCCTTCGACGTCTTGATTAATAAATCAACTTAGCCGCCCAGCCATTTGGACGTCCAGATAGCCATATACTAGCGTAAATGGATCCCATGTCAATAGCTTGCGATCCCATAAGCTCGTCAAAACACTGAGCGGCCTCAATCTCCCTCCTGCTACATTGGCTAGCCTAGCCTTTAAATAATAGTCGTGTTTCCAATAAGCTGGCGTTAGGATGGAACCTCAGTCAGTATTTTCCTTACCCTAAGAAGCCGACAAATATGAAAATTGAGCGACTAGAAAATCCACAAGCGGATTTAGTGGCATTTTTAAGCGCAAGAATTGCGGAGTTTAATTGGGCTCACTGGGAGTCATACCAATCACATTAATGATGTGATCTATCAGAGCACCTCAAGCTTTTCAATTCAAGGCGCATTAATGCAGTAAGGGTTATTCCCTTTTAAACCTCATTCTTACACAAGAATGCAACGATGAAGTGGAATGCTTGAGTCGCTCCCGAGGGCGGGTTTCAAAGGGGATTTCTCTGCGTTGAAGACTTTTGACATAGCACCACTATGCCTGCAAGCCTTCGCCTTGATTAATACCCTTTGAACTCCCGCTGAATGACCAGATAATTAATACGATTGGTATCACCAGCCGCGATCCTTTAGCAGTGCAAGTCACTAATGAGCAAGGTGAAGTGCTCGCTGGCGCTGCGGCACGTTCTTTCGGAGAGTGGTTATTATTGGATACACTTTGGGTGAGTGAGGCACTACGTGGGCAGGATATTGGCAGTAAAGTGTTAGCTGAAATTGAAGCTATGGGGGTCGAAAGAGGCTGTAAAAAGTGCTTGCTCGATACACTCAACTTTCAAGCGAAACCTTTTTATGAGCAACGAGGCTATCAAGTACAGTGGATACAACAAGATTACCCCAAAACAGGCTGTAAATACTTTATGGTGAAGCTGCTCAGCGAATGACCTAAGATAGCGAGCCAACAGAGCGTGTTAAGAGGCTGCGTTAATAGAGTGATTATTTTCGGCTTGGGCTTTGGCGCCACCAGATCCAGCAACCCGTGCCCACCACCATTAACAATGCCAGCGCAAATAAATCCCACAGCCATACAGTCAAAGGCCCAAACAAGCGGCCACTGTGTAAGTCCAGCGTGACTCGCTCCCAAGTTAAATGACCGCTGCGGGCATTAAGCTCTATGGACTGCCATTGCTCCTTGGAAAGATTTGTTTTCTCTATGGGAGTTAGCCATGCAATATCGGCGCTAGCGCTCACAGTTGTCGATGCTGGCTGCCACTCAACTAACTCTTCATCGCTTAAAAACAGCCCTTGGGCCGTTTTAAGCCATACACCCGCATCATTATAAGTCATGGCTTCTATGCCTTGCGGTAAACCTGTGCTCAAGCCTTGGGTTTCATAAAGCTCGCCTGCGAGTGAAAATAAATACCCGTGCTGACTGTCTATGGCAAACAATGATTGCCCTACTTTCATCGCCCCCAGTAGCGGCAATTTAGTTTCAAGAATAAGTTTATCTTCAAGCCATAATTGAGTGTCTGTAGCAACTAGCACCTGAGGCCTAACACTGAAAACACTCAGGCTATTAGGTGCACTAATACCGTAATAATCCAGCAACCAAGCTTGCTTTACTTGAGCAGTGTCTAGCTTGAAGTCCTGGCTGTGATTAATGGCAACACCAGTTACCACTAACAGCATAATAAATAACGCACTACACAGACCTAAGCGTCTATGCCAAGGGCGTAGCGCCCTTAGCACTTGATTCTTCCAGTCTTGGCGTCTGAATTTTTGACTCGGATGACTGCTTTTAGTCATAATCTTTTGATCATAGTGGTTTGCTCATAGTCGTTTGACATAGTGGCTTGACATAGTGGCTTGGTCATATGGGATTGGTCATCAATTAAGAGCCCGTCTCAGCCTTATTAACATGAGCATCGAGCCACAGGGCAATACGAGATAATTTAGTTAAGGCGCGCACCGATAAGGTCGCCCCAGTAATGCCATCAATATGCCTGTCTAACTTATTATCAGCGTTAAGCTTGGCAGCCTTAAATTGGTCAGTAAAAAAGTCATGGCGCACTTCATCACCACGGCTCTCACGGTACACTAGCACTTTGGTTTGCGCTATGGCGCCCGCTTTTACATGTATGCCCACTGTGATTGGTGCTTCTTTACCAATTTCATCCATAATCCACACACTAGCATCATCTTGTTGCCAATAGCGCAAACGCATTTTGTTGAAACTGTGAGATAAAATATCTTCGATAACCGCTTTTGCTTTATCATCGAGCCAAAATACTTTGGCTTTGGGTAGCTCGCCTTCAAAGGCATGCTGAATGAATTCTTGGGATGATAAATATTGAACTTGCTCGGCCTGAACCGAAGTAGACAAGAAACTTATGCCAAGCAGTAATAAGCTGATTAATCTCATAAGATCCTAATGTTTGAAGAAGGCAAAAAATAAAAACGACACATAAAATAAAGGTGCCTATCATACTGAAAACTGATAGGCACCCCAAGTGTTTTATCTGCTTAAGCTCTAAGACTCATGAGCTGTGGCTCAATACTTAGAACTGATAACCAACACCTAAGTTAAAGCCGTCAGAATCTGCTGCGCCGCCGATATTTTCATAGTCGGCTTTAAATACCACATTTTCGTGTAACCAGTAGTTCACACCTACATTGGTTTGCTTTTTCTTGGTATCAGCATTGCTGCCAGCGTTGTTGTCCCACTCGTTGTAACGAGCGAATACCCCAAACTGGTCATTGATGCGGTAAGACGGCTCGATGTAGAAACCGTTTTGCTTATCACGGCCTAAGGCTTCAGCTTCTTTGCCATCGATATTCCACTGAGCAAACAAGGCTTTAACAGTGAAGTTTTCAATGCTATAGATAGCGTGAGCTGACACTAACGTCGCTGATGCTGTATCAACACCTGCTTCACCTTGGGTTAAATCTGACTGGTATTGCACAGTCGCTGCAAGCTCAAGACCAGGCACAGCTGTGTACTTAACACGGCCGGTGTAGGCTAAGTCTTCGCCTTTAGCTTCAGAGACTTTTTGGCGACCATCACGGATTTTGTATTCTTTACCCTGAGGAATATACAAGCCTGAAGTCACTGCAGTATCAAAGGCTACACCAGGTGCCGCTTTAATATTTAAGTTAAGACCGCCTTCCCACCACGTTGCTGGGATGATGTCTTTTTCAACTGGGTTACGCTCAACACCGTAGAAGGTTGTTGGTTCGTGAGTTTCGTTGATGATACCCACTGGCATTAAAAATAGACCCGCCTTACCGGTTAGCATGTCATTAAAGTCATGCTCGATATAGGCTTGCTCTAATTCCACTTCGCCTTTTTTACCTTCGCCAGCAATTGAGTGCTCAACTTCTAATTCAGAGAAGAAACGGGTGCTGCTGTTAAACTCGTGGCCAACAAACAATACGAAACGATGGAAATCGAATTCTTTCTTATCTGTATTTTTCAGATTGTCAGAGATGTTGTTGTAGTGCAGCTCACCATAACCACCAATAGTGGTTGCTGATTTAGCAGATGCAGTTGACTCAACCACGTCGGCAGTTTTTTCTACACGTTGCTCTGTTTGCTCGAGACGCTTTTCTAAGTCTTTTAATACTTTCTGCTGTTGTTCAATGATTTTACGTAATTCTTGAGTCTCTTCAGACGCCACAGCTGCTTGGCTTGCAAATAGGCCTAACAGTGCGGTAGCAAGTAATGTTTTCTTCATCATTATCATCCCGATTAGTAGTAAAACGTGTAAATTTTTGTAAATTTGTGGGGATTCTACCAATTGATTTGAATAATGCAAACTATTCGTATTTAGAATCATTGGATAACATTGGAGAAGTAAAAATACTTCAATATTAACAATAAGATAAAATTTAAGGCTCTAGGACAAAAAAACAACCAAATAGTTCACAACCGCTAACACTCTCTGCTTATAGATATTGATATGAATGTCTGCCATTCAAAAAATCGCTGCCAATAAAAAGGCCACACTTTATTAAAAGTGTGGCCTGATCGTTTTACAACGCATACCGCTGATGTTAATTCAGTGGTATTTAAATCGCTGTGATTACAATTTATTAGCCTTAAGTTCTGCGTCTAATTCCGCCGTCACTTTGGTGGTGCGAAACTCTTTATACAATACAGCTTCTGCTTTAGGGTCGAGCTTAACACCCGCTTCTTTGATCAATTTATCAAATATTGGCTGAGTGTTATCCATAGTCACTAACGCGCATAGCTGCTTTTGATTGTCGATACGTGCAAAGGCAATTTCTTTTGGAATGGCGCCAACTAAACTCTGCTCAGCAATTTGCTTGCTCACTTGGGTAAAGCTTGAATGATTGCTCACCTCTGTGCCGCTTTGCTTTTGTGATTCTAAGGTTTTATCCATCACCTTAGCACGGGTCTCAATTTGCAATGCCATATCGGCTTTAGCGTTGGCAATAGCCTGCGCCCTAGCCGCTGACATATTATTGCCCCAAGCCACACAGCTTGATGAAGCAAGCCCTGTATCACTGGTTGGTAGGAATACCCAGCTCGGGATTGCATCATTATCCGCCAGTGGCGTAGATTGCGACTTTGGCGTGCTGCCACAGGCAGCAAGCAGTAACATTGACGACGTAATAACGAGTAATTTTTTCATGGTTATATCCTTATTCTGTTAAATCCATTAATGGATATTTGTTTGATACTCTTGCTCTAACTGAGTCACTTTCAATAAATATTTACGAGTTTCACTGTAAGGCAGGTTAACTTTTAATTGGTTATAAACCTGTGCCGATGTGAGTGCATTAATGTGCTTGTATGCCGCTTTAATTGATCTATTTTTACCGCCGTTAAATGCCCGAGCAACATTACCCGCGCCAGTATTATAAGCCGCTATCACGCAATACTTACGGCTTAGGGGATCATCAATTCCTTTAAGGTAACGATTATTTAAAATCGATAAATAACCTGAGCCAAATTCAATATTGGTTTTAGGATCAAACAGCTCGTCAGGTGACGGGGCCTTGCTTCGTTTCAGTAATTTTTTAGCCACGTCTTTACCCGCAGAGCTAGGTACAATTTGCATTAAACCGAAAGCCGGAATATGAGATTGAGCCTGGGGATCAAATGCGGATTCAGCATGGGATATTGCCAGCAAGAGTGATAAATCCATCGACAGCAAGCTCGCTTGAGTTTGGTAATCTTGCATAAAAGGCTTCACCCGATTTGACAGATAATTATTGGGCAAGGAGATCTGATTAATGCGGATATTCTTGTATTTAGGATCTTTTTTAGCTACTTCAGCTATTTTTTCATCCAGTTTTACAATCCGCTGCTCAGTTTCCAACATCAACTTAGCTTTTTCAGCAGCGATATCAGCCTCACTGATGGTTTCATCACGACTTAAGGATGACAAGGTCTGCTGCTGCTGTGTCAAAATAGCATCGACAATTGCGGCCCTATGCTCAGTAACCTTTGTTTGTGTTACTAGCTCAGATTGCCCCGCTTCCAGCTGCTCAACTAATAATGCTTCAACGTTATCTATGCTAGCCAACTCTTTACTGGTACTGGGATCATCGAGTAATTGTTTAACCAGAGTTTTAGCCGGAGCCTGCTTATCGAGCTGCTCAATTTTTAAGGTCTTTTTAACATCATCGATACGAATTCTTGCTTGGCGATCTGCGGTATAAACGATTCGCTCATCCATGGATGTCTGCTTTGGGTCGGCCCAGTCAAGCATTAATGACTGAGTATACCTATCAAACTCAGCCAAATACTCATGCCTGAAGGTTTCATATTCGTTGACATAGCTTGCTGAAAAAGCTTCAAACTCGCTTTTCTGCGCCGCTTTAAATGCGGCAAAGTCATCAGCGGCTCCTAGCTGAGCACTTACCAGTAACGCCGTTGTTGCTATTAAGATGCGCATTTTATTTTCCCTTAAAATAAGCATTAAATTCGTATTGAGTCAGCAGTGCATCGGCGACAATCTCAGGAGAGACTTCTGATACGCCAAAAAAGCTGCTTGGCTGCTGACTTAAGCCAGTGGTTAGCTCAGCAATATCTTGTTGCTCTTCTAACATGCTCGCTTCTTCAAGCTCATCTAACTTGCCTTTTATGGTCAGCTCAGGCTCTTGATACTCAGTTGTCCCTACAATCAAATAATGCCCCATCCCTTTGGCACTCATTTGTTTCGATTTCATAAAATAAGCAAGATTATGATTATCAAAAAAGAACTCATTGCTGCTGCCTATAGCCTCATCTATGCTACTGCTGACAAGCTTATGATCAGTAAAAGGAATGCTGGGATTAAAGCGATCAACAAATGCACCCTCCTCCGTGGGCAAGGTATGCAGCATCATGGCAGCAATACGTTGCTCTTGGGCTATGAGTATCAACAAATATTTATTCTTCTTGTAGTACCTATACTCAAGGTCATTTTGGCGCTCAGAAACCTTGATAACTTGCGGCATACCCACCGATTTTTCAACATACTTAAGGTAATTGCCAATATGAATATTCGCGATGGTTTTATCTTCTACTTTGTGGGTAAAGTTAGTAATAAACCCTTGATAGGCTTCAGTTAATAACTGCTTACTATCAGACCAATTCCCCAGCCCCATAAGTAAAAAGGCACAGAACACTATGAAACGTATAACCCCTGAAAACCACCCTGACGATTCCGTTTCTGCATCATCTTTTTGCAAATGATTACCGGTAACTACCTGCAATATAAATTCCATCAATCCTTTCATTTATCATCAACCTTGATGTTTTTTATCGGATCTAAATCTTGTTTAAACTGAGATAAGCTGTCTTGTAGCGCACTATTGGCAAGTTCTGACTGGCTGCGCTGGTTAAAACTCACGCCTTTGCCAGGATATGTTTTCTGCCACAGTAACGCAGGCCCATGATGAACCATCACTTGAGTTTGGCTTTTTACAAAGTCTTTACCCACACCAACAAGCTCGGTATTTATTCGATACTTTATCTGGCATTTTTGCTCAGAATTAATCACAAATCCCTGCTGAATAAGCAAAGCGGTGAGTTTTTTTGATGAAAGTTTAGGATTTGCTCCCTTTGCGATAACGCAGGAATTCTTAGCCAATAACTTACTGTCTCTGTCCGCCTCTTCAGCTATTTTTGCCGCTTCAATATCCGCAACAGAGACGCGAATGCCGGCGTACACTTGGCAGTTTTCAGCATCAACCCAACGGTCAAATACTGTGGCATTTTTTAGCAGTTGCTGACTTTGTTGCAAAGATACGGATTGAAAACGTGAGGAGGAAGCTTGATTACTGCTGCTAAGTTTTGAAATTTCGCTGGTTTGAACTTTAGTACCAAGTAATTTTGACAAGCTACTTCTTGCATCCGTATCAGCCCTGCGCTCATCGATACGCTTAATACCAGTACACATGGAGCCACCTGATGCTTGCCAACCGTCAGCGTTTGCCTCTTGGGCGTATACCCAAGAGGGTGCAGGACGCTCATCATAATAGCTAGCGCAACTGCATGCTGATGCATTAAATGCTTGAAGGCCAAAGATAAATAACCCGGCTAGCCTTAAGCTAGCCTGAGGTAATTGAAAGCCCATCAATTAAAAATGCCCACGGTCGCTTAAGGAGCTTAACTTTTGCATATCTTGCAGACGTGATGAAATACGCTCCTGACCTTCGATAATCAATTTAAGCTTATCGATATCATCAGTCATCATCATAGCTTTACCATAAAGGGCTTCTGCCATTTCGACATCGGCAGAAAACTCAGCACAAACAGCATTGTTATAGGTAATGGTCAAGGAATCAGCATATTTACTTTGGGCTTTAGAGAACATAGTACATCCATTTTTGTAAAGCTTTTCATTGACGAAATCTATGCCCATCTCAAACATTTTTTCTGCGTCCTCTGGCACTTTAGAGCTAGGGCCTTCCATCAGATCCACATCGGTATTGAGCAAATAAGGGGCGACATCATATTTAAGCTCTGTGGCTATTTGGCTAAAAGCACGGCCTTCTAATTCCATATTTGAAGGATGGGCACTTTCTGAATCGCTACACACGCTACTTTCAGCTTTTTGGCTATAGTTTTTAGAGAAAATAATCTGACCAGACTCAATGGATACCGCTTTAGGCCTTAAAGAAGCAATTGCCACTTTGGTTGAGCATCTGACAGTGTATTTCCTGCTTTTCTCGCACTTAAGAAAATTACTGCCTTTTTCAACACACTCTGAACGTTCTTCAGTGTAACTGCTTGAATCGACCTTAGAGGACATGCTGGCACTAATTAAGGTATCGGCACCAGTTAACTTACCTAACTTAATCCGAGTTGCTGAATCCGTTAATATGCCATCGTTCATTTTTTGTTCTTTCAAAATAGCATCAATGGCGGCGCGTTCAACCAAAGTAAAATAAGCGGAATTATTATATTTAACCCCTGAAAGGTTAGATTCTAAGAAATGGCCTGAATTACTTCTGTCATGAATGACTGCTATTCGGTTCATTTTTTCAGTGCTGGATATTCGCGCAGGTTTGAGCTGGGATACTTCTATTGTGGGAGTGCTAAACGCATTACTTAGCATTTTTAAGCCGCTGTTAATTTTGTCGGTAACGACACAACCAGACAATAAAAACGCAGTGCAAACTAGGCCAGAGGAAATAATGCCATTTCTCATTGAAATATCCTTTTCTTTTAACAATTTACAGCTTCCTTCTAAGTAATACATGCAAGGATTACCGTGATACTTACCTGCAATGAAGGAAACACATTGAAGTGATTAAATATTGTGCAGCAATAAAGTCCGCATTATCATAGTGTTACATAGCAAAGATCTGGGTACAAGCTTTTAACATCCTATAAGTTGATCTAACGCGCAAAACTATCATTTATCCAGTCGCACGCAATAATACACACAATTAATTAACAAACATAAAAAAAGCCACTTCCCGTTCCAAGGAAGTGGCCTGATGGGCCTAGCTTTACTGCTTAAAAAGTTAAACTCATCTTGTACGACTTCAGCAACTGAAATGATGAGGAACGATTGCTAAAATCCTGTACTCGGTTGTGCCAGACTTGCCTTTGCAGCACTAATGCTTAACTTCATACTTAACTTCATGCGGACTTGCCATGAACACCATAAACAGCAATTGCAATACTGTGCATTGTAAGCAAAGTATGAGGATCAAGAGGAAGTCATTCATAACTGTGTCGCCTTAATACTCATAGCTAAATTGCAGGCTGTATTCTGTGCCCGGCTCTTTGGCGTACACCAGCTGGCCTTGCTGCTTATATTCCGTGGTTTCATCGAGCATATTCTTCGCCTTGAGCTTAATGCTTATGCTGTCGGTTGGGAAAAAGCTGTAGGTAAAATCTAGGCTGTTAAACGGCTGTTCAAACACATCATCAAGCCCACCGCGGCCGCCATAGGCAATGCGCTCACCAAAGATGTTATAGACCAAAGTGGCGCTATGGTATTCATCTGAGGAGTCATAACTTAACTGCACGTTAGCCACCCATTTTGAGTGTCCCGTCATGGCCCGTGATTGATGTGTTGGGTCAATTTCACCGTTAGTGGCGATATCTATGGCCGAATCCCCTAAGGTTAAGTTGCCTGCGACAAAGAAATCCTCCCACAGGCTGCCCTCATCGCCCAAAAAGCCTAACTGCTGCAGAAACTCAGTTTCGATGCCGTAAATGTAGCCAGACTCAGCATTATAAAATTTAAGCTGACGCCCGGCTTCTGAGATCCGCTGAATAGGCTCAATGGGTGCATCCACGTCTTTATAAAAAGCGCCAACACTTAAGTTGTTGCCCGAATCTGAATAGTATTCCCAGCGCAAATCCAGGTTATAAATGTCTGAGCTTTTAAGCTCGGGGTTGCCGAAAAAATCAAACCCGGTAACGGGATCTTGAAAGCGCACTGGCGACACTTCGCGTAAATCGGGTCGCACTATGGTTTTGCTCGCCCCAAGGCGCCACTGAGTGGTATCGGTTTGCTTCCAGGTTACTGATATTGAAGGGAACCAGGCATCTTCTGCGATGGCGTAATCCTCAAGCTGATAACGGCCACCTTCATCGGATATTTTACCGTCTGGATCTATGGGTAAGGTCACCCGCCTGAAGTCTTCATAACGCCCCCCAGCGTACACCCGCCACACGTCTTCAAAGTCGATATCTAGGCTGATAAACGCTGCGTCATTCATCTCTGCGGCAATATAATCTTCGGTATCGGTTGAGGCGTCTTTAAGCTCTAAACCTAATACATCACTGCTAATATTAGCGTTTGAAAATATCTGATTAAAATCTTGAGATAATATGCCGCCATTAACATCACTTGGGCTTAAATCCACATCCAAACCTAAACGGGTGGCGTAGCTTTCACGGCTACGCTCAAAGTATTCATAACCTGTGGTGACTTTAACTAGGGCGCCATCAAAGTTTATCGGGTAACTGAAATCCCAACCATAGTTTTGGCTGTCATCTTCTAGGCGGCTATAGACATATTTAGGCGCATCTTGGGTGTTCAAATTGCGCGATAATACCTTGTTAGCATCATCTAAAATCACGTTATAAGTGTATGACATTTCATTGGGCGCATAACGCTCTGAGCGCGCATCGGAAAACTTCCAATTAAATTCGGCATCATTTAAATATTCAATAAAATGATGACCTTTAATCTGATTGCTAATAAGGCTACGTTCTTCATAATCTATGCCAAAAACTTGCAAAGCATTGGGTTCACCTAAGGTATCTATGGTCTCTTCTATGCCCATGGACACATCGTCTGAAGTGTCGTGCAGATAAGTAGTGAAGGTTTCAATTTTGTGGTTATAGCCGATTTCTAAACCTAAATTCACCATGCCCGAAACTTGCACAATCGAATCTGTGCCTATGATGTCTTTTTGGTTTTCAATATTAATATTGCTGGCATCACCATCAAGCTCAAGCTCTTTTTTACGGTAGTTGTCTTGCTGTTTTTTATAGGAAAACGCCGAGATAGCGCCAAGAATCATCTCGTCGCTGAGATCCCAGCGATCACCAATGGCAATATCCCCTTTAAAGCCAGGTGAGCTATCCTGAGCCTGCACTGTCATATCCCTGTGCATGCCAAGGGCAAGTTCACGGTTAAGCTGCTGCGCCGCTGGATAATTAATCCCGCCCTGAGAGCCGGTAACAATATCAATCGGGCTTATGCCGCCGTACTGGCGAGTGGTATTGGCGATGGCATCTGGCATGGCGCGCTTGCCATCATCTTTACCTAGGCCGCTGTTATCTAAGCTATATCCTAGAGCATCATCTGTGTCGTTAGTGTTGTAACGCCCGCCTACCGAGGCTTTAAAGAAAAAGTCTGCTGGAATCGATTTAGTGCGAATATCCACATGCCCGCCGCCAAAGGCTGCAGGCGCATTGGCTGAAGCCGACTTTTGCACCGATAAAGACTCAATAATTGAGGCTGGGAACATGTCCAAAGGCACCACGTTACGGGTAGGATCCGGTGACGGCACAATCGCGCCATTGAGCGAGGTGCTGGAATAGCGCTCCCCTAAGCCGCGAACATAAATAAACTTGCCATCTTTTAGGGTTAAGCCTGTTACCCGCCTAAGAGCTGCAGCGGCGTCACCATCACCGGTTCTGGCAATTTGCTCTGCGCCCATAATATCGGTGACGTTAACTTGCTCACGGCGCTCTTCAGTCGCGGCTGACGCCGAGGTGCGTAAACGCCCCACCACTGAAATCACTTCAATGGGCTCAATGGGAAAGGATTCACCCTGAGCTGACGGGCTTGATTGAGGGGTTTCAGCGGATTGAGCATTGGCTTGGCTGTTTTCTATTTTCACAGCGTCTTGCGAGTATACGGGTAAGGCTGGCAATACGCTGGCCACTGAAATCAAGGAGGCAATGGCAAGACTTAGCTTATTGACGGTAAAACTCGGCTTGGTTTTCATAGGGTTACTATCCTAGATGCGATTCAAATGCTAGCCGCCCTAGGGCGGCTATTAAACGGGAGACTTGTTTAGCTCCCGCTATGCTCTACAGGTTATTGGGGAATATGAGCCCAACCTTGGCGCCAATCTGTCTTGCCATCAAACGCACCGATATAGTTTGTTGATTCGAAGAAGCTGTCTTGAGCGCTTAAGTCTTTACCTTTACCCAGCAGCACAGTATCAGTCGCCGCTGGCATGCCATCGGTCAGGGTTACAGCACTTGTGCTGTTGCCTGTTTGGCCTAGGAACCAAGTTTCAACATTCAGGGCATTGGCGGTGGCGGCATTATCTGAGCTGTATTTAAACGGCTCGTTACAGTCGATAACCGAGTGAGACATGGCTAAGGTCTTATTATTGACGTTATCAATAAGGCCCGCGTAACTGCCATCTAACTCTAAACACTCGCCAGATTCTGTCGTGCTGGTGCTGCCTTTACGGCCCTGAACCAAGACGTTATAAAGCTCACCTGCGGTGGCAACCCTTAGCAATATACCTTCGCCTTTATCGCCACTGGCATTTTCAACATCAGCTCCTGGCAAGATAGTGAAGTTTGCCAACTTAGGCGCCGAGATTGGGGTATCGCTAGCGCCTTTATGACTGTCGCCTTCAATACCGCGGTTGGCTTGACCATCTTCATGGGTGATATAGACAAATTGCGCTTTACCCGTCCAGCCGTTGGTCCAATCCAATGAGTCATCGAAGTTATGGGTTAAATACACGTATTTAAGGTTAACCGCGCCGCCCCAGAACTCGACCCCATCATCGCCATTGGCATGAACTTGGATATGGTCAACTTGAGTGCCGCTGCCTACTGCCGCAAAGGAGATGCCGTTCATTTCTTGGGTATCGTTAACTTTAAAGCCAGCGTACTTAACCACCACATAGCTTATTTGGCCGCTGTTGTCGCTGTTGTCGTTACCGCCATAGGGGAAGTCACCCACTTCGAATGAGGCATCGCAGGCATTTTTATCCGGGCAAGTATTAGTCAGGCCTTTACCTAACACCACTAAGCCGCCCCATTGACCGCGCTCGCCCTCTGCGCCCATTAGCACGTCTTGCTGTGAGGTCATCACAATCGGGTGCGCCGCACTGCCTTTGGCCATAATTTTTGAGCCACGGCTAACGGCAATGTAGCTATTTGGCGTTGCAAATAACTGTGCGCCCGCTTGAATGGCCAAGGTGGCCGAATCTTTTTTATCGCCGCCAACAATCACAGCGCCGCCATCAATCTTGTACATCACATTCTGGCCCGCAAGCAGCGTAGTGTTGCTGAGCACATTGCCCTCTAGGCGGCATACTAAATTAATTTTGCTGTCTTTCAGGGTGCCAGCCACCACGCTTTCTGCGCTAGTGCCCACTGGGCATGAGGTTAAGGTTGGCAATGCGGTAGGGACTGGCGCTGCGTCACTGTGAATGGCTGTGGTCCAGTCTTTAGTCCAGTCAGTCGTGCCATCAAAGGCGCCGATATAATTGGCATTGGTTAATCTGTCATCTAGGTTACTTAAATCCGCTTTACCAGAAGAGAGTGCAATAGAAGATGAATTTGGCATGTAGCCCGTGAGATCTGAAGCGCCAACTAGGTTACCCGCTTGACCTTGATACCAAGCTTTGACATCAAGCGCCAAGGTACGGCCCTCTGCGGCATCAGCCTTGGCATTTTTAAAGGGCTCGACACAATCGATTAAGCTGTTTTCCATGGTAAGCTCAGCGGTATTAGCATTGTTAACTGTGTTGTCATCGTTAACTTCTAAACACTCGCCTGAATTCACATCGCCTTTAACGAGCAAGTTGTAAGCGGTAACCCCAGTGCCTTTGCGAAACAATATTCCTTCGGCATCATCACCATTTGAGTTAGTGCCATTACCCACTTGCACAGTAAAGTTTGCCAGCACAGGCTTAGACATAGGCGATGCCGCGGCATCACTGTTGCTGTCGGCTTCAATACCCCGGTTTGAACTGTTGTCACCTTGGCGGATATACACGTGCTGGGCACTGCCCTGCCAGCCGTTGGTCCAGTCTAGGGAGTCATCGAAGTTTTCAGTTAATACCACATTCGATACCGACACATTACCGCCCCAGAACTCTAGGCCGTCATCGTTATTCATGTGCACTTGCACATGGTCAACCACAGTACCGCTACCTACACCGGCAAAGCTGATGCCGTTCATTTCTTGGGTATCGTTAATCTTAAAGCCGCCAAACTCAACCCGCACATACTTAAGTGAGCCTGAGCTGTCTTGGGTGTCGTTGCCGCCATAACTGTGGTTGCCCACTTCAAAGGCCGCGGCGCAGTTAGTTAAATCAGGGCAAGAGTTTACCGGTGCATTCCCCAGTAAGACTAAGCCGCCCCATTGGCCTGCTTTGCCAGCCTCACCTAATGCCGTTTCCAAAGAGGTAAACACAATAGGCGCGGCTTTTGTGCCCTGGGCATAAATTTTTGAGCCACGGCTAATAACTAAGTAGGAATCGCTGCCGCCAAGCACTTTAGTGCCCGCTTCTAAGGTCAATTCTATTGGGTTAGTGTTATCACCGCCCACTATCACAGCGCCATCAAGCTGCCAGACCACGTCATTGCCCAGCACGATTTTGTTGCCAACTTGGCCGCCCGTGCTAGCACTAGATGATTGTGCTGAAGATTTGGCTGCTGCGCTACCTAACGCACCTTTAAGCACCCACACTTCCTTACCATCAACGCTAGTTATGTTGGTGCTTTTAGTGGCAAAACCACTGTAAGCTATCTCTTGCGGGGTTTGAGTCACAGGTGGCGGGGTTACCGGTGCGGTTGGGGTCGCAGGATCAGCAGCCGTACTAATATTAATATCACCGCCACAACCAGCAAGAATTAAAGCCGTAGAAATTGCACCTAGTTTAAACAGATTTTTCAGTTCCATTGTCATCTCCGAGACGGATATATTTGGCAATTAGTCCCAACTTGATCGCAGCGAATCGTGTGTAAACCGCCATATAACGCAGCGATATCAACCACCAAAAGCACAAACCAAAGTTAGCGAACCTAATCACAATAGTGGGTTAGCTGGTGCATAAAACTACCCAGTAAAAATGACAAACAGACGGCACTAATGTGAAGCTAACATGTCAGCAAGATGACATTAAGATTTAACATTCAAGCGGATTTGAGTGCAGATAGGCGCTACAGCGAGTTTAGTCAAACAGCAAAAAGAATGATTTTTTACTGAAATAACTCAATATTTTGATTGAGTGGCTTTGTATCATGAGCAACAGGCTCACCGCTTCAATATTGGTGTAACCTGTTGACTTAAAAGCGGGCGCAAAAATTTAGCTGTGGGTGGCCAATTGAGTTCTTACCAATTGAATTGATACCCTAACCTACTGATTTAAAATAATGCCGCTAAAACTTCGCAAATACATGATATTGATTAAGTTCAAAAAAATTTCTGCACCAGAGTGAGTTTGGGATCTTGTGATAAGTTGCAAGCTGACCCCGGTCATTGGGCTAACGTTCCGAGTGACGCCCATTCTTACTGAAAGAGTTTAACGGTAAAAAGGTCCCTGTGAGCTCGGGGCAGTATCCCTGCGGCCTCATTCAAGAGATAGACTCGAGCCATTTAGCCCAACGTCTTCTTATTAACATTGGAGTCGTCATTGAGCTCTACAATCAGCATATTTCTGCATGTGCATCATGAATAAGTTCCAAGATGTTTTGTCCCAATATGAGTTTCGCAGTTCGGAATTGAATTCGGGGTTTATTGCATTAATCCCAAATTCAACATCTAAGTGCACCAAACTTTCTAACTTACAGATAACACCCATTCCCCCTCGAAGTTGCCGAAATATTCACGTAAAAATACCGTGTAACCATCAGGGATGATAGTTAAGGCTCGTTGGCACATGGACGTGCTGTCGAGCCGTTAGGTATTTTTACGTGAATATGAGGATCAACAACTTCGTCGGGGCGGCATGGAGGGAGATCCAAGGGGGAGGGATTGCTGTTGATCTTTCCCCCTTGGCCGGGTGTGGGCTGGAAGCTCACGACTCTGATCCAAGCGAAGCTTGGACATCTTTAATGCTTGATGAAATTTAACCTTGAAGAAATTAATTCAACACACATTTTTGCCCAAAAATGGTTAAGGGGGGTAGCTCATTTATGCAGGTAAACTCGACCATTACACTTATCGCTAGCTTAAAAACAAAAAGCCTCAACATGGGTTGAGGCTTTTATGACATGATGACTATCAGCAAGCTACTTGAGCAAATAAACGCGCTTAGGCCTGGGCGCCTATATTTAAGAGTTAAGGCTTTAAGGCTTTAGCTTAAGTACGGCATCAATATCGGCGCTGCTGTGGCGGTTTTCTAGCATCTCCCAGGGTTCGCCCCAAGTGCGATTGACTATGCGGCCACGCTGCACTGCTGGGCGATCGCTGATGGCTTTGGCCCAGCGCATGACATGTTGATAACTGCCGACATCTAAAAACTCGGCGGCGCTGTATAAGTTGCCTAATACCAGATTGCCATACCAAGGCCAAATGGCGATATCGGCAATGCTGTATTCATCACCTGCGATAAATTCATGCTTTGCAAGCTGCTTATCTAATACATCCAGCTGGCGTTTAGTTTCCATGGTGAAACGGTTTATCGGGTACTCAAACTTTTCTGGAGCGTAAGCGTAAAAATGACCAAAACCGCCGCCTAAATAGGGGGCTGAGCCTTGCAGCCAGAACAGCCAATTTAGTACTTGGGTGCGCTTAGCCAGTGTCGCGGGTTGTAATTTGGGAATAAAGCGCTCAAATTTATCCGCTAAATAGAGCAAAATCGCCCCAGATTCAAACACTGAAATCGGTGTTGACTGACTATTATCCACCAGCGCGGGGATTTTAGAATTGGGGTTGATATCGACAAAGCCTGAAGAGAACTGATGTGACTCACTGATATTAATCATAAAGGCATCATACTCGGCGCCCTTCTCACCGCTGGCTAATAGCTCTTCCAGCATGATGGTGATTTTCTGGCCGTTAGGGGTGCCCATAGAGTAAAGCTGCAAGCTATGTTCGCCGACTGGCAATGTTTTTTCATGGGTTGCCCCTGAAACAGGGCGATTAGTTTTAGCCCATGTGCCGCCACTTTGTGCATCGAACGTCCATACTTTTTCTGGTGTATATTGCTCTGGCATAATATCTCCTGAACTAGGGTTGATTTGGTTGATTTAGCGCTGAAATGGGCCACTGACAAAAATGTCATTCACCAATTCATCCACTGGAATATTGCCATCATTGGCTCTGGAATACGTCCGCAGCCCCATCAATTGAATTTGCACATGACGGGCTAAGCGTAACGGTTCTTGCGTGTCATCTAACTCCTGCTTCTGCTGCGCAGCAACTAATACCTCTGCAAAAGCGGCTTCAACCTGCTTAAGTAAATCCTTGGTCAAGCTGAGCAGTTCGGCGTTATCGTCGGTGAGTTCGGCAAGGGTTTTTGCCAACATGCACATCCCGCTTGGGGCATGTTGATGACTGTGAGTCACCACTGTGCTAATAAAGGTTTTCATTGCTGCCAAAGACGACGAGGCCTGTTTACAAAGCGCTATTTGATCTAGGCTCATCTGGGCGTAATGCTGCAGGGCTTCTTTAAATAAGCCCTCTTTACTGCCAAAACAAGCATAGATGCTGCCCGGTCGCATATCGATAACGTTTTGTAATTCCCGCATAGAAGTAGCGTGGAAGCCTTTTTCCCAATAGAGCTTGGTTGCTTTGTCGACCACCGCAGCGCGATCGTAACTGATAGTCTTAGCCATATTCTGTACTCGCTCAAATAAGTGCATCAACCTTAACCTGAACACTTGTTCAATTACAATGCGTATATTAAATTAAACACCTAAACACACAAGAACACTATCACTTTCTCACCAGCAGCATTAGCTTGCATCTCATAGTAAACGGCTTATGATTCAATATCATGGTTTGACTTCTACATCATCCACCTCATTTAAGGGACTCCTAATGAAGCGCCTAGATTTAAATTTACTCCCGCTGTTAGAAGTCCTGTTGGAAGAACAAAGCGTCACAGCTACGGCGCAGCGATTACACCTAAGCCAATCAGCCGTCAGTAAACAGTTAACTCGCTTAAGGGAGGCTTTTAATGATCCTTTATTTGAGCGCACAGCCTACGGCCTAAAGCCAACCCCAAAAGCCTTGTCATTAGCCCCTGAGCTGCGCCAATGTTTGCAACAATTAAACCAGTTCACTCGACCCGATACCTTTGAGCCAAGATTAAGCCAAAGACAATTTCGCATGGCACTAATTGAAACGACTTATTCACTCACCTTTCCCTTTTTTATGCCAGAGCTTCTCAAGCAGGCACCTAAAGTGAGCATTAAGACCCAAACTTGGGCTGCTGAAACATTAGATAAACTGCTTAGTTGCGATATAGAACTTGCCATAGGTTGCCGAGAATGGGATGAACGCTCTCCAATTCAAATAAAGCATTTGCCTTGTGAGCTCAATTACATAGAACTAGTGCAAGATCATTCTCTTTGCTTTGTAAGGCAAGGACACCCTGCGCTGGAACACACTTGGGATTTACAGGCGTTTCTTAAATATCGGCATTTACAGGTCGCCTTTGGCGGCATAGAGCATTGGCTGTTAGATGATGTGCTATTAATGGAAGGCCATAAACGCGATATCGCGGTTAATATGACGGATTTCCCCAGCGCGCTAGCCTTATGTGAACAAAGCGACCTGATATTATGTGCGCCAGCTAAATACGCTTTGCCTATGATAAAAAATTATCGACTCGTACCACTACCACAAGTGGTAAATCTGGTACCTGGCAGTTACCTACTCATGTGGCATAAGCACTTTGATTTAGATCCCAGCCATAAATGGTTACGAGAACTCATCAGCAACAATGTACTCAATGCTCAAAAAAACCAAGATACCTAGTACCACTCTAGGAGCCCCTTAACTCAAAGAATCCTCCTAGGTTGCCGCTTATCTATTCCTCTGAGTTTCATCAGCTTAAGCGCAGAGGAGCATTGACTAACCCCTGTTCAGTTGATAATTTACTCTCCTAATTAAAAATGATAACCATAGAGCCTTCCATCTTATGCTTATGTTCTGCATATAAAGAAGACTTACGTTAGTTATGGATAAAAGCTCAATTAAGGGATTTAACAGATGAAAAAAGTCATTTTCTGCGCCTTAGCATTAAGCCTTGTTGGCTGTAAAAGCACTGATATTCGTTCGATTGCCGATTCAGTCTCGGACATTGCCAGCATAGGCGCTGACGTCACCAGCACTTCAGGTACATCCTTACCCAGAGCAACTTCAGTTGCAGGTTACGAACACCAAACTCAGCAGTATTCTAATAAGTCAGAGCCAGTCTATGTCACTCAAAATACTAAGTTAGCCCAAGAACGCGGTGCTATTCGCTCAATTAAACACGAAAAGAACCCCAAAGGCATGACCATGGTACGTTTCGTGGCTTTCCATCAAGACAGTGGCGCTGCGATGGAAAGTGATAATTATTTATATGCACAAGACAGTAATGGCTGGTTAAGTGAGAAATTTGTTGTATCTTACAGCACTAAAGCAACCATGATTAACAGCGGTCACTATTACTTAAAATCAGATGCTGACGGAAATAATAAATTTTATACCACAGGTATGATTAAGCTCGATAAAGGTGTGACTAACGTAGTGACTATTGAACTGCAATAACCCGCCTTTCAGCTATTAAAAGCAAAAAATACGCCAGTGAATTAACACTGGCGTAAAATGATTAAGTGCAATTTACTGACTAATCCAGCCTAGAAAGAGTAAGTCACTGATGCCCCAAATGCACGGGGATCTATAATAGCGGCATAACCTTGAGGATAACTGCGATTCGCAGGCTCATTAACGGTAAGTGCTTGTTCATCAAAAAGGTTATTAATAAACCCACTCACTCGCCATTGATCGTTTTGATAATCAAGATTCAAACGTGACACCACATAATCTCCGGCGACGCGCTCAGTGGTGTTATTAATATCAGCGTAATACTCGCCCACATAATTCCCGGACAAACCTAAGGTCAACTCATCGTTAACCCAATATTTAAGGCCAATATTAGCGGTAATTTTAGGGGCTGAATTTAACTCGTTACCTATAATGTCACCATAGCTTGGGGAGGCAGCTTTTATCTCACTTTTTAGCAAGCCTAGCCCTGAGTTTAGCTGCCAATCATCATTGAGCATCACTCCCGCTTCAAGCTCAAGCCCATAAGTAACAGCTTCATCTATATTGGTGATTTTACGTTCACTATTGGAAGCTTGATAACCATCAAAATTATTGTAAAACACGTTACTGCTGATATTGATATTACCATTATCAAAGCTGCTACGAGAGCTTAGCTCAAAGGTGTCTACCGTTTCTTTTTCATAGTAATAATAGGCATTGTCAGCAAACGAGAGCGCCCCGCCACCTGCGTTATAGCCGCTTCTAGCGCTCACTGCTAGCGTAGTATCCTGATTTAACGCATATTGTAATACCAGTTTAGGTAAGGCTATGTTGTGGTCATCATCTAGCTTATCAGCCACTACCCTTCCTCGGGTGCTCATAGCAAAGTTACGAATTTGCTGCTCTTTCTCTACCCGACCACCAGCAATAATTTTCCATTGCTCTGTTAAGGCGTAGCTCACTTCACCATAAATAGAATGCGAGCTACTGCTGTCGTCACCCACATAAGTTACCCCACCAGAACTGCTAAAATCCTGTTCACGCTTATAATAAGATAAACCAACAAAACCATTAAATTCAGGGTTTTGCAATCCAAAATTAAACTTACCGTCTAAGGTGTAGCTCTTATCTTGCATTATGACCTGCTGCTCAGCTGCAGCTACGGATTCATAGCCCTCAAAACCCCAATCATAATCGATATAAGCCGCTAGCAAATCAAAAGAGTAATCATCATTAAGGCGGTAATCTATTTTGACAGAATGAGTATTAGATTCTGTTTCAATGTAGCGCTGAAATAGCGGCTTGTATGCCCAAGGATTATCACCAGAGAAATAGTTTCTCCCTGTATCCCCTTTCTCATCGTTATAGGTAAAACTATAGAGCAGAGTAAAGTTATCAACGCCTGTGGGTTGCCATAAGAGTTTACCTCGCCAGCGACGACTGATTAACTCATTGAGATCAAAATGGGCAGGATTACCAGCGTAAACCTCACCTTTGTTAAAGGTGTTACCGGTTAAGTTTTGCCCAGAAATTCTAAAGGCAAGTTGGTCTTCAAAAATGGGGCCAGACAACATGACTGCACTGTCGATGTAATCTTGCTGATTGCGATACCCCCCTCGCACAGCGCCATTCCAATCAAAGCTAGGATCTTTGGTTTTTACAAATATGCTGCCGCCTATACTATTGCGGCCATTGATAGTAGATTGCGGGCCGCGAAACACTTCTACCTGCTCAATATCCCAAAGCCCACTATCACCGGTCATATCGGCCACAAACGGCTCGGCCACACCATCAACTAAGGTTGAAACCCTCGCCTTAGCACCACCAGTAAATGAGTTAAATCCTGTGGCTGAACCATTACCAGAGATACCGCGAATATCAGGCACTGAACCCGTTAAGGTCACTAGGTTCGGCACTTCAGATAAGGCATTTGATACAGATAAGTATTGGCCACTGGCAAGTTTGTCTTCATCAATAACTGAAACCGAAGAAGTCGTATCCTTCAAGCTACGCTCGGTCTTCTCCCCTATGACTTTAATCACTTCAATCGATCTCATCGGCTGCGCATCGACGGCGGCATGTGCAGGAGACATTATTGGAGTGCAAAGTATTGCTGCGACTAAAAGTTTCTTTTTAAACATTTTCTGTTCCATGAAATACCTCAAAATTCTCTAGGTGATAGCTAGGCCTGACTATTTTAAGCCCCATAAGCTACACCAAATAC
Organism: Shewanella sp. SR44-3; assembly: GCF_014163735.1. GTDB lineage: Bacteria > Pseudomonadota > Gammaproteobacteria > Enterobacterales > Shewanellaceae > Shewanella. Next base: position 28,166 of record NZ_JACJDV010000044.1, read on the forward strand.
AATTGCAAATCACTCTCATTTACAATATTGTATTTGCCGTTCGATACTCACACATAAGGAAATTGAGTCGTCATGTTTCAACTTGCTGCAATAACCTTAAATATTTTGGGCTCTGTACTGATATACCTCAGTAGCAGACATCAAAAGATGATTAAACAGCGACTCTCAAAGGAATTTTTAATCTTAGGCTGCCTGTTAATTCTTCTCTCCCTATGGCCACTTTGGGCAGCCCTACATATGCCGTCGGCGCTGTTTATTTGGCTACTGATAAGCTTCACTAACTTGATTTCTATTCCCTTTATTAGCCTATTAAAAAACTCGGAACGTCCCCAATGACCCAGGCCTATCGCAATCAAAAAATCCAACCTCATTGGTGGTCAAAAACTATCATTGCCTTGATCTTAGGTTTAAGCCTTGCCTATGCCTTAATCGGGATATTTGCCTGGCAAGGCCCTGGAGGAATAGATGCACCAGTGAAAGTGCAATTTAATATGTGGATGCTGTGCTTGCTCTGGCTAATGATTTTGTCATTCAGCTTTATGTTCAAAACTCGATGGAGTGCTTTGCGCTATCTAGGCGGGGCAAATCTAGTGGCTTATTTAGGTTACTTAGCGGCGAGGCTATTATCATGAAAATTCGCTCTGACATACTTCGCACCTATCAAAGCATACACACTTGGACGGGCATCCTCTCTGGATTAGTGCTCTTTATTGGCTTTTACGCTGGAGCATTATCATTATTTAAACCACAAATTACTCAGTGGGCCACTCCAGTTCATCAACATTTAGCTGCCATCCCACAGGCTAAATTAGACAATTTAATCTCCCAAGCTTTTAAAGAATATCCTAAAACTCAGCAGGGATTTATTGTTGATCTTAGCGGGGACACCTCACCCTTAAGTTGGTATACACAAGGTGGAGGACGCGGGATCCGCTTAGATGATATCCGCAGTCACGCAAGCCTTGATAATAATGATAAAATTATTACCCAGATTCATGCTCAGAATGAATTAGGCAGCTTAATCGATCAGCTACATCGCACCGCAGGGATCCTAGGTGAAGTTGATCATTTCGAGGTTGGAGTGCTGATCTTGGGCCTTGCTGCAGGTTTATATTTTTTAGCCTTAGTGTCAGGCGTGATTTTTTTACTGCCCACATTAACGAAAAACTTATTTGCCTTAAGAAAAAATAAAGGAGCTAGCCGTTTCTGGCTAGATAGCCATAATCTCATCGGCGTTATCAGCCTCCCATTTCATTTGGTTATTGCTTGGACTGTTGTGGTATTTGCCTTTCATGATTTTGCCTATGGCGGGCTTGGGCTTATTTATGGTGATAAGCCATTATTTGAACGGCCACAAAGAAGCGCTATAACCTATGAAATAAAAGACTTACCTTCTATCCAGACTTATATCAATAAAGTGGCTGAAATCACTGATGGCTATGACATCAAATCTTTAACCTTTTCTAATCTGTCTTCACCGGGCCCTGCGCTAGCGATTAATATCAGCAGCGACACTCAAGTTATGCGCTCTGGCTATAGCGATGTGATTTATATGCATCCCTATACCTTGGAGGTGCAATTTAGCACCGCAAGCTTAGAAAATGGACCGATTTACGATCCAATAGTCACCAGTTTCTTTGCGCTACATTTTGGAAATTATGCCGGTAATTTTGGCCGCTTGGTGTATTTTATACTTGGGCTACTAGGAGCATTTTTATTCTACAGTGGCAATTTACTTTGGCTAGAAAAGCGTAGACAAAAACAGTCCATTCAGAGCCGCGCTAACCGCTTCATGGGGGCGTTAACCATAGGGGTATGTTTAGGCTCTATGCTGGGGGTAGCTTGCAGTTTTGTAATCACTAAATGGCTCTATTTAGTCGCTGAGCAAGTTAACACTTATTATATGATGTGCTACTACAGCATCTTTTTTAGCGCCCTTGGTTACAGCTTTATTAGAGGAACAGCCAGCGCTGCAATCCATTTACTTTATGCACTATTCTTAAGCTGTTTGTTAATTCCTACCACCAGTTTATTGGCCGCATTATTGCCAAGCCTATTTACTGAAGGGATTAGAGCACCATCATCCTATCTTATTGACGTGGTTGCAGCTTTGTTTGCTATTGCTTTCTACCTAGGGGCTAAAAAAGTGCAACACCGCGCCTATTATGGAGAGCCAAACAGTATTTGGGCTATAAGATAAAGAGTCAAACTGAGGGCTCTGAACTAGAAAGCGCACCCGAAGGTGCGCTGGTTTGGTGTAAATCTAATCAAACTGCTATATCCTCCTAAAGTGAGTTGAAAGAGTTGTAAACTGTCTCTGTCTTGCTGTCTTGCTGTCTTGCTGTCTTGCTGTCTTGCTGTCT
>NZ_JACJDV010000045.1 GCF_014163735.1 Shewanella sp. SR44-3
TAGTTATTAGTTATTAGTTATTAGTAATTGGTTGCTTGTTATTCTTTCTACCGTCTACCGTCTACCGTCTACCGTCTACCAGCTAATTAGCATTTCACAGGCGGTGCAGTGGCAATCATCGCCGCAGAGCACGCAAAGATAGTCACTGGCACCACGCTTTTGATTCCAGCGGTCAGGATGCTGTTTTATCAAGCGCCCCCCAGCCTTGGTAAAGTAGCGCACCGCAGCATTATGGGGGCTTTGCTGCCACAGGTGGCTCACGCCAGCTTTGGCGCCCTGAGCTTTAACGGCCGCGATAGACTGTGCTAACAAGTCACCGCCTATGCCTTGGCCTCTGGCTTTTTCTGCCAAGGTGTTGGACTTAAAGTAACAGACTTTATCTGCTTCAACGCCCCAAAGCGCTGGGCTACACCATTCATCTAATGTCCATTGGTTGGCTGCAAGTGTGAGCCTAAAACCTATGATTTCACCTGCTTGCTCGGCAACCAAATGCGCATTAATACCGTCCTTTATCCCTAGCTGGTAATAGTGTTTGAGCGTATCTAAGTCTAGGTAATTGGCACCATGGACTTGCTCACCAAGGGCGATGACGTGGGCAAAGTCGCTGGGGGTTAGGTTTCTTATCATCTTGTTTCACACTTATTTTCTGGGGTCGTTTAGGTTTAATACGATTGGTTCAATTAGCTCAAGGCGGCTTTCTCACTCGGCCACGATGGAATATATCACGATGTTAATCTTTTGTGATATTTAGGCGATACCTAGGTGAGATCCTTTTGTCATTCTTAGTGTTATCCAATGAGTGCTAACAAGCTGATAACCAATATCAACATTAACCGCTGCTTTCTCTGGGCATCAGAACTGGGTTTTAACACTGATTTTAACGCGAGTGTTAGGGCAAACAGAGAGGCGCGACAACAGGAGTTATGTCATGAACTACAACTTAATACGTACCGGATTACTCATCGCAGGTCTTGCCAGTGTGTCTGTGCAAGCCGCTCAAATTGAAGTGAGCTTAGTGAATTTAACTCATGGCAATCATTTTACTCCGGTATTAGTGGCAGCCCATGGCAGTGACAGCCATTTGTTTGAGGTTGGCAAGAGTGCCACTCCAGCGTTGCAAAAAATGGCTGAAGGTGGCGCGATTGCTGATTTAGATGCCGCAGTGATGGGGGCTGGCGGTGTGACGCTGGCGAATCCAGCGGCTGGATTGTTAGCGCCTGGGGCTAACTTTGAAGGTGCTATGCTGGATACCTTAACCCAGACTCATCTTTCTGTTGTGGCTATGATTTTGCCTACAAATGATGCCTTTATCGGCTTAGATGGCTGGAAAATCCCCACAGAAGCGGGCACTTACACTGTTTATTTAAATGCTTATGATGCTGGCACTGAAGCCAATGATGAAATCATCAATGGTGGCGGCATGCCTGGTGTTGCGGGTATTCCAGCGGCGCCCGGCGGTAATGGTGGCGCTAACGGCACTGGAGTCATGGACGGTTCTACCAATGCTAACGTACATATCCACCCAGGGGTTTTGGGCGACACTGATGCAGCAGGCGGAGCGAGCGATCTTGATAGTCGCATTCATCGCTGGTTAAACCCAGTCGCCAAGCTTGTGGTAACGGTAAAGTAGGAGGCTGACATGGAACAATTTAATGTAAAAAATCATCCTACAACACGCCACAGCTTGAAAGCTTTGAGTGTGATACTGCTGGCAGGTTTCACTCTGAGCGCTTGCTCTGATAGCGATAAAGCTGCAGTGGTAGTGACTCCGCCGCCTCCACCGGCTGTGGTGATGCAAAGCTTTAGTGTGACTGTGACTAATTTAACCGCTAATCAGCCATTATCACCGGTTGCTTTGGTGGCCCATGATGCACAAACGGTATTGTGGCAATCTGGGGCTATGGCAAGCGTGGCGCTTGAGAAACTCGCCGAAGGCGGTGATAGCGCAGATATTGATGGCCTAACGGGTGTGAGCCAAGTGGTAAAAGGCACTGGCGCCATTATGCCGGGCATGAGCGAGACCATTACTGTGCGTATGGAGGCGACAGCTGCAGCGAGTTTGAGTCTAGCGACCATGCTAGTTAACACCAATGATGCTTTCACAGGTTTTACTGGCATGACGCTCGCGGACTTAGTGTTACATCAAGCCAGCAGTATGCGCTATCACGCCTATGATGCAGGCACAGAAGCTAATTCAGAAGCAAAAGGCACTATGCCTGGGCCTGCTGATGGCGGCGAAGGGTATAGCAGTGCTCGTGATGATGTCGATTTTGTTCACATTCATCCCGGCGTGATTTCCATGGATGATGGCCTGGCGGGTTCAGTGCTAACCCCAAGTCATAGATTTGATAACCCTGTGGTGGCCATTAGCGTAACCCGCACTGAGTAACCTTACTAATTTAATCCACTAAGTTAATCACCTATAAATTAAGAGATAGGGTTAACTCATCAGGTTAGTAAAAAGTTGCGAAAATGAAACTAATTACTCCTAAGGTAGGTCTTGTCTAAATGACATCCGGTCATTCATCACCAAGACACTGCTTTAGGAGTTTATTATGAGTTACAGCAAACCTTTAGGGGGTGGGACTATTCAGGGAAACGGTCAGCAAAAACCGCACATCCTGCTGGTGGAAGATGAGCAAGATCTCGCTAAGCTTGTGATGCTAAACCTTAAAGCCCTCAATTATGATGTCAGCCATGCCACTACCTTAATGCAAGCCGAAGCGCTTATTAAACAGCAAAAATTTGATCTTATCTTACTGGATCGCATGTTACCCGATGGTGACGGCGTGTTTTTATGCCAGCAGTTACGCCAAGGTGACAATGATTTACCCTTAATGCTGTTAACCGCTAAAGATACCGAAGCCGATATCGTGCTTGGCCTAGAGGCGGGGGCCGATGATTACCTGATTAAGCCTTTTAGCGTGCTTGAACTTAGGGCGCGAGTCAAAGCCTTGTTAAGACGCAGCCAGCCTAAAGAAGAAAAGACTCAAGCGCTGGAATTTAATCGTTTCTCTATCAATGCCAGTACCCGCGAAGTGGTTGCCTTTAATCAAGCTTTACAACTCACGGCAAGGGAGTTTGACTTGCTACTGTTTCTGGCTAAACACCCACAACAAGTATTCAGTAGAATGCAATTGCTCGAAGCGGTTTGGGGCTACAGCCATGACGGCTACGAGCACACGGTTAACAGTCACATTAACCGGCTGCGTAATAAACTCAGTTTTGATGACACCAACCCAGAACTGGTGAAAACAGTTTGGGGTGTTGGCTATAAATTCGCCCCACCAGAGAGTTAATCATTCCCTATGAATCGCTTATTTAATCGTCTTTTCTTGTCGGCAACCTTAGTGGTATTACTGTTAATGTTGGCGCTGTGGCAGTGGCTGCAACTTAATCATGAGCTGAGCCGCAACCAAATTCAGCAGTCGCTGCACTTATCTCTTGCAGAGCATATGGCACATATTAACCCCTTGCTGTCTCAAGGGATCACCTCAGATGCCGCCCTGAAAGAAGCGTTTCACGATTTTATGTTACTGGGGCCAAGTTTTGAGATTTATACCTTGAACTTGGAAGGCAAAGTGGTGGCTTATGATGCCAAAGAAGAGAAGATAAAGACTTCCAGAGTGGATCTCGAGGCCATAGGTAAATTCATTGCTGGCAATCATTTACCCATTTTAGGCACAGATCCTCGCAGTGAAAATGGCCAGAAAATATTTTCAGCCAGCCGTTTGATGACGCCAGAAGGGCTTCACAGTGGTTATTTGTACGTGATTATTGGCGGGGAAGATTATGACAGTTGGCAGGCGTTAATCAGCGCCGAGCACCAGCCGCAAATTTGGGGCGCGACCATAGGCTTTTGGGTGTTATTCTGCCTTATCTTGTTGGTTATTTTACTGCGCTATTTTACTCAACCAGTGCAAAAGCTGGCTAAGGATCTCAGGGAAATGACTCAAAGCGGCTTAGATAATTTAGGCGAGCAAAACCACAGTTTAAGTCTGCCATCAAGGTATACGGCAAGCAGTGAAATTCAGCAGCTAAGTCAGCACATTAACCAGTTGCTTGGTGAGATTAGTCGCCAACAAGCCCACCTTAAGCGCCAGCAACAGGCCAAGCACGATTTTCTACTGCACTTATCCCATGACTTAAAAACGCCGCTAACCTCCTTGCTGGGCTACATAGATACATGGCAATTATTGCCAGAGGATGAACGCAGTCCCGAATTGATTGAATATGCGGCGAATTCTGGCCAAACATTACAACAGCTTCTAGGGCAATTATTGGAACTGGCAGCCCTTGAAAATGGCCAAATTAATGCCAACTTGCAACAGGTTGATCTTAATCAACTGCTAGAGCAAATTGCCCAGACCTTTAATCCTAGGGCGTCACGATTGGGAATTAGCTTAGATTTTACTTTAGATAAGCCGATGACGATTTATACCGATCCACAATTGATGCGCCGAGTGCTCAATAATTTAGTCGACAACGCGCTGCGATATACTCCAGAGCAAGGCAGCATCAGAATTTATACTGAGACCTTGAACCATCAACATTGGTTAGCCGTTGCAGATACGGGCTCTGGGATGCACAAGCATGAGGTTGACGCATTAAAGCAGTTATCTTTAAGTCAGTTTAGCTTTGAGTACAGCCAAGCCCTACCCCAGTTAGGGGTGGGGCTTGCTATCGTTAGGCAGCTACTAGGGTTACTTAAATGCCAAATCAATATCGACAGCACCCCAGGCGAAGGCTGTTGCTTTCACATTCAACTGCAAAATGTGCGGGCCTAATAGTAAACGGCTAATTAACCTTGGCTTAAGAGAACAAATCCATATCCAACAGTTGCTTGCCCATTAGGTGTGTTGGATTAATGCGCTGGACCTGAGTCACTAAAACTAAGCTTATGCCATTGATTAATACCGCTGGCATTTAGGCGCACTGAGGTCACTTTTTTATCTTTTTCAAGATTGATGTGATTAATCTGCTGAGGCCAAATCTCTTGCAGCGTGCTCATGGTGATCCAAATGTCCTGCATCTTATTGGTGATGGGGGTTTCTTGATAAACCCACAGGTATTTACCGTCAAGCTCAGTCCCCACATAACTCAGAGGCAGTGGTTGTTTATCAGCATCTTGCAAAGCAAATTTAGCAATGGCGTAGTAGGCAAAAGCCTCGCGGCTGACGGGATCGCTAATTAAATCGCTGTTTTTATCCAGTAATCGCTTTGCGGCATGCTCAGCATCATGAAGATAAAATCTGTGCTGCACTTCCAGCATTGCAGTGCGGGAATTAAAGCGGACGCTGGTATAGGTTTCTTGTTGCTGGTGGGCCTGCGCATGTGCGCTTTGGCCCAACATGAGTACCAAGGCAAGTGTTAATCTCTGTGCGACTTTAGCTAAAGGATTGGCTGGTATCACTTTTTAAATTCCTTGGTTTCAGGTTCTTCTAATTCGGCTTTAAAATCAAACATTAGATCGCGACTGTCCTTGGCATCATCTTTGTCATCTTTAAAGGCTTCAATGCGTGATTGAATGATACGTCTTGGATAAAAATTGTTTTCTATATCCACATCAGCAGTTTCTTGACTAGGGTCAAGGGCTACGGAGGCTAACACCTTGTCCTTGTCTGTGATGATGAGTTTGCTCACATGGTGCGGCGATTTACGCCAAATTTCAGCGGGGATATTCATCGAAGTCACAGTGCCATCTTCGTAGCTCAACTCAAGCAGCAAAGGCATGACTAAGCCGCCAAGGTTTGAAAACTCCAACACGTAATAGTTTTGGTCTTCTTTTATGGCTCGCTCTAGGGCTTGTCGCTCCCATGGCTCAAGATCTGCCAGCATTTGTTGATAGTCGTTTCGGTCTTGATTGGTTACGGTGAACTTGTCATGCTTATCGTGAAAGTCTTGATTGTCTGAGTGCTTGCCGACCCAAACCTTTTTGCCTTCAGTTTTATTATTTTGGCTAAAATAGGAACTGGGTTTATCTAAATTATCTTGGCGCTGGCGCTTGAAATCAATATCTGGATTTAAGCTGTCTAAACGCAGCTTATAAATTTTATCCAGCGAAATATCCACGTGATCTGTGGTGTAAAACCAGCCATGGAAGAACCAGTCTAAATCCACCCCTGAGGCTTCTTCCATGGTGCGGAAAAAGTCTGCTGGAGTGGGGCGTTTATTTTCCCAGCGCAGGGCATATTCTTTAAAGGCAAAGTCGAACAGTTCACGGCCTAAGATGACTTCTCGTAAGATATTTAACGCCACCGCAGGCTTAGTATAAGCATTAGGGCCAAGCTTAAGCACGCTATCAGATTGAGTCATCACAGGCACTTGTACGTCTGATTTCATATATTCAATAACGTCCCGTGCTTCACGGCCCCAATCTAATTTTGGATCCCATTCTTTGCTGGCCACACCGTCGAGGAAGCTATTTAAGCCTTCATCCATCCAGGTCCATTGGCGCTCATCTGAATTGACTATCATGGGGAAATAATTGTGGCCCACTTCGTGGATCACCACCCCAATCAAAAACTGTTTTTCAGACAAGGTATAAGTACGGGACTCATCTTCAGGATGCCAAATGGTGCGCGGGCCGTTGAAGCTAATCATGGGGTATTCCATGCCGCCAACTGGGCCATTGACGCTGATGGCGGTGGGGTAGGGATAATCGAAGGTGAAGCGCGAATAGACTTCCATGGTATGGATGACAGATTCTGTGGAATAACGCTGCCACAGCTCGCCGCCTTCCTTGGGATAGAAAGACATGGCCATCACGTTCGCTTGAGTGTCACCGCCTTGTTGATAGCCTTTGGCATCCCAAATAAATTTACGTGAGGATGCCCAAGCAAAATCACGCACATTTTTGGCTTTAAAGTGCCAAGTCTTCTGTCCGGTAACTGTGCTTGATTCATTTTTAAGGGCTTCATCTGGGGTGACAATAAACACTGGCTTAGTGGCTTTTTCGGCCTGTTTAAGGCGCTGAGCTTGCTGTTTTGTCATCACAATTTCAGGGTTTTGCAGTTCACCGGTTGAGGCGATGATATGATCTTTAGGTACAGTTAATTTCACATCATAATCACCAAACTCTAAGGTGAATTCACCGCTGCCGAGGAAGGCTTTATTATGCCAAGCCTCATAGTCGGAGTAGGCTGATAAGCGTGGGAACCACTGGGCCATCATAAAGATATCATTGCCATTTTTGCGCTTGTCATCGGGGAAGTGCTCAAAGCCTGAGCGGGCATCAACCGCATCTTCTTCGAGAATATTAAAGCTGTATTCCAACTTAAACTGCATGGTTTCGCCTGCGGCCAAGGGCTTTGGCAGGTCGATGCGCATTTGCTCACCCACGACAGTGTACTTAAGTGCTGTGCCATTTGCGTCGGTTATCTTGCCAAGCTCATAACCCATGGGGGTATCGGCTAAAAACTGTTGGCGGCGTAAGTCATGAATATTAATTTGTGCAGCAACTTCACCCATGCGTGCGCTGTCGGCATCGACGGGATCTATAGTTTGAGTGAGCTCACCTATGGAGTCTGCTTTAAAGCGGTTTTGCTCTAACTGCAGCCACAGATATTTAAGGCGGTAAGGGGAGTTATTGTGGTAAGTCACCTGTTGTTTCGCGCTTAAACGGCGCAAGTTTTCATCAAGGCTCGCCTCAATTTTATAATCCACTTGCTGCTGCCAATAGGCTTTGCCTGGCTCACCTGCTGCATTGCGATAATCATTGGCGGTGGGCAGGTCTTCATCGAGCTGGCGAAACTTATCTTGAAAGCCTCCTTTGGTCTGTAAAATAGGATTTGCCTGGGCGTTAAGCACCAGAACGAACCCTGACAATAGGGCGAGTAGCTGACAAGATAAGCGCATTGAGTGTCCTTGAAGACCTGTGAGTCTCAGATTGTGTCGTCTAGTTTTTAAGCGCTTGATTGTACCGAATGTATTGCGGAATTGCAGTGCCATGATATTAAATAGTGTAACGGGCTGTAACATTAACTAGCAGGCTTGAAATATTTGCATTGGCCGAGCCAGTAACCTTACTTAGTGTAGAGTAAGCTAGCATAGGTCTTTAGCTTGATTAACGCCCTTAGCATTTCCATTGGCCGACCAGATAATGGGCCACATTGAGATTAGATTCTTTAACATCTGTGTTGAGTGTGTGATTATCCAAGCAGACTGTTATTTAATGAGGAACTCCTATGACGCTCTCAACCCATGTGACTTTTACTCTTCCAGGTGCTGCAGATGTCATGAGCTTTAGCACTAGCAATATAGCCCCACCTTTGGCAGGACAAGTGCAAATTAAGGTGCATGCTGCAGGGGTGAATGGCCCAGATATCAAACAGCGTATGGGCGCCTATCCTGCGCCAGAAGGGGCGAGTCCTATTTTGGGGCTAGAGGTTTCTGGCGAGATTTGCGCTATTGGTGAGGGGGTTGTTCAGTGGCAATTGGGCGACAAAGTCTGCGCCTTAGTGCCTGGCGGCGGTTACAGTGAATACGTTAATACGTTTGCGGCGCATTGTTTGCCAATTCCCCAAGGGCTGAATTTCAATCAAGCGGCGGCATTACCGGAAACTCTCTTTACCGTGTGGGGTAATTTGTTTATTCGTGCTGGTCTTAAGGCTGGCGAAACCGTGCTTATCCATGGTGGCTCAGGTGGTATAGGCACCACAGCAATCCAGTTAGCTCATGCTCTAGGGGCGGATGTGATAGTGACAAGCGGCAGTGATGAAAAGTGTCAATATTGCCTAGCGCAAGGAGCGCGAGTGGCGATTAATTATAATCAGCAAGATTTTGTCGAGCCCGTACTCGCTGCAACTCAAGGTAAAGGCGTGAATGTGGTGCTGGACATGGCCGGGGGCGACTTTATTAACCAGAACCTTAAGGCGCTGGCTATGGATGGCCGCATGGTATCGGTTGCAATGCAGCGTGGGGCACAGGCGCAGGTGGATGTATTTCGTATTATGGCTAAGCGCATTACTTGGACAGGCTCTACGCTAAGGCCGCAATCTGTGGCTGCTAAAGCTGAAATTGCTCAGGCGTTATTGAGCACTGTATGGCCTTTAATTGCGATGCAAAAAATTTCGCTTCCCTTGGACAGTGTTTATCCTTTCGAAGAGGTGGTGGCAGCGCACGTGAGAATGGAGTCGGGCCAGCATAAAGGCAAGATAGTATTGAGTTTGGATTAACTTAGCTTATTTTTCTCAATGAATTGTTTTTATAAAAAACTTGAAGCTTAAGGGAATTGGTCTAAATTCCCTTAGTAGCTATTTTTTGCTGGTTAAATTTACCTCGAAGCGTTGGATAAAGACGCGGTCAAATTAAGTTTTTTGATTTAAGGGCAAAATTTCATGGCATTGGGCATTGATTCTCAGAAATTTTCTGTTTAAATACTCAAGTTCAGTTTTTACTGACATTAAGTAGTAAAAAGCGAGGCTTATCTAGCTTATTCAAGCAAGCCATTTTTGGTATATGTGTTGATTTAAGGGCGTTAGCATATATGTATAACACAGCAAAAAAGCAAGTTTGGTTTGGTGAACTCAGAACGTCGAAAGGCAGCACTGTCGTCGTGCATGATAACCAATTACCAGAAGCACCCAAAGGGCGCATCTATCTTTATAACACCGCACGTAATGTTATCGGTGAATACGTTGAAGATATCGTAAAAGTTAATTTACATGATCTTGATGCCGATGGACTTAAAGCAGCTGAAGCCGAATTTGGTGATGCATTTAGGGCAGCTCGTGCTGAGTTTATGGCGAAGAATCAGACCCGTATTGATCTCTCTAAAGTGCCAGATACTGCACCTGTGCGTAAGGCAAAACCTGTACCTGAAGCCGATGATTTACCGGATCTTGACGACACTGATGACGATGATGTTTTCGGTGATGATGACGAAGATTATAACGATGACGACAGTAGTGAATAATATCTAAACCTTAAACTTTATGGTTTTTTGTTTGTTCAGATCCATCAGTGTTGACAAGGTATAACAGTGTATACCTTGTCCACTGCTCGCCACTCCTCTAGCTGCTTTTTTAATTTGCTCACTTAATCGCAGTAAAAAACACTCAATTTCAGCCTAGCAGGCTGAGTTAAACCACATCAAACTGATAGCGGCTGATATGGTGGTAGACTTGTTTTGGCTCCAGCCATGGATCTTGAGCGAGCTCACGCTGATTGGCGGCATCAGGTAGCTGCTGCGGCTCTAAACATACCCCTTGATATTGACCTAAGATTTGCTGTTTACGCCCTAAGGTGCCAGCAAGAAAGTTGCCGCCATAGACTTGCACGCTTGGCTGGTTGGTATACAAGGTGAGGCTACGACCAGAAAGTGGGCTTGAAAGGGTACCAAAGCGTTTAAGTTCGCCTGCTGGATTATCCATTAAAAAGCAGTGATCAAAACCTTGGGTGGTCTTAAGCTCTGGGGCTGTGGTTTGTATTGTTAACTCAGGGCCAGCACTTAAATCCAATACCGTTCTTTTCACTGGTGTTTTTGCTATTGGAATACCGCCGTCATCCATGGTTAGGTAGTGGGTCGCCTTGGCGGTTAAATGGTGATTCAAACTGCTTTGGCTGGCATCTAAATTAAAGTAACTGTGCTGGGTTAGGCTGATTGGGCAGGCTTTATCGACACTGGCGAACATCTCCACATAGAGGTTGTTGCCCACTAAGCGGTAATCTAGTTGTACAGTGCAATTGCCGGGAAAGCCCATGTCACCGTCTGGACTTTTAAGCATTAATCTGACGCCATCGGGTAGAGTGCCTAATTGCCATATTTTACGGTTAAAGCCTTCACTGCCGCCGTGAAGGCAATGCTTGCCATGATTAGTATTGAGCTTAAAAGGCTCACCTTGGTGATTGAACTCAGCATTTGCGATACGGTTGGCATAGCGCCCAGCAATTGCCCCTAAGTGAGCATCTTGGTTGAGGTAATCTGCGGCACTGTCACAACCTAGCACTAGGTTGGCACGCTCGCCTTGCTTATCTGGGGCCCACAAGGAGCGAATAATGCCGCCTAAACTCAATACTTCGATGGCCAAAGTGCCATTGTCGATGCGAATGCGCTCAATTTCTCCGCCTCTTGGGTCTTGCCAAGGGGCTAAAACTGTAAAACGTACCATAACTGAATTATCCATAATGTAAGTATAAGCTTAATTGTCTATTCGACTGGCACCAGCACTGGCTGAGCATAAATAGATTTTGGCCTCTATACCGGTTTGTTTGAAGTAATCTTGTTCGACCAAATTGACCACGGCATCTGTGAGTTCATGATCCACGAATGCCAGTACGCAGCCATCGCTAAACCGCACTCCACCGCGTTCACCCACGAGCTGGTGCAGCATTTTGACTAAGATGTCTACTTCGGGGAATTGCAGCATAAAGTCATCACGCAGGGACAAGTAAGATTGATGCATCAATTGGCTAAATCTGGGGATGTTATTTTGTGCTAGTGCTCGGGCGGTACTTGGAGTGCGCTCGTTTTCGGTTTTGATATGGTTAATCAACTTAGCTTGCTCTGGGCTTAAGCTATTTTTCACTGCTTCGAGCTGCGCTAAGGATAAATGCCGAATTGAATCAGTACCTAATAAAGCATTAATTTGGTCGCATTGACGCTGACGCTGCTGGGTGAGTTCGCCATAGGCGTGCCTGTCTAGCTTAGGGTCGATAACGATAATGTTTAAAGACTCAGGCAAGGTAACGGTTTCGCCTTCGAGATCGGCGCAGTCAATTAGTAAGGCGTTATCAGCCTCTGCTAGGGCGCTGATCATTTGATCCATAATGCCGCATTTTAGCCCCATAAACTGGCTCTCACCACGCTGGGCAAGTTGCGCGATGGCTAAAGGAGATAAATGCAATTGGCTGGCGTAGCTAATGGCGGTGCCGAAGGCGACTTCTAAGGCGGCAGAAGAAGATAAACCTGCACCTAAAGGGACATTGCCGACAATGGCTAAATCCAGTCCTTTTGCTTGCAAGCCTGATTGTGACATGGCCGCAGTTACACCTTTTAAATAATTAACCCAATCATCATCGGTATTAAATGGCTGTTCATTGGCGAAACGCCACTGCTTTATTTGTCCAGGAAAGGCATCACTCACGGCGCGAAATACATCATCATCACGACGTTTAACCGCTATCACAGTGTGAAAATTGATAGCCACCGGCAGTACTAAGCCCTCGTTATAATCGGTATGCTCACCAGATATATTGATGCGGCCGGGGGCTTGATAGAGCGCATCGGCTGTGGTGCCAAAGGTTTGCATAAACAGCTTAGTCGCGCGCTGGGTGGGATTGGGCATGGGCTAAATAATTCCAGCTTAAATAGATGAGAAAAATTAACGATTAACACTTGTTATATCACGACTGGGCTTGAGGTGTAAGCATAGAAATCATCAAAGTCGGATAAAAAAAGTACCTAACCATTTTTGCTATGTGTTAGGCACTTTGTAACCGCGAATATGACTGACTGACACTATTAATATCCATAGTGCAATCAGGTCATATTGGTCTTGAGTTAACAGCTAGCTTTAGGTTCGCTCCCAGGCTTTTCTGCTGTTTGTGGCTCATTACTGTGAGCTGCAGTTTCAAGCAGCTCAGCGATAACATGGTCAACAAAACCCGCACCGGCGGCTTCATAGAGGTTATAAACACTGTCTACGCCGGACTCTCTTAGGGCCTCTGCATCTTCTGCGTACTGCACTATGGCGCTTATCTTACCTTCATAATTGAGGCGTTTAAGTTGCTGCACTGCAAACAAATTACCTACGTGATGGGGCATAGCTAATAGCACTAATTCAAGTTGTGGCGCTTTTTCAAGTTTTTCCCAGAAATCGGTATCGCCAGCATCGCCTTGCACTACGTTTCGTCCAGCGCTACGGTGAAAGTCCACCAGTTCTTGCTTGTGTTCAATACCGAGAATTTCACCGGAATATCTTAAGCGCAGCTCATCAAAAGCACCGCTACCAATACGGCCCATACCTAAGATTAAAAAGCGTGGTTTACCTATGCGAATTTGCCTGTCTTCAGGGTGAAGCGGGTGACGCTCAAGCTTGGTTAAATAGGGCTGAAATTTTTGGTAAAGCTTACTGACATTGGCATTAAAGGGCGCAGCTAACAAGAAGCTTAAGCTTAATGCCACAGCAATAATAATCAACCACTCAGGGGCTAACCAGCCTTTGTGGGCAGCAACGGCGGCGACAATTAAGCCAAACTCACTGTAATTCCCTAAGTTAAACGATGCTAACAAGGAGGTGCGTGAGCGTAATCTAAAGCGGGTGAGTAAATACAAGAACAACATGACTTTAAAGGGCACTAGTGCCACCAAAATCGCCGCCAGACCCACGTCCGCCCAGGTCGGCAAACCATTGAGGCCAATGGTTAAGAAAAATGCCACTAAGAACAATTCTTTAAAGTAGTAAATCGACTTGGCAAGCTCAGAGGCTTTAGCGTGGCCTGCCAATAAAATACCTATGATAAGTGCGCCTAGATCTGGTTTTAGCCCCACAGTTTCAAATAACCAAGCCCCGACGACTAATGCCATTACTAGGCCAAAGAGGACTAGCATTTCGCCATGACCGACCTTATCGAACACTTTATAAATTAATGGCTTAGCAAAAGGCAGTAACAATAGTCCCAATGCCCACACCGAAGGTACCGCGCCCTTGGAAATGGTGAGGAATAATACCGCAAAGATATCCTGCATGATCAAGATACCAATGGCGACGCGGCCATAAAGTGACTGCATGTCACCGCTGTCTTCGAGTGCCTTAACGGCAAATACGGTACTGGAAAAGCTTAACGCAAAAGAGATAAGCAGCAGCTGATTAATGCCAAGGTCGGTGAGTTGCTCTATGCCTAGCACGCCCAACAATTTGAGTATGGGCACAAAAAAGAGCAAGGAGCCAATCACATGCAAGCTAGAGCTGGCCCAAACTTCGGCTTTGAATAAGCTTTTTAGATCCAGTTTAAGGCCGATAGCAAATAGTAATAAGGTGACACCGAGATCGGCTAATTGTTGCAGTAATGGCAGGCTTGCATCTTCAATGCCAAACATAAAGAGCACGAAGCCAGCACCGAGATAACCGATCAGAGGGGGGAGACCAATTCGACTCACTAACATACCGCATAACAAGGTAATAATCAGAATTGCAGGTTCCATACCGCTCCTAAGTTGAAGAGTTTATGACCTGTATTGTATAAGAAAAAAATGAAGTTTGAATTAAAATTAGTGAACTAAATAAAATAATGGCAGTTTAAATAAATAAACTGCCATTATTTCAATTGATTGAATTTTTTAAAAATTATTTGTTTAAGAGTAAATCTAGCTGCTTAACGAACTCTTTTGGGCCTAAAAAGCCTGTTACCCGTAAATCTTCACGCTGTTGGCCATTTTTATCAAACATCAATAAAGTCGGTAAACCTAGAACGTCATAATGTTCTAGCAGCTCAACATCGATATCATCGCTTTTTGTCACATCCGCCTGCAATAATACCATCTGTTGAAAGCGCAACTCGACTTCACTGTCTGTAAAGGTGATGGCTTCAAATTCTTTACAGGCCACGCACCAGTCAGCATACAGATCTAACAGGGCCGTTTGGTTATTGGCACTGGCTTTAGCAAGTTCACGATTAAGATCATCAAGGGATTTAATCTTAATAAATTCAACATGCTTAGCTTGAGAATTAAGCTTATCCGCAGCATTTTGAGAGTCAGCTTGCTTAACAAGGCTTGGGGTGTTGAATCCAAAATGCCCCATAACAGCTTGAAACCCATAGGAGAAACTGGCCATCAAGGCTAAAATTAGCACGACACTTCGGGCCGTTTGTTTCCAGTTAAATTCACTGAGCTTGTTTTGGTGCATCAGGTAAGCCACCAACGCAAGCGCCCACACAGACCAAAGCACATCGGATACCACGCCAACCCAAATACGGCTTAGCATCACAATCGATACCGCAATTAATAGGAAGCCGAACACTGTCTTGATGATGTCCATCCAAGCTCCAGCTCTTGGCAGTATCTTACCGCCCGATGTACCTATGATAAGCAGAGGTACGCCCATGCCCATACTCAGCACGTATAAAGCGAGGAAGCCTTGCAGTAAATCGCCGCTTTGAGCCACATAAATCAGCGCACCAGATAAAGGCGCAGTGGTGCAAGGGGAGGCTACCAGACCGGACAATACGCCCATCAAGAACACCCCAATCAGATTGCCACCTTTTTGATTGTTGGACAGTGAGTTCATCTTTTCTTGCCATTTAGCTGGCAGCTTTAAATCGTACAGCCCGAACATGGATAAGCTTAATACCGCAAATAAGATGGCCAGCACAATAAGAATGGCTGGGTGTTGCAGCATAGCTTGATATTTAAGCCCAGCAGATGCCACCACTAACCCAAGTAAAGAGTAAGTGATTGCCATGCCTTGGACGTAAGCCATGGACAAGGTAAAGGCTTTGGCGGTGGATAATTTAGGCCCTTGGCCGACAATAATGCCGGACAAAATAGGGTACATGGGGAATACGCAAGGGGTCAGTGCTAGCCCTATGCCCAAACCGAAGAAGATGACTAGGGTCCATAATAGGCTGTCACCAGCGAGCATTTGGCTTAGGCTATCTTGAGTCGATACATGGACAGGCTCACTTTTAGTGGCTTCACCTATGATGGCCTTGTCAGCGCGACTTAATGAGGTGTCAGCTGCCAAAGCCGAGGCCACTAAAGGGACAATTCGTTTAGTCGGTGGATAACATAGTTTACCTTCAGCGCAGCCCATAAAGGTCACTGATAGGCTGGCATTGTCTGTAATTTGCTGTAAATCCAATGGGAATTCGATAAAGCTGTAATAGACTTCTTGCTCGCCAAAGTAGTCATCTAGGTGCATTTTACCCCGGGGTAATACCACCTCAGTAAGCTTGGCACCTTCGACACTAAAGCTCAGTTTGTCGCGGTACATGTAATAGCCGTCGGCAACAACCCAGCTAATTTTTAGCTGGTTACCTTGCTGCTGATAGTCGAATGAAAAGGCCTCGTCGACAGGCAGCAGTTCAGGTTCGCTAGATAAGAAAGAAAAGCTTTTGCTCTGACTCAAGCCATCGCTGTGAGCTATGGGTGACAGCAAAATAAGGCTAGTTAATAGCAGGGAAAGTATTTTGTTCATGATTGGAAGGTTTCTTCTATCCATTGTAAATAAGTGGTCAAGCCCTGTTCTATGGGCAAGGCGATGATCTCGGGTACTTGGTAGCTATGCTGTTCCATAATAAGCTGTTCAATGGCGTGATAATGCACCGCAAGGCACTTTATTTGTAACGGCACTTCAACCGACTGGCACACGGCGCCTTGCCAGGCATAATAAGACTCTACACTTTGACCCAGCTGAACACAGGCGGCGAGGCCAGTTTCAATCAAACGTTTGGCGATGGCATCCGCCATGGCTTTATCGGGACAAGTGGTTAACACCATTAAGGCTGTGGTCGGCATAGCAGGCTCATTTTATGAATATTAATGTTTTAGGGCTTATGCTTTAGGCTGCTCAAGCTTGTGGGCAAACTTTACTCTTTTTTAGCGCCGCTTGCACAGGCAAAAACCGATAAAGACGACAAGGTTAACAATAGTTAACCTTTAATAACCCTTGGTTGGGATAACTATTGGCCGTATTCACTTGAAATAAGACCTCATCACCCCCATTTTACTTTCATACTCAGATAACATTGTTAATGTGCTAGCCCAAGCTAACCAAGGGCAGTGTTAGCCACAACCGAGACCGCTTATGTTTATTATTCTATTTCTATTGTTTGTATTGATCCCCGTTATTGAATTATCCGTGCTCATTGAAGTTGGTGATGCTATAGGTGCATTGAGCACAGTGGCGTTGGTGTTCTTGACGGCTATCGTCGGGGTGTCATTAGTGCGCAGCCAAGGGCTAAGCACCATGATGCAAGTGCAGCAGAAACTTGCTCGCGGTGAAGCTCCGGGCAAAGAAATTGTTGAAGGCATGATGTTAGCAGCTGCTGGTGTATTGCTGTTAATTCCAGGTTTTGTGACTGATTTTATCGGGCTACTACTGTTAACACCTCTCACTCGCTCACCCATAGCTGGATTTTTGTTTAAGCGCATGCAGCTTAAGGTGAAAACCCGTGGTGCAGGTTTTGGGGCGCATTTTGGTGGTCAACAGGGCCCAGGTGCGGGACGCTCACCTTTCGATGCTGGCAATGTGTTCGACGCCGATTTTGAACGTAAAGATGAACCGACGCCGCGCAGTCACCACATTGAAACCAATGTGGCCGACCCAAGCCGTGCTGAGAAAGACATCACTCCAGAGAGTGACGGCTCTAGGGATGAGCAAACAAAGACTGATGAGGTTCAGGACAGTAAGCCAAAGGCACCGAAACAATAAGCAGCATTGGCTTTGAAGCTTGTCTTTTTATGAATGGATACTTAAGAAGCTTAATAAAGAGCGAGCCGTATGGTATAGAGTACAAAGCCAACAGGTTCGCTCTACTCGTGACGACGCGAGTACCTCCCTGTAGTCTCGAACGCCGCGTCCATGCGGCACACGCACTCGATTAATCTAACCTATGGGCTTTTAATGAGCTTTCAAGCCGCCTATCCGACTTAAGAGTTAGGGCGGCGCAGTGATAGGGGACTATCGCTGATCCTAATCGCTATTCACTGTTTTATCTGCCTGCGTGCCTAACCAATAGGCGTGTATGATACTCAGCAGCCAATTGACAACAAACACCCAAGTGAGCAAGCTCATGGTGCCCATGGCCTCTGCGGGAATTGCGCTGACTTCGGCGTAAATACTGACTAAGTCATTGGCTATTTCACCATTGAGAATTTTTGCAGCAATGGCTTGAGCCCGCTCCATCACTTCTAGGATTAAATATCCCAAACAGATAACGCTCACTAGCATAAAGCCGCCGCCAACTAGGCGCTGCTTGAGCCACCACTGACCACTTCCTGGGCAAATAAAGGCCGATAGTAACGCGGCTTTGATGGCATTATTCATAAATTGCTCTATTGATAAGCATTCGATTAATAAGCATGCTACTCATAAGTATTCAGTCGCTCAAGAGGTTGTAAGCGTGAACTTGTGGGCTCAGATATTTTGGTGGCGAGTATATAACAGGCAAGCCCCATTAAGGTATTGGTGATGGGTAGCGCTAATAATAGTCCTTTTACCCCGCCAAGGTATGAGCCTAACGCAGCTAAAGGCAGCATGATAAGCACTAAGCGGCACAGGTTAATGACCAAAGAACTCATGGGCCTATGGTAAGCGTTAAGGCTGGTGGCCACTATGATGACTATCCCCAAAGGCCCATAGGCCAGCGGCAACACTAAAATGTAGAAGCTAAGCCATTCGATGACTTGAGCGTCTTGACTGAAAAGCCTTGCAATATCAGCGGCGAAAAAGTACAGCGGAATGTAAATAATAAACTGAAAAATAACAATAAATCTAAGGCTTAATAGCAGCGCCTCTTTGGCGCGTTTTGGATTCCCCGCGCCTAAATTTTGCGCAATAAACGGCATTAAACTTGAGGACAGTGCCATCACGACGATGAGTAATAAAGATTCTAAGCGAATACCGGCGCCAAAGGCCGCCACCGCCTCATGGTTCAACCTTGCCAGCATGGCCATCAGTATGCCATTGGCCACAGGGTTGATTAGGTTCATTAACGCCGCAGGCTGAGCAATATGGGCCAGTTGCTGCCAGTGCGCGCGCATCCGCTGGACATTAATCACACTTATTTGTACCAGCTTTCTTTTCACTACTAACAAGTAACCCGACAGCGAACAGGCAATTAACCAAGAGAGCAGACTGGCAATGGCCGCGCCTTGGATTTCAAGTCGTGGCAAGGGCCCAAGGCCAAAGATAAGCAGTGGATCTAATAGTAGATTCACCAGCGCCGCGAGCATCATGATCATCGCTGGGGATTTGGTGTCTCCGGTGGCTCTTAAACCCTGATTCCCCACCATTAATAGCACCAGTAGCGGGCAGCCTAGATACCAAAACAGCATGTATTGTTCAATTAAGCTGATGATGGCAGCATTAGCCCCTAACAGGCCAAATAATGGCGTAATTAGCAGGCTTGCCACTAATGCCAGTAAACTGGTTAGCAATAGCGTCAGGCTTAGGGCATCGAACAGAAAGACTTTAGCTTTGGGGGCATGACCTGAGCCAATTAAGCGCCCAAGCTGAGTGGAGACTCCAGCGCCAATGCCGATGGCAATGCTGGTGACCACTAAAGTGACCGGGAAGGTGAAACTGATAGCGGCTAAAGATTGTGTGCCTAACTGACTGATAAAAAAGGTATCCACTAGGCTAAAGCCGAGCACAGTTAAAATCCCCACTAGGTTAGGAAGACTCATATTAAGCAGTACGCCGCCAATGGGCGCTGTGAGCAAGCCATGCTTATCTTTCATTGGTCTACTTTCAACTATCAGGGGTTATCTTTTAAGGAAGCCGAATTCTATCAGGAAGCAGGCCGCTTTAAAGAAAACCTCTTAAAAAAAGTGTAATTTTTTTTACCTAAGGCCTTGGAAGTTCGGTTAACTATCCCCATATCTTCGAACAGTAAGGGAGAAATCCCTTTTCATTGTAAATCGCCTCGATTTAATTTTGGGCATCACATCATTAGGAGAGTTCATAGATGAATATTCGTCCATTACACGACCGCGTAATCGTTAAACGTTTAGAAGTTGAATCAAAATCGGCTGGTGGCATAGTCCTAACCGGTAGCGCAGCTGAAAAATCAACTCGCGGCGAAATTTTAGCAGTGGGCAATGGCCGTTTGCTAGAAAACGGCACAGTTAAGCCACTTGACGTTAAAGTGGGTGACGTTGTGATTTTCAACGAAGGTTATGGCGTTAAGAAAGAAAAAATTGACGGTGAAGAAGTGTTAATCCTGTCAGAAGCTGACCTGATGGCTGTAGTGGGTTAATCCCCAGCCCTCATTCTCCCTTCCACTTTTTTGAAATAAAGGAATCTCAACATGGCAGCTAAAGAAGTAAAGTTTGGTAATGACGCGCGCGTAAAAATGCTTGCCGGCGTTAACATTTTAGCCAACGCAGTAAAAGTTACCTTAGGCCCTAAAGGTCGTAACGTAGTACTAGATAAGAGCTTTGGTGCTCCAGTTATCACCAAAGACGGCGTATCAGTTGCACGTGAAATTGAACTTGAAGACAAGTTCGAAAATATGGGCGCCCAAATGGTGAAAGAAGTTGCTTCTAAAGCCAATGATGCCGCCGGTGACGGTACCACGACTGCAACCGTATTGGCCCAGTCTATCGTAGTAGAAGGCTTAAAAGCCGTGGCTGCGGGCATGAACCCAATGGATCTTAAGCGCGGTATCGACAAAGCGGTTATCGCTGCGGTTGCCGAACTTAAAAAGCTATCACAAGAATGTGCTGACACTAAAGCGATTGCTCAAGTGGGTACAATTTCAGCTAACTCTGATGAGTCAATTGGCGAAATTATTGCTACCGCGATGGAAAAAGTCGGCAAAGAAGGCGTTATCACAGTTGAAGAAGGCCAAGCACTAGAAAACGAGCTAGAAGTCGTTGAAGGTATGCAGTTTGACCGTGGTTACTTGTCTCCATACTTCATCAATAAGCCAGAAACTGGCAGCGTAGAGCTAGACAGCCCATTCATTTTGTTAGTGGATAAGAAAATCTCTAACATCCGTGAATTATTGCCAATCCTTGAAGGTCTAGCTAAAACCGGTAAGCCACTACTTATCGTTGCAGAAGATGTTGAAGGCGAAGCACTGGCAACGCTAGTTGTGAACAACATGCGCGGTATCGTGAAAGTGGCCGCGGTTAAAGCGCCTGGTTTCGGTGATCGCCGTAAAGCCATGCTACAAGACGTAGCAATTCTAACTGGCGGTACTGTTATCGCTGAAGAAATCGGTCTAGAGCTTGAAAAAGCCACCCTAGAAGATTTAGGTACAGCTAAGCGCGTTGTAATCACTAAAGACAACACCACTATCATCGACGGTAGCGGTGAGCACACTCAGATCACTTCACGTGTTGCGCAAATCAAGCAGCAGATGGAAGACTCAAGCTCTGATTACGACAAAGAGAAGCTGCAAGAGCGTATGGCCAAATTGGCTGGCGGTGTTGCAGTAATCAAAGTTGGCGCAGCCACCGAAGTTGAAATGAAAGAGAAGAAAGCTCGCGTAGAAGATGCCTTACATGCGACTCGTGCAGCCGTTGAAGAAGGGGTAGTCCCAGGCGGCGGTGTTGCCTTAGTGCGCGTTGCTTCTATGATTGCTGATATTGAAGTGTTAAACGAAGACCAAAAGCACGGCGTGGTTATCGCCCTGCGCGCTATGGAATCGCCACTGCGTCAAATCGCAACCAACGCAGGTCAAGAAGCCTCAGTTGTGGCTAACACAGTGAAGAACGGCACAGGTAACTACGGTTACAACGCCGGTAATGACACTTATGGTGACATGCTAGAGATGGGTATTTTGGACCCAACGAAAGTGACGCGTAGTGCATTGCAGTTCGCCGCATCGATTGCGGGCTTGATGATCACCACAGAAGCCATGATAGCTGAAATACCACAAGAGTCAGCGCCAGATATGGGCGGCATGGGCGGTGGTATGGGCGGAATGGGCGGCATGATGTGATCTAGCTAGTCTAAATCGGTGATAACTGCGTTGCTTCACCACTCGTTTATGAAGAACTAAACGTCGTGGTAAAGCGCCTTGTTCTAACCCGATTTATCCTGCGCTATATACTCTAGCTGGTTAAAATCAGTTATAGCTGCGTTGCTTCGCCACTCACTTAGGTGATTGATAAAAGTTGAAAAACTAAACGTCGTGGCAAGAAGCCTTGCTCTAAGCTGATTTTTCCTGCGTTAGATGCAGTGTTGTCTGAAGCCTAAAAGCTTAAAGCCGACTTCTTGTAAAAGAAAAATAAAGCCCCGATACCTAACAGTATCGGGGCTTTTTTATATTTTGGTAATGATTTTAAAGTGCGCTTGGCGTGAATCGATGCAAGATAATATAAGATGCGAATCCTTTGGCTAAAGCAGCAGAAATGTTGCTCTAATTGTTATAGGTAATTGCATGCTAGGACTCTTTAACCTCATGATATAATGTATTATCTATTGAGGAGGGTTATTATGAATAAACATGCTGAAACCTTGATACTGTTAAGCAAAGAAGGCGATATCATAGAATCTATATCGGATAAGTTCGAATATTTTGATTCGCTCAAATGGTTACACAATGAGGACTTCATAAAAGGCAAGCGGTCAGTAACTGATACAAGTGATGCTTTTTGGCATGTATCTATAACCCAAGCTGGCATGGATTATATAGATCGTTACAAGAAGGCTAACGCTCCGTGGTATAAGAAGCTGTTCAAATGGGATACCTTTGAGCGGCTGATGAAAACAACGAAGTTTATATATTGGCTCGTCTTAATGGGGGCTGCAATCCTTGCTTATGCAATCTCATAGTCGCTGGTCTGTACCTAGATACTGTCTTATAAAGGCTTGAGCCGTATGCGGGGAGAGACTAACAGTAATACTTGTTCCTTATCCCCTTGCCTGTGGCAAAGTGAATTTATCCTACACTAAAAAATTTTACCCATAGGTTGAATTCTTAGTTTGACAAGAACGATACCGAAAAAGAAAATTCCTGATACTTAACCGTATCGAGGCCTTTTGGTTATTGTTTATACTGACCCCAATTATTGAATCTTATTTTGAGTTAGAGTGTTTATTATGGAAAGGGACTATCTAATATTGGCTCATCAGTATTATGACAGCAGTATTAGGCATCTAGAGTCAGAAGATGATTTGAGACTCAGCTATGCTGCTCTTGATATGAGATTGGCTATAGAAGCTACGATCTATAAAAAGTGTGAGATGCTAGGTCAGTTTAAAGAAGAACTCCCCAAAAATGTATGGCAGCCAAAGCCCTTACTTCTGCGAATTGAACAGCTTCACCCTGAGCTGAATACAAAGATGAAGATAGCAGTTGCAATAGCCGAAAGTGATGCCCCTCCATCAAATGAGTCTGAGTGGATTCAATTTCCTATTGATATAAAGATCTTAGGAAAAGACTACGGAACTTTAGGGGGATATGTTCACATGACTACTCCTCACGATTTAGAATCAGTCTCGTATGACAAAATAAGGAAGAAACTAGCTGAAATAATTGAACGTTGGGCCATTTTAGTTAAGAGCTGGCATTTTACTGTGACTCCGAGGTTAGTTACCAATAACGCATGTAAGAGCTGCGGTACACGCCTGCTTTATTCTGAGGACTTCATCATCCAAAGAAAAACCATCAGATGCCTGAGCCAAGACTGTGGAGCCGAATATAAGATCAATCAAAAACTTGAGTTAGAGTATCTATCGGCATTTGAGATACCTTGTATGCACTGTTCTAATGTCATGGATGTGCATAAGAGTCAAATTGGTAAATATATTGACCAAGTCGTCATTGGCAAGCAGCCTAGCCTTATTCTTGAGTGTCCAGTTTGCGCTGGGAAAACGAAAGGGTTTGTGGGCATTTCTTACGAAAGTAAGCCACATGGGAAAATTTAATGGGCCATTGTTAAATGTGGGCTAACACGACTTATTCTGAGTAAGGATGCACATTTATCGCTGGTTTATAGCTTATACGCTTAGAACCAAGCGACTTGTAAAAGAAAAGTCTCGATACTTAACCGTATTGGGGCTTTTTTTATGGGGTATGCGTTGATTGTATAGCTTAAAATTAAATTATATAGAACAGTGTGTTAGGCTATAATATAGGCGTTATCATGGAGGGTATAATGGTAAGTTCAACAGCAGATAAAATACCGAAAAATGCTCGAGTTTTCACACCGAAAATGAGCAATTTTGAAATGAGCTCTCGTTATGAAGGCTTGTCCATGAAAAAAGAAAATGCTGGAAAATCGATTAATGATTTGAAACTGAAATATGCGCGATAAGTATGGGGTAAGCCACGACAGTTACTGTTACCCCGATTCGGAAGTACTTCAACATAAACTGAAAGAATTTAACGGTGCCACGCATTGTTAAATTTTGATCGTAAGCTTGAAAGCCTGCAGGTTACACTGATGCTGAGAAGGTGAGGCATGAATGTTTGCGAGACGACCGTCCGACCCATGGACGGGTCGGTTGAGCATCCACGGACGGACTAGCTGCGTGTCGGTGACTTCTTGTAAAACAAATAGGTCATGGTGAGCCTGTATGTTGGAGTCCACATTCAAAAATGATTTAAGTTGTTAGTGTCGTGGCATAGTGAATTTGGCCGCCTAAACTAGCTGATTTTCATGGCTGCAATCTTGGCAGTTGAGTGTGTAGGTTTCTTTGCGTTTGCTGACTTTGGTTTTGGGGCTGTGGCACTGGGGGCAGGCTTGTTTCATTGGGGTGTTTTTGCTGCATTGCTTACAGGTAATGTAGTAGCCGTATTTACCGTACATGGGGCTGTAGTTTGTTGATTCACCACAATGTTTACAGCTTAATGTCGCCATCGCGGCGGATGCAGCGGTATTCTTGACTGTCTGGGTTGTTTTAGTTGTTTGTGGCTGTACTTCAAACTGTGGCTTAGGCTCTTGTGCGCGCGCAGCCTTTGCCACTTGCGGCGTGGCTTGATTGGGAGCCTGATTTGAATCGATATGCTGGGCGATAATGAACTCACCGACTGAGTTGAGTTCTGCTTGGCTAAAGTCGGGGCGGGTATCGGCGACGCTGATTAAACGCATAAACTTATTCTTAAGGTTCATGATTTCTTCAAGCTTCTCGACTAAGAATTCGGTTTTCACAAGCTTGTTTGAAATTGTGCTTGGCATGGTTTCTCTGTCGATTACGGCATCACTGGATACTACACACAGGTGAACCCAGCAACGTCCGTTAAAACCTTGCTGCTTTATGCCCAATAATTTGCCTAATATCTCACTCTTATGATGCTTTAGCAGCTCTCTTAGTAGGGCTTGTTGAAGTTCGACTTGCTTAATAGGTGAGGGCATGCCTGACCAGTGATTGTTATAACTGCGGCTCCATTCGCCTTGGCTATTCACTTTGACATGCCCTTTAATGCTTTTTGATTCGATCAATACAAAGCCGTAGCGGTAGATAAGTAGGTGATCTATTTGCGCGGTTTCATCATTAAAGCTGAATTTGAAATCGTTGACGACTAAGATTTCAGGGTGGTCTTTAAATGCACGACGTAAGAAGAAGGCGACGCTTTGCTCTTGTTTTTGCCCAGCTTGTGCTTGCGGCGTCTGAGTATATTGCAGGGATTTAGTTTTTAAGATCATCTATCAATTGCATCCATTCAATCTTGATAATATTCAACCTGTAGAGTGTAAGCACAGTGTCTTCGCACTAAGGTAATGGCCTTAGCTTACTCTTTTTCCTATGCTAGCGACAAAGAAATTAACGCATGCCATGCATTATTAAATGTGGGTTAACACTATGTATCCTGACCAAGAATGAAAAATTCATTGTTGGTCTGAAGCCTAAAAGCTTAAAGCCAAACTGCTTGTAAAAGAACAGAGAAAGCTCTGATACTTAACCGTATCTGAAACTCATCAAAGCATGCAATGGGAATAACTAGAGAAAATGATGTCTGGAAGACTAAAAGAAGGTTTTACGTCTTAGCTTTGCGGTACCGTAAATAAAACTTTTTATATATTTTTCGTGGATTTTGTAATCGAAGGCTTAATGACTTTTTTTATGACTACACTTATTATCGCAATAGCGAGTTAGCCATATGCTGCGCATGAGTTAATTTTTTGATTGAGTTGTAGGTTCGCAGTTGTTAAATTCGAATTTCTTTCATAAAAGAAGCGTTGTAACTCCTGAGGGTTAAGCGAGCAAAAGCCAAATAGGTTAGATAATAGTGTTGTGGGCAATCTAAGGAGAAAGATAATGTCAGATCCATTTATCGGTGAAATTCGTATGTTTACGGGTAACTTCGCGCCCCGTGATTGGGCTTTCTGCGATGGTCAGTTGATCGCTATTTCTCAGAATCAAACGCTTTTTTCAATATTAGGTACTAACTATGGAGGGGACGGGCGAACCACTTTCGGGCTGCCCGATTTACGCAGCCGTGTCCCAATTCATGCTGGGCAAGGTACTGGTTTGACTCTTCATAAATTGGGGAGTAGAAGCGGTCATGAAACTATAAGATTAGGGATAGGTCAGTTACCAGCACATCAGCATCAAGTGGCGTTAACTGGGACGGCTAATGTTACGCTTTCGCCCAAGGCGTCTACTGCCGCTGGCAATGCCTCAACACCTGGGCCTACTGCCATTCCTGCAAAAGTAATGGGTGGGTTAACCCCTCTGAATGCGTACACGACTGAAGAGGCTGATACGACATTGCTACCAGAGGTTGCATCAACGACAGTGAGTGTAGAAGGAATTACAGGTATGACGGGGGCTGGGCTACCTGTGGATATTGTCCAGCCTGTTTTAGCAGTTAACTTTATTATTTCATTGAAAGGAATATACCCTTCTCGTAATTAAATTTGAAACAATGTGGTTTAAATCTGTAAGTGAAAATGCGCGCATGGGTTGTGCGCTAATTGTATTTAAAACAAGCTAATTTAGGGGATGTGTAATGCTGCAACATGCTTACAAAATGATTCATGCTTTTAAGCATATTATGACTAGATTCTGTCATTCTTATTTGAAAATGTTCATTGTAGGCAGTTTTTTTGCGATGACCTCCCTCTATGCTAGCGCACAAAACCGTTCTTTTGACTTTACAACGGGTGATACCGTAACGCTGACAAGTGCGGGCTCTGCGCTATCTAATCGAACAACATTTACACTGGAGTTTTGGGCTAAATTTACTAACGTCAGTGGGACCATCAATTTAGTGGATTTCACTGGCGGTGCCGATGCCGGTGGCCTCATATTGAACTCAAGTAAACTAACTGTCGATCTTGAGTGTGATTTTAATTGCCTGACAGAAAGTAATGTGTTGTCGTTAAGCACAGGAACCTGGTATCACATTGCAGTTGTATTTGATAATGGAACTTGGGATTTTTATGTTGATGGCGTCGCACAGGGAATAAACGTTTTAGATCAAGGCGCCCGTAGTAGCGTTCCTAATTATACGGGACTTGGAGTAAACAATCTTGTGTTTGGGTTGCAGAACCACGTAGCGGTAGATGATTTCGTCGGTGGTATCGATGATATTCGTATGTGGAGTAGTGCGCGCACGCAAGTGCAGATTCAAAATAACCGCAGTATCGAGTTGGTAGGCAATGAATCCGGCCTGCTGGGGTATTGGAAGCTGAATGAAGCCAGCGGTACTACAGTCAACGATAGCCAGACTAATTCCTCCATGCTAACAGGTACTAGCAGCGGTATCGGGTATAACGCAACGGGTGCATTTGTTACCGATTCTGTTGCCCCTACGGTAAGTTCTATCACAGCCAGCACCGCAAACGGTACTTACAAAGTCGGTGATGTTATTAGTGTTCAGGTTAATTTTGATGAAGCAGTATTGGTTACTGGTACACCTCAACTCACACTTGAAACAGGTACCACTGATCGCAGCATTAACTACGCCAGCGGTAGTAATTCCAGTACTTTGACATTCAGTTACACCGTTCAGTCTGGCGATACTTCGGCCGATTTAGATTATGTTGCGACCAATTCGCTGATGCTAAATAGTGGCACTATTCGTGACGCGGCAAGTAACAACGCCACCTTGACCTTGCCTTCTCCCGGTGCAGCAAACTCTTTGGGGGCGAATAAAAATATCGTCATCGATGGCGTGGCCCCGACGGTTTCATCTGTTAATGCCAGCACCGCGGACGGCACTTACAAACTGGGCGATATCATTAGTATCCAGGTGAATTTTAATGAAGCCGTGACCGTCACCGGTACCCCGCAACTAACGCTGGAGACGGGTACAACGGATAGAACGATTGACTACGCAAGTGGTAGTGGTTCCAGTACGCTGACATTCAACTACACCATTCAGTCCGGCGATACGTCCAGTGACCTAGATTATGTCGCCACCAACTCCTTGGCATTGAATAGCGGAACCATCCGAGATGCCGCTACTAACAATGCGGCCCTCACATTGGCTTCGCCTGGCTCCGCTAATTCACTGGGCAATAATAAAGCGCTGGTAGTGGACGGCGCTGTGCCCTCTGTGACGAGCACCGCACCTGCGGGTGGTTCAGTATCAACAGATACCAGTGTTGATTTCACCGTTAACTTCAGCGAATCCGTCAGCAACATTTCTACCGATGATTTTGCCTTGGGGACAACCGGTGGCGTGACTGCCACTATAGTCAGCGTCTCCGCGAGTTCAGGCTCCAGCGTGAATGTGACAGTGAGCGGTATTACGGGTAATGGCACCATCAAACTCAACCTGAATGCATCGACCAATATCAGCGATGCAGCTGGTAACGCTGGCCCTGCAGCCTATACCAGCGGCTCAACTCATACTGTGGCTATCCCGACAGCCCCAGATGCTCCTACTATTGGCGTTGCAACGGCAGGTATTGGGCAAGCCTCTGTGGCTTTTAGCGCACCAGCAAGTAATGGTGGCGCTGCAATAACGGGTTATACCGTGATATCTAATCCTGATGGCATAAGTGCTGGTGGTAATGGATTTACAACTTCTCCGATAACGGTAACTGGCCTAACAAATGGTACTGCTTATACTTTTACTGTGACGGCAACTAACGCCATTGGAACAAGCTCTGCATCAGGTGTTTCAAATTCAGTGATACCTAAAGTTAACCAGACAATTACCTTTGTTAATCCGGGTGCACAAAATTTCGGCACTAGCCCGACATTAACTGCAACATCAGATTCATCGTTAACCGTCAGTTTTAGTTCATCGACACCAGCGGTTTGTACAATTACGAGCAGTGGAACCCTGACCTTTGTGTCAACGGGCTCCTGTACCATAGATACAGATCAGTCAGGTGATATTGCCACTAATGCCGCCACTACAGTGACACAGTCGTTTACTGTTAATCCGGTGGTTCCCGGTGCGCCTACCATAGGCGCAGCCACAGCTGGCGATGGCCAAGCGAGTGTCAGCTTCACGGCGCCGACGAATACTGGCGGCGCAGCGATTACGGCTTATACCGTGACTTCAAGTCCGGGTGGTTTTACGGCTAGTGGTGCAGGTTCACCCTTAACGGTAACGGGTCTGACTAATGGCACAGCTTATACTTTTAGTGTCACGGCAACCAATTCCTCCGGTATCAGTACAGCCTCAAGTGCATCTAACAGTACGACGCCTAAAGCGGCGCAAGTTATTACCTTTGCCAACCCAGGTGCACAAAACTTCGGTACCACACCAACGTTAAGTGCTTCGGCGACGTCCAGCTTAACGCCAATCTTTACTTCATCTACAACGGATGTGTGTACTGTCACCAGTGGCGGCTTGTTAAGCTTTATCACTACTGGCACCTGTACTATTAGCGCGAACGAAGCGGGTAGTGACAGCTATTTACCCGCAGCGCAGGTGAGTCAGAGTTTCTCCGTTAATGCGGTGGTTGCAAGTGCGCCTACCGCAGCCACAGCCACAGCTGGCGATGGCCAAGCGAGCGTGAGTTTCACCGCCCCTGCTAACAATGGTGGCGCGGCGATTACGGCTTATACCGTGACTTCTAATCCAGGTGGTTTCACCGCCACGGGCGCGGCATCACCGCTTACCGTAACGGGCCTGACCAACGGTGTTGCTTATACCTTCAATGTGACGGCGACGAATGTTATTGGCACTAGCGCCGCATCGGTTGCCTCTAATAGTGTCACCCCTAACGAACCGCCCCAAGCGCAAACGATAACCTTTGCAAACCCTGGGGCGCAGAGCTTTGGCACCACACCAAGCTTAACCGCGACGGCAAGTTCTGGTCTTATCCCAAGCTTCACCTCTGCCACTACGGCTGTGTGTACTATCACCAGTGGTGGTAATTTGACCTTTGTGGCATCAGGCACTTGTACTATTAATGCCAATCAAGGGGGTAACGCTAGTTATGCAGCTGCACCTCAAGTGAGCCAGAGCTTCTCTGTTAATGCTGTGATTGCAGGTGCCCCCACAATCGGCACGGCAACAGCTGGTGATACTCAAGCTAGTGTGAGTTTCACCGCCCCGGCTAACAATGGTGGCGCAGCAATCACTGCATATACTGTTACTGCAAATCCTAGTGGTTTTACGGCTACAGGCTCATCATCCCCGCTGACAGTGACAGGCCTCACTAACGGAACTGCCTATAGCTTCACTGTTACGGCCACCAATATCGTAGGAATCAGTGCTGCCTCAGCTGCATCCAATAGCGTTATTCCAAAGGTTGCCAATAGTGCGCCGGTTGCAACCAATACCAG
>NZ_JACJDV010000046.1 GCF_014163735.1 Shewanella sp. SR44-3
TATTGGTTATTGGTTATTGGTTAATGGTTAATGGTTAATGGTTAATAGAGAAGCATAAAAAAGGCC
The DNA here is from genome assembly GCF_014163735.1 of Shewanella sp. SR44-3. Classification (GTDB taxonomy): domain Bacteria; phylum Pseudomonadota; class Gammaproteobacteria; order Enterobacterales; family Shewanellaceae; genus Shewanella. Next base: position 67 of record NZ_JACJDV010000046.1, read on the forward strand.
GAGATAACTATCTCGGCCTTTTTGTTTCAATCAAATAACTTGATTAGATTACCAGATTTTTACGCGCTTCTCTGGTGCTAGGTACATCTTGTCACCTTCTTTGAGGCCATAGGCTTCATAGAATTCAGGCATGTTAGACAAGGCGCCTAAGGCACGGAAGTGACCTGGTGAATGTGGATCAGTGGCTACGCGATTACGCATAGCTTCTTCTTTCATTTTCACGCGCCAGATTTGGGTGAAGCCCATGAAGAAACGTTGATCGCCTGTTAGACCGTCAATTACCGGCGCTTCTTTGCCATTCAATGACATCTTGTACGCTTTATACGCGATAGTAACGCCAGATAAGTCACCGATGTTTTCGCCTAAGGTTAGTTCACCATTCACATTTAGGTCATCATACACTTGATAACCACTGTACTGGGCGATTAAGGCATTACCTTTAGCGGTAAAGGCTTTAAGATCGCTTTCAGTCCACCAATCACGCATATTGCCTTCGCCATCAAACTTGGCACCTTGGTCATCAAAACCATGGCCCATTTCGTGACCAATCACCGCACCAATACCACCGTAGTTCACTGCATCATCAGCGTCTAGGTTGAAGAAAGGTGGTTGTAAAATCGCTGCAGGGAACACGATTTCATTCATGGTTGGGTTGTAATAAGCGTTAACCGTTTGCGGGGTCATGTGCCATTCGTCTTTATCGATTGGCGCGCCTAATTTAGCAAGGGACTTAGCGTGCTCAACTTCACCTGCGCGCATCGCATTACCCACTAAGTCGTCAGACTTGATGGTTAACTTGCTGTAGTCTGCCCACTTGTTTGGGTAACCAATTTTAGGATTGAATTTTGCGAGCTTGTCTTTGGCAGCGACTTTGGTTTCTGCACTCATCCAGTCTAATGAATCTATGCTTGAGCCGTAAGCTCCGCGCAGGTTTTCCACTAGGCCACTCATACGCTCTTTCGCTTCAGGCACAAAATGACGCTTAACGTACACTTTACCAACCACTTCGCCTAAGGTGCTGCTTACTGTAGCAACGCCGCGCTTCCAGCGTGGCTCTTGCTCAGTCTGACCATTAAGTGTTTTAGAGAAAAACTCAAAGTTTTCAGTATCTAAGGCTTCAGATAAATTATTAGCCGTGTGAGTCAGTAACTGCCATGACAGGTAAGTTTTCCAAGTGGCAAGATCTGTGGTCTTGATAACTTCATTTAGGCCTTGGATGAAGCTTGGTTGGTTGATGATGATATCTGCTTGCTTATCGCCACCTAAAGTCGTTAGGTAAGCTGTCCAGTCTATATCTGGTGCTAGCGTTGGCAGGTCTTTAACTTGATACAAGTTATAGGTCTTAGTGCTGTCACGGGTTTCAACCACATCCCAATGCTGTTCAGCAATTGCCGTTTCTAATGCCATGATGGTTTTAGCGCTGGCTTTGCCATCTTTGAATCCCGCTAAATCAAACATTTTTTCGATGTGAGCAAGGTAAGCGGCACGAATGCCAACATAACGCTCAGAATCATTAAAGTAGTAATCTTTTTCTGGCAGGCTTAAACCATATTGCCAAATGTGGGTCGCGTAACGGCTGGAGTTTTTCGCATCGACATCGATATAAAACGCCATTGGTGTGCCCATGCCTTTGATTTGGCTGTGGGCAAAGTAATTAACTAAGTCAGTCTTATTGGCGATGGCGTTAATTTTATCAAGCTCGCCTTGAATAGGCTGAATGCCAAGTTTGTTCAAGGTTTCAACGTCCATGAATGCACGGTACAGATCGGCCACTTTTTGCTCGTCACTGCCTTCGGCTAAATCTTTCATTGCCGCCACTTCTTCAATAATGGCTTTGACGTCATCACGGGCTTTTTCACGTAGGTCGTAGAAAGCGCCTATATTAGTGCGGTCCCCTGGAATTTCCGCCGTTTTCATCCAAGCGCCGTTAACGTACATGTAAAAGTCATCTTGGGGCCGAATACTTTTGTCTATGTTGTCAAATGTAATGCCTGAAGTCAGGACTTTTTCAACGGCAGCAGCGGTTGCTGTTTTGGTTGTTTCATTTTTCGCATTAACATCTGCGTTGTTATCTGAACAGGCACTCAGTCCTGCGATAAGCGAGGCACAAAGTCCCCCAATAACTAATTTTTTCATCTTGTTTCCTTGGCATTATTAAATGTTGCCCTTCAGTGGGGCTTGGATACAGTGTTATATAAATAAAGCAGTTGATGCTGTCCAAAACCGTACAGTACGCGCACACTTAGCATCAATTCATCGCGTATTCTTCTGCACACTATGTTAATGCTAAAGCACTAATGTTAACAAGGCTCTGCGGGGTGTTTTTAGTGTCAAAAAAGGACTTAAAGTAGCAATATGTGTAACTAAAAATGTAAATGGGCCGTAGAGAGTAAGTGTAAAGTGAACACAAGGCTTTGCCTTTATCGCCTTGGGCCTCATAATGTAGCCAAATTAGCTCCCTTTTTATGGGAGTGGTATAAGCAAAGATTGGGTATTATTACAGTGCGTTTAGATAAATTTATTACAGAAGCCTCTGAGCTTAGCCGTTCGTCAGCCAAAAAGGCTTTACACCGTAGTGATGTCACCTGTGATGGGGTGGTCGTTAAGGATTCAGGTTTTAAAGTCGAACCCGGTACTCGGGTGTGCCTAGAAGGCCGTGAGCTTACATTGTTTGGTGTACGCTACCTGATGCTGAATAAGCCGGTTGATACCATTTGCTCAACCATAGATGAGATGTACCCTTCAGTGTTGAGTCTAGTGGATATTGAGAAAACCAGTAATTTACATATTGCTGGGCGTTTGGATGCTGATACTACGGGTTTGGTGTTAATTACCAGTGACGGACAGTGGTCTCATCGGGCGACATCACCAAAAAAAGATTGTGGTAAACGTTATTTAGTGGAAGTTGCCGAGCCTTTAGATGACAGCTTGATTAAAGTTTTTGCCGAGGGAATCGCCCTTAGAAATGAAGATGGCCTGACCAAGCCTGCCAAGCTTGAAATTATTGCTAGCCATAGTGCTAGGCTGACTATTACTGAAGGCAAGTATCATCAAGTAAAGCGAATGTTTGCTGCTACTGGCAATGCGGTTGTTAAGTTGCATCGTGAATGTGTAGGTGGAATAGAGCTTGATCCTGCACTTGGTTTGGGTGAGTGGCGTTACCTGACTCAAGCTGAAATTGACGCGATTTAAGGTTTACTTATTTGCAGGCAAGGGCTTTGAAGGCAAATGTGCCGTGATAAAAGCCTGAACTTGTGACATAAACACAATTAAACTGCTAACGCTTCTATTTTAGTCATTAAATCCCTTGGCCCACGTCAGGGGATTTTTATTATTGAATACCATTTACCTCTGAACTGCTTACCTTCAATTATCCGCTTTTGCTTGAATATCGCTCTCTAAGGCTTGTTAATAAAAGGTTTCAATAAAAGTGATTGTTTATAATGACAAAAATTGTTTCTTGCTAATACTTCTCAACTTATTTGGTTTTGAGCCGCTATTGAACATGAAATAAATGCCTTGTCATAAAAGCTTCATCAAATTATTTAAGATCCTGTTGATTTGTGATTGAGCTATTTGAGGGTTTGACAACTATATTATTTACTCACATGAGTAATTTCATGTACTAGGTCACGGACTAATCTAGGTAATGAGTGGAATGATTCCATGTAATTTAATTGTGTAACTTATTTTACGAATTTTATGAAACATCAAAAATTAAGGATTCCAGATGCTTATTCGCTCAAAATTAATGCTCAGTGCCGCCGTATCCATTGGCGCGTTAATTGCTATGTTTGCTTTGCAGCAATATTCGAGCAGCCAGCAAGCTGAGCTGACCTCAGCAGAGCTTAACGTCGGTGAAATTGAGCTTAAAGTGCTCAGTTTGCGCAAAGAGGAAAAAGATTTTATGTCGCGCCTCGATCTTAAGCATGTTGAGCTGCATGGAAAACATATTCAAGCTATTAAGCTATTGGGCAAAGATATCATCCAAGTACTCGACTCTCACGGTATTCCTAGTGTAGAGCTAGATAGCTTATTAGCCAGTATTGAAAATTATCAGACTATTTTTACTGAAATTGTGGCTTTGCAAACTGAAATTGGCTTAACGCCAAAATCTGGGCTCTACGGTAATTTAAGGACTAAGGTCCATGAAATTGAACAAATCCTCGATACTGCGGGGCAAGAGCGCTTAACTGTGCTGATGCTGCAACTTAGGCGCAATGAAAAAGACTTTATGCTGCGAAGAGATCCGAGTTATGTGGATAAGTTTAGCGCCAACGTCAGTGTGTTCAAAACTGCACTATCTCAATCGAGTCTAGACATTCGGCAAGTTTCTCAGTTACAGGATTTGATGGATAGATATCAACAAGCCTTTAACGGCCTTACTGATAAAGAACGTCAATTCGGCTTGACTCCAGATGACGGCAAGATGGCGGTGCTGCGTGATGCGATTCATAAAACAGAAGAAGATATTGATGACTTACACCAGCAAACTAAAACGGCTATCAAGCAAGCTGAAGAAAACGGTTTACTGTTTGGGCTTATTATCTTTATTTTAATTGCAGTGGCCTTATCTGTGGCAACTTACTTAATTATTCGCAGTATTATCGACCCAGTAAATAAAATTAATAGCGTTATCAGTGAAATAGAGAAAAGCAAAAACCTGACCTTAAGGTGCGATACTTCAAGTGGTGATGAGTTAGCTCGGATTGCGCTGCACTTTAATCGCATGGTAGAAAGCTTTCAGCAGCTTATTGAACAAGTGAATGATTCAGTGACAGCAATGAATCATTCCTGTCATGAACTCTCTGTCAATGCCTCAGCTGCATCAGAAGGCATGGCAAAGCAGCTTAATGAGACTGACATGGTGGCCACTGCAATTACTGAAATGGGCGCGACTATTGATGAAATTGCCAATAACACTGAGCTTGCGGCAACTAAGGCCAGTCAGACTCATGAGAACGCACAAAGCGGACTTCACAGTGTTGAACAAACCATCAGTAAGATCCAGCAATTATCGGCACAGCTGAATGATTCATCCAGCGTTATTTCTGAGCTTGAAAAGGACAGTAATACCATTGGTAGTGTGCTCGATGTTATTCGCGGTATCGCCGAGCAGACCAATCTATTGGCATTGAATGCTGCGATTGAAGCGGCAAGAGCGGGTGAGCAAGGCCGTGGTTTTGCGGTGGTGGCTGACGAAGTGAGAAGTCTCGCCATGCGCACGCAATCTTCCACAGCTGAAATTGCCGCCATTATTCAGACCCTTCAAACTCGTACGCGTTCCATAGTGCAGTTGATGGAAGTTAGCCAGCGTCAAGGCATTGAGAGTGCAGAACAAGCGGCAGGAGCTGGAAGCTTACTAAAGAAAATAAACGACGATGTTACCAATATTATGGACATGAGCACCCAGATTGCCGCTGCCATTGAAGAGCAAAGCATGGTGGCCTCTGAAGTGAATAAGAATGTGGTGGTTATTAGGGATATTGCTGATGAATCATCGCAAACTGCAGAAGAAAATGCGGCATCCTCTGAGGATGTGAGGCAAAGAGCGGCGAGCCTTAGTACTGCAGTGAGTAAATTTAAGGTTAAATAATCCATCACTGGGCTATTAAGAAGCGCCTATTTATTTCGATAACAAAAATGCCTGCGATAAGCAGGCATTTTTTATGGCAATCTTTACTAACCACTAACCACTAACCACTAACCAGCAACTAAAAGGTATTAGTTTGTTGATGTTTTTACGCCATCAGGCGTACCCATTAACAGTACATCAGCGCCGCGATTAGCAAATAAGCCATTGGTCACTACGCCAACGATAGCATTGATTTGAGTTTCTAATGCCTTAGGGTTCAATATTTTAAGGTTATAGACATCTAAAATCACATTGCCATTGTCCGTGATAACCCCTTGACGATAAACAGGGTCGCCACCCAATTTAACCAGTTGACGGGCCACATAAGAGCGGGCCATAGGGATCACTTCAACAGGTAATGGAAATTCACCTAATACGTCGACTTGCTTAGTATTGTCGACGATACAGATGAACTTATCGGCCACAGCGGCGACAATTTTTTCACGAGTTAGGGCTGCACCGCCACCTTTAATCATGTCCATATGGGCATTGATTTCATCGGCACCATCGACATAAACAGAAAGCTCTGACACTTCGTTTAAGTCAAATACATCAATACCTAAAGCTTTCATCTTTTCAGTTGAAGCAACTGAGCTTGAAACTGCGCCTTTGATATTATGTTTAATTGTGGCTAGTGCATCGATGAAATGGTTAACTGTTGAGCCTGTGCCTACGCCAACAATGGTGTCCATTTCTACGTATTTTAGTGCAGCCCAGCCAGCGGCTTTTTTCATTTCATCTTGTGTCATAGTGCTTCCTAAATTTGCTCTTGAAAGATCATATAATTGGCGCAATTATAATGAAAATTACGGATGAATTATATGAACAAGATCCAAGAAACAGTGTTTGCTTAACCAAGGGCTTAAATTTACTGAGTTTATGGTCATTATTCGCCGTAAAGCCGGGCTTGTTTAAAAGCGTTGAGTACTCGGATATTGATATCGCTGGAAAATTTCCGCTCTAATCGTACGTCCATGACATAGGCTTTAATGGTGAGTAACAGCAAGTGCTCACCGAAGCGAAAGTCACTTGAGATCATCACTTTAATGGGTTTATTTAAGAAGGTATAGGGCGAGCATTGGGTGGCCTCTTTTGCTAGCGCAATGGCTGTTTGGTGGTCGATATGGATAGGCAAGCAAAAGTTGATTACCACCATTTCATCTAAAGCACCGCTATTTGAGTTAGAGACAGCGGTTTTCAATGCTTCAGCATTAGGAACCATGACAGTATTATCATCAAAGGTGCGTAACCAGGTGACGCTCCACTCAAGTTTAATGACTTCACCATAATGACCTGCCAATGTCACCATATCACCGACTCGATAAGGTGGATTTAGCATTATGATAAAACCTGCGATCAAGTTTTTAGCTGGCTCCTGAGTCGCTAAGCCTATGACTATACTTATCGAGCCAATAACCGCTAACACTAGATTTTCATGGGGATTAAGTATGCCAATAATGGCGTACATTATGACTCCGCCCCAAGTAAATAAACGAATAAAGGGATACAAGCGGTTGAGCAGTAATCGGTGTTTTGGCAATTTGAGTGTGAGCTTAGCTAAGGAGAATTGTGCAAACACTAAAAATAACCAAGCAACAGCGCAGATGATAAAGACAGCGAGTATTTTTTCTAAAGAGATCATGGCCAAAATTGCTTGTAAGGCGTTACGAGAGTCTTCCATAATTTGGCCTTATTTGAATAGTTTATTGTTATTAACTAGGTGGTTAGCCACTATCTTGGTGAGACAGGTGGGCACCTCATATCTGTGGGCTGCAAAGTCATGCTGCACATATTGTGGCAGTAATAACCCTTGGCGGCTTAGGTATTCCAGCTTAAGGCTGCTCCGCTCTATGCTAGACGCAAATATGTCGGCATGTTGTTTCACACTCAAACCCGCATGTACATAGACTTCAGCCAAGGTAAACAAGTCTTCATCACTGCAGGTTTTTAAGGTGCCTATGTCTATTTCTCTGAGTTCGATTAAGTCATTTTTTTGCTGGTCATCTTGGGCTATAGCATCCAATAACAACAGGCTAGCAAGTTTAGGGTGGCCTAAGCTAATTGAATGTAATTGTTTGCAAATCTGCTGCGTTAATCTTGGAGCTTCTTGGTCGTTTGAGAGTTCAAGGTCAGCGAATTTCTGAGTGAGCATTTGCTCCATTTCGTCGACGCTGAAATAGTCGAGTTTGATAATCGTCTTAATGAAGTTATTTATTTGATATTGGGAGGTCAGTCGTTGCCAGGCGAAAGATTCACAGCCAAATATCCAGCAATGTTTAGCACGGGTTTCCATTAAAATGGTAGCAAAGGTGACTAAAGCTTGGTAATTCCCCATGATCCGCACCATGAGTTTATGCATATTATCTATCAGTAATACTTGAGGTATTTGCTGATTGATAAGCTTAATCGCTTGGGTGATTGAGCTTGGGGCTTGTTTGATATTAAAGCAGGCATACAAATGAGCTATGGCCTCTTTGGCTGATAAAGGGGCTTGGTAGAAGCTGACAAAAGTTATCGACGTGGTGGATTGATTTTGATGGGACGTCCTAAAAGCATTAAGCAGTGAACTTAACCCAGAACCAAAAGGCGCCACGATACAAGTCAGTTCACCTTGACTCTCACGCCACAGCTCCAATGCTGCTTCAAGTTGATTGAGGGCTTCTGTACGGCCAATAAAGTGTGGTAATTCGGCAACAGGAAAGGACAAAGGTAAGTCACATTGTTTGCGGGTTTGTAATTGACGAGTTTTATTGGCTACGTCCTTGAGGCTAAGTTTAATGGCTTGCTCTGAGGTTTCTTCAGGGGCTGCAGAGAACCAACTTTGCCATTGGCTGAGTGCTAATTGATACACTTTTGAGGCTAAGGGAAATGGATTGTCCATGAGAATTCTCAATGCTGTTAATCGCTATGGGTTGGTATTGCTGATATTTAACCCGTTGAATAAAAGGTTTTTGGCTAAATACTTAAGCCGATTGAGCTGTTATCAGCTGAGTATGATTGCGCTGAACTTAATATAGCATATTGAATTTAAATGAATTGAAGTTCTTCTGTCCATAGCTACATCAGTGAAAATCTACTTTGCTGATTAGACTGTATTCCCAGTATTTCAACAATAGATTATACTTGAATTTGCCGGATGTCGGCGTGCATGATTATTCAATCTACTCAGTGAAGCTTCTAATGAAAAATCGTCTTTTATCAAGTTCTTTTTACCGTGTTTTCAGCAAATCTTTAGTACTAGCTACGCTGTTTTTTAGTGTATCTACTCATGTTTATGCTGCGCAGCAGGAGCTGGCTTCTAGCAGTGGCATGCTGGTGGACCTTAACACTGACGAAGTACTGTATTCCAGTAATCCTGACAGAGTCATGCCTATAGCGTCAATTACCAAATTGATGACAGCCATGGTTACTTTAGATGCAAAATTACCATTGAATCAAAAAATTAGTATTAAAATTAATGAAACAAAAGAGATGCGCAATGTTTACTCAAGAGTGCGTATTGGCAGTGAAGTGACCCGAAAAGAGATGTTGTTACTGGCATTAATGTCATCAGAAAACCGCGCGGCAGCAAGCCTTGCACATCATTACCCAGGTGGTTATTCTGCTTTTATACGCGCCATGAATGATAAAGCCAAAGCCCTAGGCATGACTAAATCAAGTTTTGTTGAACCCACAGGGCTTTCACGACAAAACGTCTCTAGTGCAAGGGATTTAGTTAAGCTACTTAAGGCCAGTGAAGGCTACCCATTATTAGGTGAACTTAGCTCTACTGAAAAAAAGACAGTAACTTTCACTAAGCCTTGGTACAAGTTGGATTTTCGGAACTCTAACCGCTTAGTGTTTAAAAATAATTGGAACATTCATTTAACCAAGACGGGCTTTACCAATGATGCTGGTCGCTGCCTTGTGATGCGCACTGTGATGAATAAGCGCGAAGTGGCTTTTGTGGTGCTTGATGCTTTTGGTAAACTAACGCATTTAGCCGATGCTAATCGTTTAAAGAATTGGCTTGAAACCGGTAGAGTAACCCCGATCCCTGCATCGGCGAAGCAATACAAAAAACAACGTACGCTCTAAATTATTAGCAATAACAATAAAGGCCCAAGTTGATCATACAACTTGGGCCTTTATTGTTATTGGGCTACAGGAGGCTAGTTAAAGCTATTCATTACCTCTGAAGCTAAAGTCTCAGCAATAATTCGGTGAGTTTTAGTGCTTGGGTGGGTGACATCCCAGAACATATAACTGTCTGAACCATAGGTGGCACAATCATTTCTTAGTGCGTGGCTGTGAAGATAATCGGCTGCAGAGCTGCGGTTTATATCTAAACATGCATGGGTGGTGTTACGTAAGTCATAATTGGCTGGATATTGCATGATATTAGATAATAATTCTTCAGTATCAAATAATTGCACATTAATGCCTCTATGCTGCATTTGAGTCACCAGCTCACGAGCAAAGGCATTAAAAGTATCTATTTTTTGTTTTATTAAGGCTGCTTTACCTGGCTCACTGTACATGAATTGTGGTGCGACAGTGGCATCGGGAAGATTTAATACCAAAATATTATGGGCGCCGCTATCCTCGAGTTTTTCCAATGCACGTTTAAAATCAGCGGTCACAGCATTGGCGGAGCGATCGTAGTTGATAAAGTCATTTAAACCGAATTCTAAGGTAAATAAGGTTTTTTTCGGTTCATAGCTTTTAGCATATTCCATGTACTGAGTATAAGACTTTACTTGGTCTAAAATGCCTGACAGTAGCACGTATTGAGTCGAACCCGCCGCGCCACCGACAGCCCAATTGTATAAAGGTAATTTTTCTTGTTGGGCAAGATATTCTGTCCACACAAAGCCATTACTGAAATGACCTAAAAACCAGGCATTCGCATTGGGAAATAGCCATTGGCTACCATTAAAAATATTGCCTGTATCTGAAATGCTGTCACCGAAACTGACTATCTTATCTACTGATGGTGTCACGCTGTTGGTATTACTCCAAATACTGTGATTATAAGACCAGCGGTTATCGGCGGCGAAAAAGCTGATATCTGCTTCTGGGTGATTAGCTCCTAATGTTGCACGGCATTTATTCATGATCTTAGTTTGTGAGTCATTGGTGTAAAACATATTTTTAAATGATACTGCGCTGTACCAGTAGCCGCTGAGCTTGTAATAGCTGCCATCGTCATTGAGTGCCCACTCCCAATCTGTGGACACATCATCATGACTAGCTTGAGGGCGGTACCAACACCTTACATAAGTATAGGTTTGCTTGGCTTGTACGCTGGAAACCGCTTGTATTTCGTTGCTGGCAGCTGCCGTAAAACTTGTGCTTGCAAATGCTGAGCACAATAATATAGGAATAAGTCGGCTAGCGTATTTGAGTGTATTTTTCATGGGTTACCTTTATCTGGTCAGTAGCTATTTAGTATATTGTTTAATCATGTTTTTTATCAAAACTGTAATATATTAGGGCAAGTTTAATAATTCTGGATGGGCGATAAATACCCTTATTCTTTTGATTTCATTGCTAGAAAAATGCTGTTTAAGGTAGTTATCCTGCTGCCGAATGTGTGCTTGCTGGGAGAGAGGCTCTGTTTCAAGTTTGGCTGTAAGCACTGCGCTAAAGGCCAAGTAATCATTAACTTTGGTTTGCCATTGTTGGTTGCGCTGTTGAAACTGCTGGACTCTTTGCTGGATATCAGGACTCCACAGCGCAACTTTGGCGCTATGTTCTGGATCGCCAGCAGCTTCAAATGGTGCGTTCTGGAGTGCATTCGCTATAGTTTGCGCATCAAGACTAGGCTGAATAGCACTTTGTGACGCTTCATCCAATTGACTGATTTGATAAGCTAATAACTGCTGTTTCTGAGTTGCAGTAAGGCTTGGGTCTTGGCGAATATCAACGCGGGCTAGCGCATGGCGATCGTAGTTATTTTCCTGCTCGAAAAAGGCTGAAATTTCAATTTCATTGAAGTGTACTTGTTGCAGCTTATAGACTTGGTTTAGCAATGCCGATGCGGCATGTATATCAACAAAGTCCATGCTTAATTGACTAGGCTTAAGGTTTGCCAGCGCCATGGTGTACAAGCGGTAGCGGCTAAATAAGTCATGGAGCTGCCTTTGGCCGTATTCAGATAAGGATAGGTTGCTGGCTAATTGATTGAGCAATTCTGTGGCACTGTTTTTATTTGCCGCTATGGTTTGCAAGGTCAAGATGATGTCGTCAAACTGACGCCTAAGCTGCAGGCTAATCACTAATTCCTTGGCATTCCATTCTTTAATGTCCCGTTGTTTTGCACTTAACTTTTTTATACCTAGCTCTTTGGTATCCCATTCCTTAGCATGCGGTTTTTGAGTATCAAAGGCATTAAAAGTATCCAAGCTGGCATGCATGTTGGCTTGAGTGCCAGCTTGGGGAGCTGCCTTGGCTCGTCCTTGTTGCAATACATACACAATGACAAGCCCAAGTAGGAATAAGCAAACCGCTAGAATGCTTAATCTTACTAATCGCGGCGGCTTAATTGATGGCTCTTGAGGCATGATTATAATCCCAATTGACGCAAGCGTATCATATGCTGACGGTAAAGGGTCACAGGGTTAGTTTCAAACCAGCTAGTGATCCCAAAGGTATGATTCACTTCATCTAGATGGTTCATGGTGTAATTGTCTTTAATGACTTTACCCACATGCGAGCTGCAACTTGAAACTAAGCCATCATTGGGTTCATTAAACACTAAGCTGGTGAGCTTAAGGCCATAATCTATGGGGTCTAACGCATTAGTAAAAGGTTTGGCCCCTGACCAAGAAAAGTAATGCACGCCATTAGTTGCCAAGGACTGCCCTTGGCCGCAATACTGGCTTGGCATGCCCTCAGGATAGCGCTGATTAAAAGCAATTGAGCCCTCAGTTGTTAAAGATTGGGTCATGGCCAAGCTGTCTTGGGGGCGCTGGGGGCTACCTGAAACTCCTGCGATGACTCGGGCTAAAGTATCTAACCCTTGCTTAATTAGCCACTCACTTGCTGAGTCTGTCGGCACTTGGCCGCGCATAAAGTCAGCGAAGCGACTGCCCCAATTGACGCCGCCAATAGAGGTCACAGAAGCGACCATTTCAGGACTGACACTGGCGACATACCTGACGGTCGGTCCACCATGGCTATGACCTATGAGGTTGACTTTTGTGGCACCGGTTTGAGCCAATACGGCCTGAACATAGGTGCGTAATTGCTCACCGCGGACTTCGGTTGAGTTAGCCGCAGACACGCTGGCAACAAAAACTTGTGCACCTTCTTGCTGCATGGCTTGGGGAATACGGTAGAAATAATCTACTCCCCAAATATCATCGAAACCAAAAATGCCATGAACCATGACGACAGGGTAATTAAGTGGTGTGCCAGCAGCTTGACCTGCGCTGCTGGCACAAGAGAGTAATAGGGTGCAGGCATAAATCCATTTTTTCATGGTGCTTTCCTCAAGATTAGCGATCATTAGTATTTATATTTCTGTGTCAGTCTTGTTGGGCTGACTTGAGTGAGTCATTGGCTAGCATTTAGAAACCAGTACCCAGATACAGTAAATATTACCAATAGGTTAAATATTTGTTAAATGCAATGGTTGTTTGAATCGCTCCTCAGTGAGGAAAGCATTAGGCTTAACTGTTTAAAACGACCAATTTTCTGAAGGCTTAAGCATACAAGGATAATTTACTGGTAGTTAAACGTGAGTTTGTTTTTTAATGACCGAGAATAAAAATAAGCATTTTTTAGAATAAAAGCTCAATTTTCAATGTATTAGTTGAGCTTTAACTCTAATGTTATGGCTTTTTATTGCATAGAGAGGTGGGGAGGCTTTTACCGTCATTTTGTTTGAACAGCGGAGCTTTAAGGCCGATTAATGGTTTTAAGCCGATTTTTGTGGTCTACAATTTAGCTAGCGGATTTGAGTTCGTACACTTTTATTATCATGCTTTATGAGCCTAACTTAGATTTCAATCGGATTAACTTATGGTAATAGTGACCGTTAATCTGCAATTACAGTTATAAGTTAAGGCTTATGACTCATAAAGTCGTTTCGATACCGATTTTAGGATGTGAGGTCAGGACATGGATATCCAACAAATTGCACAAGTGTTACTTCAATGGGGACCGGCTGGTGCGGTTGCTGTGTTAATCATCATAGTAGAAAGTAAGCTTAGGGCGAGGTGGGACAGCGTAAAGGGTAAAGAGCGGCGCATGTGTGCGTGGCTTTATTTGGGTAACTGGGTGTTTATTGCCTCGCTACTTATGGTGGTGTCTTATCATTGGTCTGTTGAGCAGCTCGGGCAAAATAGAACCGGCATCTTGATGTCAGGCATAGTGTTAGATTTAAACACTAATCTTAAAGTTAACAATACTATCAGAACCTTATACACCAGAAATGAACTCAGTCATTGGCTTAAAAATGTTCATTGGCATTACACGGGTGATAAATTACCTAGCCATTTTGCCATTCGTATTGAGGATGATATCACTCGCAATTTTTATGATTATCAATTACCGCTGGATAAAATTACCGATCTGCGGGATGTACAATTATTGTATCAAGGTAAAAAACTCTGGTTAAAAACCCCCTCTCGTAATCTAGAGCTGGTGGTTAGCCACTCCGCCGCGGGTGAGTTAGATGTTAATGCAGCACTGCCTTTACGCCCAAGTGTATTGTCGCCAAGTCATCCTTTCTTTAGCCTGATAAGCCAAGCTCATGCCGCTGAAGAGGTGGATATCTCACTGGTGATGCAGGCTCTAGAAGCAGATGACTCCTACATTCGTCAATTTGCCAGCCAATATTTGGTGGATAATATAGTGAGCCTAACGCCCATTATTGAGCAAACCTTATTAAAGCAGGGCGCCAGTATTGGCGTTCAGTTAGGGCTAGTTACTGCCTTAGCCAGGGCTTCATCTGCAGATTTAGGGGTAAAAGATAACTGGCATGTAAGCGGCGCGGTGCAGCTTAAAATTGCTGAGCTGGCATTTAGTGACAATACAGCACTTGCCGCTCAAGCGAAGCGTTTTCTTATTCGTAATGTGTCGGCGCAGACGTTTTCAGAATTACAGGCCTATTGCGAATTGTCTGCAGTAAAAGACACTCCAAAGGCGGCACGCTGTGCTTATTTGTTATTTGATACGGCTTATAATTTGGCGATTGCTCAGTGGCTCTCATCGCAGCATTTATCTGAAGATGATGAATTAGTACAAGTGAAAAATGCCGTTAATTTACTTCAAAGTAATAGCGACTTATGGCGTTTTTCAGGGGCTGAAACTCAAGTGCAATTTGCTAAAAATGATTATGGTATTGCTTTACTCAGCCATGAAATCGCGAAGTTGTATGAATTAAGGAAAAATCAAAAAGCTAAACAGTTGCATCAACAACAGGCTCTGGAGAGTTTTAAGCATCTAATTGATTTTATAGCGCTATATGATGAAAGTCATTATGACTACCCCCACCATATTTTACAGGCCAAGTGCTATATCAATAGCCCTGCGCAGGCCTGCTTTGATTTGTATATCAGCGAATAAGCCTTAGTATCAAGCTTGGGCTTTATGTTGGATCATGCCCTTAAGTACAATATCTTGATAGGTCACAATGCCGAGAATTTTACCATTGTCTATGATGGGGGATTTATTAATCCCAAAGCGCTCAAAAAGTCGTGCGGTATAACGGATATCCATATCTGAAGAGACGCTAAACACAGGTTTAATCATGATTTCATAGATGTTAATTCTAGCGGGTGATTTATCTTTTGCTAGCACATTACGGGCAATATCACTCATGAGTACCATGCCGTATTCATCATGTTCATGGCGCTTATTTACCAATAATATTTGCACTTTTTTTGCGATGGCAATGTCTATGGCTTCAGCCACAGTGTGCATACCATCCACCATGGCATAGTCTTGGTTCATCACATCTTGATTACGCACGGGTTTAATAGGGTTCATATCTGATCCTCGATATCTTTACTGAGCTTTTTCACTTGATGGGCTACGCCAACCGCATCTTCCACATCGATTTGAATGGCGATGCCTTTGCCTTTATTGGTGTCAAATTCGCCCGCTTTACTGATGGTTTCTAAAATGCCGCGACTCATATGCTCCTCAACGAGAAACAAAATTACATCTCGCTGCACATCTAACGTCAGCCCCATGAAGGTGGTCTTTTTCTCCAGCCCTTCACCACGGGCATGGTTGATCACTGTAGCACCCGTAGCGCCTGCGGCTCTGGCAGCATCGAGTACCTTGTCGGTGACATCATCATCGACGAAAGCAATAATTAGTTTAAAGCGCATCTTGATGCTCCTTAAGAGATTTTCGGTTACTTAGAAATTCCACTATTTGGGCGTAACCCATCACAGTGATAATGGGAAATAAACTGGCGAAGGCGATAAGGCCAAAACCGTCAATAAGGGGATTGCGGCCTTCAACATTGGTGGCAAGTCCAAGGCCTAATGCGGCAACTAAAGGCACGGTAACCGTTGAGGTGGTCACGCCGCCAGAATCATAGGCAAGGGGGATTATCATCTTGGGGGCATAAAAGGTCTGGATAACCACAACCACATAACCGGCCATTATGTAGTAATGAATAGGAGAGCCCACCACAATGCGAAAGCACCCCAATGCAATACCAATGGCAACCCCAAAGGCCACCGACATTCGCAAACCTTGGATGCTAATAGTTCCGCCGGACACTTCGCTGGCTTTTATGGCGACCGCAATCAAAGAGGGTTCAGCAATGGTGGTGCTAAATCCAATGGCTGCGGCAAAAATGTACACCCAAATATAATCTTGCCAAATAAAGGGCGCAGCTAGGTCATTGGGGTGTAAAAAACTGACAGAGGTGAGCTGAGTCGCCATGCTTTGGCCCAGTGGAAATAACGCCATTTCAAGGCCCACAAGGAAGAAGCTCAAGCCAATAATGACATAAACAAAACCTAATAAGACTTTGCGCCAATTGGCAATAGGGCGCTTTAATACTCCCAGTTGAAAGCCAAACAGGATAACAGCTATAGGCACCACATCGCGCATGGTGAGCAATAAAGTTTGCAGTAATTCATTGAGTAAGCTCATAGCACCACCATGCAGTAAAGGAGCACGAAAATCATCGGCGTCAGGCTTGCAAACGCAATCAAGCCAAAACCATCTAGCATAGGGTTTCTACCTTTAATGGCGCTTGCAAGGCCAACCCCTAAGGCTGTAACAAGAGGAACGGTAATGGTTGAAGTGGTGACTCCACCGGAGTCGTAGGCAATGCCGATAATGTTCTCAGGGGCAAAGGCGGTGAGGATCATCACTGTGATATAGCCGCCGATGATCAAATAATGTATCGGCCAGCCCTTAAGAATGCGCACCACGCCGAGTAAAATTGCTAAGCCTACAGATAGTGCAACTGTTAATCTCAGTCCCATGGCATAGCTACCCATAGCTTCAGCTGTGCTTGCTATGGCGCCGCCTGTCGCTGCCACTTGTGCCGCCTCATTGGCAACCGCCGTGAGTGCCGGTTCGGCAAGGGTGGTACCAAAACCTAATGAAAAAGAGAATATCACCAGCCAAAATACACTGCCTTTACGGGCGAGTGCTTGAGCTAGGGAGCCACCGATAGGAAATAACCCCATTTCTAAACCAAAGACGAAAAAAGTGAGCCCAAGCACGATAAACACTAAGCCTATCATGATGGAGGCAAGGTTAGCTGGTGCCTGTTGCAGCACAAATATCTCGAAGAAACACACCACAAGAATGATAGGAATAAGATCTTTAAAGCTTGCCATCATGGCCGTTAGTAATTTAACTAGCGCAGACATCCATACTCCTGTAATTCAGCGTTAAAGGGGGAGGTTATGGGTCCAGCATGCGCTAAAGCTTGTCTTGTTAGCAAATAATTGCCAGTTTAGTGTGTGTTAAACATGAACTAGATCAAATAATTGATTGGAAACTATGGTGATTAGTGATGGGGGGACGTTAGCCAAGCATTTGTTTAAACTTATCCCTGAGCATGTCTCTGAGTAATAGTACGGTAGGCGTGACTTGCTTGCGGGAAGGGCACAAGAGGTTGAGCTCTTTTTCAGGTGAATGGTAATCAGGTAATAATCTTACCAAGCGGCCTGCTGCTAAGTCGTGATTTACATCTAAGCGAGACTTATTCGCTATGCCTTTGCCTGCTAAAGCCCAGCGGCGCACTAAATCGCCATCGTTACAGCAACGATTGCTCTTTACTCGCACTTTATAAGACTCTCTTGGCTGATCTGTTGGGGCATCTGTTTGAAGTTTTGCTTCAAATTCCCAAAGGTCAAAAGATCTGTCATTAAGTTGATATAAAAGACAATTGTGTTCAGTAAGATCTTGAGGCGTTACGGGCATGCCAAAGCGAGCCAAATAGCTAGGTGAGGCGCAAATAATCCGTTCAACATTAGCAAGCTTAAAAGCTACCATGGCTGAATCATTAGGCTGGCCATAGCGCAGGGCGAGATCAATTCTGTCATGGTAGAAGTCAGCCAAGGAGTCGCCAATAATCAGGTGCAATTTTAGCTCTGGGTGCAAGTCCATGATTTCGTCCATCCAGGGCAATAATAGATTACGGCCAAGATCTGACGGGGCTGATATTCGCACTTCACCAGCAACACGGCCTTGTAAAGCTTCCATTGAGGCTTGCCCCGCAGCTAAGGTATCCAGCGCTTGACGGCAATGGAGTAGAAAATGTTCACCCTCTGTGGTTAATCTAAGTTGTCGGGTCGAGCGAATAAACAAGCTAGTGTTAAGTTGTTTCTCTAAACGTTTTAACGCCGCACTGGCTGCTGCTGTACTCATATCAAGGGCGTGAGCCGCCCCAGTAATGCTGCCATTATCAGCGGTGTGGACAAAAAGAGTTAAATCTTGAGTATTCATTATTCACGTATCCTATGGTGAGTTTTAATCGCCGTATTTTTAAGTTAAATATTCAATGGCGAGAGAGTATGCGCCTTCTGTATGAGTGCGACTTTCATTGATTAACTCATCATTATTTGCTGGCTAAAGAGGGCGATAGCAAAACCTAACACAGCGCCTAAAGGTGGACCCCAGTGTTTTTTTAGTTTTGCTTGAGGGGCGATATCCTGGAAAATCAGATAGAGAATGCCCCCTGATGCAAATAGCATCACAGCCCCTAGAACACCATGGTGTTCTGCTAAATAAAAATAACCTAAGAGTCCCGCTATGGGCCCAATAGGGACAAGTAAAACCATAGTTAATAGGGTATGGCTTGAGTGTGAGGCTTGGGCTCGCATTTCACGAAAAGCATTGAAACCTTCTGGCAGATTTTGCAGGCCGATAAGGATAGCAAGCAAAGGTGCCAATGGAGAACCCAGCGCCACTAAGCCACCAAGCGCGATAGCTTCAGGGATATAATCTAGCATCATCCCCATGAGTTGAGGTGACTCATGTCTTCTGAGCCCGAGGACTTTTTCAATGGCAAATATACTTACACCGCCCGCTAAAATCAGTGGAGTGGCCAGTAATTTTTGGCTCAATTCAGCAATTCCTTCAGGCACCAATACAAGGGAAACTGCGCCAATTAACAAGCCACCACCTAGGGCAATCAAAAAGTGCCTGAATTCATACTCGAGCCAACGTGGCCTTATGTGCTCAAAGCTTGCCATTAGCCCGCCCAAAGGAATGCAGATGCCAGCCATAGTTGTAAGGAGGATGATTTCTAAGATTATTGTCATAAGTCCACTTGGTCACTCAGTAACGGGTATGAATCTTGAACGCTAGTCAAATATTGTTATATTGTGAACAGCATAAAGTGTAAAGTAGGCCACTTATTAACTAAATAGTCGCACATTCTTAAAGACTACCACTCAACTTATTTTAGCTTAATAAATATCTTTGATGGCAAGTGTTTAGCTAGGACGGCTAATCGCTATCAGCACTAAAGCCCCTGCATATATCGAGCCTTAAAAACGAAAGAGAAAAATGATGAAATTTAGTTTTAATGTTGAGGATGCCAGCCAGATATTTGTCGGGGCATTTGCCTTAGCTGTACCGATTTCCTTTTCGGAAGAAGCTTGGCGTTTAGGTGAAACCTTGCCGACTCAAAACCTACTCATGCTGTTTAGTTTGTCAGTGTTATTTTTGGGATTATTTACCTATCAAAGTGTGTTTCAGCACAATGTTAAATCAAGAAAGTTAGTATTTGTGTTACGTATTGTGATCGCCTATACCATGACGGCATTAGTCGTCGCTTTAGTGCTGTTCTGCTTAAATAAGTTGCCTTTGCTAGAAGATCCTTGGACTTCCTTGAAGCGCATCATAGTGATTTCAATGCCTGCTTCCATGGGCGCCATAGTGGTGGATAGCTTCGATAAAGAATAAAAATTGAAAAGCTTGATGCCCTCTAATTGAGCCGCAACATTCATGAGATTGGTGCTAATGATGGCTTAACACGCTCTCTTTCGCGCTGCGGATCGTCTTGCTATCAAGGTTTGCTGGCTAAAACTGTAAAGTTTGACGTTTATCAAAATTTTGGTTGATACAGATGTGGTAATTTCAGATTAATTTTCTATCTGTGAGACTCGTAAATGAAATTAGAACGGTTATCAGGGGCCCAAGTGGCCTCTTTTTTAGCGGTGTTTGTCTTGATGTGTTGCAGCTTATTTTCGCCTATGGTGATGGCCAGTAATGGTGAGTCGAATGGACACTTTTTGGATTTAACCGCCACGACAGCAGGCTATTTTGCGGTGTGTATTTTTGTTATTGCATACTTATTGGTTATGGGCGAAGAAATGCTTCATTTGCGTAAATCAAAACCCGTGTTGATTGCCGCTGGCATTATTTGGGGCGTTATCGGTTTTATTTATGTGCAAAATGGTATGTCTGAAGTTTCCCAAACAGCTTTTAAGCATAATCTACTTGAATATGCTGAATTATTACTATTTTTACTGGTCGCGATGACGTATATCAACGCTATGGAAGAGCGAAACCTGTTCGATGCACTGCGTTCATGGATGGTGGGCCGCGGCTTTAGCTTACGGACAGTTTTTTGGTTAACTGGGTTTATGGCATTTTTTATTTCACCTATTGCCGACAACTTAACTACGGCGTTATTAATGTGTGCCGTGGTGATGAAGGTAGGAGGAGAGGATAAAAAATTTATTACCTTAGCCTGTATTAACATTGTTGTTGCGGCTAATGCGGGCGGCGCATTTAGTCCCTTTGGTGACATTACCACCTTAATGGTATGGCAAAAAGGGGCGGTGCATTTTTCACAATTTATTAGCCTGTTTATTCCATCCTTGGTCAACTTTATTGTGCCTGCGGCTATTATGAGTTTTTTCATCATCAATAGACCACAAATAAGTGAGCAAGAGAACGTAGAAATGAAGCGCGGTGCTAAGCGCATTGTGTTGCTGTTTTTGTTAACCATAGTCACTGCCGTTTGCGCACACTCGTTTTTAGGTATGCCCCCAGTATTAGGTATGATGACGGGCTTAGGTTTCCTACAGTTTTTTGGCTACTTCCTACGCAAAACCTTTCCACAAGCGCTGGTTCGTGCCCGAGAAAAAGCCGCGCGAGAGCAAAATGAGCACCGCTTAGAACAATTGGGCAATGTGGTCCCCTTCGATGTATTTAGCCGTATTGCGCGTGCAGAATGGGATACATTACTTTTTTTCTATGGCGTGGTGCTGTGTGTTGGAGGCTTAGGGTTTATGGGCTATTTGAGTCTAGTGTCTGAGGCGCTATACACCCACTGGGATGTGACTTATGCCAATATTGCTATTGGATTATTATCTTCAGTGGTGGATAACATTCCTGTCATGTTTGCTGTGCTGACCATGAACCCAGATATGGTGCTCGGGCAGTGGTTATTAGTGACGCTTACAGCAGGTGTTGGGGGAAGTTTATTGTCAATCGGCAGTGCTGCAGGCGTGGCATTAATGGGCCAAGCGCGTGGTATTTACACGTTTGCCGCCCATTTGAAATGGACACCTGTGATCGCATTAGGCTATGGCGCGAGCATCTTAGTTCATCTATGGCTGAATTCGGCTACATTCTAGCCAAGCCTAGTCATCTCATAAATATAAGTGAGATAGTGTAGAATATAGCCCAAGTATAATTGCAGTTAGCGGGGTGTTTTTAAGGCGCTGCAATTTTGTTCACAATTAAAGCAAAGTGTGTTCACAGCAGCTCAGTGCTGTTTGTCACCATGATTTAGACTAATCATATTTTTTAATCTGGTCATTTAATCTTGTTGCCAGCAGAGAACATTAAATAATAGGAAGTAAAGATGTCACAAGGTTTTTTTAATGCACTGTTTTTTGGCCCTAGGGAAGAGCTTGTATCACGTAAGGTCATCAAGTTTGTTAGCTACTTAGGTTTGATCACCACAGGCTTAGCCTTGATGGTGGTATTTATGCCTTATGCGCCAACACAAGACTTACTTGGTGAGAAGATGCTTAACAAGTGGGCTATTTTAATTACCGCTTCTATTTCCGTTATATGTTTCATCTTCTTGTATAAAGAGAAGCTATGGGCGCCTTGCATCCTTATTGGATTAAAATGTTTGGATATTATCCTGACTTATATGGATAGCAGTGAGTTTCCTGGAATATTAACCAGTTTTACGCTGTTATTTTATTTCTCTGCCGCCAAAGCCGTTCATATCGTTAATCAAAGCAAGGCTGCTCAAGTTAACTCAGAGGATGAAGCAAAGATAACACCATAGGGTTAACACCGGACGCAGTTGCTTATTGCCATGATAAAAACTGCAGTGATTTGAGGTCTAAATGGAAAGGTTCACTATTAGTCGCATCAATACCCCATTGGGGATCTTTCGCCTCGCAGGTGTTTGGCAACCCCAGTCGGTAGACATTCCTACTGCTATGATTGCTAACATCTCTGCCAACATTAGCGTCGATGCCATAGCTATCATGGGGACCGATGGCTGGGTCGAGTTGAGACCTCATGACCAAAAGGTGATTAAGCTAATAAATGAGTTAGCGGGCGACTTACACCAACATTTACTCGCCAAGAGTACTTCCACATAGCGTGATTCAATTTGATTTACAGTATTTAAATTTCAGCTTCATGACCAGATTGCTAATACGATGGGTATTATTAATAAATGTCCATAAAACAAGCTTAGGCCAATTAAATGCTAAAATAGTCATTTACGTTAATTTCAATTACCGCCTTTTAAGCTAAAGAGTACCCATATGCCATCGGAGATTATTGTTTTAGGGATTTCGCTTCTTATTGCCATTGGGATTTTACTTCATCACCCTTCTAAAACCTTAGGTTTGCCCTCGTTACTTATTTTCATGGGGGTAGGTTTGGTTTTTGGTAATGGTGAATTTGGCTTTGTGTATGATGACCTAAAAGTCACCTCGATTATCGGTACTCTAGCGTTAAATGTCATAGTGTTCGTGGGCGGGTTAAACACTCCAATGAAGCATATTCATTTTGCTTGGAAAGAAGGTGGCATGCTATCTACCGTAGGAGTTATTCTGACCACGGTGATTTTTGGTTTTATTTTGAATGCGTTACTCGATTTTAATCTGGTAACTTGTATGCTATTTGCAGCGGTTGTGTCATCCACAGATGCGGCGGCAGTATTTTCAATTTTAGAATCAAAAAAATTAAAATTAAAACATGGCACCAGCACTATTTTAGAATTCGAATCCGCCACAAACGATCCCATCGCCCTGTTGATGGTGATCATCTTAACTGACTTTATTATCAATAGTGCCAATGGCGCCCCCACGGCTTTAGCTGTCATTTTTAGCCTTGGGCAACAAATCGGCGTTGGTGTAATTATTGGGCTATTAATGGGTAAATTAGCCGTTTGGGCACTCAATCACATCAAACTGCCTGAATTTGGCCTTATTCCTGTGTTTATTTTGGCAAGCTTTGCTATCACAGTCTCTAGTACTGGGCTGTTAGGTGGCAATGAGCTTATTGCGGTTTATATTGCCGGTGTCATCATAGGTAATGATTTAAAGAAAGGCGCTGAAGTCAGTAAGCACTTCTTCAATGGCATATCTTGGTTAGCTCAATCGTTGATGTTTATTATTCTGGGTTTGCAAATGTTTCCGCAGCAATTATGGCCTGTATTTGCCGCCTCATTACTACCTGCCATTTTACTGATATTAGTGGCGCGTCCGTTAGCGGTACAATTGTGCTATCTGCCGTTTAGGCAGGCCAATTGGCGCAAGCGGTTATTTGTATCTATGATAGGCCTTAAGGGGGCTACGCCAATTGTATTTGCACTAATTCCCGCTGCTGCTGGCGTTGAAGGCTCACGTGAAATGATCCACATGGTATTTTTCATCGTCCTTATCTCGGTTATTATCCAAGGTGCCGCTTTAGAACCACTGGCCAATAAACTCAAGCTCAACATAAAACCTAAGCGCCCAGAGGATTAAGTTCCTCGCCTAAGGCAACCGCTATTTACTCAAAAGGGGCATTTTGAGTTTACATCTATTTAATCGTGCCATTGATTAACCTCAAAGCACTGCCTGTTACTAGAATGACAGAAAATCCGGTATTGTGACCCTATTCAAATCTTTTCTAAGCGATTGAGGTTTTAATAGCTGCCATTATTTAATAAGGGATTTTATATGAAACATCTACTGCCATTTTTAGGAATGTTATTCCTGCCTAACCTTGCCATGGCCCATGAAGGTCACCATGGTGTTGGGCTATTTCACCATGTGATGGACTTAGCACCGGGCTTGACCTTATTCGCACTCATCGCCTTAGGGATCCTCTGGGCCAAGAAGCGTTAAGACCCATTTCTTTTATCAACAATGCACTCTAAGTGCTAACAATACTGAACACTGATGAACTAGATTTACAATCTAGTTCACAGTCCTAGCAGTTAATTATCCTCTAATACTCCATAAATATCAGTAGCTTAATGGCTGCGTGTCACTCCTGCCTGCTAGCTCATATCGTTTTGAGAACACTATCACAACAAATCACTAGCGCTAATCGTAAATTAGCGCCAATAAATAGAGTAATTACTCAAATTGGTTTAGTGGTTGGCCCCTAGGTTGATCAAAATGAAATTTTGCCTTGCCAGGATAATAAGGAAAAGTCATGAATAGCTTTAAGATCATTGAAGTTAAAGAAAGCGTATTTGAAAACAATAATACCCAAGCTGACAAGCTTAGAGCCGAGCTTGCTGAGCAAAAGTTATTTCTGCTCAATCTTATGTCTTCTCCAGGATCAGGCAAAACCACAACCTTAGTTAAAACCATCCAAACCCTTAAAGATGAATTGAATATTGGCATCATGGAGGCCGATATTGACTCTGACGTTGACGCTCGCACGATAAGCCAGACCGGGGCAAAGGTTATTCAACTTCATACCGGTGGCATGTGTCATCTTGATGCCGATATGACCCGCCAAGGGTTAGCAGCCCTTGACACTGAAGGCTTAGATCTGGTGATCCTAGAAAACGTAGGTAACTTAGTCTGCCCCGCTGAATTTGATACCGGCGCCACCAAGAACGCCATGATCTTAAGTGTTCCCGAAGGCCATGATAAGCCGCTCAAATACCCGCTAATGTTCTCTATTGTAGATGTGCTGCTGATTAATAAAATCGATGCTATGGAGTTTTTTGATTTCGATTTAGCCGCCGTCACCAGATACGCCAAAAAGCTCAACCCTAATATCACCATCATACCTATCTCAGCAAAAACCGGTGAAGGTATAGACAAATGGGCCCAGTGGTTGCGCATGCAAGTCACAGCTTAATCCAACACTGTTAGCCAGTATGATGCCAAGGAATTACCATCATGATAGATAATCAAATCGTTAAAGATAAAGTGTTAGATTTAGCTAATAAAATCAGCCGCACCAAGCGAGGCTCAAAAAGTGGCATCACAATTAACGATCCCGAATACCAGATCTTAGCGCCTATTCTCAGTGAAGAAATGGCCGAAGTTGCCTTATGCTTAGCCCTTAGAAAACCTTTGAGCGCAGCAGAAGTCGCCAAACAATGCGGTAAGTCAGAAGAAGCCACAGCCGAATTATTGTGGCAAGTGGCCATGATGGGCGCCGCTTTTGTGAATGAAATAGACGGCGTAGATAAATATTGGATTGATGTCTGGGTCCCTGGGCATATGGAAATGATCGTCAACAATAAAGACTTGATCAAAAAATTCCCTGAGCTTGGGGCAGCCTTCGATGCCTTTGGTAAGAAAAAAGGTCCACTCGCCGCCGGTAATATCCCAGTAGGTTCAGGCCCGATGCGGGTTATTCCCATTCAAACATCCATCGACGGCGGCACTAAAAATGCCTCCTATGAAGAAGTTGCAAAATACTTAAATAACAATGATTTATTTTCTCTTTCAGATTGTGCCTGCCGCACATCAAGGGAAGCCATGGGCGAAGGTTGCGGCCATTTAAAAGAAGATATTTGCATCCAAATGGGCCATGCAGCGCAGTACTATATTCGCACCGGCCGTGGCAAACAAATCAGCCGTGAAGAAGCCTTCGAAGTCATACGCAAAGCCGAAGAAAATGGCCTAATGCACAGTATGCCAAACTTTGATGGTTCAGGTGAAACCCATGCAATTTGCAACTGTTGCGGCTGTGGTTGTTTCGCCCTGCGTCTAGCCAGCCAATGGCAAAACCCAGATATGGTGAGATCTAACTATGTGGTTAAAGTCGATGCTGAAAAATGTGTCGCCTGCGGCGAGTGCGTCGAAGTCTGTCCAACCAATGCATTAAAACTTGGGCAAAAACTCTGCACCACAACACCGGCTAAAACCACGAAAAGAGAGTTGCCTCACAATACCCATTGGGGCGAAGATAAATGGAATGTTGATTATCGCACTAATAAACAAGTGGTCGTCGATACGGGCTCAAGCCCTTGTAAAGCCGAGTGTCCTGCTCACATTGGTATTCAAGGCTACATTAAGCTTGCCGCCCAAGGTAATTACGCTCAAGCCCTTGAGCTTATCAAACAAGAGAACCCTTTCCCCGCTGTTTGTGGCCGCATTTGCCCTAAAAAATGTGAATCCGATTGCACCCGAGGAGACATAGATCATCCCGTTGCCATCGATGACATTAAAAAGTTTATCGCCCAGCAAGATCTTGATGCACAAACCCGTTTTGTTCCTAGCATCAAGCATAAATATGACAAGAAAATTGCCATTATTGGCAGTGGTCCAGCGGGATTATCCTGCGCTTATTTCCTTGCCATTGAAGGCTATCAAGTCACGGTATTTGAAAAGCAGCCTATCCTAGGAGGTATGTTAACCCTTGGGATCCCTTCATATCGCTTAGAAAAAGATGTCATTAATGCTGAAATTGATGTGCTAAGAGCCCTAGGGGTCAGCTTTAAAACCGGCGTTGAAATAGGCAAAGATATCAGCCTTAGTGAGCTGAAAAACCAAGACTATCGCGCTTTCTATTTGGCTATTGGTGCGCAATCGGGCAGAAAGCTGGGATTAGAAGGTGAAGATGCCCAAGGCGTTATCACAGGTGTCGACTTCTTGCGTCAAGTCAACCTTAATAATGCTCCCAGCTTAACGGGTAAAGTCATCGTCATAGGTGGCGGCAATGTGGCTATCGATGTTGCCAGAACCGCAGGCAGGATCTCGGCTGGCAAGGTAGAAATGTTCACCTTAGAAAGCCGCGAAAATATGCCGGCCCACTTAGAGGAGGTCCATGAAGCCTTAGCTGAATCTATTACCATCAACAATGGCTGGGGCCCAAGGCGAATTCTTAGTAATAATGGCAAGGTGACAGGTGTTGAGTTTGCTAAATGCCTGTCTACCTTAGATGAGCATGGCAATTTCGCTCCTCGTTTCGATGAGAACACCTGCACACTGGTTGAGGCCGATACTGTATTGATTTCAGTAGGCCAGGCCATGGATTGGGGCAATTTACTTAGCGATACTAAGCTTATTTTAAATGCGAACCAAACAGTGCAAGCGGATCCACAGACCTTTCAAACCCATGATACTGACATTTTTGTCGGCGGCGATGTACTCACAGGACCTAGATTTGCCATCGATGCCATTGCTCAGGGCAAAGAAGGGGCGATTTCTATTCACCGTTATGTGCAGCACGGACAAAGTTTAGTGCTAGGGCGCATTAAGCGAGATTATCGCGCCTTCGATAAAAAACATTTAAATTTAGATGGTTACGACAATACTCCCAGACAAACTATCGAACAGGTTAATGGCGATGAGGCGAAAAAAACCTTTAGGGATCTACGGGGCACCTTTACTCAAGCTCAAGTTCAGCAAGAAACTGAGCGCTGCTTAGGCTGTGGTGTCGCGGTAGCGGATGAATTTATGTGTGTCGGTTGCGGCGCTTGTACCACTAAGTGTAAGTTTGGGGCCATTTCATTGGTGAGAGCCTATGACGCCGATGGGGCTGATTTACGCACAGTAAAAGGCGTTATCATCAAGCATGCCTTAAAGCGTAAAGTCCGCATTGCTGTGAATGCGCCCATCAAACGCATTCGCGCTATGTTTACAGACTAAAAATCTACCGCTGCAATAGCAGAACTGTAGATATTAATGAGTAAAGCAAGTCGGTAAATACAGGGCAAGTGAGCTTGCCCTGTTTCTTTAGGAGTTCCCATGCATGAACTAAGTGTCGTTTTTGAAGTGGTCAAAACCGTTATGAGGATCACAGAGGAAAACCAGCTGCGTAATGTCGATACTATCGTGTTACAAATAGGCCAGCTATCATCTATGATCCCAAGCTATGTTGAAGCCTGCTATCCCGCTGCAGTTGATGGTACCTACCTAGAAAAGACTAAATTGAGCATTGAAATCATCCCTGCTCAGGCCCTGTGCAAGGGCTGCCATCAGGTGTTTAACATCATAGAGCATCACTCCCAATGCCCCCATTGTGACAATGAAGAATGGGGCATGCTAAGTGGTAAAGAATTTATCATCAAAGAGATCATTGCTAACTGATTTTGTTGCTTCTCGTTATGTAAATCCAGAAAATTCTCGGTTTCAGCTAGCAAAAAATCTATCTAACTGAAAAGTAATGATATATTTTCACTAAATCGCTACACAACGAGAAGGTGATGTTCTCGATTATCTAAATTCTCGTTTTTACCTGAACGAAAGGCGTATTGCCTTACCAATGAAATGCTGTTAAGTTACTGGAATTATTAATAATTAAAGCGTCATTGTGTTTAGGTTTAGGTTGATGCCTTTAGGGTGTTAACCGGAATTCGC
>NZ_JACJDV010000047.1 GCF_014163735.1 Shewanella sp. SR44-3
GTTAGATTTATTCAGCTCATATCATCAAACCACGCGGGTTTTAGCCGCAAAAACTTAACTGACACCACTGACTTAGATTAAACGCGTTTATATGAGCATATTGTTCAGAAAATTAACAAAAACTGCCAGTTCCATTTAACAATGGCTGGCACTTTTAAATATTTGGGCGATTTCTTCATCCAAAACACTAAGCCTATGACGCAGTAGCTCTCTGTCAATTTGAGCCTCTAAACATACTTGGCACTCTTTTAAGGTTAATCCGCCAGCCTGTAATTGTTGTAACAGTTTTACTCGCTGAACATCTGTGTCTAAATAGCAGCGATACCCATTGCTTTGCCGTTTGGCAGAAATCAGTTTGAGTTTTTCGTAATAGAGCAAAGTGGAGCGGCTCAATCCAACTTTTTGTGCCAATTCAGAAATACGGTACATAGGGTTCCCTCTCATTGATGAGCCAACTATAAACTGTGAAGCTTTAGACAGGTCAATATTTTTTTGGCAAAAACTTGATAATAATTTTGGGAGTCAGGATAGTTTAGAATAGTGCCTAGGATCACCACATCAGCTTAAACGTGCATAAAATCAACCTTCATACGCACACAAGTCGCTTAGAATTCTAGTTGCGCAACAGAAGAAACGGTACACTTTCATTCTAGATGGCTACCGAAAGGAGCCGTGGTGGCTTAGGCTTTGCTATACCTGTATTCATTCATCGATAACTAGTCTAGATAACGCGCTAATAAGCTTCTGTCCAAAAATGGGTTGGGTTGATGATTAGGTGGAATACCGAGCTACCCGATTACTAAAGATAGACTTGTAATCTTTTAAGGCTAAAGGGCACACAAAAACTGAAAAGGTGAACCATGACGCTTCACCACGAGAAGGGCGAGCCGACCGTTTGCTTTTCGTTTAAGAGAATTGGACGTCGAAGCGAGCTACAGGGGCGCTTTTGATTTTATAAAAAGCACGCGTGTCGTAGTGACTTTTTGTGAATGAAATGGGCCATGGTAAGCCTATATGGCAGAGTTTAAGTTAACTTATTGCTATTCAAAAGCTTAATGGTGGCACCCATGGTCAAATTTGAGCAATGTCAGGTTAGCAAAGGCTGATTTTCAACGACGTTCAAGCCTTCGGCTCCAACTGCCGTTATCTTGGTGTTGACAGTTTTCCTCTGTGTCAAACACCAGGGGTACGGCTTTATTGGGTTTAATGCTTATGCTGGCAAGTTGCTGTTTCACTAAAGCCTGTAGCCCAGCGGTAGCATTAGCGTCCGCGTTGAAGGCCCGCAATTCTTGATTTGTATCAAATACGCACACTAGACTCAAACTGTCTGGGAAACGCTGGAAATTTACCTTATGTGTGAGCCAACTAAACCCTGGGTATTGGCTCTTAGCCTGCTCACACACTTGTGTCAGGGCTTCAATAAGCTGCGCCTCTAATTTTTTATCGGTTTTACGCATTGGTAATGGTTAAGTTACCGTCTAAATGCACATCGCGCTGCGGGAAGGCAATGGAGATATTGTTTTCATTAAACAGCTCATACATGCGAAAACGGATTTCACTGCGACGGCGACGGATATCGGTTTCTGATACTGCGCTAACCCAAAACACGGCATCAAAAATTAGCGCGTTATCGCCAAAGTCTTCAAAAAACACCATAGCTGGTGGTTTTTCCAAAATATCATCACGCTCGTTAAGCACTTGAAATATCAATTCACGTACTAAGACAACATCGGAGCCATAGGCGACGCCAATACGCACAAACGAGCGGGCATTTTGATCGATTAAAGTCCAGTTTGTTACTGTGTTTTCCAGCAACTGGCTATTCGGCACTAGCATGTGCACGCCATCATTGCGGCGAATTAAGGTTGAGCGAGTGTTAATGCTTTCAACCACACCGCGAGCATCGCCCACTTCAAGAAAGTCGCCAATGCGTATGGGGCGCTCCCACATCAAGATCCAACCACTGATAAAGTTGTTGATGATATTTTGGGCACCAAAACCCACACCAATGGCGATTGCACCAGAGACAAAGGCAAAGGCGGTAAGTGGAATATTTAAAATCTCCATGCTGGTGACCACCAGTATGGCGATGGTGAGCACCAGATAAACACGGGAGAAGAAATGAATAGCATCGGCGCTGACATTACGGGCGCGTAAGCCTCTTTTTATTAACTTACCCACATGGCCAACAATGAACCAGGCCAGTAAAATATAGAAAGGCACCTGTAAAATCTGCAACAAGGTAATGGGACGACCATCATAGGTGTACACTACAAAGGCCAGTGCCTCTAATATCGAATCTAAGCTCATCATTTGTCCTTTTTGTTGTTCTTATTGTCGTTGTAATTTGTGACTTAGTTTTCTTGCTACTCATAACACCATCAGTACAAAGGTGGTTCCCCCACTGGGCGGGTTTTAAGTAATTTTAAAAACCACATATATTGTTCAGGATATGCCAAGATAACCTGCTCCACCACCTGATTTAACGCTAAGGCCTCATTATCTTTACCTTTCATGGTTTCAGGGTCAATGGCTGGCATCACGGTTAAATTGAACTGATGCGCCTGTTGATCATAACCAATTTTTACCGGCATCACTTGAGCATTGCCCGCACTGGCTAAGCGCCCTACCACAGGTAACGTCGCCTTAGTGGTGCCAAGAAAAGGCGCAAACACGCTTTGCTCTGGGCCTAAGTCTTCATCAGGTAAATAAAAGAAGCTATTGTCTTGCTTAAGTTCAGACAAAAGCGCACGAATACCCGCTTCACGCATGTATATTCGCCCCTTTTGACTACTGCGTATTTTATTACTAAACCAATTAAATAAGGGATTTCTATGAGCTTTAGCCATCGAGACCATAGGGATCTCATGGTTAAGTCTCAGACCGGCATATTCTATAGGCCACACATGGGGCATGATAAAGATGATCGGCTGGCCTGCTTCTCTTACCTTTTTAACATGCTCAAAACCATGCAACTTAACACGGCGGCACAGGTGCTTATCGCTGCCAAACATCAATTCTGCCTGAGACAATATAGCGATGGCGAAATTGTCGACATTTTGCCTTATTAAGGCATTAACCTCGTCTTCACTCATGTGGGGAAAGCATTGGGTTATATTAATTTTCGCTACGGCCAAGGGTTTTTTCGCCACCCGCATCACAAGTTTAGCTAAGCCCCTAGCGATAGGATCCCTAAACCATGCAGGCATAAGCCCAAACAGCAATAAGATGCCAATAACCAACCAAGTGGGCCAATGCTTAGGATGTAAAAGCGAGGGCGGGAAACGTGTATCAAAGTGTTTGGCTTTGCGTGACAAAAGAAACCTCTATTGGGTGGGATAAATGATCAGAGAAAAAGGGCTTTGCATTGTAAATCAACATAGGTACCATTTTCAAAAAAACAACAAAAAGCCACTCATAAAGAGTGGCCTTTTGCCAACTCAATTCAATAAATGAACTGAGCTAACCTGCGAAATTATTTCTTGCCTGAGTTTGCAGCTTCCACTCGAGCTTTCAGTTTTTGCCCGGGACGGAACGTCACTACGCGGCGTGCTGAAATCGGAATATCTTCACCTGTTTTTGGGTTCCTTCCCGGTCTTTGATTCTTGTCCCTAAGGTCAAAGTTGCCAAAGCCAGATAGCTTGACCTGCTCACCACTTTCGAGCGCTTCACGAATTTCTTCGAAGAATGACTCGACCATCTCTTTGGCTACGCGCTTATTTAAGCCTAATGTTTCAAAAAGATGTTCTGCCATTTCGGCTTTGGTAAGTGCCATACTTTAATCCCTCAACAATGCGTTGAACTCGGTCTTAAGTGCAGAAACTACTGAATCAACTGTTTCAGTAATGTCTTTTTCTTCAAGGGTACGAGTAGTGTCTTGTAACGTAAGTGCTATCGCCAGGCTCTTTTTGCCAGGTTCAACACCTTTACCTGTGTATACATCGAATAAGTTTAAGCCAACCAACTGATTTTCGCCAACTTTTCTTATCAAATTCATGACATCGCTTGCTGCTACACTATCGTCGACAACGACGGCTATGTCACGACGATTTGCAGGAAACTTAGATACAGCTTGGGCTAGCGGCAAATTAGACTGTAATAACGCGTCTAATTCGAGCTCAAAAACAAAGGTTTTACCGTTTAAGCCAAAAGGCTTCTCTAATTTTGGATGTACTGCACCAATATAGCCGATAACGCGATTATTTCTCAATATTTCAGCACATTGCCCAGGATGCATAGCAGAATGCGTTGCTACCCTAAAGCTAAATTCTGAAACGGCAACTGTCAAGCCCATCATGGCTTCTAAATCACCTTTTAAGTCAAAAAAATCAACTGTCTTGGATTCCATCGACCAATGTTCGTCATTTTGAACCCCAGAGATCACAGCACCAATCATGGCTTGCTGCCTCACGCCAGATTCTGCATTGAGATCAGGAACAAAGCGTAATCCAGTCTCAAATAAACGCACGCGGCCCTGCTGACGACTTTGGTTATAACCCACTGCGCCCAAAAGACCGGTGAACATTGACAGGCGCATGGCCGACATTTCAACCGAAATGGGGTTGGGTAACACCATGGCCTCAAGGCCTGGGTGCACTAAGTTTTGCATTTTTGGATCAACAAAACTGTAGGTCACCGCTTCTTGGAAACCACGGGCCACTAACAAACTGCGTACCCGCTTAAGTTCTATGTCTGATTCTTTATGATCCGACATCTTAAGTGCCGCTTGGGGAGCGATATTAGGAATATTGTCATAACCGTAAATACGGGCCACTTCTTCGATTAAATCTTCTTCAATGGCCATATCAAAACGATAAGTGGCTGTTGTAACGCTCCAAGTATCGCCATTAGCAACAACGGCAAAACCTAGACGCTCTAAAATTTCTGCCACGTCCGCATCTGGAATATGATGACCTAAGGTTTTATCTAGCTTACTGCGACGTAGCACAAGCTTGGTAGGCTTAGGTAAATATTCAGCCGATAAGACTTCTATTACTTGCCCAGCTTCACCACCACAGATATCAAGCACTAAGCGCGTAGCTCTGTCCATCACCTTATGTTGAAGCTCTGGGTCGACGCCACGCTCAAACCTGTGTGACGCGTCTGTGTGTAAGCCTAGGCGACGTGACTTGCCCATAATGGCAAGGGGGGCAAAGAAAGCACACTCTAACAAGATGTCTTTGGTGGTGTCGCTCACCCCTGTGGCTTCGCCGCCAAATACGCCGGCAAGTGCAACAGCTTGGTTGTTATCGGCAATCACTAGAGTGTCATTTGGCACTGTGATTTCATTGCCATCAAGCAGCTTGAGCTTCTCAACACCATCGGCTAAACGTACAGTAATGCCGCCATTTAAGGTGTTTAAATCGAAGGCGTGCATAGGTTGACCAAATTCAATCAACACAAAATTGGTGATGTCGACGATGGCATCGATAGAGCGGATACCACTGCGACGCAATTTCTCTTGCATCCAGCTAGGGGTTGGCGCTGCTACATTGATATTTTTGACCACACGGCCCAAATAACGTGGGCAAAGTTCTGGTGACTTAACCTCAATGTTAAAGGGTGCATCTATGCTGGCGCTTACCGCTTCCCAGCTTGGCGTTGTTACGCTTTGGCGATTTAATACGCCCACTTCACGAGCAAGACCCACCATGCCTAAACAATCGGCGCGGTTAGCGGTTAAATCCACATCTATGATGGCATCATCAAGATCTAAGAATTCACGCACGCTGACGCCAAGTGGCGCATCTTGGGGTAATTCAATAATGCCATCGCTTTCGATGTCGATACCCAGCTCAGTATATGAACACAACATGCCCATAGAGGGCTGACCGCGTAGCTTGGCTTTTTTGATTTTAAAATCACCAGGCAATACTGCGCCCACCATGGCAACTGCCACTTTAAGGCCTAAGCGGCAATTGGGGGCGCCGCAGACGATGTCAATAAGCTCATCACCGCCAACATTAATTTTGGTTACTTGAAGTTTGTCCGCATCTGGATGCTGACCACATTCAACCACTTCACCAATAATCACGCCGCTAAACGCTGCAGCAACGGCATCAACGCCATCGACTTCAAGGCCTGCCATGGTAATTTGGTGTGATAATTCGTCGCGGCTTATTGCAGGATTGACCCACTCACGAAGCCAAGATTCACTAAATTTCATCTGATTATTGCTCCGTTATTTGAATTGCTTAAGAAAACGTAAATCGTTTTCGAAGAAGGCACGTAAGTCATTGACGCCATAACGCAACATGGTTAAACGCTCAACGCCCATACCAAAAGCAAAACCAGAATATTTCTCAGGATCTATGCCCACGCTGCGCAGTACATTCGGGTGCACCATGCCGCAGCCTAGCACTTCGAGCCATTTGCCATTTTTACCCATCACATCCACTTCAGCCGAAGGCTCAGTGAACGGAAAGTAAGAGGGACGGAAGCGCACTTGTAAGTCTTCTTCGAAGAAATTACGTAAAAAGTCATGCAAAATGCCTTTAAGCTCGGCAAAATTAACATTTTCAGCAACCATTAAGCCTTCAACCTGATGGAACATAGGCGTATGAGTTTGATCGTAATCGTTACGGTAAACACGGCCCGGAGAAATAATCCGTAGCGGCGGCTTTTCGTGCTCCATGGTGCGAATTTGCACCCCAGAAGTTTGCGTTCGTAGCATCACCTTAGGGTTGAAATAAAAGGTGTCGTGATCCGCACGTGCTGGGTGGTGTTCAGAAATATTCAAAGCATCGAAATTATGAAAATCATCTTCGATTTCAGGCCCTTGCTTAACCACAAAACCCAGTTCACCAAAGAAAGTTTCAATACGTTCTATGGTACGAGTCACAGGATGCAAACCACCAAGTTCAAGGGTGCGGCCCGGCAAAGTGATATCAATCTTCTCGGCAATCAATTGCGCTTCGAGCTCACTCGCTTTTAGACCATCAATACGCTCAGACAAAGTTTGCTGAACGGCTTGCTTGGCTTGGTTGACGGCTTGACCGAAGGCAGGTTTTTCTTCTGCGCTCAGACTTCCCATCATTTTCATCATGTCTGTGATCTTACCTTTCTTGCCTAGGTAGTCGACACGGATATCATCCAATGTCTTTAGATCACTGGCTTTAGCGACGTCGGCTAAAGCTTGCGCTACGATCTCGGTTAACTGCTGCATGTTATCATCCACTGCATTTTCGCATTTATCTGCGATTGGGCGCCAAACCAAAGGGCTGACGACGGAGGCGCTGAATGGGTCTGAGGTGCTTGACTATCAACGCTTAGGTTAAAATAAAAGAGACAAATTTTACGTTAGCAGGAGAAAATATACTAGGCTTAATTGCGGTTTTTATCAGTGAAATGGCGGTATTTATCAAGGTTATAGCGCCAAGCTCAGTGCTCAGCTTAATATTCGTTCAGCATGTGCCCTAACCTTCATCATTAACAGAAGTGCCCAAAGCTTCGCAAACTTAAGCTCAGAATCAAAGCCAGAGTCAAACACCCACAAGTTGACTGAACAAAAAACAAGCAAGCAGTATTGATATTAACGCATCCTCTCTCAAGTTAACTATATTCAACCCGATACATTCATTAGAACAAGATTAACTATTATGAATGCCAGTGAAAGCCTATGGGTCAGACACTGAAAAGTTTCGCAAATGTTAATATTAAGCGCTTAACCTTGGGTACTTTGTAGTTTAAGGCGCTGTGTAACTAAGCCTGTGTGATTCATCCGACGATTAAAAACCATTATGGATATTATGTCGGCCATAAATGTGCGGCGTTATAGCAGTAATGCTTTTATATTTTGATAATGAGAACGAGTATCAAATAACTTGAGGATAATAATAAAATGGCTAATAAGATGAATAAAACACTCAATAAATGGCTGCAAAAAAAACAACAACCCATTGTTAATTAACAATTTTAAATAACGAATATCATATAACAAAATATTTGTATCGAAACTGCGAATTTTCTTTCATAAGCAATTTCTCATAAACATTTTTGTATGATAAAATTCTTTCCTGTTTTATTTACATATTAAGAACACATATGAAGTTAACCAGTTTAAAAATAAAGCATAGAATTGCCTTACTCACACTTTTTGCTATTACTTCTTTTGTTATATCGCTCTTGATTAACAAACAGAGTGTGCAACAAAATGCTGAACGCTTAAATGGACTTCAGTCTCAGCTTTACCCTGTTTTAGAATTAGCCACTCAAAATGAAGGCTTACTATTACAATTAGATCAACACATTCAAACAGCGGTCACTACGGGTGAAGAAGACTCTCTAGAAACCGTGGATGCTATTGTGGTTAATATTAACAATAATCTAACTAAAGTGGCTGCTTTAGCCTCTGAGCAAGCTCAAGAGATCAGTCAAATAAAAACTGAGTTAGCGCTTTATCATAAAAATGCCAAAAGTTTAGTGGCCGAATTTTTAAAAGATGATGTCGACTTTGACAGCATTAAACGCCAAGCCGCCGACAATGCCGAGCGCTATAACCAACTGGTCGTTCAATTTCAGCAAAAAAAGCAGTTATTTTCTGAACAGTTTAAAACCAGTATAGAAAATACCCTCGCCAGCTCTGAAAGCGCTGGCACCTCAATGCTCATAATAGGTTTAGTGGCTTCAATCATATTAATCGTGGCTGGCCTATTGGTTAATTCATCAATTATTTTAACCTTAAACAATGTCACCGATTCTCTGCGTAACATTTCTGAAGGTGAAGGCGATCTCAGTGCCCGCATTCATTATGATGGCAAGGATGAAATCGCAACCTTAGTGCATTGGTTCAACCAGTTTGTTTCTAAACTGCAGGTGTCTATTGCAGAAACAAAATCCACCACTGAAAGCTTAAGTTTGGTTTCTCAATCACTACTAAGCAGTAGTAATAACAGCGAGCAAACCGTTGCCGAGCAAAATGCGGCGATTGAGCAGATATCCCATGCTATGCGTGAGATGTTTGTCAGCGTCAGCCATATTGCTGAGTATGCAGCCAATGGCGCCACTGAGGCCGAGCAAGCCAACAATGAAGCCAAAGCGGGTCAAGCAGTTGTCGCGACCGCGGTAAGCACCATTGAAAAGTTAGCTCAAGAAGTGAAAACCACAGCCGTGGTTGTGAATCAGCTCGATGCTTTTACCAGCAATGTTAACGACATTCTTGACACTATTCGTGGTATTGCCGATCAAACTAACCTGTTAGCCCTAAATGCGGCCATTGAAGCGGCTCGCGCTGGCGAACAAGGTCGCGGCTTTGCCGTTGTTGCTGATGAAGTGCGCACGCTCGCATCACGTACTCAAGCATCAACACAAGAAATTCAGCAAGTATTGCAAGAGTTACGTTCAACCTCTAAAGAAGCGGTTGAAGCTATGCAGCGCGGAATTGAAACCGCTAATGATGGTGTAAAATCTACCGCTTTAGCTGGAGATGCCCTTACTGGTATTACATTGAAAGTCAGTGCGATTAATCAAGTGAACGAGCAAATTGCCGCCGCCACTGAGGAGCAACATAATACCTCTGAGCTTATTCAGCAATATGTTTCGGACATTGAAAATAATGCCCTAAAAGTGAAAAATACCACTCAAGAAATGGGCGGGATTAGTTTTGACATTCAAAATATTAGTAAGCGTCTACAATTAATCACAGATCAATTTAAAGTTTAACTTTTTAAACTTAATCCTTGATCAGATGATGCAAGATAATAAGCCCACTGGGCAAATGATGATGAACAGGAGCGATACAATGAAGTTTATGTTAAAGACCCTATCTTTAGCTGTTGCTTGTGCCTTAGTGCCTTCTGCTGTAATGGCTGAACAAAGCACTGAACAAAAAATTGCCCAACTTGAACAACAAGTAAAAGCACTGCAAAAGCAGCAAACAGCAAGCTTAACAGATAAATTTAATTTTAATGGCTTTATCAGCGGTGCTTATATTAGCGCCGATAATGATGCCGGTTACAATGCTGCTGATACTAGCGCTAACTTCAGCCAAGACAGCAAAATTGGCTTCCAAGGCACCTTCAACATCAGCAACAGCACCCAAGCGGTAATGCAATTGATGATGCGCGGTGAAGACGACTGGGATGTTGAAGCTGAGTGGGCTTATCTGTCACACCGTTTTGACAATGGCATACAAGTACGCGCAGGTAAATTACGTGTGCCGCTGTTTATGTATTCTGATTACTTAGATGTCGGTTATGCTCAGCCGTTCGCTCGTCCTCCTGAGGAAGTCTATGCTACTGTTCCGTTCTCATCTTACACAGGTGCTGGCATCTCTTATGATGTTGAATACGATGAGTCTACCTTGACAATGCAAGCGTTTGGCGGCGAGTCTGACGTTAAATATACTGATGTTAAATTGTCGAACCTTATGGGCGCTAATTTAAGTTGGACCGATGAAGTATGGACATTGCGTGGTGTTTATGCATCAGCAATTTTAGACGGTGCTTGGGATCAAACAACCAAGGTAGCAATACAGGGTCTGCCACCAACTCAGCCACCTAGCTATACTAATGTAGACACTAGGATTATCGAACTTATTGATGCTAAAGGTGAGTTTATTGGTGTGGGGGCAAGCTATGACAACGGTGAAATGCTAGCAGTATTTGAGTGGACCCGTTCAGAAATTGATGGGGCTTACGCTGATACTGACGCCGCCTATGTCACCTTAGGTTACCGCATTAAGGCATTTACACCATACGTAACAGTCGCTTACCTTGAGACTAAGGATAATGACGAACGTCTACCCTTATCGGCACAAGCAGCAATACAAGCAGCACTGTTTAATGGTGAGCGCACAGCTTATAGCTTAGGCATGCGTTGGGATGCACTGGATAACTTAGCGGTTAAATTCGACGTGACTTACGCTAATGACTTTGGTGATACCAGCGGCGGTTTACGTACCAATGGTGCGACATATCTAAGCACTGGAAGTTATGCATTTGATGACACCTTAATTTATACCGTTAAATTCGACGCAGTATTTTAATAGAGGAGCGATAAGATGAAGAAGTTACTATCTGTTTTAGCGCTCAGCCTAGGTTGTGCTCTATCTGCAAATGCTGCAGTGGTGGTTATCGGCAACACTGGCGGTGCTGATTCGATTTCAGCCGCTGATGCTAAGAAGTTGTTTTTAGGCAAAGGCAGTTCATCGTTTGTGCCTTATGAGCTTGAAGAAGGTAATGCAACTCGCAGTGCATTCCATTCAAGTGTCACTGGTAAATCTGATGCACAGCTTAAAGCCTTTTGGTCTAAACAAGTGTTTACTGGTAAAGGCAACCCACCCGCATCAGTTAGCGGCGCTGCGGCAATGAAAGCTGCAGTAGCGGCCGATACCAATGGCGTTGGTTATATCGATGAAGCTGATGTTGACGGCACAGTAAAAATTATTCTTAAGCCGTAATTTAACACTAGGTTTTAATTTACATTTATTCAGTGTTTATTTGTAGAAAAGAGCCAGCAACTAGCTGGCTCTTTTTTTGTTACAAACAGACACGATTCTATCCCCCCATACGCTTAAAAAACTTGCTAGAATGCCCACGGCGGCTGTGCACTATTTCCTGCAGTGCTTATTGAGCATGCTTGAAAAACGCTTATTTAATATCATTACAATAACTAATTGTTACCAAGGCCGAATAGGTCGTACATTTTATTTGGGAGTTCATTTATGAAAGGCCTACGCCTTAGCCCGCTGTTTTCAGCGATGACATTGACACTGGCCTTAAGCGCCTGTTCAGACAATAGCGATGCTCAAAATCAAACCAAAATAGCTGCAACACAAACTTCAGCGCAGATGATTGCTCAGCATGCTGATAATCCTTTTTTCAAGCAGTATGGTACCTTCCAAGAAATCCCAGATTTTGACAAGATAAAGCCTGAACATTATTTGCCCGCATTTAAAGCCGGTATTGCCGCGCGCCAAGAAGAAATCCTAGCGATAGTCAATAACCCAGAGACACCGACATTTGCTAATACCATCGAAGCCATGGAATTCTCTGGCGACTTGTTAACCGCTGTCGCCAGTGTGTTTTATAACTTAACCGGTGCTCACACCAATGATGAATTACAGGCCATATCAAAACAAGTATCACCTATGCTGTCAGCATCAAGTGATGACATTTTTTTAAATGATTCTCTGTTTCAAAAAGTTAAAGACATCTACGACAATCGAGCAAACTTAGGCTTAAACGCCGCTGAAACAAAATTGCTAGAAGACACTTATAAAGGCTTCACCCGAGGCGGCGCCAATTTAACCCCAGAAGACAAGCAAACCTTACGCAGCCTTAACGAGCAAATCGGTAAATTAAACTTAGCCTTTGGTGACAATCTACTGGCTGAAACCAACGCCTTCGAGTTAGTCGTCGATAAAAAACAAGATCTGTCTGGTTTACCTCAAGATGTTATCAGCACTGCTGCAGCGACAGCCACTAAGCGCGGCCACGATGGTAAATGGGTATTTACGACCCACAGACCGTCTATCACACCGTTTTTAACTTATGCAGACAACCGCGACTTACGTGAAACCTTGTTTAATGGCTATATCAATCAAGCTAACAATGACAATGCCAACGATAATAAAGCTATCTTAGCCAAAATTGCCTCCTTAAGAGCCACCCGAGCTAAGCTGATGGGCTACCAGTCACACGCTCACTTTGTGCTAGAAGAACGCACTGCAAAAACACCAGAAAACGTCTACGGTCTTTTAAATAAAGTCTGGCCAGCGGCCCTTAATCAAGCCAAAAACGAAGTAGCTGTAATGCAAGAACTTATCGACTCCCAGGATCAAAAGTTCAAACTAGCGGCTTGGGATTGGGCCTATTACGCTGATAAAATCCGCGTAGCCAAATACAGCTTCAATGAGCAAGACACCCGTCCGTATTTTTCTTTAGAAAATACCTTAAAAGGGGTGTTCTATACCGCTAATCGTCTTTATGGCGTGAGCGTGAAAGAGCGCAGCGACTTGCCTAAATACCATGAAGATGTCCGCACTTGGG
Source organism: Shewanella sp. SR44-3 (assembly GCF_014163735.1). GTDB lineage: Bacteria > Pseudomonadota > Gammaproteobacteria > Enterobacterales > Shewanellaceae > Shewanella. Next base: position 12,990 of record NZ_JACJDV010000047.1, read on the forward strand.
AAGTCTATGATAAAGAAGGCAAATTGATGGCCGTCTTTATGGGTGATTATTTTGTTCGCGACAGTAAACGTGGTGGTGCATGGATGAATGCCTATCGCCAACAATACAAGGCGAATGGGGTTGATTCATTACCTATCATAGTAAACGTACTCAACTACCCTCGCCCTACTGGCGACAAACCAGCGCTATTAACATTTGATGAAGCCAGCACCTTATTCCACGAGTTTGGTCACGCCTTACATGGCATGCTATCCAATGTTAAATATCGCTCACAAGCAGGCACTTCTGTGCCACGGGACTATGTGGAGTTCCCGTCACAGGTGATGGAAAACTGGATGACTCAGCCTGAGGTATTGGCGCAATTTGCCACTCACTACCAAACCGGTGAAGTGATCCCTGAAGCGCTAGTCAAAAAAATCCAAGCCGCAAGCCAATTTAACCAAGGTTTTGCTACCGTTGAATATATGGCAGCGACCAAGCTTGATTTAGATTGGCACTCGCTTAATGATCATACCGTCCGTGATGCAGCTAAGTTTGAAGCTGATTCACTGGCTAACATGGGATTAATCGATGAAATCGTGCCCCGTTATCGCAGCACGTATTTCTCGCACATTTTCAATGGCGGATATTCTGCTGGCTACTACAGCTATTTATGGTCTGATATTTTAGGTGCCGATGCGTTTGAAGCCTTTAAGGAAAATGGCATTTTTGATAGCGCCACCGCAGAAGCCTTCAAAGCCAATGTATTGTCACAGGGCGGCAGCGCTGATCCTATGGCGTTGTACAAACAGTTCCGTGGCAAAGAAGCCGGAATAGAGCCATTGCTTAAAAGCCGTGGTTTACTGTAAAAATAGCATGACCATTGGGCTTAACTCTATATTGATTTCTTCATAGTATAATTAATGCCCTATATAAGCAGTCACTTAGGTGGCTGCTTTTTTTATCGCCAAAATCAAATCAACTGCTGATTTATCATCCCATAAACTTGCCATTTGTCACATTAGTCAATCTCAATGTCGTTATAATCATCACGCCTAGGTCGAGATATGGGTCAAACCTAGGCTGAAATAACACTAAACCAAAAATAGAAGAGAAATGCGATGTTGAATAAAAAAGTATTATCAGTAGTAATCGCAAGTTTACTTAGTGCAACTGCCTGTACCTCCGACGATAAGATAGCAACCGTCACCATTCCCGAAGTCGATTTGCGGGTATTAGAAACCAGTGATTTACACGCCAATATCATGGACTTTAACTATTACAGTGGCAAAGAAGACAAAACCATAGGCCTTGCCCGCACGGCAAGCCTTATTCATGCTGCCCGTAAAGAAGTCAGCAACTCTGTACTTGTGGACAATGGCGACCTTATCCAAGGCAGCCCGATGGGCGATTATGTTGCCAGCATAGGTCTGCAAAAAGGGGATATTCACCCTGCCTACAAAGCCATGAACACCCTAGATTATGATGTGGGTAACATAGGCAACCATGAATTTAACTACGGCCTGGATTTTCTTGAAACCGCCATTGCAGGCGCTGAGTTCCCTTACATTAATGCCAACGTAATCTGCGCCGACAAGAGCGGTTGTTGGAACGGCATTCAATTTAGCGAGAACTTATTTACACCCTTTATCATTAAAGAAAAAGTGGTGCTCGATACTGAAGGCAAAGAGCACACCATCAAAGTGGGTTACATCGGCTTTGTGCCACCACAAATTATGTTGTGGGATAAGCAAAACTTAACGGGCAAAGTCGATACTTTAGGCATTATTCAAGCAGCTGAAAAGTTCGTTCCACAAATGAAAGCTCAGGGCGCTGATGTCATTATTGCCATCCCGCACTCAGGTATAGGCTCTAGTGAAAACCCTGGGGATCCATGGGCTGAAAATGCCACTTATGCACTCACCAATGTAGCGGGTATTGATGCCATTATGTTTGGTCACAGCCATTCTGTATTCCCAGATGCACGCTATCAAGAGCTACCCAATACCGACGCCAGCAAAGGTTTACTTAATGGTATCCCGGCTGTTATGCCTGGTCGTTGGGGCGATAACTTAGGGGTCATCGATCTTAAGTTACGTAAAGAAAATGGCAAATGGGCGGTTATTCATAAAGAGTCCAGTTCAGCTGCAAGACCGATTTATGACCTCAAAAACAAGGTTGAGCTAGTGCAAGCCGATGACGCTCTTCGCGATGCCGTCAGCACTGAGCACACAGGAACTTTAGCTTATGTGGATCAGCCTATAGGTGAAGCAGCCTCAGACATGTTCAGTTTCTTGACCTTAGTGCAGGATGATCCTACGGTACAAATCGTATCTGATGCACAAATTGCAGGTGTTAAAGCTAAGCTGCCTACTGAACTTAAAGGCATTCCTATTCTGTCAGCCGCGGCGCCATTTAAGACTGGTGGTCGTCACAGCACGTCAAGTGATGCCGATCAGTACGTTTTAGTGGATGCTGGCGCGCTAACCTATAAAAATGCGGCGGATTTATACCTCTATCCTAATACCATGGTGGCGGTTAAAGTCACAGGCGCAGAAGTGAAAAACTGGCTTGAATGTTCAGCCAACCAGTTCAATCAAATTGACCCTAACAGCACTGCCGTTCAATCTCTTATCAATTGGGATACCCACAGAACTTATAACTTTGATGTTATTGATGGCGTCACCTATAAAATTGATGTAACCCAAGCCAATAAGTTAGATGGCGATTGTAAAGTGGTTAATGCTGATGCTAACCGTATTGTGGATTTAACCTATAAATTCGATGATGGCCGTGAAATCACAGGTACTGAATTTGCCGCTCAAGAATTTATTGTTGCCACCAACAATTACCGTGCTTTTGGCGGTAAATTTGCAGGTACAGGTCCAGATTTTGTGGTGCTTGAACTTCCAGATGCTAACCGCGAAGCCCTAGCCGCCTATATCAGTGCAGAATCTAAATTCAACGCAGTCACTGGTAAGTATGATGGTAAAGTTGATCCAAGTGCCGATAATAACTGGGGTTTTAAAACCATTAACACCACCACAGCGCTAGACGTACGTTTTGAAACTCAAAACAGCGAAAAAGCGGCAGGCTTTATTGCTAACAATAAGCAAAGAGACATGGTGAAAGTGGCCGTTGATGAGCTAGGTTTTGCTGTTTATAAAATCGATTTAACCAAGTAACGATTAATTGCTATTTGTTAGCGGTTAATGGTTAATGGTTAATGGTTAATCATTAAAAAAGGCCAATCCACTATGATGGATTGGCCTTTTTATTTAAGAATAAACTAGGGCCTGTTGACCTTTGCCGGTTGAATTTTGTTCGAGATAAAACCGTTTTAATCGCGGCGAGTGAATTGCAGCCTAGTAATCTAAGCAAAATTCGCTTAACAAAGAGTAAAACGGTTTTAGCCGAACCCTTTGGGCAGCGTTTGTTGGTCATTTCTACTGCGTTATCGGCTTTTTATGTAGAACAACTACACCGCAAAGCCTCTGCCTTGTATAAATGACCAACAATTCGCTGCAAAAACAACCTTGAAAGATCAACAGGCCCTAATCAAGTTCAAATAATTGCGCCATTTTTCTAATATGCACTAACGGCACACCATGGCGGTTGCGTTCGGCGCACAGACTTTGGTGTTGGCTGTTTTTAGGATCACCTATCACCACTATCTTAACTTGGTAGCTCAGCGCTTTGGCTGCCACTTGATACGCTGCGTATTCCCAATGACACACGTTAGTGTTATCACAAATAACCAAAGGCTCGCTGTTGGCTAACGCCTGAATAAAACCACAAAGATTATGCTGATGGTATTGGGACAACTTACTGACATCAAATTGGTATTGGCCATCGTTCATAAACAAGCTATCGGTTGAGAAATAGCCGTACTGTTTCACCCGAGCCGCAATTTCTAGCCCCTGAGATTGAAGATAAGTCTCCACCCAATGAGACTTCCCGCTGCCTGGCAGGCCGCGTAATATGATGGCAAGCTTAGTATCACTCATCATTATTCCCGTTATACCTTGTTCTCGCTTGTCATTAACGGCTTACCAGCCAGAATATTTGCAACCAATAAGGGCACAGTGTCGCCAGCCTTACCAATCAGATGCGCCGCAAATTGGCTATGAGGCGTCTTATCTATATTAACCTCGAGCGTGTGCGCCCCCTGGTGACGGGCGATATCCACAAATCCTGCTGCAGGGTAAACCGTGCCCGAGGTACCTATGGCAATGAACAAATCGCATTCTTCCAGCGCATCATGGATCCTGTCCATGCCCATAGGGATCTCGCCAAACCAAACAATGTGCGGCCTTAACCTTCTTGCAGGAATACAGCAGGTGCAGCAATTATCAGGGCCATAAGGCGCTCGTAACGTAAAAGTTTGCAATGAACTGGGACAACGACCACGATTAAGTTCCCCGTGCATGTGGTGTACGCCAAAGAAACCTGCTCTTTCATGTAAATCATCAACATTTTGAGTCACAAGTAATAAGTCACCGCTAAATTCAGCACTCAGTTTAGCCAAAGCTTCGTGGGCTAAATTAGGCTGAATGTCATCTTGCTGCAGTTGCTGCCAACGCTCATTATAGAAACGCTCGACCAACAGAGGATCACGAGCATAACCCTCAGGGGTCGCCACATCTTCTATGGTATGGTTTTCCCATAACCCATCTTGACAGCGAAATGTACTCAAGCCAGATTCTGCCGATACTCCCGCACCAGTTAATATCACAATACGCCGATACACCTTATCCTCCTGGGCTAGTGGTTGCATAATCAATCCTATCTTGTATCAAATTAAATCGCTGATAAAGGCCAGTTTAGGTACCCGAGTCAGATTTATCTTGAAAGGTCGACACCTGTGATGCAATTAGCCCTTAGTCTATGTAAGTGTATTGTGATTACAATGACTATTTCGGCTTAATTACTGAATTATTATATAAATAATCAACATATAGTGTGATAAACCTTTGCCAAAGGTTTCAGTTTTGTATCCGAGCACATATAATGAACCTCATTATCCACGGATGAACCATTGGGTTCTGTAATTAAGAGATTAGCCATGACAGATGGAAATCAAGCACTCAAGAAAGCAGGTTTAAAAATCACCCTGCCTAGAGTCAAAATTCTAGAACTGATGCAATCACCTGACAATCAACACATCAGTGCCGAAGATCTGTATAAAAAATTACTCGAACTGGGTGAAGAAATCGGCCTAGCGACTGTTTATCGTGTACTAAACCAATTTGATGATGCTGGGATTTTAAACCGCCACCATTTTGAAAGTGGTAAAGCCGTGTTTGAGATGTCAACTCAACAGCACCACGATCATCTCGTGTGTTTAACTTGTGATAAAGTGATTGAATTTTCTGATGAAATAATTGAGCAACGCCAAGATGATATTGCTAAACGCCATAATATCAAGTTGACTCACCACAGTTTATACCTCTACGGTCATTGTACCAATGACAGCTGTGATCACGCTGACGAATAACGTTAAACACTGATCTAAGTCATAGTTCAAATCAATGAACTAGCCTAAAAAACCAGCCTAGCGCTGGTTTTTTGTTCATTCTCTTGCACCTTCACTTAGGTTATCTTTAACAAATGCTTAAATAAGCCCCATTCAAACTCAAACGACTCAAACTTGATTGCATAATCCATTGAAATAGGAATAATTAGTATTAGTTTTTCAAACAAGCGCAATAATAAGAACAATAATATGGACATTAACCACTTAAGTTTGAGTTGTGAATATCAACCCTTAATTGATCCACAAAGCCTAGCGGTATGGGGATACGAAGCATTATCGCGTTTTAAAGACTCCAAACTACAGCCTATTCCGCCCAATTTAGTGTTCGAACGTCTTCACGACAGCCCTGAATTGTTCGCTCAGGTGGAATATCTTGCCAAATCTTTTCAACTGGCACATGCCCCCTCTGGCAGATTATTTATCAATATAGATCCCCACGGTATGCAAGGTCATTGGATTGAGCCCATGTTGGCATTATTAGCGCCGCGCCCTGATTTAACCGTCGAATTGATTGAAAACACCTGCATGAACGAAGCTCAGATGGCTATAGACTTAATTCATATGCTAAAGCTTAGACAAATAAGCTGTGCCCTAGATGATATTGGCGCCCCTGGCACCATGTTGTGTTTTGAATTAATGACCAAAATGAATTATTTAAAGTTTGACCGTCATTGGCTGACAAAATTAGATGACTCAGATAACTATGCCCTACTGTCATCACTTATCGACTATGGAAAACGCACCGGCAAATTGTGTATTTTAGAAGGCATTGAGACCCAGCAGCAGCTACTCTGGGCCCAAAAACTTAAGGTTGATTTAGTTCAAGGATTCTTATTTAAACCTCAATTTATCAATCCACAGCAGGCGGTATCTTGCCATAAGGCACTAGCATTGGCCCCTGAGTGCTTGATTGGGAGCTCAAATTAAATGTTTGAGTGCTTCCCTAGCACTGCTTAGCCCAGTCGCACACGATAGCCAAAGGTTAAACACACTTACAAAAGTGTGTGATACACATGCACCTTTCGAGCAAAATATTCATCTTCAGCAAACAAAGACATGCCCACTTTTTTTGCCACAGCTTCAGAAGCCAGATTGCCATGCACAATCAGGGCAATAGCTTCTTCAATGCCGTGCAAAGGATTAAAGGTATCCAGGGTTGCCTTCGCCGCCTCAAAACCTATTCCCTTACCCCAATATTCAGGTAAATAACGATAGCCTAATTCAACTTTATCGAACTCTGGCACATATTTAGGGCCACAAAACCCGATGACTTTATCATCGAGTTTATGATGCACTGCCCAGCGACCAAAGCCACGTTCTCGGTATTCCTTTTGAATCACGTCATCAAAAACAGCCTGGGCCTGCGCCATTTCAGTAAACGCCTCTGTAGGAATATAAGTCAAAATCTCTGGGATGCTATTGAGCAAAAACAGACTCGGTACATCTTCCTGAGTAAAAGGGCGAATGATCAGCCGCTCTGTTTGGGCAATGATCTTAGGTAATTGATTGTTAGTCACGAGTTCATCCTTATTTATTCTGTTGTTAGGAGATAGTGAGTAGATGGTTGCCGCAATGAACTAGGCTCACGCATCCATAAAGGCAAGCTGAATTATCATGATGACATAGCAATATAATCTTGTAAATCATAAACTAACAGTGACCTAGCACTTATTCATTATCCATTAGCCAACGTTTCAACAAGCTTGCCAGCTGCTGCTGTTCATCTAAAGTCAGCGGCGACAAAATCTCAGTTTCATTAGCCAAATGCGCTTCCACTGCGGCATCAATCAAGGAGATCCCAAGGGGTGTCAGTGCAATTTTGCAGCTGCGTCTATCATCCCCACTGGCAAGACGCTCAATCACCTGCCGCTGGACTAATTGTTCACATCGGGTACTCATGGCACCAGAGGAAATCATTAGTGTTTGGTAAAGCTCTGTAGGTGTTAATGGACAGCCCGCTCGCCTAAGTGTCGCCAAGATATCAAACTCTATGGCACTTAAGTTAAATGTTTTGAAAACAGGCAATAAACGGGCACTGATCAGCTGATCTGCTCTTGCAAGCCTGCCAACGACTCCCATAGGTGAACAATCAAGTTCAGGCCTAACTTGTTGCCATTGCTGTAAAAATGTCTCGACTCTATCCTGTTTCATTTTTCCCCTGTTTCTCATACGCATACTAGGATTCAGATTTGCAGCGTTTGCATCTAAATAAGCTTGCGTTAGTCAAATGTCTTTTCAGAAAGATACTTGACTAAAAAATAAAATACCAGTATTTTAAATTAACTTTTCAAAAAGATACATTCACAAAAGGCAAGTATCATGAAAACCTCCTCACTCTGGTTCAACCTCTTACTCACCTGCCTAGCACCACTCGTTTGGGGCAGCACCTATATTGTCACCACGCAGATGCTACCCGCTGACTTACCCTTGCTGGCTTCGACTCTGCGCGCCTTACCAGCGGGCTTACTGCTGCTGATGATTTATCGAAAAATGCCAACCGGGCAGTGGTGGCTAAAAATAGCCCTCTTAGGCATGCTCAACATAGGGGTGTTTTTCTACTGCCTCTTTAGCGCCGCATATTACCTACCAGGCGGGACTGCAGCCGTTATCATGTCTTGTCAGCCTTTACTTGTGATGGGTCTTAGCGCCATATTGTTTAAAGAAAAAGTCACTCTCGCAAACATGACCATTCTAGGGCTCGGTGTACTGGGGATAGTACTGTTAGTCCTACAGGGAAACGTGGTGCTCAACTGGCAAGGCGTTGCTTTTGGCTTAGCTGGAGCTGCTAGCATGGCGCTGGGTTTAGTACTGACTAAGTATTGGGGCAAACCCAGCAATTTTAGCTTGATTGATTTTACCGGTTGGCAGCTGACTTTTGGCGGCATGGTTCTGCTACCAATCACCTTGTATCTTGAAGGGTTCCCTCCCAATCTGACAGAACTAAATATCGTAGGTTACAGTTATCTGTGTATTATTGGCTCAGTATTCGGTTATATGATTTGGTTTAGAGGCATTGCACATTTACCTGTGGTGACCAGCTCATTTCTCGGCTTTTTAAGCCCTATTTCTGCGGGTGTATTAGGCTACTTTATTCTTGATGAACAATTAACATCAACTCAATGGCTTGGGGTCATCGCCATCATACTCGCCATTGTGCTCACTCAACTACTCAACCTAAAACGTCAACCCCCTGCAAGTAAGCCCAATCTCAATGACATTCAAGCTAAAACGCTAACAAATGCTTAGTGATTAGAATAGTCAAATTGATAGATGTAAAAAGGCAGGTTAATTAACCTGCCTTTTTATTTATCTTACTTTAACTTACCTGGTATCACCTTGACCCTAAACTGGTTGAGCGACCTTCTGGTGCGTTTGCGCTATGTAAGAATAAATCACCGGCAACACAAACAAGGTGAAGAAGGTACCAATAAGCATGCCGGCCACCAACATAAGCCCAATACTGTTTCTTGCCGCAGCGCCCGCACCGCTCACCAAGACCAAAGGAAAATGCCCCAATACTGTGGCGGCTGTGGTCATTAAAATAGGCCGCAGACGCACACTGGCCGCTTGAATAACAGCTTGAGATTTATCCAAGCCTTCAAGTTGCAAATGACGGGCAAACTCCACAATTAATATGCCATTTTTCGCCACTAAGCCCACTAAAGTGATCAGACCAATTTGCGAATAAATATTAATGGTGGTGACATTCATAAACGACAGCATCAAGGCGCCAGATAATGCCAGCGGCACTGAGCCTAATAACACCACTAAAGGATCCCTAAAGCTGTTGAATTGAATCGCCAGCACAAAGAATACAAACACTAAAGCTATGCCTAACACGCCCACTAAGGTGTTACCTTCTTTACGAATTTGTCGTGATTCGCCCATGTAATCTATGCTGTAGCCGGCGGGTAAAATATTGGCTGCGGCCTTCTCAAGCGTCACCAAGGCTTGCTCCTTGGTGGTGCCTGGCAAGATGCCGCCATAAATACGGAACGAGTTACGCTGGCTAAATTTAGTCAGCTTTCGCGGCGCCGCATTTGAGACCACAGTGGCAATGCTCGACAAGGGCACTAACTGGCCATCAGCGGTGGTGAGTTGCAACTGTAATATTGCTTGCTGATCTTTTCTAAACTCTTCAGATACCTGAGGAATAACCTTGTAAGCCTTACCGTCCAAGTTGAAACGATTGACATAATTGTCCGCCAGCAAAAATGATAACTGCTGGTTTACATCACTGATGGTCATACCTAAATCGGCAATTTTGGCCTTATTAAACTCAAACCCAAGTTGAGGTAAGTCGACTTTCAAGTCAGTGTCGGCAAACATAAACTGACCACTTTGAAACGCCGCATACACTAACTGCTGAGCATAATCTGCCATCAAAGGTTGAGGTACCGATGAGGTTACCACCATTTCCACATCAAATTGACCGGAAGATGGCAATGCCGCAGGCAAAATGGGGAAGGCGGTCACTTCAGGGAATTGACTCAATACTCCATAAACTTGCCCCAGTAATGCCTCAATGCCCTCTTCACGCTCACTGACGGGCACAAAATTTAATCCGCCAAACCCTGAAGTGCCAAAAACTAAATGCCACATGCCGACGCTATTTGGGGTTTGAATCGCTGTCTCCACTAAGGCTTTCATCTGTAAGCTAGTGTATTCCAAGGTCGATTCTGGCGGGGTTTCAACAAACATTTGAATGCTTGATTGATCTTCAACCGGTGCAAGCTCTGATTTTGAAAATAGGTACAAAGGCGGGATCAATAAAGTCACGAATACTGCAAATACAATCACTTGAGGGCGGTTGTTGAAAGTGCGTTTTAGTAATCTCGCATAGGCTTTTTCAAGGCGGCTAAACTTAAGGTTGATAGCCAAGGTCATCTTGCCTTCTTGGCCGCCTTTAGGTGACACCATAGCACTCATGATGGGCGATAAGGTTAACGCAACCAGGCCCGACATCAATACCGCTGTGGCCAAGGTAAACACAAATTCTTTAAACAACACCCCAGTTAAGCCCGATAAAAAGCCAATGGGGGCATACACTGCTGCCAAGGTGATGGTCATGCCGATAATGGGCGTGAATAACTGCCGAGAACTCAGTAACGCCGCTTTTGGGCCACTCATGCCGGTGCGCATGTGTCTGGCGACGTTTTCAACCACCACAATGGCATCATCCACCACTAGACCCACAGATAAGACAATCGCAAGCAAAGTCAACAAGTTAAGTGAAAAACCCATCAAGGTCATGGCGGCAATCGCCCCAAGAATTGAAATGGGGATAGTGATTAACGGCACTAATGCGGTTCTAAAAGAGCCCATCATCAGCAAAATAACGATACCGACCAAAACAATGGTTTCAACTAAAGTGGTGAACACTTCCTTAATCGAATCACGCATATATTGAGTGGCATCATAGGCCATCTTCAATTGCAGATCTTTAGGCAAGCCTTGGTTTAAGGTGGCTAATTTTTCATACAGTTTATCACCGATATCAATTTCATTGGCGCCAGGCTGAGTATAAATAGACACATACACAGAGTTAGTCAGGTTGTAACCTGCCTCCGCAGTGGCCTGCTCGGCGCCAAGTTCTACCTTAGCAATATCAATAAGTTTAATGCTGCGCCCATCCACTTCCTTGATGGTGATATTGTCAAAGCTTGCTTTGTCGGTCAGCAAGGTGTTAGCGACTAAATCGATACGCTGAGTTGGGTTTTCCGTGTTACCTATAGTCGCGGCGACGTTATTGCGTAATAGCGCTTGCTGTATGTCGTTGGTGCTGACTTTTAGCATCGACATTTTAGTTGGATTAAGCCAGATACGCATTGCAGGTGAACGCCCGCCCTCAAGGCCGACTTTTTGTACTCCAGGTAAAGAGTTCAGCAAAGGGTTAACCTGACGCTCTAGGTAATCACTGAGCTCAGCACGGCTGAAATCTTCAGTGTCAGCATACAGATAAAATGAAGCATAGGGCCTGTCGGCGCGCACCACTGTAATACTGGGATCTTGCGCTTCTTGGGGCAATTCAAAGCGAATTTGACTGAGGCGCGTATTAAGCTCAGCCAAGGCTTTGGTGCTGTCAGCATTAAGCGCAAGCTGTATGGTGACTTGGCTACTGCTGGCCTTAGATTCTGAGCTAATATAATCAACCCCTGTGATAGTGGCTGCGGCTTTTTCAATAGGGTCAGTCACAAAGCCCTGGATCTCTTCAGCCGATGCCCCCACATAAACCGTGTTTATCACCAAAGATGAGCTTTCAATTTGCGGGTATTGCAGCACAGGCAGCTTCATTGCCGCAATGCTGCCCACTATCATTAAGGTCAGCGACAGAATAACTGCCAAAATTGGCCGCGTGACAAACATGTCAGTCACACGGGGAGGATAATGATTCTCAGGCATGATTATTCCTTATCACTTGCAGCGTTAGCACTTGCAGCGTTCTTAGCCACTTGACGGATATTAACCAGCTTATTGGGATAAAGTTTAAAGGCCCCAGCGGTCACCACTTGTTCGCCCGCAGTCAAACCACCTTCGATATAACTGTACTCACCATTTTCTTGAAATAAATCGATATCACGGCGCTGCACCCGATAAAGCCCTTCAGACTCAGGCTGCAGTACATACACATAGCGAGATGCTTGTTGACGCAAAATCGCCTGTTTTGGCAGTCTTATCATGGAAATGGCTTCGCCTTGCTTAACATTTACTTCAATAAATGCCCCTGGGGTTAAGCTGACATCGGCACTTTGCTTAAGCACGGCGCGGTATTTCACGCTGCGGGTTTGCTTATCAATAAGCGGGTTTTTAGCAATAATTTTCGCAAACACGCCAGAGCCTTGAACGCTTGGCAGCACCAACTCAACTTGATCATCGGTTAAGTTTTGTGATTGTTGCTGAGACAAGCTCACATCAATCCATAAATGGGTTTGCGCCGCCACTAAGCTAGTAATTTGACTGTTTGGAGCTAAATATTCTCCGACAGATAAATCATGTAGGCCTAAAATACCATCAAACGGCGCGTAGACGGTTTTCTTAGCAATAATGGCTTCAATGCGCGCCACTTCAGCTAAGTTAATCTCAAACTCAGCTTCAGCTCTGTCTAAGGCTTCAGCGGCAACTAACTGTCTTTTTTGCAAAGATTGAGTGCGCTTAAGCTCAGTGCTGGCCAATTTTGCTCGCGCTTTAGCAGTGTTTAAGCTGGCGGTTTCTTCACTAATATCAAGTTGTAATAACAACTCGCCTTTAGTCACCAAACTGCCATTTTTTAAATTAAGCGCTCGCACCGTGCCCGCAAGCTCGTTAGTCAGCACAATCGCATCCGGCGCCACCACTTCTGCAGGCACTGTGACTTGATCTTTATAATCAAGTAATAGTGCCGCTGCCACATCCACAGGCTCTGGATATTCAGGCATAGCTTGTGATGACTGAGCGGTAATTTCCGATGATTTAAAATAATACAATCCGTAACCTAAGCTTGCGATGGCAAGTAAGGTCAAGCTCCAATTACGTAGGGGCTTAGTGTTTGACATGAATAAATCCTTATATAAGTTAAACTAAATTCTGTAATGATTAATCAAAATCTATAAACCTGGTTTATAAGCTCAAGAGCTTTAGCGGTAACCCAGTTTAATTAATGCTTGTTTGGTCAGCTCAATCCCTTCAAGGGTTAACGGCTGCCTCCAAGGGTAGGCATTGATAAAGCGCATCATGGCCTTAATACTGCTATTGCCTAAGTCAAAACCATCACCAAAACTTTGAGCTGGGGTGTGCAATGACAGCACATCAAAATAACTGTGGATCTGTTTAAAACCGATGGACATGGCCCAATTACCAAAATTAAGCTCATGAACATCTTCAATGTTATCGCCGATAAATTCACCTGACTCAAAGCAATCTAGGTTCTTTTGCACGCACATTTCACTGATCTTACTTTCAAGGCTCAAGAATCTCGCCTTCCACATCGGCGAGCAGCGGCGCAGTACTGGCTCACTGCCAGAAAGGATTTCCAAATCCAGATCAAAGCTAAATAACCGTGATTTTTTTGGATCCAGTAAGCTAAATGAAATCAACTTTTGCGGCATGGTCAATGGCGCATCGTAAATGGTCATCATTATTCCATGGATATGCTCACTCAATACGCAGGCTAATAAGATGATCAAATCTTCTTTGCTTTGTACGTGTTTATACAAAGAGCCCACAGATAAGCCCGCCTCTTTGGCAATGCTGGTCATCTTAAAGTCTAATAATGACGATGCTTCAATCACGCTCACCGCAGCCGACAAAATCATATCAAGCTGTTGTTGAGGCGTATGTCTCGGTGCTGGACACATGAAAAAATCCCATTCGAATAATGTTCGAATGGGATTTTAATGCGCTAGCTACTATTTAGCAACTGATTATTTTGTGAAGACAACTGATTTCGTTCACCGACATTACAGCCTAGATAAATATTCACTAGGCCAATTAAATGATGCTAAAAATACAATAAATGTTAAAGCTTGCTTAGGTGCTATTAGTTTGTGGGTGATGGTAGTTTGCCGATAATGGGCATGTAGAGCATTGCTAAGATAAAGCTCAGGCTTGAAAGACATCTGGCCAGCCATTATAAAACAATAACATAATGCATTTTCGACATGTACTCAATCGAGGTTGTGAAGATGTGTTGCTAAAAAGCCAATATCGCAGCAGTTTATGGAAGCTGATTGGCTAAATCGGCGGATTTCGGGGTTTAATTCAGGATAAACAGTGATTTTTAGCCACAATAGCCCAACTCATTAATGACTAAGGTGGTTTGACTTTGAATTGTGAAAAAAGGCGTTTAAACCTAGCTGGCTTTTAAGTGCTGGCAGCAACTGGCGAAGTGTCGCCTTCGTTTTTCTAGATGCTCACAATAGCGGGTAAGTTCTTGAAGTGTGCCCACAGGGCCGTGAAAGAGTTTGCCAAACTCAGTAGTGAGTTTGAGCCAGTTATCTTGAGGGATATTCAATCGAGTGAGCAACTTAGCACTGTTTGCGCTAATAGCACCACGTTTGTCATTGCGAATAATACGCCCAGTATCGTCAACCAGTTCAAGATAATCTTTCAATGAAAACGCAATACCTTTGGGCTGATGTTGACGTTCATTGCCAATGAACGGCAGCAAGTTATTAGGTTGTTCGCCTTTTAGTGCAGCGCTAATGCGCAATTGAATACCGGTGTGGTCTGATTGCTCTGGCGTGTCAGCCCTTTAGGCTCTGATAGGACTTCCTGTTAACAAAGAGTAATCTACATAAGCCATGCAAGCTAGCACTTCAGCTTCATCGAGTAGCGCTTGGCTTTTTATAAAGGAATAGGTAAACCTTCCTCCCACAAATTCGTCGGGAACGAATTTGAACAGCTTCAGCTGGCCCGAAGGGTGAGCGCCAGGGATGGCGGTGAATAGAAGCGGCCTGTACAATTATCCTCTTGATTTGCTTGCCGTGCGATTGGCTCATTTAAACAGCGCGCTCTGTTGAAAACATTGGCAAGAAATGTCGCTTAATCGGCTGCGATATAAAGCAACTGTGTGGCTAAGCTGCAACTGTTCATAATCTTCAAGCGTTTCACCCTGAGCAAATTTTTGGGTTGCATCAGTACCCTTAAACAACTGATGCCAATGGCTTATTATCTCAACATCAGACCAGCGGTTAGCTTGATAAATGTCGATACTGAGCACCACATGAAGGTGATTACTCCCAGTTCATTCACAAGAGTGCAAAAGCGGCCACATCAATAGCGAAAACCTCCGCTAATTTAAGTAATTGCGCTTCTACCCAAGCACGACGATGGTCAAAATTCTTACCCGACTCACCCAATAAACCAGTGCATCATCACCGCAGACTTTTTATTGGTAAAGAATGCACGGCGAATAACACGACTGTTGC
>NZ_JACJDV010000048.1 GCF_014163735.1 Shewanella sp. SR44-3
GCAGAACAGTAAAGCAGAACAGTAAAGCAGAACCGTAAAGCAGAACCGTAAAGCAGAGCAGTACGCTAGCGAGATTAGAACAGCAGGCCACAAGTAGGTGTTAGTACTGCTTGAGGGCGATGATTGCTTGAATAGAGCGTTAATTATAGGGAGTGAGTCAAATTGGAACTTTCATCAAGCTTTAACTCAGACAAAATTCAGATAGGCATCAGCAGTTGTTTGCTGGGGCAGAAAGTGCGTTTCGATGGCGGCCATAAGAACTCTTACTATTGTGATGTTACCTTAAGGGAGCATGTTGAATTTGTGCAAGTATGCCCTGAGATGGGCATAGGCTTGGGGGCGCCCCGCAAGAGCATTCGTTTGGTAAGGGACGGTGATACCGTTCTTATTCAAAGCGCTGATGCTAGCTTAGATGTTACCGATAAACTCAATGAGTATAGTCAGAAGAAAGTCGCTGAACTTGATTTTTTAGGCGGCTATATTTTATGTGCTAAATCGCCTACTTGTGGTATGGAGCGAGTCACAGAATATAAAATTGGCACCAACAATGGTAGTAAGGCGGGTGTAGGAGTGTTTGCCAAGGTGTTGATGGAGACTTATCCTCACTTACCTGTGGAGGAAGAGGGCAGATTAAACGATTTGGTGATCCGTGAAAACTTTATCACTCGGCTTTACGCTTACCATGATTGGTTTTCCATGTTAAAAAGTGGCTTAACCAAACATAAACTCATTCAATTTCACTCCCGCTATAAGTACATGATCATGGCCCATAGCCCTAAATGGTATCGTGCCTTGGGACCTATTTTGGCCGATATTCAAGACGTAGACCAATCCGCTACTGAGTATTTTGAGGGCTTTATGACTGCGCTTAAAATCAAAGCGACCCGCAAAAATCACACCAGTACCTTGCAACATATTCAGGGCTATTTTAAGAAGCATTTATCCGCAGGACAGAAGCAAGAGCTGAGCGAGTCTATCGACAAGTATCGCCAAGGGTTATTGCCTTTGTTAGTGCCTATTACTTTGATAAATCACTATTTGCGTGAATTTCCAACGCCATATATTGAAAGCCAAGTGTATCTAAATCCTCACCCAGAGGAGTTGAAACTGCGCTATGCCTACTAACTTATTAGGTACTGAACAATCCACCCTTGATGGCCAAGGCGCTGATATTAAAAGTACTGCTGTGCCCAATAGCTTGATGTGGTTCAGAAATGACTTACGTATTGGCGATAACCCTGCATTAAAAGCCGCCTGTGAGTTTGCCAATGATCATGGCAGCAAGGTGCGCGCTGTGTATATAGTGACGCCTGAGCAGTGGCAGCGTCATCATGTGGCGCCGATGCAAATTGATTTTATTCGCCGTCACCTTAATCTGCTGGCCCAGTCCTTAGGTGCCTTGGGCATTCCTTTGGACGTGCTTTATGGTCAAGTGTTCGATGATAGTGCTTCGTTACTGGCTGACTATGTGAACGAGCATACCATTGGCGCTATCTTTGCGGGAAAAGAGCCTGAAATCAATGAGCAAAGGCGTGACGAAAGCTTAATTGCGGCGGGTTTTAATTTGACGTTATTGCAGCAAGATTGCCTGTTAGTGCCAGGCTCTGTGCTCAACCTCAGTGGCGATATGTACAAGGTGTTTACCCCTTTTAGTAAAAAGTGGAAACAAATCACGGCGTCGATGCATATTGTCCCACTGTCAGCCCCTGGGCCAATAGACAGTGCTATTAGCCAAATTGCACCGATAACCTTTGATTGTGCGATGCGCTCAAGTGAGGCTTGGCAAGCAGGAGAAGGTGCGGCTAAACGCATCTTAGATACGTTTTTAAGCCAAGATGTTGAGCATTACCAAGCCCTAAGGGATTTCCCTGCAGTAGAAGGCACCAGTCGATTATCCCCCTATTTAGCCTTAGGTGTTATCAGTGCCAGACAATGTGTCGCCTCGGTTTTACAGCGCTTCCCTGAGGCGTTAGTGGATGATACTAGCCCTGCCAAAACTTGGCTGAATGAGATAATTTGGCGTGAGTTTTATCGCCACTTGTTGGTGGCGTTTCCAAAACTTTCTATGGGGCATAACTTTAATGCCTTAGGCGATGGCATTAAGTGGCGTAACGATAAAAATGAGTTTGCAGCATGGTGTGAAGGACGCACTGGTTACCCGCTGGTGGACGCCGCGATGCGGCAGCTAAATCAAACCGGTTGGATGCACAATCGACTTAGAATGCTGGTTGCCAGTTTTTTAACTAAGCATTTACTGGTCGATTGGCGCTGGGGTGAGCAGTATTTTCGCCAGCAACTTATCGATGGCGATTTAGCGGCAAACAATGGTGGCTGGCAGTGGTCAGCAGGCACAGGTTGCGATGCTCAGCCTTACTTTCGGGTGTTCAGTCCATTAAGTCAAAGCGCAAAGTTTGACCCCAATTGCGAGTTTATAAAACGTTTTGTGCCTGAACTCAGTGAGGTGCCTAATAAAGCGATTCACGAGATTAAATGCAGTGCTGTTTATGAAGCGTCTAAGGTGGACTTGTTTGCCGCACCTGAGCTTGAGGGGAAATCTGCGACTTATCCCGCACCGATTGTTGAACATAGTTTTGCTCGGCAGCGCGCCATCGAAGTGCTGAGTGCATTAAAAAAACCTTAAAATTATTAATCTAATTGGCATTAACCTCGACTCGATCACAGTCCTGCTTACCTATGAACTTAAATCAAGACAATCTGATTGAAGCCTAGTTTAGATAAACTTAAACTAGACTTTACAAAGATCCATTGAAAATGCCTGTTTATACTTTAACGATATTCATTCTGTTAATGAGGTTTATTATCAGCAGGTTTCTGGTTCACCCATTAGATAAGTCGAGTCATAATCTATGCTTAATATTGACGATCCTGCAAAAACTGACAGCACTCCAGCCATTTGGCGCTTAGGCTTTAGGCCATTTTTCTTAGGCGGTGCAGTGCTGGCCAGTTTGTATGTTCCCCTGTGGTTACTGGGCTGGTTTGTGCCTGCTTATAGTCTATTTAATGCTGATATTTGGCATAATGTCGCGCCTATTTGGTGGCACCCTCATGAATTACTGTTTGGCTTTGCCATGGCGATAGTGTGTGGTTTCTTACTCACGGCGGTGCAGGCTTGGACTAATAGACCCACTATCACAGGTATGCCACTGGCCTTAGTGTTTATGGCTTGGCTGCTGGCTCGGCTGTCGTTGTTATTACCTTTTGCCATCCCACTATATGTACCCGCAATATTCGATTCATTATTTTTAGGGGCTAGTGCTATGGCTTTATGGCACTGTATTTATCCGGTAAAGCAGTGGCGAAATATCGGTTTCCCCATCATGCTCACCCTCGCGCTATTAGTGAATCTACTCAGTTATTATGCGTTAGCAAACAATGACTTTGTGCTAGCCAATCATATCTGGCAAGGGATGTTATGGTGGCTAGCGCTGCTTATTACTGTTGTGGGGGGGAGGGTTATTCCTTTCTTTACGGCAATGCGCTTGCAAACCCAAAAGCCTGAGCCTATCGAAGCGCTCGATTACACCGTCATTGTGTTTATGATAGCGTTAGCGTTTCAAGCCATTACCCAGTTATTGCCTCAAGGTGTCGAACAAGGGTTGTTACTGAGCGCGGGTTTATTGCAGTTAGTGCGCTGGTTGAGGTGGCAGCCTTTCAATACCTTAAGAGAGCCTATGCTGTGGTCGCTGCATTTATCTTATGCCGCCTTACCTATTACTCTGCTGGCATTAAGTTTTTATGTGGGCAATGTCTATGTGACTAAATTACTGCTACACGTGTTTGCTATAGGCTGTCTTGCTGCTTTATGTTTGTCGATGATCTCACGGGTATCGCTAGGTCATACTAGTCGAAATATTTACCAGGGCCCTAGCATGGTGCTCGCGTTTATCTGCTTGCCTTTGGCTGCAATACTGCGCGCTGTCATGCCGCTATTATTGCCACAATGGACTCAAACCTGGTTATGGCTAGCTGGCATCGCTTGGTTTATCGGCTTTGGCATGTTTGTTTGGCATTACTGGAGTGTATTGACTCAGCCGAGAGTTGACGGGCGCCCAGGTTAATATGAATATCTTAAAATTGGATTTTGTTGTGTGAAAGTTTATAAGTAAAGAGATGCAGTATTTCAGAGTTAAGCAGGTCAACGGAGTTCATTTCGGGGCGGTTTGATTGCTATCGTGTTGAACTAATAAATGAACAGGCAAGTCATGAGTTGTTATGACTTGCCTGTTTTGTATCTAATCGAAATTAAACGCCTTTGTTTTCACAACCAGGCTGGTTTTTATCGATAATCAAATCGCCTTCAGCACGCATGCCGACAGAACCTATGAAAAATGAATGACTTAAATGACTAAGCACGACATCTGAAAGGCCTACCGCACATTTTTCAGATTCGATGGCTCTATCGATAGCTGTCTTCATATTTGGAACGCCGAAAGGCAGAATAAACACTGGGTATGTATCTTCACCTGATACACGTTGGCCTTTAACAAGCTTACCTGAGTTTAAATCAAAGTTTTTAGAGCTGGCGACTGTTAGATCGGCTACACGTACAGTACAACCTGAGGCAGTTAGTAATGCTACTGCAATAAGAGCTAGTTTTTTCATCATACTTCCTATATTGATGTTTACTTGATAAATCAGTATTGAGGCGCAGGCTTCATAGAATCATTTTATGAAGTTTACTAAGGGGAGTTATGTTTAAAATTACAGATAAATAAGTAATTTTAATGTTTTTTGTATTAAACCGATAACTGCCCTGTATACGCCAGAAACGAAAAAGGCGCAGTGGCTATTAACCAGCTACGCCTTCTCTGAATTTGGTGGCCCCTCCCAGACTTGAACTGGGGACCTGACGATTATGAGTCGTATGCTCTAACCAACTGAGCTAAGGGGCCGACTTTTGATAGTCGTCACTACCGAAAGCGAGTGAAGTATACGAATTTTGTTTGGGCTTGTCACCTGTGTTTTCAACAGAATAGCCTTTTTGTTGTTTGATTGGTTATCTGTTAATCATTTTTCAGTTTACTTTGGATTTTTATGCCTGAGTTTGTAATTTGAGATAACAAAAAACCTGCACTGGGCAGGTTTTTGTTGGTGACTCGTTATAAGTCTAACTCTTGAAAGTTAACACGATGAAGTTAAAGCTTATTCATCTAAGAATGATTTCAAGATCTCTGAGCGAGAAGGGTGACGCAATTTACGCAGCGCCTTGGCTTCAATTTGACGAATACGCTCACGGGTAACGTCAAATTGCTTGCCCACTTCTTCCAGAGTATGGTCAGTGTTCATGTCGATACCAAAACGCATCCGCAGTACTTTAGCTTCGCGGGCGGTTAGCCCTGCTAGCACTTCGTGAGTGGCGTTCTTTAGGCTTTCACTGGTGGCAGACTCTAAAGGTAGCTCAAGAGTGGTATCCTCAATAAAATCACCTAAATGGGAATCTTCATCGTCACCGATTGGGGTTTCCATTGAAATAGGTTCTTTAGCGATTTTTAGCACCTTACGAATTTTATCTTCAGGCATCATCATGCGTTCTGCCAATTCTTCAGGAGACGGCTCACGGCCCATTTCTTGAAGCATCTGACGAGAAATACGGTTCAGCTTGTTGATTGTCTCAATCATGTGTACTGGAATACGGATAGTACGGGCCTGATCAGCGATTGAACGAGTGATGGCCTGACGGATCCACCAAGTTGCATAGGTCGAGAACTTATAACCACGACGGTATTCGAATTTATCTACAGCCTTCATCAAGCCAATGTTACCTTCTTGGATTAAATCCAGGAATTGTAAGCCACGGTTGGTGTATTTTTTGGCAATAGAGATAACCAAACGTAAGTTGGCTTCTACCATTTCTTTTTTCGCGCGGCGAGCTTTAGCTTCACCGATAGACATGCGACGGTTGATGTCTTTGATGCTAGAAATGGTGAGATCGGTTTCTAATTCAATGGCGGCAAGCTTGTTGCTACAACGGTTAACGTCGTGAGCGACGGCTTTAAGCGCGTCAGCATAAGGCTTGTTGCTGTTCATTTCTGTATTGAACCAATCTAAGTTGGTTTCGTTGCTTGTGAAAGCTTTAACGAAATTTTTCTTAGGCATTTTGGCCTGTTCAACACATAATTTAAGAATTAAGCGCTCTTGTACACGGACTCTGTCCATCATGGTGCGCATGCTTTTTACTAAGCGGTCAAACTGCTTAGGTACTAAGCGGAATTCTTTGAATAGTTCGCCAATAACGAATAACGCGCCAATCGCTTCAGGGTGATCGCGGCCTTTTTCGGCAATGACAGCTAAGCCTTTTTCGTAGACTTCTCTCAACTCAGTGAATTTTTCTTTGGCTTGCTCAGGATCAGGCCCTTTGTTGCCTTCTTCCTCTTCTTCATCATCGTTGTCTTCGTCATCATCGTCATCATCGTCATCATTTTGCTGTGCTTCGGATAATTCGGAACCGATATTGGTGGCGGTAGGAGCAACGTCATCTTCATCTGGATTGATAAATCCAGCGATAATATCTGTCAGACGAAGTTCATCTGCTTCGTATTGATCGAATTGCTCAAGGATCATGGCGATCGCTTGAGGGTATTCTGATACTGAACTTTGTACCGTGTTAATGCCTTCTTCAATACGCTTGGCGATAACAATTTCGCCCTCACGTGTCAGTAGTTCCACTGTGCCCATTTCACGCATATACATGCGCACAGGATCTGTGGTGCGGCCAAGTTCACTTTCAACCGTTGCTAATGCCGCGGCAGCTTCTTCTGCGGCATCTTCATCAGTGTTGTCTTCTGACATCATCATGTCATCGGCATCAGGTGCTTCTTCGAACACCCGAATACCCATGTCATTGATCATCTGGACAATATCTTCAATCTGATCAGAATCGACCATGTCAGCGGGTAAGTGGTCGTTGACTTCAGCATAGGTTAAGTAACCTTGCTCTTTACCTTTAGCGAGCAACAATTTAAGTTGCGACTGCGGAGTGTGATCCATAGATATCATCCAAGTTGGGTAACTGTTACAACGATAGGGCACTGGCTTATGCCGGGTGCCGCGAAAACCGTTAATTATAGCTGTCTGGGGTTAGCTTCGCTAGTCCATGACTTTGCTTTTATGTGCATTTGTTAGCAGATGCTGGTCCAGTCGAGTTAGCTTAAGCCTTTCATGATTGAAATTAGCTTATGTAGTTGTACTTTCTCGGCTTTGTTTAAGGTCTGCTTTAGACTAAGCTCTTGATATCGCTGTTCAATATACTGATTGTTCAGCCAAATCAAACTCTGTCTAAACTCTTGAATTAAGTTATCATCCGCCACTTGATGGTCCCATTGGGCCAATTTTATCAGAGTCCCTTTTTGCGGGTGTTCTCTGTGCAATTCAAGTAGTTGTGCGCTGTTTAACTTTTCTTCTCGAGTGACTGTTAGCAGGTGGTTGAGTAACTCTATACCTGCAAGTTGTAAATGGGCTAACGCTGGCTGCGGCGCCAATGCTAACCCTAAATCTGGGTGTTGCACCAATAGTGCGATGGCTAAACGAAGCGGAGTCCCGCGTCCTTGTAAGCCTTTGCTATTTACAGTGCGCGTCTGTTTAGCGCTAAAACCAAATTTCTTTTTTAGATCATCAGCACTGTTCATGCCTAACTTGTGGGCTAGGTTTTCTAGCAGCAAGTTTTGCAGCACGCTGTCCTGCACTTTCTCAATTAAGCTGATGGCCTGTTTTGCTAAGGTGCCTTTATCGATACCATGGTTAGTGGCTAACGTTTCGAATAAAAACTCCGGTAAACTTAAGGCTTGGGTCATGGCTTGTTCAAAGGCGTCTTTGCCTATTTTACGCACCATAGAATCAGGGTCTTCACCTTGTGGCACGAACATAAAGCGTACCTTGTCACCTGGCTTTAACAGTGGCAATGCTGTTTCCAGTGCTCGCCATGCAGCTTCGCGGCCAGCTCTATCACCGTCATAACAACAAATAACTTCTTTGGCGCTGCGTACCAATAATTGGAACTGTTCGGCTGTTGTCGAGGTCCCTAATGAGGCGACGGCGTAATCGACACCAAATTGAGCTAAGGCCACCACATCCATATAACCTTCAACAATAAGCACTTGCTGCGGATCTCTATGACGTTGCTTTAACTCATACAAGCCGTAAAGCTCATTACCCTTATGAAATATGGGCGTTTCTGGAGAATTCAAGTACTTTGGCGTACCTTCTCCTAAAACTCGTCCACCAAAACCGACTACACGACCGCGACGATCCCTAATGGGGAACATTAATCGGTCGCGAAATCTGTCGTAACGCTTGCCACTATCGTTGGCGATAAGCATGCCAGCTGTGAGCAGCTTATCTTGGGATTGAGGATGCTGGCGATAACGGCTCAGTAATCCATCCCAACCATCGGGGGCAAACCCTATACCAAAATGTTCGACAATATCATCACTTAATCCACGCATGGCCAAGTAATCGATGACTTTTTGCTTATCGCTATGTTGGCGTAATTGGCTTTGGTAGAAGAGTTTAGCTTCTTCCATCAGTTGATATAGATCACGGCTTAAGCCTTGATCAACTCTACTGCCTGTCCCTTGTTCCTGTGGAACCTCAAGTCCCAGTTGTCCGGCGAGTTCTTCTATGGCATCGACAAATTCTAATCTGTCATATTCCATAATAAAATCAATAGCATTTCCATGAACGCCACAGCCGAAGCAGTGATAGAATTGCTTGTCTCTGCTGACGGTGAAAGAAGGGGATTTTTCACTGTGAAAAGGACAACAAGCCGAATGGTTTTTCCCAGCTTTTTTTAACGGTACTTTACGGTCGATAAGTTCGACTATGTCAGTACGAGCAATAAGCTCATTAATAAAATCGCGGGGGATTGCCATGAATTGTTAGTTTTCTCGCTGTGATACCTTTGTCTAGGCTTTATAAACAAACAAGCCGTGCAGGTGCACGGCTCATTCATACATTAAAGGCTTACTATTGCAATTTTGCGCGAATGAGTGCGCCAATGGCGCCCATATCAGCACGGCCTTGCACTTTAGCTTTTAATGCACCCATCACTTTGCCCATATCCGCCATGGATGATGCACCTACCGCTTGGATAGCTTCATCAAGTAATGCGGCAACTTCTGCCTCGCTTAGAGGCGTTGGCAAGAAAGTTTCAATAACTTGAATCTCTTCTGCTTCAATTGCTGCTAACTCCGAACGACCTGCTGCTTCATATTGAGCAATAGAATCACGGCGTTGTTTTACCATTTTGGTTAAGACAGCTATGGCCTGTTCATCAGTCAATTCTTCGCGGGTATCCACTTCGATTTGCTTGATGGCGGCCAATGCCATACGAATAGTCCCTAAGCGTACCTTATCTTTGGCACGCATAGCGTCTTTCATCTGATCTTTTAGCTGGTCAATTAGGCTCATGATGAGATTAATATAAACGTACGCGACGTGCGTTTTCGCGAGAAAGCTTCTTAGCTAAACGCTTAACTGCTGCCGCTTTAGCGCGCTTACGTGCAGTTGTTGGCTTCTCGTAGAATTCACGAGCACGCACGTCAGCTAGGATACCAGCTTTTTCACAAGAGCGCTTGAAACGACGAAGAGCTACGTCGAATGGTTCGTTTTCACGTACTTTAATTATTGGCATACGCCATCACCCCTTAGGTGTAGTTATATCGGTTCTCATTAAAATTAAAGGAACCAAGGCTATTTAAAATGGTGCGGAATTTTACACCGAAGCAGGGCCGCTTGTAAACCCCTTAACGATTATGTGTCAATGAGGCTTGCTGTATAACCTGAAAATAGCTTGAAATTAGGTGGTCAATAGTAGCCTATATTGCCTAATCTGCACGGTCAAAGCGTTAACTGGCTGGCGTATTAGTATACCAAGAGGTAGAATTGGCCCCCAGATTTTTTAACATGATGAGACATTATGCGGGTGTTAGGTATTGAGACCTCCTGTGATGAGACGGGGATTGCGGTTTATGATGACAAACTGGGTTTGTTGTCCCATAAACTCTATAGTCAAGTAAAGCTTCATGCTGACTATGGTGGTGTGGTGCCGGAATTGGCATCTCGCGATCACGTACGCAAGATAGTGCCACTTATCAAACAGGCGCTCTTAGATGCTAATACCAGTGCCGATGAGTTAGATGGCGTTGCTTACACTAAGGGACCTGGATTAATCGGTGCTTTATTAGTGGGAGCTTGTGTTGGCCGCTCTTTAGCGTATGCCTGGGGTAAACCTGCGGTTGGTGTGCATCATATGGAAGGACATCTACTCGCACCTATGTTAGAGGATGATGCTCCAGAGTACCCATTCGTGGCATTACTCGTCAGTGGCGGGCATTCTATGTTGGTACAAGTTGAAGGTATCGGTCGCTATCATGTGTTAGGGGAATCTGTCGATGATGCAGCAGGTGAAGCTTTCGATAAAACCGCCAAACTCATGGGACTTGATTACCCCGGTGGCCCAAGGCTTGCTAAATTGGCAAGTGAAGGCGTGCCCGCAGGTTATAAGTTTCCAAGGCCAATGACCGACAGGCCGGGGCTTGATTTTAGCTTTTCAGGCCTAAAAACATTTACAGCTAACACCATTATGGCTGAGCCTGACGATCATCAGACTCGTGCTAACATCGCTCGGGCATTTGAAGAGGCGGTGGTGGATACTTTAGCGATAAAATGTCGCCGGGCGCTTAAGCAAACCGGTTATAACCGCCTAGTGATTGCCGGTGGTGTCAGCGCTAATACCCGCTTGCGAGAAACCTTAGCTGAATTGATGACAAATTTAGGCGGCAGGGTGTATTACCCTAGGGGTGAGTTTTGTACCGATAACGGCGCCATGATAGCTTATGCAGGCCTACAGCGATTAAAAGCGGGACAGATTGAAGACTTAAGCGTTAAAGGTCAACCAAGATGGCCATTGGATAGCTTGCCTGCAGTAGATTAATGCGTAAACCCAGATACTGGACGAGTGGATCATCATTGAAGCTTAACTTTATATAAGGTTAAGCTTTTTTATGTGGTTTTTTTATCGCGCTTCTTGCGGGAAAGTTTGGTTTCTTCCCCGGTCCACAGTCTGTGTATATTGTCTTTATGGCGGATAACAATCAGCGCGGACAACATGGCAACGGGTATAGTAAACCTTTCATCTAGCCACCAAGTAAAAAGTGGCGCTAGACTGGCAGCAATAATAGCTGCTACGGATGAGTAGCGAGTAATGAGAGCAAACACTATCCAAGTCGCCAATAAACACAGGGCTAAGTCTTCACCAATTGGCGCCATAGCACCAAATGCTGTGGCAACACCTTTGCCGCCTTTGAAGGCAAAAAATATCGGAAAAATATGCCCAAGACAGGCAGAAACAGCCACTAGGCCTAAAAAGACCGAATCTAAGCCAAGCTTGTAGCTAATATATGAGGGAATGGCCCCTTTTAGCATATCGAATAACAGCACCAACACCGCTGAGCTTAGTCCCCCGATACGTAGCACATTTGTGGCACCAGGATTACCAGAGCCATTGGTTCTAGGATCGGGTAAGCCCCTTAATCGACACACTAAAATTGCACTTGATATCGAACCGGCTAGGTAGGCGCCTAAGATCATCAATATGGTGATAGTCACTGCGCTCAAATTGGTTTCCTTACTCTTCTTAGGGTATTATCGCCCATGAATTTATTGTGCTCGAGATTATTCAAGATTCATTTTTGTCTGTGCTCAGTGGTCATGTGAATAAAAGTCACTATACCTGCTTAATTACTGAACCTATCCTACTGCTTTCACGGCGTGGGAAAAAGACCAAATCGTGAATATCTGCATTATATCTTGAAATAATTTGTCAGCTGCGCCGACCTCAAGTCAAATTGCTTGGAGAACACATGGATAAGGTATTAATACGACAATTAAGCATAGAAACTGTGATTGGGATCTATGAG
Source organism: Shewanella sp. SR44-3 (assembly GCF_014163735.1). Taxonomy (GTDB): domain Bacteria; phylum Pseudomonadota; class Gammaproteobacteria; order Enterobacterales; family Shewanellaceae; genus Shewanella. The sequence goes on from NZ_JACJDV010000048.1 coordinate 11,937, forward strand.
TGGGAAAAGCAAATCCATCAGACGTTAGTGGTGGATCTTGATATGGCTTGGGATAATCGCGCTGCAGCTGCAGGGGACGACTACCAGCATGCACTTTGCTATGAGACTGTCTCAAAACGTATCACAAGTCTTATCACAGAAAAGCCCATAGAGCTGATTGAGACGGTTGCTGAGATGATTGCTCAATGCGTGCAAACTGAATTTAAGGTGCCTTGGGTGCAAGTGGTGGTGATGAAACCTGGCGCAATTCCTCATGCTGCATCAGTAGGCGTTACCATAGAGCGTGGCCGCCTATAATGGCGGGAGTGTTGATTAATCAATAGGATGTAGACTGAATATGGCACGTATTTATATCAGTTTAGGCACCAATGTAGAGCCTGAACGCCATGTTATTTCAGGGGTGGCTGATCTGCAGCGCCATTTTGGCCGCTTGCAACTATCTAGGGTGTTTGAGAGCAAAGCGGTAGGCTTTGATGGCACCAACTTTTTAAATATGGTGATAGGCGCTGACACAGATTTATCTATCGGGGAAGTGAATGCCTTATTCAAGCAAATAGAGCAAGATAATGGCCGTCAAGTGCAGGCTAAAAAATTCAGCCCCCGCAGTCTAGATCTTGATTTATTACTCTATGATGATGACATTTGTCAGTTACCTATAGTATTGCCTCGTGGTGAGATCCTATATAATGCATTTGTGCTCTGGCCTCTGGCGGAACTTGTGCCTAATGCTTGCCATCCTGTGGTGCAAAAAAGCTACCTAACCTTATGGAATGAATTTGATAAGCAGAGCCAGCAGATTTGGCCAATTGCTTTTAATTTTCAACAGCTTTAAGCCTGATAACAGCTAGGAGTGATTATTGCCTGAGCTATACAAGAACGCAGAAGATGATTGCTGCACTATTATGACGATATTTTCTATTTAGGAACAACATGGAAACGCTTCAGGTTATTTTACTCGCTTTAATTCAGGGGCTTACCGAGTTCCTTCCTATATCCAGCTCAGCTCACCTTATTTTGCCGTCACAGTTATTAGGCTGGAAAGATCAAGGGTTTTCTTTCGATGTTGCAGTGAATACCGGCTCATTATTGGCCGTGGTTATCTACTTTCGTCACGACTTGTGGAGTATGGCCAAAGCCTGGGTGCTAAGCCTAGTTAAGGGGGAGCAAAGTCATGAGAGCAAGCTTGCTTGGTGGATCATTATCGCAACCATTCCAGCGGTTATTTTCGGTTTTGTCGCCAAAGACTTTATTGCTACGCATTTAAGAAACACCACAGTGATTGCGACTACGACGATTGTCTTTGGTTTATTGCTTTGGTGGGCCGACAGAATGTCACGCTCAGAGCTCACTGTGTATCAAACCGGTTGGCGTAAAGCGCTGTTAATCGGTTTTGCACAAGCATTAGCGATTATTCCTGGCACCTCTCGCTCAGGGGCCACGATGACGGCAGCACTGATGCTGGGATTAAGCCGTGAGGCTGCTGCCAAGTTTTCATTCTTAATGTCAGTGCCAGTAGGCTTAGGCGCGGCTATTTTGGTAACCAAAGACTTAATAGAAAGCCCAGAAGCTATCGACTATCAAGCTTTGGGTATAGGAATGTTAGTTTCATTTTTTGCCGCTTACGCCTGTATTTATTACTTCCTTAAATTTATTAGCCGTATGGGAATGACGCCATTTGTTATTTATCGCTTGATCTTAGGTTCAGTATTATTTGCCTTGCTCCTTTGGTAAATCAGTTATTTTCAGCAGCCATTATTACACTTGTTTAAGGCTTATTTTTCTGGCTGAGTCGTAATGATGTTGTTTATTTTGATAAGCCTGTGAGTTTGTAATCTCATTTATGGCTACTATTTCAGAGCCAGTTAACGTTAACTGGCTCTTTTTATTTTGGTGGTATTAATTATGACCTCTATGTTGATTTGCCCTATTTGCACTAGCCCTTTACAGCAGCATCAAGCCTCTCAGGGTTTTTATTGTGAAAATAAACATCATTACGATCGACATAAAGAAGGCTACTGGCCCTTATTGTTGGTGAATAAAACTAAGATGCAAGCCATAAGCCGAGAAAAAATGCGCGCTAAGCGTTTCTTGCTTGCATCGGGAATATACAGTCCTGTCGTGGATAAAATAGCCCAAGTATTATTAACGCTGCTGGTAAATAAACCTGAGCTACAGCATTTAGACTACCAATGTGGTGACGGTTATTATTTACGAGCGCTTATGCCAAACTTGTCTGCGCTTAATGCACAGCATTGGGGCATAGATGACAGTGAAAATACCTTATTTGCAGCCTCTAAGGCGGGTACTGCGGCTAACTTGCTTCTTTCAGGGTTGAAGAAGCTGCCTATCGCCGACAACAGTGTTGATGTGATTACTATTCTCGATAGTCCACTTAAAGGTAAAGAGTGCCAACGTGTGCTAAAAGATGACGGCATATTAGTGATGCTCATTCCTGCCGAGCGGCATTTATGGCAGCTTAAACAGCAAGTGTATTCAGATCTTGTAGAAAAGCAGCAAGAAATTAACTTACCAAAAAATATTCAGGTTATTGAATCGCATCAAATCAAGTTTACCCAAGACGTGGATGGTCAGCAGGCGATTACCCTGTTAGATATGTCGAGCTTCGGCTGGCGTGCCAACGATGAGTTAAGGCATGGGATCAAAACTCAGCAGAATACTCATTTAGAATTTGAGTTTAATTTGGTTATAGCCAAAAAACAGGGTTAATTTTTATCTTTCATGAGCTGATTTTGCTTAATGTGCTTGGCGGCCACGGATGGCATGGCGTTAAAGCAATAACAAGGAGTGATATAAAATAGGACTTTAGTAAGTCATCATTAAAAAGAGTTATTAGAAGGGGAGTTACATGAGATGAGAGTCAGTTGGCTAGCTGTCAGAATGTGTAAGTTTTACAAATAATTAAGGCTTGATGTTGTACGTATTACTATTTTCATAGTATCGCCAACCATCAAGCCTCAACAATCAACCTATATCAATAAGCTAATTTTTTTGCCATTCTTACTTTTTGTAAGAAGAAGCCATGTTGTCTAAACGGTCGTTAGCACGTTTAGCTTCAGCTTGAGCGTCCATAGATGCAGCTTTAGCGCCTTTAACATCAACAGCTAGCTTGCTTTGCTCAGACTTTAAAGAACCAACTTCTGCAGATAGTTGGTCAACTTTGTTACCTAGGTTAGCAACGCTCTCTTCAAGAGCGGTAGTGTTAGCACAGCCACCTAATAAAGCAGTCATCGCAACACCAGCAATCATCAGTACTTTTTTGTTCATGGGTAAATCCCTTAATATAGGTTGTATAATATTGTGCAGAAACACTTTGTAACTGCAACGGCGTAATTATGTCACAGCTATTTAAATTTGCTATAGCTAAATACAATAATATTTAAATAAAATAGCGAATATTTATTGAATTGCAAGTTTGTAACCATTTTCTCATGAGAATTTGATGTTCTATTAACGATTTATAGCGTTACAACCATCATTAGTTGTATTTTTAATCGAAAACATCCCGAAGCTGTACAAATTGCCGTCAATTAGTTTGGTTGTTTTTCGTTCAGTGTTAGCTTGTATTCATCGATGGCAAGAATTCTCAGTCGATTTAACTGGTTTTTTATGTCACTGCCGGCAAATCCTTGGGCGATTATCTGCTGGACGTCAATTTGCTTGGCTAGTTGAAAACAATGTGCCAAATAAGTTGCTTGGGGATAATCGCTATTCTCAAGCCCTGTCCGACCTCGAATATCGGCAATACAAGCGATAAGCAAACCATCTAATCGCTCTGGCTTACGCCAAAAATCGCCTTTATCGAACAAACTTATGACAGTGCTGGCTTTAAGCTCAAAGGCATTGTGAATGTTTTGATGCTGATCGCTTACTAGTAAGGCAAGGTCTCGATAGTCATTAGGCACACGCAGGCGTTTGCACAGATTTTTAATCAGGGGTAAACCTTTTTGACCATGGCCATGGTGCTTAGGCAAGCTTTCTTTGGGACTCAAGGCTTTTCCTAAGTCATGAACTAAGGTCGCAAAGCGAATTGCCATATCTTGGCTGAGTAGGCTTGCCTGCTTTAGGCTTAATAATGTGTGCAGTCCTGTGTCTATTTCTGGGTGCCACTTCTCCGGTTGCGGCACACCAAATAGTGCATGGATTTCGGGGAACAAGACTTCAAGAGCGCCGCATTGAGCTAATACCTCAAAAAAAACTTGTGGCTCATCAGTTGCCATGGCGCGTTCGCACTCTTGCCAAACCCGTTCTGGGGTTAAGTGCTCAAGCTCACCACTTTGGGTTATTTGTGCCATTAGCGTCAGGGTTTCAGCGGCAACGGTAAAGCCCTGTGGATGAAAGCGCGCTGCAAAACGGGCGACCCTAAGGACTCGAAGTGGATCTTCAACAAAGGCCATGGAAACATGGCGAAGCTTTTTATCGGCAATATCTTGCTGACCGCCATAAGGGTCATGCAATTTGCCGTACTCATCTTGGGCTATGGCATTGATGGTGAGATCTCGGCGCAATAAGTCTTCTTCTAAACTGACATGTTCGTTGGCATCGCAGCTAAAACCATCATAGCCAGAGCCTGTTTTGCGCTCAATGCGTGCTAAGGCATATTCTTGCTGGTTTTTGGGGTGCAAAAAAACGGGGAAATCCTTACCCACTTGGCGATAACCTAAGGACAGCATTTCAGCAGGGGTGGACCCCACCACTAAATAGTCTTTGTCTTTGATGCTTAAACCAAGCAATGCGTCGCGCACCGCGCCGCCGACGAGATAAATTTTCATATCACTGTAAAATCTTAAATAATGTTGTGCAAAGCTTAACACGATAGGTGTTTAAGGCTGATATTTTCACGCTAAATTTTGACAAGCCAGTGGCTAAGCTTTAACTTGAGCCGTCGGCATTTAATTAGGACTTGTGGTTACATGTATAAAGCTTTCTATGGACTGAATGATAATCCCTTTTCAATCGCACCTAATCCCCATTATTTATTCTTAAGTGATCGCCACCGAGAAGCCTTGGCGCACCTAACTTATGGCTTGGGTGAGACAGGTGGTTTTGTACTCTTAACTGGGGAAGTTGGGACTGGCAAGACGACTGTGTCACGGTGTTTACTTAGGCAGTTGCCAGAAAATACTGACACAGCATTTATTCTTAATCCTGCACTTACTGAGCTTGAATTGTTAGCCACTTTATGTGACGAGTTAAAAATCAGTTACAGCCAAGGCCCAAGCCTTAAACAACTTACCGATCTCATTAGTCAGTACTTACTCGCAAACCATGAAAAAGGCCGTAATACCGTCCTTATTATTGATGAAGCCCAACACCTTAAAGCCGAAGTATTAGAGCAGCTTAGATTGTTGACTAATTTAGAAACTGACACCAAAAAGCTGCTGCAGGTGATTTTAATTGGCCAGCCAGAATTACAGCAATTACTTAAGCGGCAAGAATTAAGACAGCTAGCTCAGCGTATTACCGCACGCTACCATTTATTGCCGTTAACGACAGATGAAATTGGCCTTTATGTGCAGCATCGTTTACAGGTTGCTAATCGCTTTGAGCCTCTTTTCACCACCAAAGCTTATAAGTATTTGCACAAATACAGTGGCGGGATCCCAAGATTGATTAATTTACTCTGTGAGCGCGCCTTAATGGCGGGTTATGGTCAATCTAAGGTGCCAATCGATCATCACATGGTTAAACAAGCTGCCGCAGAAGTATTGGGTGAAGTTGAGGAGTTCAAATTGCCTCTAAAACCTGTTGTGATTGCTGCAGCCGTTACCTTGGTATTTGCTAGCTCATTTTATGGTTTTTATCAACTTGCGATATCACCTAGTGTTGCTGAATCACAATTAACTGATTTAAGTTTGGCTGGTTCGACAGCGCCATTAGCGCAACTGCAGCAGACTCCTGTCTCTGAGGCTAGCCAGCAAATCTCGGTGCAAACAGCGCCGCTCACTAATACCGCCGAGCCGCAAAATATGCGGGCCGCGCAAGAAAGCTTAGAGTCACGAGTACTCAATCAAGCGATTAGCCAGAGCCAGAATATTGATAGTGCTTATGCCGGATTATTCGGTTTATGGCAACGTCAACCTATAACAGGTCTAACCCCTTGCCAAGCTGCTATGGAGCAAGGCTTAGCTTGCCATCAACAACAGGGCAATTGGAACAGTATCGCCAAGCTTAACTATCCTGCAGTGGTCTACCTTCAAGACGACAACCTTGGGGATTTTTACGGCGTACTCATAGAGCAGAGTGATGACAAGTTGTTGCTGCAACTTAATGAGCAACAGCTCTGGGTGACTAAGGCATGGTTTAATCGGCATTTTAGTGGCACTTTCGAGCTACTCTGGCAACCAAGCAAGCGGGTGCCGAGAGAAATTAGTCGCGGTGCGCATTTATCTCAAGTGCAGTGGTTGGAAAATAACCTCGCCAAGGTAGCCGGCCGTCAAGCTAGATTGATGGATAGCTTTGATGCCGAGCTCGAACGTCAATTGATTACTTTTCAGCGTCAACACGGCTTAAAAGCGGACGGTATTGCGGGCAGTCAGACCTTAGTACAATTGAACTTATTTAACAGCAAGCTAGGGCCAAGATTAACCCCAGTGCTCAGCTACCGCGCCGAGGCACTCTAAATGTCGATATTGTTAGATGCCGTCACCCGTGAGAAAAACCAGCAATTGGGTGCGTTACCAGATGCCGTGCTGACCCCAAGAGCCAATTACCCTAAGCCTAAATCGAGCCTTACTAGCGCCAAAGCGGTATTGCTGCTGGCAGGGCTGGCGGCAACCGTTGGGGCCGCATGGGTTATGGCTCAGGTTATAGCGAATCAAAATAGTGGTATGACTTTTCAGGGAGGTACTGAGCAGCAAGCGACGGCGGCTTTACCTAAAATAGCAGGAATAGATGTTGACGCTCAAGGGAGAGCGTCAGTCGTGAATGAGCCTGTTAATCACAACCCTCAAATAGATAATGCTCAAGTAAAGCTTGCTGGCAAAGTCGCCTTACCCGTGGCTAGGGCGTATAGCGCAGGTTTATCACCACAAACTCAGATGGCAATAGCTGCAGAGCAGCAAGATGAGCAAATTGATGAGGCGCTACTTGCCGGTTTATCAGAAAGTGAGAAACGCTATGCCAGAGAGGCATTTACCGAAACAAGCATTGATGATGAGCCCATAATCCTTGGAGCCAACGCTAACGCCCGTGGACGGGCCGAATTAGCTGCGCTTAAACAGCAAGTGGATAATGCGGCAAGACAAGTCAAGATTAATGATACTTTCGAGCGTTTTTCAGCGGATGAAACCCGTGACTATAACCCTGATAAACCAAACTATATTGGCGGTAAGCCTCCAAGGGATAATGAAAGTGACTTTTATAACAATCAAAAACTCAGCTCGAACTTAACCAATAATTTGAGCCAGAGTCAAAAAAATAGCCAGATAGAAGCTATCAAGCGTGAAGCCGAAAAAGATAATCTAATGGCGGCATTTGCAACAGCACTTAAAGATGTTGAGTATGAAAAATCAGCCAATCAGAATATAACACCTGAAGCTGTAGATCCTATTGCGCAAACTCAAACTCAAGATTATCCCAAGTTCGGCCAGCTGCCAGTAAATCTGCAATTGCAAGTGCCAGAGTTTTCAGTGGTGGCTCATGTGTATTCTTCTGTTGCCAGTAACCGTTGGCTTAATGTAGACGGTGTAGAGTTGCAAGAAGGGGATAAAATCCAAGATAAACTGACCTTAATTGAAATTCGTCCGCGGGATATCGTGCTTGATATTCAAGGGACTAAATTTAAAGTGCCAGCAATCTAGATTGGTTGATTTTAATAATAAAAAAGGCGCTTGAGCGCCTTTTTTATTGGGTATTATATCGAGTTGCCTGAATATAGGCTTAACCGTGAATTTGCTGCGCCATAAACAGAGTTAAAGCATAACCCACACAATAACACAGCATGAGTGCTGGCACGTATTTAAGGTAGCTTACAAAAGTCAGTTCCTTAACTTTACTCATGGCGATAATTCCTGATGCAGAACCAATAACCAGCAATGATCCACCGACACCAACAGAATAAGTGAGTCCTAACCATTCCACTGTTGTTAGTACAGGATCGGCTTTAAGTAAAGCCGCAGTTAATGGCACGTTATCCAGTAGCGCAGAGCCCATACCCGTAAAGAAATTAGAGATATTAGGGTCATACATGCTGTAGACCTGAGCTAATAAATCCAAGGTTCCGATAACTTTCAGCATGCCTACAAGAAGTAAAATACCGAGGAAAAATAGCAGGGTATCAAACTCCACCTGACGAATGTATTCCAGTACTTGAGTTTCTTCTTTGTCAGGGCGACTCATGTGTCCCACGAGGAACATCACAGATAAGCCGGTTAAGAAGGTCAATACAGGCGGAATACTAAAGAACACGTTTAGTGCCATAGTCATCACGATAGTGAGGAAGAATATCCCCGCGATGACGACATCGATAGTGCGATATTGCTGCTTTATGGGGGTGGTTTTGACTTCACCTTCAGCTTTTAGAGAGAAAAGCACTGCCAGTAACATTACGCTCACTGCCGCTGGCACAAATAGCACTAACAAATCAGAGATATGGACTTTACCCGCAAGGAAAATCATCAAGGTAGTCACATCGCCAGTAATAAGCGCCACGCCGCCAGAGTTCACCGCAAAAATGATAAGCACAGCCATGCGTCGGCGCATTTGTTTATCGAGCTTAAAGGTGGTGAGCAAGCCTAATGACACTAAGGTTGCGGTGACGTTATCGCAAATCGCCGATAAAAACAGTGAAAACATGGCGACTTGGATCATCAACATGCGCACCGACACGCGCTGAGGAAACAGCTTTTGCACCATGATTTGGATCATGCCTTTGGCGTTCAGGTAGGCGACAAAGGTCATAGTGGACATCAAAAATAGCCACAGAGTGGCAATTTCGAGCAAGTTTTCATTGAGTTCTTCTGCAACAATTTTGGTCTGCTCAGGATCGCCAGAGGCAATGAATAAGCTAACCCAGGCAATACAGCCTAAGAAGAGTGTGGTTTTTGCTTTATTAATATGAGTGACTTCTTCCAGTACGATACTCAGCAGGGCGAGCACGGCAAGAAGGATAAGAAAGGTGTGTAGCATGACTGCAATTCCAACCTGTTTTTGTGTTTTTAGACCAGATGATGGCTGCGAGCTTATTCATCATTAGTTACTGATTTTTACGTGCGGGATCAGACCATAATGGCTATGTTTTAGCAACAGAGATCACAGTTTTTTAGTGAAAAAGTGGGATTAACTTCGTTTAGATCATAAAAATAGAAACAATAGGCATAAAAAAGGGATCCAAGGATCCCTTTTTTATTTTAGCCAGAAAAGGTTAACTTTAATGGCCACCTTGTTGTGACGAAAGTTGTCGACTAAAGCTTAAAAGCTAGCTTCATTTCGGCAAACACGCTATCCATAGCCTTAAGGGTCAAGGTAAGTTCATCTTCACCGTGAGCCATGGATAAGAATCCGGCTTCATAGGCGCTAGGCGCTAAATATACACCTTGGGCTAGCATGGCGTGGTAGAAGTAACGGAAGTGCTCCATGTTGCACTTAGTGACCTGTGCAAATGAAGTCATAGGCGCGGTATCTGTGGTGAAGAAGAAACCGAACATGCCGCCCACATAAGTGATAGCAAGTGGAATAGAATGCTTATCTGCCGCCGCTTTCATACCAAGGGCTATGCGCTCGGTTTTTTCCGCTAATGCAGCATAAAGGCCAGGCTCGCACAGTGCCTCCATTTGCGCAAGACCCGCGCTCATGGCGATGGGGTTGCCAGAAAGCGTACCCGCTTGGTAAACCGGACCCGTTGGCGCGATATACTGCATTATTTTTTTCTTACCGCCAAAAGCGCCCACAGGCATGCCGCCGCCAATGACTTTACCTAATGTGGTTAAATCAGGTACTACGTCATAGTGAGCTTGAGCACCGCCCATGGCGACCCTAAAGCCTGTCATCACTTCATCAATAATCAACAGTGCACCAAATTCATCACACAGGGCGCGCAAACCTTGCAAGAAGCCAGCAATAGGTGGGATGCAGTTCATGTTGCCAGCCACAGGCTCTAAAATTATGCAGGAGATGGCATCAGGGTGTTGTTCGAATAGCGTGCGCACTGAGGCTAAATCATTATAAGTGGCTGTTAGGGTGTGCTTAGCAAAATCTTCTGGAATGCCAGGAGAGCTAGGTTGGCCTAAGGTTAATGCGCCAGAGCCCGCTTTAACGAGCAAACAATCCGCATGGCCGTGGTAGCAACCTTCAAATTTTAAAATTTTATCGCGATTAGTGTAACCACGAGCTAGGCGAATAGCGCTCATGGTGGCTTCTGTGCCAGAGCTCACCATACGCACTTGTTCAATTGACGGCACCATGGCGATGACTTTTTCTGCCATCTTGACTTCAAGTGCAGTGGGCGCGCCAAAGGAAAGACCATTCTCTACTGCTGTTAATACGGCTTGACGAATTTTAGGGTGGTTATGACCTAAGATCATTGGTCCCCAAGACCCTACATAATCTATGTACTTGTTACCGTCGGCATCGAAAATATACGCACCATCAGCTTTTTCGATGAAAAGCGGCGAGCCACCGACACCATTGAAGGCGCGTACTGGCGAGTTAACGCCGCCTGGGATGGTAAGTTTTGCCTGCTCAAATAGGGTTTCGGAACGAGTCATCTGTAGTCCTTAATAACTGAATTTATGTAAAAATATAGTGCAAAACAGGTTTGTTGAATGCGGTTATCTATCACCTTTGCGGGAATACCAATTCACCGGGCACTCATATTGTTCAAGCTGATTTTCAACCCCTAGCGTGAGGGCAAACAGCGCCATGCGAATAAGTAGGCCATTATCGGCTTGCCTGAAAATCGCTAAACTTGGGTGGCTATTGAGATCGTTATCAAGCTCGTTGGCTTGCGCTCTTGAATCCCTTGGTAAAGGATGCATGATCACAGTATTAGATTTGCAGTGCTGGGTATAAATGCTGTGGTTTAACCTAAACTTGCCGCGGTACTTATTCGCTTCTTCCTGAGAGGGGAAGCGCTCTTCTTGGATACGGGTCAAATAGAGGATATCGGCTTGATGTAAATTACCTTCAAGCTTATCAGTAATATGCACCTTGTGACCGGCCTTTTCTATGTCATTGAGCACATAATCTGGCATAGACAGTTCAGTCGGGGAGATCAAGGTAAATTGGATGTCTTTATACATGCATAACAGGCGTGACAGCGAGTGCACGGTGCGGCCATATTTGAGATCGCCCACCATAGCAATGTGCATCCCATTGATGCTAATGCCTGCGTGACTAAGTTCTTTTTGTATGGTGAACAAATCTAATAAGGCTTGGGTTGGATGCTCGTTAGGACCATCGCCACCGTTGATCACCGGTACTCGACTGCCTTCGGCAAATTCTTTTACCGAGTAGGCATCGGGGTGGCGCATGGCAATCACATCGGAGTAGGTCGATAACACCCTGGCTGTGTCGTATAAGGATTCACCTTTAGACAAGGACGATGAAGCCATCCCTGTCGTTTCTCTCACATGGCCGCCCAGTAAGTTGAAAGCACAGCCAAAACTCACCCGAGTACGGGTGCTGGGCTCAAAAAACAAGTTTCCTAGAATAGCACCTTCTAACACCTTAGTGCGTTTTTCACGCAGAGCGTAAGGGGTCATCTTATTAGCAGTGGTAAATATGGTGTTGATAGCGTCGAGATCTAACTGGCTTACCGAGAGGATGTGTGAACCTTCGAACTGTGTCATCAGCCTAATTTCCAATGTTGGGGGGCAATTAGTGCGCAAGGGCGACTCATTACCCTAGATTTGTGTAGGGTGGCTGAGGCGCGATTGTAGCAGAAGCCTAAGATAGATAACATAGTCTTAGGTTGAATTTGCCCGGTGATCACATTTGCCCTAAACGGATCTCTTGCTGCAAATTACTCCAACTAATAACCCCGACAATTCTGTCGATATTGTCGCGGTAAATAAACACTTCTCCAGCACGCTTCGCTGCTAATAGCTCATAGGCATCATCTAAAGTGGCGCTATCGGGTAAGCCTTCCATTGGGTGTCGAGACAAGGTGGTGCTATCTTCAAATGACTGCATTTCAAGGCGCAGCATTTCAATATTACCTTCGCTATTGCGCACTAATACAGGGCGGCCCTCGGCACGCTTTAATACTTCTAACAGTAACTCACCATCATCACTTACTATGACAAAACGCTTGTCCATTAATACCCGCACGCCTTTTTGTTGTAGGCCTAAATTGATTGGTGCAACCTTGTAGCCAAGTCCCATAATATCCAGTTGTTTGAGGAAAATGGACTCAGCGTTAAACCATTGATAAGCTATTAAAAATGCAGGTATGGTAACGAACATAGCTGGCAGTATGATGGAGGCATCATTGGTCATTTCAAGTAAGGCCACTAAAGCCGCAAGAGGTGCGCTTAAGCACACCCCCATCATGGCTGTCATGCCTATAACGGTATAAAGGCCCACATAGGGCGCAATAGACGGAAATAGTGCACTACTGAGCAGCGCCAAAATAGCGCCAATTAAGGCACCTATGCCATACAGAGGGCCAATTAAGCCGCCTGGCACACCAAAGCCAATGGCGGCAATGGTGGCCAACATCTTGCCAAATAGCAGGGCAATTAAGAAGACTAAGCTGGGATTTTCGCTGACCGCTTCATGTAAGGCTAAATCCCCTGAGCCTAAAGCCTGAGGTAAAAATAATCCCACCACAGTGGTAATAATGGCAGCAATCGCGAGGCGATAAATTAACGGCCAATGTTGGCCTTTGGCTGTCACTGTTAGCAAGGAGTAATTAAATGCTGCTGCGGTACAGCCTAAGACTAAGCCACCTAAAAGCAGAATAGGATAATGATCTAAAGGAATATGGATAACATTGATTGAAGCGTATTCATGAACATTGCCAAATACTAACTGGCTTGATACTGCGCCGCAAATGGCAGATAACATGATAGGGAAGAAGTAATGAATTTTGTATTCCCTAACGATGACTTCGAACACAAAAAGCACTGCAGCTAAGGGGGCATTAAAGGTGGCGGCAATTCCGGCAGCGATGCCGCTTGCGCACATGATGCGCACACTGTTGTCGGGCAATTTAAATTTTTCGGCCATCACGCTGGCACTCACAGCCCCCAAATGAATGGCAGGGCCTTCTCGGCCGACAGAGAAGTTGGTGACAAGCGCTATCAATGCCTGAAAGAATTGCCCCGGAGCAGACTGTAACGGCACCTTGCCATAATGGTGTCTAAATCTGTGTAGTACATAGGCAATGCCCATACGGCGATAGCGTTTTGAGCCCAGTAATGCGACTATCCAAATCAGTACTGCACCAGCAATGGGTAAGTAGGTTCGCCAATCGTAGGCAAGTTCAGTGATGTTTCCTGGCAGCACTTGAGTGTATTGTTCGGCCCATAGCAAGGTGAGCCTGAATAGAATAATCACCGCGGATGAGATAATGGCAAACAATAAAGCCAGTGCACACAATTGCACACTTATGCTCGCCTGGGACAGCTGATCCCTAAACTCATTACGCAGATATTTGCGTATAACGCGTTTGGCGTGAATAATAGCGGCTTTATTTATCTTAAATTGCACTTTCATTGCCCATTTAATAGTGGCGGAAGTCACTTGCTGAGTCGCTTTTATACCTAAAAGGTAAGGTCTCGGTTGATGTTATTGTATTTTATTAAAGGCTTGTAACCTAATGCTAAATTATCATCGTTGGTTAGATCGACTTCAAGCACTAGAGCGTCAATATGCTAACCCAAGAGTGTATTTAGCGGCGCTTTGTGTGGTGTTCTTTTTACTTGGTAACTTAAGCTACCGTTTCTGGCTCGACTTTGCTCCGGAAGAGACTCAGTATAGCACCAGCATTAAGCGTAAATTGACCTTAGAGCTCGAGCGCCAAATTCAAGAGACAGCAAGTAAAAATCTAGCCTTAGCCATAGAGCAAGAAGCCAATACTGAGATGCAAAAGATGTTTGCGCAGCAGTTAGCCCAACAAAAAGCGTTGGAAAAAGAATTGGCATTTTATCGTAGCGTGATGGCGCCAGAGGCGAATGCAGAAGGATTGGCAATCCACGCATTGGAATTAATTCCAGGTCTGGTAGCTAACCGTTATCAAGTTAGGCTTATCTTGACCCAGTTGCAAAAACGAAAATTCAGCCTTCGAGGTACGGCTCAGTTAGTATTTATCGGTTTAGTGGATGGTAAGCGCAGCGAGATCAGTTTAGATAAGCTGACAAAAACTAAGTTTGATTTTTCGTTTCAATATTTTCAAATATTAGATGCTGAAATTAACCTGCCCGCCAACTTTATCTTAGGACGAGTAGAGCTCAAAGCTAAGGTACGCTCAGGACGAGGTAATAAGGCTGCCACCATAAGCCAAGGGTTCGATGCCAATGAGCTACTGGGGTCAGAAAAAGAACCTGGGGTAATACTTGAACAAAATAGTCAAGTAAAGGATAATTCGCACAATAGTGAGACTAAGAGGTAATCATGACCGAACAGACAGATGCAGCAATGCCTATCAAATTTACCGATGCTGCGGCAACCAAGGTGAAGGGCCTGCTCGAAGAAGAACAGAACCCAGAGCTTAAGTTACGCGTCTATGTTACAGGCGGTGGTTGCTCAGGTTTCCAATACGGCTTTACTTTCGATGAGAAAAGCAGTGATGATGATTTTGTCATTGAAAAGCAAGGGGTTAAGTTAGTTGTAGATCCAATGAGCTTACAGTACTTGGTCGGCGGTGAAGTGGATTACACTTCAGGACTTGAGGGCTCACGCTTCTTTGTGAAAAACCCTAATGCTAGCTCTACTTGTGGTTGCGGCGCCAGCTTCTCAGTCTAATATTACTGAGCCTTGCGAGCATAAAAGCCAATAAAAAAGCCGTCATTTGACGGCTTTTTTGCTCTTACCTTTCCAACCACTAACCATTAACCATTAACCATTAACCATTAACCATTAACCATTAACAA
>NZ_JACJDV010000049.1 GCF_014163735.1 Shewanella sp. SR44-3
CGACATCACAAAATACATCCACTAAATTATCCATAAGCCCTCTGCGTGATTGGTTCCTTCTTGGTCGAAAGATCTGATCACAAAGAGGGCGATTAGTTCAGTTTTTTATCCCGAGTTGAGGTTAACTAGGCTCAGGAGTCAAGATTTTGACGAGCAGGCTTTCTTTGCGTTACGCCGATAAAGGCCTTAAGGGCTGAAGGGCTGAAGGGCTGAAAATCCTCTTCAGGTATGCTAAAAACACAATAAAAAAAGCACTGCCATAATGGCAGTGCCTTTTAAGCATACTTCAAATCAACTTGCATGATATTGAGCATTAAAACAACTCTGCTGGCATGCCCATAATGCTGCTGTCACCGGCATTCACTTGGGCCAAATGGTAATCGGCTTTATGCAATAGTTTATTGATGTAAAAATCAGCAAGGTACTGCTTAGTGGCGGTGAAGTTTTTATCTTCTACCTTGCGAGATTGCTGCGCCATAGCAAGCCAGAAGTATCCGTATAAGGTGTAACCAAAGGCATCGAGGAAGTCGACTGCTGAAGCATTGAGCAATGCCGGATGCTGCGCCTTATTATCGTTGACAAATTGTGCCGTCTGCATCAAGGCATCAAGTCTTGATAATACCGCCTGTTTATCTTCAGGCTTTATCTTATCAAAACTAGCCAACTCGACTTTGATCTCATCAACCAATAAGCTTAAGGCATGTAAATCATCACCTGTCACTTTGCGGCCTATAAAATCAAGTGCTTGAATACCATTGGTACCTTCGTATATTTGTGCAATTCGGGTATCGCGGACTAACTGCTCTATGCCTGTTTCACGAATATAACCATGACCGCCGAACACTTGCTGGGACATAATCGTCGCATCAAGACCGCGATCGGTTAAGAAGGCTTTGGCCACCGGCGTTAATAGCCCGACGTATTTAGCGGCTTTCTGTTGTATTTCACCTGTGGCATATTTGGCTAGATCTAACTGCTTGCCAGTCATCACGGCTAATGCTCTACCCGCTTGGGTCATGGCATTAACGGTTAATAGCATGCGCCGCACATCGCCGTGCACAATAATTGGGTCGTTTCGCTTTTCGCTCGCATCAGCCGCCGTGCCCTGAATTCGCTCGTTAGCATAGTCGCGGGCCATCTGGTATGCCGCTTGGGCACTACCTAGGCCTTGAATACCAATGGCGAGACGCTCATAGTTCATCATGGTGAACATACAAGCAAGGCCGCGATTGGCTTCACCAATTAAAAAGCCTCTGGCATTATCAAAATTCATCACACACGTTGCCGAGGCTTTAAGGCCCATCTTGTGCTCAATTGAGCCCACAGTCACCCCATTGGCTTCGCCTAAGCCACCATCGGCATTCACTGTGATTTTTGGCACTAAAAACAGTGAAATACCGTTTGAGTCTGGCAATTTTGCTAGCACTAAGTGGATCACGTTTTCAGTTAAGTCTTGATCGCCGCCAGTAATAAATATCTTACTGCCGGTGATTAAATAACTGTCATCACTTTGAGGCACAGCTTTAGTGCGAATATTACGTAAATCTGAACCTGCCTGTGGCTCAGTCATGTCCATGGCGCCGGCCCAAATACCTGAATATAAATGAGGTAAATAAGTGGTTTTCAACTCATCACTGGCGTGGGCATGAATACACAAGGCCGCACCAGCTGTGAGCGAGCTGTAAAGCGTAAAGGAGTTATTGGCACTGTAGCCCATTTCATCCACTAACACCCCAAGCATCTTTGGCATGCCCATGCCGCCAAACTCAGGATCGCCACATAGCCCAACCCAACCACCTTGAGCGAAGGTATCGTAAGCCGCTTTAAAGCCATCGGGCGTTATCACTTTACCATCAACAAAACTCACCCCTTGCTCATCGCCACTGCGATTAAGCGGGTGCATCACATCACGGTTAAGTTTGGCCCCTTCTTCTAAAATGGCATTGGCGGTGTCCATGTCGAGCATTTCAGCAATCGCTGGTAGCTGCTCCCAAGTGCTTGGGGCATCAAAGACTTGAGTTAATAAGAACTGCATATCTTGTAAAGGGGCTTGGTAAGGATTCATAGTGGCTCTTAAACGATTAATTTAAACGTGTGTTTTAATTTATACTAAAAACAGCCAAAAAGCCAAGATGAATGCGCCGTTTAGCATATATTTACTAGGCAACCCTCTTCATTAAAAAATAACCAATAAAAAAGGCTAAGCCGAAGCTTAACCTTTTTTATATTCCTAAAGCCGCTGACTTACCACATCAAATCATCTGGGATGGCGTAATCAGCGTAAGGATCGTCTGCATCACTGACCTGCGCTACTGAATCCGCCGCCGATTTATCCCATAAATAACCGCACCACTCAGGCACTAGCAAGTTAACTCGCTCGGCAAGTTTATGGGGCACAAGGTAACTTTTATCTTCATAGCGCACTATGCCTAAGGTGCCATTGAGTAAATCACGCTGAATACTGTCGGTGATATAAACAGATAAAATCTTGTTATCCAAAGTGAAGTTAAACTTGAGTTCGGCATTGGTTGGCAGTTTTATGGCAAAACGAGTGAACTCATTGATTAAACCTTTCACTTGGCCTTTTTCTGCAGCCTGTGCAAAACGTGCTTCATTAAGCGCTTTATCTTTTTCAGCTTGAAGGCGTTTTTTCTCGGCAATTTCAAGCTTTAGTGCGGCACTACCATCATCCACTTTGGCTTTCTTGTTGCGTTTTTGCTGGGTTTTTACATCTCGCGCTTTTTGTTTACTTGCAAGGCCTGCTTTTAACAGCTGCTCTTGTAATGCATTAGCCATCTTAATTTACCTTTTACTATCAAAACATGTTGTTAAGTTACAATCCTTGCTTGGCAGCTAACTCACCTAATTCTGTCATGGCGATACTGGCGCCGCCAAGAGCCCAGCCGCCATCAACAGGTAACACCACTCCAGTAATGTATGAGGCCATATCTGAGGCCAAAAATAACGCCGCATTGGCGATATCTTGGCCACGGCCGTTGCGCTTAAGTGGCACACTGTTAGCGACTTTGGCTTGCAGTGCATCGCTCGGCGCTAAACGATTAAAGCCTTCAGTATCTGCGATTGGGCCTGGCACTATGGAGTTAATACGTATGCCTTCCATGCCCCATTCTAAGGCTAAGGTGCGGGTCAACATATCCACGCCAGCTTTGGCGGCGCACACATGGGCTTGCAATGGCATGGCCACATAAGCTTGAGGGGCTGAAATTTGAATAATACTGCCACTTGGGCGGGTCATTAATGAATAGGCTTGTTTAAGCACCTGAAAACTGCCCAATAAATCGATATCCATCACTGATTTAAAGCCATTCACAGATAATTTTGCCGCGCTGGCGGGGAAATTACCCGCCGCGCCACTGACCAGCACATCAATTTGGCCCATATTGGTGGCGATTAGTGCAAAACCTGTGGTTAAGGCATCATTATCGCGCACATCAAAACTCACACCAAAGTGTTTACCTTGAGGGTTTGCTGTTTGTAATTGACTGACTGCGGCGTCGACCTTATCTTGACTGCGACTCGCTACGGCAACATTTGCGCCAGCGGTTGCAAAGCTCAAGGCGATTTGCAAATTTATGCCACTGGTACCGCCAACTACCACAACATTTTTCCCTGTGTATTCAAACATAATCCACTCCTTATATTCTTAATCCGTTCAGCATTGGCTGCATTATGGGTTATTAAACCAATGACTCATGAATGGCTTTTAGCGCCGCTAAGGGATCGCTTGCCTGAGTGATGGGCCTGCCTATTACCAGAAAGTCTGAACCTGCCTGCAGTGCTTGGGGCGGTGTCATGACTCTGTGCTGATCGCCATTGTCACTGCCAACAGGGCGAATGCCTGGGGTGACTAAGGTAAAGTCAGCGCCAAAATTATGTTTAAGTAACTTGGCTTCTTGGGCCGAGCACACCACGCCATCAAGACCCGCATCCTGAGTAAGCTTTGCCAGTCTCAGCACATGCTCAACTGTGGGCACATTGATCCCAAGCAAGGCTAAATCATTATCACTCATTGAGGTAAGCACGGTTACCGCAATCAATAAGGGGGCTTTATCGCCATAGGGCTCGAGGGCTTTTTTTGCAGCTTGCATCATAGCAAGTCCGCCACTGGCATGGACGTTGGTCATCCATACCCCAAGCTCTGCTGCTGCACTCACGGCTTTGGCCACAGTGTTGGGAATATCATGAAACTTAAGATCTAAAAACAGATCAAAGCCTCGTGCATGGATATCGTGCACTAATTGCGGCCCGAACAAGGTGAACATTTCTTTACCCACTTTTAAACGACAAAGCTTAGGATCTAACTGGTCAATTAAGCGCAGTGCAGCGGCTTTATCATCAAAATCTAGGGCGACTAAAATTGGATTGGTGTTCATCTGCTCTCCACTGTATTGCCAGTTTGGGTTGATATTATTCTCAATATAAATCTAACGTGTATCTAAACTAAGCCCGACTCATTCTCCATCAAGGCCTTTAATGCGCTTGATACTGCCCCATTGTTTGCAAGAGGGGCAATGCCAATACAGCCCATGGGATGGAAACCCACACGCATTACAGCGATAACTTGGGCGATATTTAATTTGCTGCTCGACGAGCTTTTCAAGCATGGTCAAACTTTGCTTCGCTTGGCCGTCTTCAGCTTGTTTAATATGGGCTTGCATTAGATGCTGAAAGCCTTTCATGGTTGGATGACGATAAAGATTATCCAATACCAAGGTTTCAGCACTATCATGCTCTTGTTGGCTGATTTTAAACTCCGCCAAGGCAATCACCACGCTGACGCCGGCGCCCGCTTCCAAGGCTTTAACCAGTAACTCTTGATAACCACTGAGATCTTTGCTGTCTCGATAAACTTGCTTTGCGATACTCAAGCCATCGGCAAACACTTCTATATCACCGTTCAGTAAGGCGTAGAGGCTTTGCTTACATTCGAGTTGTTTGCCACTATCAAGATAAATTTTGCTTAGGCTTAGCCAAGCACGGCCGCATTTGGGATCAAGTTTTACCGCTTGCAATAGTTTTTTCACCTTCACCTCTTCGGTGCTGGCTTCATCACTTAACTGACAATAAAAATGCGCTGTGATGGGTTTTAAACATTGCTGGCGCTTACGGCTTAAGCGTTTGGTGGTATCGATGGCATTTTGCCATTCTTTGGTGATTTGGTAGATGGAAATTAACTGGGTTTCAGCGTCTTCGCTGTGTTCATCTTGGCTAACTAAATTAGTAAAGATTTCTTCGGCTCTGTCATAAAAACCCGCAGCCATATAATCTTTGCCCAGTTCCATCATGGCAATATCACGCTGCTCTGTGGTCAGGCTTGGACGAGCAATTAAGTTTTGATGAATGCGAATAGAGCGGTCAACTTCGCCGCGTTTTCGAAATAACGAGCCCAGTGAAAGATGGGTGTCTATGGTTTCATCGTCGACATCCAGCATGGAAATAAACAAGTCCACCGCCTTGTCCGATTCATTAGACAGCAAAAAATTAAGTCCAGTGAAATAATCTCGACTTAATTTTTTTTGCTTTTGATGCTGGCTCTGCCTAATACTGCGCCGGCCCATGTACCAACCGTAGGCGGCTGCAATGGGTAATAGCAGAAAGAGGATCTCTAGCATCTAAACGGTTTTATCCTGTGCAGGCTTAATGCTAATGCCTTTCTTGCTCAGTAGTTTATGGGCTTTTCTTAAGGCCAATTTGAGCTTAGCGATATAGAAGAAGGCAAACAACCAACTGAGCATAAACCCGCCAAAAAACACCACTGCAAGGACTAAGGGCAAACGGTATTCGCCTTCGGCGATAAAATAACTGACAGTCACCAGTTGTTCATTCTTAGCACCAAAAATTAATGCTAGAACAAAAAATAGGCCAACTAAGATAATGGCGATAAAGGATCTCACGTGATACTCCATACTAGGACGTTTATGATATCAATGGTCTGATTATCCAAGAAATTTGTCGAGCTGACCAGCTTTGCTGTGCAATAGATATAAAAAAGCCCCCTGACGGAGGCTTTTTTCGTGGGTTAATTAAACATTAACCGCATCGACACGTTCGCGCAGTTCTTTACCCGGCTTAAAGTGCGGAACATACTTGCCTTCCAATTCAACTGAGGTACCAGTTTTTGGATTACGGCCAGTACGTGGCGCACGATAGTGAAGTGAAAAACTACCAAAGCCACGGATTTCTATTCGATCACCGCTTTCTAATGTTGTCGCCATTTGCTCTAACATTTCTTTGATTGCACTTTCCACTTCTTTCGCCGACAGTTGCGACTGCCTAGTGGCGAGTTTTTCGATAAGTTCAGATTTTGTCATCCTAGCTATCCCCTATTATCAAGCCAAACACAGTCGCCTATAAGGGAGCGAACTCCCTTTACAACAGGCGATTTCGATTACTTGCGAGCTGCTTTAAATGCTTCAGCCATTGCATTGCTGATAACAACGTCATCTTGCTTGTTCAGAGTAGCAATCGCTTCTTTCTGTTCAGCTTCATCTTTCGCTTTGATAGATAGGCTGATAGAACGGTTTTTGCGATCAACACCCATGAATCTAGCTTCGATTGCATCACCTACAGTGTAGACAGTAGATGCATCTTCGATACGTTCAGCTGAAATATCTGCTACGCGAACGTAACCTTCAACTGTGTCAGCTAGTTCAACAGTCACGCCTTTTGCATCAACAGCAGAAACAGTACCGTTTACTACGGTGCCTTTCTTCTTGTCAGCTAGGTATGCGTTGAATGGATCATCTTCAGTTTGCTTAACGCCTAAGCTGATGCGCTCACGCTCTGGATCTACTGAAAGAACCACTGCATGGATTTCGTCGCCTTTCTTGTACTCAGATACTGCGTCTTCGCCAGTGCCGTTCCAAGAAATGTCAGATAGGTGAACTAGACCATCTATGCCGCCGTCAAGACCGATGAAGATACCGAAGTCAGTGATTGACTTGATCTTACCAGAAACCTTGTCGCCTTTATTGTAACGAGTTGCGAAGTCATCCCATGGGTTAACTTTACACTGTTTCAGGCCTAGAGAAATACGACGACGTTCTTCGTCTATGTCTAGTACTAACACTTCAACTTCATCACCTAAGTTAACAACTTTAGATGGGTGAATGTTCTTGTTAGTCCAATCCATTTCAGAAACGTGTACTAAACCTTCCACGCCTTCTTCGATTTCTACGAAGCAACCGTAGTCAGTAAGGTTAGTTACGCGACCAGAAAGCTTAGTGCTTTCAGGGTAACGCTTGCTGATTTCTAACCATGGATCTTCGCCAAGTTGCTTAAGACCTAGTGATACGCGAGTACGCTCACGGTCATACTTAAGAACTTTAACGTTGATTTCGTCACCAACATTAACGATTTCAGATGGGTGCTTAACACGTTTCCACGCCATATCAGTGATATGTAGTAGACCGTCAACGCCACCTAAATCTACGAATGCACCGTAGTCAGTAAGGTTCTTAACGATACCCTTAACTGCTTGGCCTTCTTGTAGATTTTCAAGAAGTGCATCACGCTCAGCACTGCTTTCTGATTCGATAACAGCACGACGAGAAACAACAACGTTGTTGCGCTTCTGATCAAGCTTGATAACTTTGAATTCTAATTCTTTGTACTCTAAGTGAGCTGTGTCGCGAACTGGGCGCACGTCAACTAGAGAACCTGGTAAGAAGGCACGGATACCGTTTAATTCAACAGTGAAACCACCTTTAACTTTACCATTGATGATACCGATTACAGTTTCAGCATCTTCGTACGCTTTTTCTAGAACGATCCAAGCTTCATGACGCTTAGCTTTTTCGCGAGACAGTTGAGTCTCACCGAAGCCATCTTCAACAGAGTCAAGGGCTACGTCAACTTCATCGCCAACTTGAATTTCTAAAACACCTTGAGCGTTTTTGAATTCGTCAGCATTGATTGGGCTTTCAGACTTAAGACCAGCGTCAACAAGTACCATACCGTTTTCGATGGCAACAACAGTACCACGAACGATAGAACCTGGACGGAACTCCAGAGTTTGAAGGGATTGTTCAAATAGATCAGCAAAAGATTCAGTCATGTTTAGGTTACTTTCTTTAATAAACCACCATCCATCCTAGATGTGGAGTCAGTAATTGATTCATATCATCCTTAATATGAATGCCTATCCCGAGCGTTAACCATTAACGCCCTAAGATATAGTTGCCCTGACATGTTCAAGCACACGCTCAAACACCTCATTAATTCCGATCCCACTTGTATCAATCACAAGAGCATCATCTGCTGGCTTTAGTGGGGAGGCGGCGCGATTAGTATCACGGTCATCTCGCTCAATAATTTCAGCTAAAAGGCGATCGATGTTAACATCGAAGCCCTTGTCCTGCAACTGATTATAGCGTCTTTGCGCCCTTTCTTGGGCGGAAGCGATTAAAAAGATTTTAGCCGCAGCTTTTGGAAAAACCACTGTGCCCATGTCGCGACCATCGGCAATTAAACCTGGCGGGGTGGAAAATGCGCGCTGGCGACGCAATAAGGCTTCGCGAACCCGCGGTAATGCTGCCACTTTAGAGGCCGCATTTGAACACTCTTGGCTGCGAATGCTGCTGGTAACATCTTCGCCCTCAAGAATAACCTTAATACCTTTACCTTCAGCGTCTGATAAAAATTGCACATCTAAGTGCGCCGCTAATAAGGTAATGGCCTCTTCGTTTTCAAGCTCAACATCGTGATGAATCGCGGCCAAGGCCAACACACGGTATATCGCGCCACTGTCGAGTAAATGCCAACCTAAATGCAGTGCAAGTAATTGGCTGATTGTGCCCTTGCCTACGCCACTTGGGCCATCTATTGTAACTATTGGCGTCCGTTCAGACATAATTCCTCCGAAAATAACCTGCTTCCCTAATGGTTCTGGTCTTCATCAAAAATGAGCGGGCGGCATTGTATAACAAAACAGAAATTTAAGCTGGAGAATTTTACATGACAATTGCGCTATCTAGACAAGCACTCCCCGCGTGGCTTGCATTGGGGGAGCGGCTCATCCTAGTCTGGGCATTAATCAGTTAATCGTGCAAACTCGGTAAAATAACTGGGGAAGGTTTTTGATGTGCAGTCAGGATCATTAATGGTAATGCCGCAATCAGCAAAGGCCAGCAAAGAAAAACACATCGCCATGCGGTGATCGTTATAGGTATCTATGGCCGCAGCATTTAGCTTAACTGGTGGAGTAATACGAATAAAATCATGACCTTCTTCAACTTGCGCCCCCACTTTTCTAAGCTCGGTTGCCATAGCATGTAAACGGTCAGTTTCTTTGATGCGCCAGTTATAAATATTACGAAGACAAGTATCGCCCTCGGCAAATAATGCTGCTGCCGCTATGGTCATCGCCGCATCAGGGATATGATTCATGTCCATATCAATGCCAGTAAGCTTAGCCTTGCGAGCAATAATATAGTCATCACCCCATTCAATATCAGCACCCATCTTCTCAAGCGCATCGGCAAATTTCACATCACCCTGAATGCTTAACCGGCCCACACCCGTGACTTTGACACTACCACCAGCGATGGCGCCTGCCGCTAAAAAGTAAGAGGCCGATGAGGCATCTCCTTCCACTAATACTTTGCCCGGTGACAGGTATTGCTGCCCTGGGTTAATGTCAAAGCGGGCGTAATCATGGTTTTGCACTTCAACGCCAAACTGCGCCATCAAAGCTAAGGTAATATCAATATAAGGTTTAGACACTAGCTCGCCTTTAATATTGATGCTTACCTTGTCATTAGCTAATGGCGCCACCATCAAAAGTGCGGTTAAAAACTGACTGGATAAATCACCCGCGATATCCACATCGCCGCCATTTAAGCCTGTTGCATTAATGGTCAGTGGCGGAAAACCGTCATTTTTAAGATAAGTCACACTGGCGCCAAGTTGGCGCAGCGCATCAACTAAATCGCCTATGGGACGCTCTTCCATCCTGGGCTCGCCTGTTAAGGTAAATTCCCCTTGGCCTAAGGTTAATGCTGCGCACAAGGGCCGCATAGCAGTACCTGCATTCCCTAAAAACAATGTTTGCGCAGTGGATGCTGAAACGGCGCCGCCCATGCCTTGAACTGTGCAACGGGTTTTATCGTCGCTCAATTCAAATTTAACCCCGAGCTGTTCAAGGGATCCCAGCATGTAGCGGATATCGTCTGAGTCTAATAAATTGGTTAACGTGGTGGTGCCTTTAGCTAAGGTTGCCAATAATAGCGCGCGATTGGAGATACTCTTCGAGCCAGGAATGTTAATTTCGCCATCGATGCAGGCAATAGGTTCAAGATGCAGTTGCTTCATTTGCTTCTTCTTTTGCTAAAGAAATGGTTATCTTAATCTGGGTTAAGACACGTATTTTGTAATGGAGGAGCATTACAGCAGATTAACGCCGCAGTGAACAGTATTTTTTCATTGTCAGCTTAAGTTTCCAACTGAATTCTGCTCAGGGTTATTTTTCACCGACTAAATGCGAGTTTTTGTTTAACCATCCCACCAAAGCACGTTATTCTAACCCGATAGTCTTTCGAATATAAGATCAACAATAAAGGTAGAAGCCATGTTCCATAGCCTAAGCGCCATGCCTGCAGATCCCATTTTGGGCCTGTTAACTCAATACCGTGCTGACTCACACACCAATAAAGTCGATTTAGGTGTGGGCGTCTATAAAGATCCCAGTGGCCATACGCCCATTTTAGCCTGCGTCAAAATTGCTGAGAAACGGCGCTTTGAAACCGAAGACACCAAAGTTTACATAGGCCCAACAGGTTCTGCGCCGTTTAACAAATTAATGACAGAGCTTGCCTTTGGTCAAAGCCATCCCGCCCTACTCGCTGACAGAATTCGCACCGTGTCAACGCCAGGCGGTACCGGCGCATTACGGGTCGCGGCAGATTTTATCAAGCGCTGTAATCCCAATGCTGTGTTATGGGTGAGCGACCCAACGTGGGCTAATCACACGGGATTATTTGAAGCTGCGGGCATTAGCGTAAAAACCTATCCCTATTATGACTATGACAGCAAGACACTTAAATTTGACCAGATGATGGCCAAGCTTGCCACCATAGGTAAGGATGACGTGGTGCTACTGCATGCGTGTTGCCATAATCCAAGTGGCATGGATTTAACTCCAGCACAATGGGATCAAGTGGTAGAACTAACGGCTAAACAAGGCTTTACCCCGCTTATCGACATGGCCTACCAAGGCTTTGGTGATGGTGTGGATGAAGATGCCTATGGCGTGCGTCAAATGGCGGCCGCTGTGGAAAACATGATCTTATGCAGTTCATGTTCTAAAAACTTTGGTCTATACCGTGAACGCATTGGTGCCTGTACGTTAGTGGGTAAAGACAGTGTCCAAGCCAATGTGGCTTATTCCGTGCTCTTATACGTGGTGCGCTGCATTTACTCTATGCCACCGGCTCATGGCGCTGCGATAGTCGAAACCATTTTAGGTAACGATACACTTAAGCAGCAATGGCTTGATGAACTTAAAGTGATGCGCGATCGCATCAATGGCAACCGCACCATGCTAGTTGAACAGCTTAAAGCTAATGGTGTTGAGCGTGACTTTAGCTTTATCGCCAACCAGAAAGGCATGTTCTCATTCCTTGGAATTAGCCCACAGCAAGTGGAGCGCCTAAAGCAAGAGCACAGTATTTATATGGTAGGGTCAAGCCGGATAAGCATTGCGGGTATTAGCGAGGCGAATGTGGATTACTTAGCCAAGTCTATCGCTAAGGTGCTATAAGCTTTTATTACACTCACCTAATGCCGCGGCGTAACCAAAGATTAGGTCTGTTAGAGATGTAAAAAGGTCGTCACTTGACGACCTTTTTTATATTAGATTAGCAAGCTTTCACTGCGCTTACGATAATGACTTAACCGCTTACTTACCCCAAGGGTTGTTCGGATCTGTAGATGGCTTAGGTTTGCTGGGATCTCTTTTAACATTTTCACGGTCGCTGTCAAATCTGTCTCTGGCTCTTGATTCACGGGTGCCATTATCAAAGCCAGAGTTTTTCCTGCTAGCTGAACCACTGCTTCTAGAGTTTGAGCTTCTATTCTGGTTTCTAGAGCCTGCCCCGCGAGATTGGTTCATTTTAGGTTTGGCAGCTCTAGCAGCTTCAAATTCCGCATGAGCTTGCGCCTGCATTTTCGCAATCGACTCAAAGGTCAGCACCATAGGCTTGCGCGGCATTATACCTGCAGCAAATCCACGCTCCCTTGGTTTGAGTTCATATTGCTCAGCATTAGCTTTAGGCATGCGCTTAAAACGATACAGATAAAAGTTTTCCACCTTCTCTCTCGCCCATTCAGTTTTCTTAAGAAACTTCTGGCAACTTTCAATGGATGGATTGAGATTTAAGCACTCAAGTTTAAGAGCGGCATATAAAATCTTCCAACCGTAACAATCAACCAGATCGGTAATCATAGTCTCAAGCTTAAGGCCATGTAATGGGTTGTTTTGTTGCTCTTCTATCATAATCTTCCTAGCGAAATCGGCGGTCCAAGGTGAACACAGAGCGCTATGATAACAATAATATGCCAAAGTCAGGCAATTTATCTTAGGGTAATTTGATCTTAATAACCCAGTAATCCCAATCAAAAGATTGGGCACACGATCCTAACTGGTTAACTCCCAATTCATTCTCTTCACTCGCGCCTCATTACACACCCTGTCAAAGTGACAGCCTTGTTAATCTTGGGAGGAAACGCTGTAAATGAATTGGAACAGCTTATGAGTATTGAATTCGGCACATCGGGATGGCGCTCCCAATATAAACATATAGTTAATTTTACGCTGCTATCGCTATTTAAGTTTTATTGGAAAGCATTACTCTGACATCGAATTTAATCCGCTTTCAAGGTAGATAAGCCATGCAAAATGAAACCATAAGTGTACAAGGAATTCCCGAACATCTCGCCGTTGCCAGTAATCGGTGGTCAAGGCAAGACACCACCTGGATGTTGAGCTTATTTGGCACAGCAGTCGGTGCAGGCATTTTATTTTTACCCATTAATGCCGGAATGGGTGGATTTTGGCCTTTAGTGTTAATGGCATTAATGATTGGTCCCATGACTTATCTTGCTCATCGCGGCTTATCAAGATTTGTGTGTTCCTCGGCCATTCCCGGCAGTGACATCACCCAAGTTGTAGAAGAGCATTTTGGCATTGGTGCAGGTAAAGCCATCACTTGGCTTTATTTCTTAGCCATTTACCCTATCGTACTTAT
The DNA here is from genome assembly GCF_014163735.1 of Shewanella sp. SR44-3. Lineage (GTDB taxonomy): Bacteria > Pseudomonadota > Gammaproteobacteria > Enterobacterales > Shewanellaceae > Shewanella. The sequence continues at coordinate 13,266 of NZ_JACJDV010000049.1, forward strand.
CTATGGCGTTGGGATAACCAATACCGTCGACAGTTTTATTATTAACCAATTAGGCATATTTACAGAAGTCCCAAGACTCTTGATAGACGGTATGCCTGTACTGACAGAGTCTGGCGCACATATTATCGATAAAGTCAGTGGTATCCCTCGCTGGTTGCTGTCAGGATTATTGATCCTAAGCATGATGTCTGTAATGGTCGCAGGCGAAAAATTTATGCTTATGGTCACCCGCTTCTTAGTTTATCCTTTAGTGGCTATCCTCGCGTTTATGTCTTTGTATTTAATACCAGATTGGAAGATGGATGCACTCATGGCCGCGCCTTCCACCACGGAGTTTCTCGGCACCGTCTGGTTAACGATTCCAGTTCTTATCTTTGCTTTTAACCACTCACCAGCGATTTCGCAGTTCTCCGTTGCCCTTAAACGTGAACACGGCGTCAATGCCTCTAAAAAGGCTGACGTGATCTTACGTAATACCGCCATTATGCTGGTTGGGTTTGTGATGCTGTTTGTGTTTTCCTGCGTATTGTCATTAACGCCAGCGCAGTTAATGGAGGCCAAAGCTGAAAACTTACCTATATTGTCATACCTTGCCAATGTCCATGCCAGTGGATTTGTCAGCTACTTTGCCCCAGTGATTGCTTTTGTTGCGATTATTTCCTCCTTTTTTGGCCACTATATGGGAGCAACCGAAGGCTTAAAAGGCATTATCACTAAGCAATTAGCCAGCAGCGAAAAAACCGATACCAGCAAAAAACTGGATAAGTTTATTTTAGGGTTTATGTTTATCACCCTTTGGGCGGTGGCAATAATCAATCCAAGCATACTCGGTATGATAGAGGCGCTAGGCGGCCCAGTTATCGCGGCTATTTTGTACCTTATGCCAATGTATGCCATACATAAAGTTCCTGCATTAGCCGCTTACCGAGGACGCATTAGCAACATTTTTGTTGTCATCACAGGTCTGCTATCAATGACAGCAATACTATTTGGTTTAGCCAGTTAACAAATCAAATTTGTGGTTAATTAAAAGATAGGTGAGCTTCACATTTAAATCAAAGAGAGCGCTCTTGCTCTCTTAGAATAAAAATTCACCTATATGCAAAGTAGCTTGGTATTAGCCCGAGGTATTTTTAACCGCCACGCAGTAATTTGAATATTTATGCACGCTAACCTCTCAGCATGAGTCTTTTAAGCCGTGTTATTTTGAAACCACGGCTTTTTGTCCCCAAGATTTAACTAAATACCGCAGCGGGATTTGTGACACTAGCATCCCAAGCAGCATCAAGGCACAGCCAAGCAGTGCACGGTTATCTAAACTTTCATTTAGAAACAATATCCCGCCAATAGCCGCAAAAACAGCTTCTAAACTTAGAATAATCGCCACATGAGCAGGATGGGCGTTTTTCTGAGCCACCACTTGTAAGGTGTAACCTACTCCCACAGAAATTAGCCCAGAATAGGCCAGTGCGCCCCAGGCTAACCCTATGCTGGCAAGCGCTGTGGTTTCAATGGCAAATGACACCCCAAGGCTTATCACAGCGCAGATCACAAATTGAATTTGCGACAATAAAATGGCCGAATGTTTGCGGGCTAAATGGTCTATCAATAGAATATGCACCGCCCAAAAAAGTGCCCCAATCAGCTGCAGTGCATCACCATAGCCAATGCTCATGTCATCTTTGATGCTCAAAAAGTACATGCCCACGACTGCAATGGCACAGCCAATCCAAGTGTTTACTCCTGTGCTGTGTTTAAGCAATAACCCCAAGATTGGTACTATCACAATATAAAGCCCAGTAATAAACCCAGCATTTGCTGCAGAGGTATAGAGTAGCCCTACTTGTTGGAACGATGCGGCAATGAAGAGCACTGCGCCCAAAGCGAGCGATCCTAAAATCAGGGTTCTTGAGTTCCCTACCACTAAGGTTTTTTTCCGTGAAAAATACCAAATTAGCGGCACTAAACTGATGGCGCCAATAAAAAACCGCAGGCCATTAAACATAAAAGGTGCTAAATGGTCCATGCCAAGGGCTTGGGCGACAAAGCCCATGCCCCAAACGCAGGCGGTTAACAGTAATAAAAAATTTGCGACCACAGGTGAATTCTCACTTTTGATGAAGGGGTTGTCGGCTGCTAAAGCCAAGTGCGGATATGTTGAAAACACTAAGATTAACGTGACCTTATAGTGCTTACAAGGATAAGTTAATTCATCAGATGAGTCGTATCTTAACTTTGCGACTCGCTATTGCCTGTGGCCTAAACATGTTGGCAAGGTAAATGGCAGCATTGAGCCGATGCTTGAACTGAGCAATTGAGATACATCGAGAGAGGCAATGGGGATGAGCCAGTGTGTTAATCGCGGGGTCGTGACGGACAATCAAGCATAAGAGCGGGATGCCGTTTAGTCTAGGCTAAATCTGTAATGATAACTCCACTACAGACGGCTTAGATTTATCAGAGCTATTTATCACAACCATTCACCCAAACTAAAAGGTGAAAACAAATTAGCTATTTTTCCCTGATAAAATAAGCATATTGGCGATGAAATAATTTCACCACCAATATAGCGTTGTCGACTAAAACCTTAACCCACGGGCAATATTGTCCTGCCGTATTCAGCATTTAGTACTTGCGCCATAGCAAAATAAATCGCACTAAAACCAACAAATATGCCTTCAAAACCTGCGATAGTGCCAATAAGCTCGCTGCCAGTAAAATCACGGGCGGCTAACAAAAAGAATAGTACCGTCAGTGAGCCAAACACCACTTGCTTGGCTCTAGGGTAGCGCAGTGAGCCAATAAACATAAAGCCGGTAAATAAGCCCCACAGGCTTAAATAACAGCCCATAAAGCCCGCTGGACTTTTTTGTGCAAGCCCCATCTCTGGCAATAAAATTAACCCCACTAAGGTGAGCCAAAATAATCCGTATGATGTAAATGCCGTGGTGCCAAAGGTGTCACCACGTTTAAAGCACATTATCCCAACGATCACTTGCCCTAGGCCGCCATAGAATAACCCCATGGCTAAGATCATAGAATCTATCGGGAAAAAACCCGCATTATGGATGTTAAGTAAAATGGTCGTCATACCAAATCCCATTAGCCCCAAAGGTGCGGGATTAGCTAGCTGTGTGGACATGTTGTTTCCTGAATACGCGTTGATGTTCCCAAAATTTGCATGCCGACAAGGCAAGACTGACAGATTGAGGGGATGAGTAAGGCGGCGCATTCTAGTTGAGCCTTGTGAGCAAATCAATGCTTGGTTTACGCTTATTGGCCATAGAGCAGTATTGAGCGAGGATGGAATGCCGTGGGAGGTCAGCGTCAATGGAACCAAGCGTGAAGTTGATCACAATTTATGATGATTTGACGTCTTTTAAGCTAGCCCAAAAGACGTCAAAAATTGAGGTTGAATCGCCGTTTATGATCTGGGGCGCAAGATATGTAAAAGTGCGAGGTAGATCGTAGAACTGCCCTATTCCACGTTCATTTTAACATTGGCTCTGGCGCCTGCTTCAAGTGCTTCGAGCTCATTAACCACGCTTTGACTTGACTGAGTCTCAGGTAAACGTAGCACTAATTTAGCTCGGTACACATTACGCCCTAAAATAGACACTGGCACCCGATAAGACTCAAAGTGTTCCACATGAATACTTAAGGTTTCCATTAACCGATGAATATCATGAGTTAAGCCAGCTCTGTCGGCGCAATCTAACTCAAACTCCATCGGGACTGACAATGTTAACGGCGCTTGCTCAAGCGCTGCTTGATTAGTGCCAGCACAAGCACTGACGCTTAGCTGTAACTGGGGGAAAGCCTCAAGCAAGGATGATGTTAGCTTTGCCTTATCAATGCTCGCGATGCTCACTTGCATCAGGGCTGCAAAGTGATTATTAAGACGGATAACCTTACTTGTGTCCCATCTCGCCCCATGTTGGCGGTTATGGTGAGCAAGTTGATTAATGATATCTGGGGTAAAGGGGCCCGTTACACTCATGATAAAACAGCTGTCCATAGGAACTCCTTGTTATTAAACTCACAACACATCTTAGCTCATGGCAAAACGAATAATACCATCAAGCTTATGACTAACATTATGCCTAAGCTGTAATAACCCAGATTAACGCCTCGCCCCCTATTCATCTGTGCACCAGAGCACAATTCCCAGCTTTATTTGCGAACTCACGTTATATGTTAAAGAGTCGCGCTATGGCTCGCGCGGCGCCTGAGGGCCCACTACACCACGAGTGCATTTTGCCACTGAGTCAGCAGTTTCATAATAGTGTAAGAGTCTTGAGGGCGAACGGCTGGACGCATCAGTGACAACTGTTTTTGCTCTATGGCTTGCCTTATCTGCTGCACTTGGTAATAAAAACCATTGCCTGTGGCGCTGACGTCAATCACTTCACTGGCTTGCTCAAATTGGGTCACGCTTAGGCGGTTATGGTTTTCTGGCAGCCAAGGGTTAGTGTCCATATTCAGGCTACCTTTAGTGCCGAGCACGGTAAAACGGCTGTGCAAACCATAATCTTCTGCGGTGTGCAATTGGCACTGTACTGTTGTGATAGGAGTTATAATGGACTCAGTAGTTAAGTTTTCAGCCAATACTGGAGCATTTTGGGTTGGCGTGAATGCAAATACCGCCGAGGTATCACAAATGTTGCCATCTGTGCCTTGACGGCCAATGGCCTTAATATTCATGCTATCAAAAATGTCATCGCCAAAGGCGGTTTGCAGCACCAAGTGCATTAAGGATACCGGATAACAGCCAAGGTTATATAAAGTGCCCATGCTATCAGGGTTAACAAACTGACTGATGGCCGCGCAATATTGACCTTGAATAGCCTTCACCTGACCAATAACGCCGGACGCAATAATGTCGGCAACGTTAGCCGCTAACGGATGGGTTAAATACATCAAGCCTTCTGCAAAAAACACCCCGCTGTCTTTTACTGCTTTAAGGCAAGCCTCAGTCTTTTCCATGTCTATCGATAACGACTTTTCACACAAAATCGCTTTACCAGCATGGGCGGCCTTGATGACGTATTCATGGTGCAGGTGATTTGGCAGCGCAATGTAGACGATATCCACCAAGGGATCATTAATAAGCGCGTCATAGTCGTGATAAATCGTGGTTATCTTATATTTATCGGCAAACTCATTGAGCGGCGCTGCCGAGCGCCCTGCAACGGCATAAAGTACTGTGTTGCCTTCGGCTAATATGGCATCGGCCATTACAGCTGAAATAAAACTGCTGCCTAATATGCCCCACTTTAACGGGGATAATGTGTTTGCTTGGCTCATGGGTAACTCCAATTGGCTAAAGATGCGTGTGAACATGTGAATGCGCGTGAAGGTGCGACTAGATCAAGTGTTATCGTCTTAATTTTTACTGCTTTATTTTTATTGCGATGCCGGCTTGGGTGCTGTGCTAACTCGGCTTACCAAATGAGGCGCTGCTTAAGCAAGAGTAGATTGAAACGCTTGCTTAAGTTCAGTAAGCCCAGCCTTAATAAAAGCCTGCGTATGGGGTGCAATGAAATGGGCATTAATGGCGGCATCATCATTATAACGCTCCCAAAAAATAAACTGTTTCGGCGCATTAGGGTCTTGCAGTGCAATGGCCATAGTGCAGCCTGGCTCGCTATTCATCGCAGCGCAAAAAGCCTGGATGGCCGCAACCCCAGTGGCTAATTCAACTTCGGCCTTAATATGAATTTCTGCGGTGACAAAAACACCTTGGGTGCCTAACTGGTGATCGGTTTGGGTTAACTGCTGCATGCTTATCTCCGACTGATATTAACGACTCACTGACATATATTGCTGGCATTTATTACTGACTCTATTACCTTCCCTGCACCTGTTTGGCACTCAGAAGGCGTTAAAACGTCAATATAAAGCAGTTATTACTGGGGATAAACCAAACTCTAGTTTATTCTTAATCAACTTTGAGTTGTCAATCTATCTCTTAGTATCACTCAAGTGTTCACTCTTGTGTGTGCGTAAAGGCTATAGTTGTCAATCTATCTCTTAGTATCACTCAAGTGTTCACTCTTGTGTGTGCGTAAAGGCTATGACAGAAGCTTTTGCTTGAAGGTTCTAATTAATGTGAATTGAAGTGAATTAACCTGAATTGAAGTGAAGTGAAGTGAAGTGAAGTTAACCCTAAAGGTGGAATAAGGTGGATAAACTTAAAAGCATGCAAGTGTTCGTTCATGTGGCCGAGCAAGGGCGTTTCACCGCCGCAGCCCATGAGTTTCAGATCAGTGCCACCATGGTGGGCCGGCATATCAACTTTCTTGAATCCAGCTTAGGCGCGCCACTCATTAGCCGCACCACGCGCAAACAATCGCTGACCTTAGCCGGAGAGACGTATTACCAAGAATGTAAAAAGATTTTAGACTCAATAGAGGCAGCAGACAATGCGGTGCACGCCTTAAGTAACAGCCCAAAAGGCAGAGTGAGCATCAATGCGCCGGTGAGTTTTGGTCATGAAATATTGACCCCTATCGTGGCAGATTTTTTGCTGGCGCACCCAGACATCAGCATCAAACTCACCTTAGATAACGAGCTAATCGATCCTGTCCATGATGATGTGGACTTGGTTTTTCGCATCGGTGAGCTCAACGATTCATCCATCATAGGCCGCTTCTTGCTCAATTATGAAATGATTTACTGCGCCGCCCCAAGCTACTTAAAACGCCATGGCACGCCTACAGGCATCGATGATTTAAGCCAGCATAATTGCCTAGGGTTTAGTTACAGCAGCAAATTTGTCTCAAAAGGGAAAAACCCCAATGCCAATGCCTTTGGCAAGCAGCCATTAACCTTTGAATCCAACAGCGGTTTGAGCCTAACTCACGCCGCCATCAAGGGGCTGGGCATAGTATTGCAACCAAGAATGGTGCTGGCCCAAGCCATTAGTCAAGGTAGCCTCTATGTTATCGACACCCTATCGCCGCCCACGCCAAGACCGATACATTTGCTGTATAAAAACAAGCAACTGCCCCTTAAAACCCGCGCATTCGTGAATTATTTTCTGGCAAGTATGGATGTGTGAATACATGGCTAAATAGCAATGCCTCAACGCCCCAGCGAATTGAATTTTAAGTAGTGACAATATAAGCGCTTTATATTTGGAAAAACGAAATGCATTATTGGGACAAAGATGACACGATTTACTCAAAAACAATGCCCCCTGTCCGTTAAAAAATTCGTCACTAATTTACTGGGCATTAAACCAATCTATCAAACGGGTTCATACCGCTGGCAGCTCTTATCAGCCAAAATGTACATTTAGCGATACGTTATGGTCAGCTGGCCGATTCAAACTTAATCGGGGAGGAAAACCTTGGCACAAATGGCGCTTCGCTGATAAACACCTGCTGAAGTAAAGGGGACGATGAGTTGCAATGATGGTGCGGTAATCAAAGACTGGGTATTAGCTGGGAAAGGTATAGCCTATAAAAGCTGGTTTGATGTAGCTAAAGAAGTTCATCAAGGTAAATTGATTGTGCTCTTTTCCGATCAATTAGCCGATAAAATCCCTTTGCAACTCCTTTACCTGCAAACGGATTACCCTAACCACAAAATTAGAACCCCATCGATTTTTTAAAGCAAAAATGCCAAGAGTACGAAAAACAATTCCCATTAACGGTTTAGCTTTTACTCACAGCCATTGATAACTATTCGGCAGTTTCTACTCAATTTAATATTTAAGATTTTCTGGGCTTTCTCATTACCTTTAAACCGTTTATGCCACTGCTCAAATATCGGCCTATCACTGCATGGTCACATTCAGTTGAACAGGATACGCTAACATCAACAACTTTGTTGAGCTTAGGGGGCGAATGTAGCGTTAACGACTGTGTTTAAAGGTTGTAAAAACCCGCATTTTTACTATGCTTTTTTATGCTGTGGCAAGATGTTTATTGGTAGCAATCTCAGTAGTAGGCTTAGTTTTAATGGTCATACAGGAAAAGTAACCATAAATTCTAAGTTGTTGTTATCAAGTAACTTCCCTTGGTTTAGTTGTAAAATTCTATAACATAAAGCACTGCTGGTGATAACCCACTGATGCGTTGTTAAAAAGCTTATGTCATGGATGCATAGCTAAGCAAAGGTTATACAATCTATTAACTTAGAAGGAACTAGTTATGGAAATCAATTATAAAGTGATGCGCTGTAGTTGCGCTGGGATAGCCATGTCTTTGCTTTTTGCTTCAGGAATTGCGAATGCAGAGACTTCAATTATCAAAAATCCAGATATTCAAGAGAAAAGTGCGCCTAAAGATGTTGCTGCTTCAATTAATAAGCAGCTAAAAATGGATCAAGCGACACCAATGGAATGGCCTGAATATGTCGCCTCTGAAGCTACAGATGAAAAAGGAGGTGACAGTGGTTCAGGTTCTATGGACAGCCAATTGGCGCCGTTAGGGGCCAACGATGATGCAAAAGCCCTTTATCCTGAAGCTTGGCAAGCGATGGAGAAAATGGAAAAGATGGTTGTCACTGAAGAGCTTTCTAGCAGTGATGTTGGTACAACCTCTGCCGCTAAACCTGATCTATATACAGGATATCCTGCAAATCTATACTCCCAATCATGGAAATATCACCCTTGGCGAACTATGGGTAAGCTCTATTTCAATAAGCCCAGTGGTGGAACTAGCTATTGCAGTGCATCAATGTTGAAAAATAATGTATTACTTACTGCTGCCCACTGCGTTTATAGCCGTGGAAGTGGTTGGCATTCAAATTTGGTATTTGCACCAGCAGAAAGGTATGGCAATAAGCCCTATGGCCAGTATAACTGGACCAGTGCCATTGTTCTCACTAACTGGATTAATGTCGGTAGCCGTCAATATGATCTTGCATTAGTTCGCTTAAGTGGCAACCCCAATGGCATGGTTGGTAATTTAGGATATGCCTATGGACAGTCATTTGAACAAAGCCTGTTTTCATTTGGTTATCCAGGTAATTTAGGCTCAGGCCAATACAGTAATACTTGTGCCGCCGAATCTTTTAAAGATGATACAGATGCCATTGGAATGGGATGTAATATGACTTATGGTGCAAGTGGCGGACCATGGTTAAGAGTATTTTCTCCCTATGTATCAGGTGGGAATCAGGCCAATTCAGTAGTCAGCGGTCCATCCAAAAAAGGAACCTTTGGCCAAAGTTATGTTGGTCCAAGATTTACCAGCAACAACTTTAAAGTGCTCTGTACAAGTTACGGATGTTTGTAAATTGAACGACAGTTATCAGGCTTGAAAATTAATGCCTGCCAGATTACCTGGCAGGCATTATGTCGTTAGCGCCTTCACCTTCAGTTGAAATACAACAGGAATACAGCAAGCACTGCCCTCAACGGAGCTGCATGCAAGGTAGTGTGGCGACTAGATACCTCCGACCACCATATTGCGTTGATTTAATTACTATTTCATTTTATGTCAGCGTTTGCGTTTGATTTGCCGGAGGGATAGCTTGCTTGCACTTTTTAACAAGGAGTAAGAGAAACCCTTAGGTTCAAATCCCTTTCCTTCGCCCAACAAAAAAGCCTTACCATTGCTGTCAGCGTTTGCGTTTGCGTTTGATTTGTTGGAGGGATAGCTTGCTCTAATAAAGAGGAACCCAAAGCTCTCGTATTAAATATTAAATTAGTCGTTTAAATTCATTTGGTTGCAGAGTTTAACACCTTCAAATCCTGCAATTGCTAACTAAGATTGACTATATGATTGAAGTTGAAAAAAGTCAATAATAATGAGCCTTTAAAAGTGCTAACTTGATGTATATAAATCTTGAATTATAATGAATTATAAATTGATCGGGTCTTATTAAGACCTACTAGCCCGAAAAAGCCAATAAGCATAATCCGCACGGGTGTTTCAATTGACAGGCGCAGTGATACAGATTTAATTACGGTGCAAATTCACTGTTAGCCTCATCAATAAATCTGCCCTCTTTGATTCCCAAAGGTGGACTATTAGGAGATTTACAGTGCATAAGATCTTTAAAATTTTAGTATTAACCATTTTTATAAATTCTACTTTTACTGTGATTTTTATAAATTCTGCTTTTGCTGTATATGAAGAATATAGAGGAACTGACACTATTGGTGAAGCTTCTCTTGAAGTTATGCAAGAGGCTAACTTGATTAGTATCGCTAATTTTATGAGAAAAAATCGAACAATTGATGGTAGCCATATATCAGAATTATGTAGAATGCATACAAAAGCTTATTTGAATGGAAAAGAAGGCTTCATTTTGGAAAGTATATTAAAGGAAAATAAACTTGATATAGAGAGCTTTAAAGATGTGGGCTTTGTTAATGTAGATTGTGGTAGTGAAAACTTTATAGCACACGCAATGGAGGAAAATTTTAATACTTTTACTAGTTGGATAGAGTATGGGATAAATATGAATAGACCCATAATATATAGAGGATTAGTTGGAACGCCTCTAGATATAGCTTTTTACATGATAGAAAAAAATCCAGAAAGACTTGGTCACTGGAGATCTATTGCATCAACTTTATTAAGAAATGGATTTAAAAAATGTAAGGATTTAAAAATTAAATGTTCGATAGACTTAAATTAACTGTAACAAATAGGCTATATTCAATAATACTGTTGTTTACCATAAGCGGATAACAGTATTTGCCGTTTATCTAGCTTCGCGCTGCTTTCCTTAAACCAAGCTAGATAATTCAATAAATATTTTATTGCCACTCCCTTCATGCTTCCGTTTACCCAAGCCTTAAAATTCGCTATTGCACCATTGACGGTCTGAATATGGTAAATATTATCCATCACTCTGATTTTATTATTTATCAAGAGCTTATGGTCACAGCGCTTTTGTTTGGCTATTTTCACATATGCCCATGCACCATCGCTGAAAGCACTGTAAACCTGTGTTTGTAGTGGTCAAGTATAATTGGCCACTACATAGGGTGTAGAGCAACATTTATCTGCCCAAGCCTACAATTAGGTATCACAACCTCTTTATCCATTTTTATTCTTTAGAAGATTACTCTTTAAAAAAAGAGTTTTATGTCTAATATATTTTTCCATTTTGTGATCATAGATGAAGGCAGTAAATGCATGTTTCAAAATTTTGATTATCCTTCGAAACCAATGCACATTTTCAAAAACCTCATCATTATGTATCCATATTTGCCTGCCAACATGCTTATAAAATGGCCCAGGAAGAAAAGTAACTATATCCAAACCTGAATTAACCCTAATCGTTTCATTATCTAATAAATATGATTTCTTGAAGCCAACAAAACCAACCGCAGGCTGGCCGAATGTAATAACATTTGATATGTTATTCTGATATTTATCTTGTAATCTTGCAGCAGAAAGCACTGCTAAAGCGCCTCCCAAAGAGTGACCAGCTAAAACTATAGCTTTCTTGGAAGCTTCGAATTCTACGAGGGTCTTTTCTAATATTTCAAATAAATTATACTCTTCTTGCTCTTTCGGATACTGGTTCAAAGCTTTTAAAAATCCCGAATGAACATATATTTTTTTTCCGTTGATCATTGTTATTTGAGGTTTAATGTTTAAATTTATAAACCAATCGGATAATACATTTGTACCACGAAAAAAAATTCCAACTTCCTTATCATTTGATAAAACACGTAAAATACTAGCACCTTTTCTGTTTTTAATGATTTTCTGATGTTCGTAACCACTCAACTTTTGATTAAACAATGGTCTATAAACTGCATCACATAAAATTGCATAATGCTCATAGGACAAAATTTCACTTTCATTAACTTCCCTTTTAACATTTGTCATTTTCATATTCCTTGATATCACAACAGATTTATAAAGCTATTAATGTAAAGAACATTCGTGTATGAAGTACTATCAGTATAGAATCACAATTAATTAGTTTGATTCTTGAAGTTATATTTGTAATGCCTAACGTCGAAAGCATCGATGTCATTTATCACATCCAGCCCAAAGACGTTACTGCCTTTGCTTATTAATCTTAACTAACAAGCCATATCCTCAGTAAGTTGTGGCTGTAGTAACATAAATATTTTGGTCTTATCGAAGTAATTGGTAGGTTCGACTTTTAATTTTTTGTATACCACCAACATCGTTAATCTTTGCTTTATTAAATTGAACACTAACTTGATTTATATCAAATTCTATTATTCCCCAATTATGACAATCATCAAAATCAGCAGGTAAACCTAAGTAATTAATTGATATTCCAGATGATATTACTTCATAGCAAGGACGTTTAAAATTAGGTTTTAAAAGTTTATTTTTATGGATATCACCAGCTACATAAAAGACATTACTATTTGAAGTATCTACGGCTTGAGAAAAAACATCATATTCTTCTTCGTATTTAGACCAATTCTCACTCCCCTGAGTTAAGCTAAGACCTGCGCATATAAAGGTATGGGGTAAATCGTGTTGCATTTTTTCTAATAAAAACGTCAATTGTTCAACTCCAAGCATACTTTTTCCTTCTGACGCAGATGTGAACTCATCTTCTCCATCAGAATGAAGATTTATTCGTTCAGAATAACTGCGATTATCTAAAATAATAAACCTTGCTATTGGATTGTTCTCTGGCAGATCCACATAACGATAAATAGGAGAATTGTCAGGCTCTGATTGCCCTAATACCCATTTTTTAAATAAATTGGTTGATACGACCTTTTTGTCATCTGGAACTTCATTCCCGCAAGCATTATCCCATGCAAAATCATGATCATCCCATGTGGCAAACAATGCATTTTTAGTTCGCATTTCAGAAATTAAATTCTTAAAGTTGGGGACTGAAAACTGTTGTGAGTATTTAGCATTCATCTTGATTTCAAAAGCATCTAAGCCTAATTTCTCAGGTGAACCGACTGGCTCTTGACTAAAAAAACGAACACCATAATCCATATAAATATTGTCTCCTAGAAGAAACAAATAATCAGGGGAAACATCTTGAATGGCTTTCCATTCAGGTTGTTTAAGCTCATGAGGGATATGCGGAAATGCTTCATAACGGCAACATGAGGCAAATGCTATTTTAATCATAATATTGTCCTTAATAAATTTTAGAATAAATCCAATATCTAACTTCACCTTTAACGACGCGCTTAATGTCCGAGAAGTATGGGAATGAACTAGTGAGGCCCATCTGTAAAGAGACTCTGCCCAAATAACGTACTGCTTAAATAACGTACTGCTTAAATAACATACTGCAATTAAGCGCGAACTACTAGCTAATGATAAGGGCTTATCATTAGTAATTGGTAGTAAGTAAGCAGCTCGCAAATTTGCAAGCGGAATAACAAGTAAGTCATATGAGGCATAGGTTTAAAAGTAATTCAACTCAAAACCACGAAATAATTTGAGGTAATCTCCACCTTAAATGATGAAAAGTGCGTCGGCATCGATGATGTGATCATCAATACTTTTTTGCTTTGGGTAGGTAGCGTTCATAATTCTGTGTCATTTCAGTAAACTGTACAAAAACAGGAATGACACATGACTCAACCTTTTAACTTTGAACAAGCCCTTAAAGATCTTCAAGCGGGTAAAAATCTCACAGGCAA
>NZ_JACJDV010000004.1 GCF_014163735.1 Shewanella sp. SR44-3
AACAATTTAAGGCACTTCCCACATCCATGTGGGTCGTAGGGTGAAGTCCTTGCTATTATCAAACACAGTTTGATGCATGGGGTGAACGCGGAGGACTTGTCCGCAGCTGGCCATGACAGGCGCCATTCCTATGTGTACGTAGGTTTCAACCTTTACTCTTTTCGCTATTCATTTTATTCAATATGCAGCTCTATTTGTGGTACGCGTATGCATATTTGGCAAGGATCTCTAGCTTTGGCTATGCTGGGTTGTCGTTTTCTTTTCGTCTCATCAAACCGACTTAAGTTTAGTGCTTTACTTAAGCTTAAGTTTCCCGCTAGCATAGGCTCATCATTGAGACATTATTGGGTATTTCTTGTTTAAAGTTCCGCGCTTATCTCTTATCGTTACCTTGCCAGTATCGCTAGTCATCCTTTTTGCCAGCCTTATTTTGGGAGAATACTGGTATGAAAGGAAAATGCTTGGTGAGCAGCTCACCAATACGATTTCTGCTCAGTTACAACAAGACTTATTCCGGATGCGTATTGTGGTTGATTCAGCTATCGCAACTCACGATATGCAGCGAATCGAGCAAGAAGTCAGCTTGGTGGCGACTGAACAAGATATGATGGTATATGTGCTGCTAGATGCCAGTAGTCAAATCCGATACGCTAACCATGTTATTTGGCGAAATAGTAATGCCGCTAATGTACTCGAAGCATATTCTGCGAAAACACACCATGAAGCGGTAACTCAAGATAAACCTATCACCCAAGTAGATTTTGAAAGCTTGTCTATACAAGTTTACTACCCTATTTACACTAGTAGTCGCTCCAGGTACTCCAACGCCATTGATGTAATTTACCTCGAATACAGTATTGCGACTCTGCTGTTTGAAGCGATAGACCAACTCCAGCAACGTTTAGAAACCGTTTGGGGCTTTGGTGTATTATTTATATTGCTGTTTTATTATGTGTTTTATCGCTTACATATTTCCCCTTTAAGACGCTTAAGCCGAGCCGCAAAGAAAGTCGGTGCAGCTGATTTTCAATCTGAATCTGCGTTTTGGTCTGCTGAATTAAGTGTTCTGCATCACTTTCTAACTGATGTTGATGCTCGTCTAAAACGTGCAACTCAGCGACTTAATGATGCGGAGCGTCGTTGGTTATTTAGTGTGGAAGGCTCGCGCAATGGTATCTGGGACTGGAATATTGCCACTGGCGCCATTTTTGTATCGGACAGATGGAAAGAGATTTTAGGCTTTGATGCTAATGATACCACCAATGATTATTCAGCTTGGGAAACTAGGTTACATCCCGATGAAAAATCACAGGTATTAAATACGCTGCAAAACTACATTAACCACCAGAAAGAAGATTATGAAAGTGTTCACCGGCTTAAACATAAGCAGGGTCATTATATTTGGGTGCTAGATAAGGGCAAGATTGTTGAATGGGATGAATTGGCTAGACCGATACGGATTATAGGTACCATTACTGATGTTTCCGGTGATGTTCAACATCATAGGATAGCCATTGATAAGCAAAGTCATAATGGCTTAACAGATCTTATTAATCGAGACGCGTTGGCTAATGCATTGTTCGATCAACAAGTCGAGTGTCGTCAAAATGAGACTTCGGCGGCGTTATTATTGATTAGATTAGATAATTTTAGTGTGATCAATGATGCTTTGGGTCGCCAGCTAGGTGACAGATTATTGATGCAAATTGCTGCTCGGTTAACCAGTACCTTTAATGCTGCGGGCTTGATTGCTCGTCTAGGTGCTGAGGAGTTCGTTATCTTAGCCAATGCTTTGGGGAAGGATTCTGAGCAGGCTAATCGTCGAGCTTTGGCGCTTGCAAGTGAAGTGAGGCATCTGATTGGCAAAGGCTTTACGGTATCAGATCAGCATTTATCTATTTCTGCCAAAGTCGGCTTAGTGGTGTTCGATGGTCTGGGTTCTGTAGAGCCGCATAGGTTGCTCACTCGTGCTGATACTGCGTTAAGCCATGCGGCTGACGCTGGAGGTTGCGTCCTGTATCAAGCATCAATGGATAAAAACCAAACACAACCTGCTAAATTGCAGCAAGCATTAAGCTCGGCCATTGAAAATGAACATTTATCGTTAGCATTTCAGCCTGTTGTTGATGGTGAGGGTAATGTTGGCAGTATTGAAGTGTTAATTCGTTGGTACCATATCGACTATGGTTTTATCAATCCTAGTAAAATTATAGCCATAGCTGAATTGAGTGATGACATTGTTAAGCTTGAGCTTTGGGTATTTGAGCAGGTGCGTGCTTTGATGCTAACTCTTGAACATCAGCAGATAGCCTTGCCGGTATTTTCTATTAATATCAGTGCCCGCTCTTTCCATCATGATGATTTTATTCCTCAGCTTAAACAAAAGATGCATCAATATCCGCTCAATGCTGGCTTGATCCAACTTGAATTGGAGGAAGAGGTTTTTAATGTTAACCCTCAAGATGCTAGAAACGCTGTACTCGAACTACAAGAATTAGGATTTTTAATTGCCTTAGATAATTTCGGCCTGAGTATGGGGACTTTGCAGTACTTGCAGGGCGTGACTTTTTCGCAAGTTAAGCTTGCTCAGCGTTACTTGGATGGGATCAGTGAAAGTGAGGAGAATATCAGACTATTAGATGCTTTAGTGCACATGGCTAGGTGTTTAGATTATCCAGTAGTGGCAAAATATTTAGAAAATAAGGAGCTATTAAAGATAGTGACCGATATGCAATGTGCTTGGTTTCAGGGCTATATTATAAGCCGTCCCTTAGTGGAGAAAGACATAGTACAGCTAATTAAGTCGAAATTATCTTTGAGTGTTGGTTAATAAAGCTAAACATCGACGTTAGCGCTTGATCTCTTAGCTTATCGATTTCGATAAAGACTTCATGGTATGCACCTTTAATAACAATCCGCTGACATAAGCCTGAAATTGCTTGGTTTTGGGCACGGTTGCAGACAATTTTATCTTTACTCGCTTGCAAGATAAGTATAGGGATCTGACTTTCTCTGGCCATCGAGATACTTGCCTTAGCGGCATCTATTGCCTCAGACAACCATTGATTTGTGGGAGAACCCAGCTGACATTGAGACTGCTGTTGATACAAGTCCCGATACTGCTGATAACGCACTGAACTATGTGTAAGTTGATTTAGTTTAAAGCTAATGGCTTGATAGTCTTTACCACTGATGACGTAATTTGCAGTGACTAAATTACTGTCTATTATAGGTGTCGTTTTGTTTAGTTTGTTGGCTAATCGCTTAATTATAGCAGTAGGAAGGGGGAGCATAATGCCATACATAGGCGCTGAAAAAACCGCTGCGGTAAAGATCCCTGGATGTTGATGTATATAGTGGGTGGCTATAGCTGCGCCCATGGAGTGAGCGATGATAAAGAGTTCATTATGAAGTTCTGGCTGTACCACACGATTAATGAACAGATCCAAATCATCGACATAATCAGAAAATTTTTCTACATGGCCTTGATGAGGATTTGACGTTAAGCGACTCGATAAGCCTTGGCCTCTATGATCAATGGCATACACACTGAAGCCCTGTTGGTAGCAATCATAAATTAACTCCTGATACTTAAGATATGACTCAACTCGGCCATTGCTGATGACAATGGCGCGACGGTTATCTTCATGCTTAATAAATCCATAGGCTAGATTAATACCTGATATAAGGCTTAGGCTTTCATGTTGCACCTGCGCCCAAAATTGCGTTAAGTGTGCCGCGTTAGTATTCAACTCCGATGAATAACCTTGTGTGCTCTTTATCATGCTTATGGGTCACCTTAAGGCTTAGCCTAGTTGTCCTGCAATCATTAATTCTTTAGTTTCAGGAACTTCATTGTAGGACAATACATGTAATCCACGGGCAAAAGCTAGTGCATATCGAGCTAAAAGTGGCCTGAGCTGAGGAGAGACTAATAAAATTGGGCTATGACCTTTTTCTTTAGTATCGGCCAATAGCTGTGGCATTCGCTGCTGAAGTTGTGCCAATAAATTGGGTTCAACAGGGAAACTATCTAAGGAGACTTTACCTTGCTGCTGAGACTGATTTAATGCCGTCATTAGGGTTTGTTCTAGTTCTGCTGTTAGCGTGAGTACCTGTAACTTAGAGACGTTCCCCACTATCTGTTGAAGAATGTTGTTACGCAGGGCGCAGCGAACATCTGCCGCTAAAAGCACTGGATCTTTAGTTTGCTCGCTGCATTCAAGCAAGGTCGTCGCTATAGTGCGTATATCTTTGAGTGGTACTTGTTCTTTCAGTAGTAAACGAAACACCTTAAGCAATTGGATTGGTGTTAATGCGCTTGTAAGTGACTCAGCCAATTTAGGTGCTTGCTTACTGAGTCTGTCTGTGAGCAACATTATGTCATCATGTTGCAGCAATTCAGATAAAGACTCTCGCAGTATTTTACTGACGTGCGTGGCAATAACGGTAGCATTATCCACCACTGAATAACCTAGATTAAGGGCCTTAGCTTTTACCTCTTGCTCAATCCAAATGGCATCCATTTGGTAAGCTGGCTCCTTAGTGATAATCCCATCAATTTCACCATACAGCGGGCCGCTCTTAATCGCCAGTAAATGATCGGGCTCCAACACCGCATGGGCAACTTGATTACCCATGAAGTTTATTTGATAAGCATTGGGTGCTAAGGCTAAATTATCTCTGACTCTGACCTCTGATAACAAGAATCCAGCCTGTTCAGACAGGGTGCGCCTGATCCCCGTTAGGCGTTTTTGCAGCTCAGCCCCCTTGGTTCTCTCGACTAAATGAACTAAACGATAACCAAGCCTGACTTCAATCACGTCGGTAAAGGGCAGTGCTTCCCAAGATGGCGCAGCAGGCTCACTTAGGCTTCTTTCAACGGGTGCTGGCAATTCATCACTAGCCAGCAATGGCAGATTTTTATGTTGCTTCCAGGAAGAAAAACCCAGCAAGAGTGCAAAAGATAAAAATACCGTCGCAGGCATCCCTGGAGTCAAACCTAAAATGGCCATCACCAACGCAGCCGTTGCTAAGGTTTTTGGGTTCGCAAGTAATTGCCGACTAAGTTGGACTGGCATTTCTTCTGCATCAGAAACACGAGTAACTATGATAGCTGCCGCAGTGGCTAATAATAACGATGGAATTTGAGCGACTAAACCATCACCTATGGTCAATAAGGCATACGTCTTAAAGGCTTCACTGGCCGATAAGTCATGCATAAAGATACCGATACTAATACCACCAATGATATTAATACCTAAGATCAGCAGACCAGCGATGGCATCACCACGGACAAACTTAGAAGCACCATCCATAGAGCCATAGAAGTCAGCCTCACGGGCCACATCTTGACGCCGAATACTGGCTTGTTCATGGGTTAAGGTGCCGGCATTTAAGTCGGCATCAATCGCCATTTGTTTCCCGGGTAAAGCATCTAAGGTAAAGCGCGCTGATACTTCTGAGATCCGCTCACCACCTTTAGTGATAACCACAAAGTTAATGATCATCAAAATAAGGAAAATTACCGCACCGACGACATAATTACCGCCGATAACCACTTCACCAAAGGCCTGAATTACTCGCCCAGCGGCATCGCCTCCTTGATGACCTTCAATTAATACCACACGGGTTGATGCAACGTTCAATGTGAGACGCATCAAGGTGGCTAATAATAGCAATGTGGGAAATACCGAAAACTCTAATGGTCTTTTAATCGAGACGCTAACTAATAGCACCATTACAGCGAGCACTATGTTAAAGGTAAATAAGATGTCCAGTAGCCAAGGTGGCAAAGGTAAAATCACCATAGCCAAAATGGCTAATAGCATGATGGGAATGCCAATATAGCTAGCGTTGCCAGCAAAAATACGTGAAAGCTTATTCATTATATTAGCAATCCTTTAATCGTGTCTTAAATGGGGGGGGATAAAAAACTGAGGTAAAGGCTCAGGTTTTTGCTGCTTACCTTGGCGAGAAGCCTTGATTTGCATCACGTAGCTTAAAACATGGGCAATAGCCATAAATAGAGCGCCTGGGATCTGCTGATCGACCTGAGTCGAGTAGTAAATGGCCCTCGCTAAGGCAGGTATTTCAATGATTTCTACATCGTGCTTTTTAGCAATTTGACGCATATACAGGGCTAACTCTTCTTTGCCCTTGGTGAGCACATAAGGGGCATCGGCAAGCTCGGGATCATATTTGAGGGCTATTGCATAATGAGTTGGGTTAACCAGTAATACATCCGCTTTTGGAATGCTAGTCTCGGCGCGAGAACGGCCCATTCTGTGCTGAAGTTGACGAATTTTAGCTTTAACTTCAGGCTTACCTTCTTGCTGCTTATGCTCATCTTTTATTTCTTGCTTAGACATCTTAAGTTCTTGCAAATGATGCCAATATTGATATGGAACATCGATAAAAGCGATCACGATTAGCCCAAAGCCTAAATACATCATGCCCTTAGATAGCATGTCTATACCACGGGTGACGGCTTCGTCTATGGGCAGCTGACTGTAGCTTAAAAAATCAATCAGATGAGTATCTAAAAAGCTCAACATGATACCGATTAACAAGGTGATTTTGAGTACAGATTTAAGGAGTTCAATCAGTGAGCGACTGGAAAAAATGCGTCCGATACCCGCAATCGGATCAATACGGCTGTATTTGAAGTTCGCATTTTCCATACTGAAAATAGGGCCGCCAGGTAAAGCCCCCGCAATTGCCGCCAATAGGGCAACGATCAGAAACAATGGTCCCAGTAATTCAAGCATTTTCAACAGGCTAGTGCCCGTATGAATGAGCATAACATCGTCTTGGAGTAAATCTTGATGGCTAACCAGCATATTATAACGAGTCAATTGACTCATTTTAGTCGCGAACCAATCTGCACTGTTGGTGAGCATGAGTGAGCAGCCTAAGATCAGTGCTGCAGAGGCTAAATCTTTTGAGCGAGGTACTTGGCCTTGATCGCGGGCTTTACGAATTCGCTGGGGAGTCGCATCTTCTGTTTTATCATGCTTTGGAGTTTCGCTCATACAACGCCGCCAATAAACTGATACATAAATGCTAGCGCTTCTAAGCACAAATCGCTGTAACGCTCAGGTACACCACTAAGAGATAACAGTACACATAACAGGCCCATTAGCATTGTCATAGGAAAACCAAGGGAGAAAATATTCAGAGATGGCGCGGAGCGACTTAGTACTCCAAATGTGAAGTTCACCATAAGCATGGCTAGCACTGCAGGCAGTGCCAACATCAAAGCCGCAGCAAATAACCAGCCGACTCTATGAATAAAGCCCATTAAAGGTAGTGAGAATAGATCACTGCCAATCGGCCACAGTCTGAAACTATCGACTATCACGCCAATGGCAACTAAGTGACCATCTAAAGATAAGAAAATTAACGTGCCGAACAGTAAAAACCATTGGCTTAAAATTGGGTTGGCATCACCGGTAGCGGGATCATTCATAATTGCCATGGCAAGACCCATTTGCATCGACATTATGGTGCCAAGTAAGGTCATAACATGGAGTAATAGATATAAGATAAAGCCCAGCATCACCCCAATCAGCAACTGCTCAATGGCAAGATAAACCGCAGAAAATGACAATGCATCCACTGGGGGGACGCTAGGAATCATGTGCGCAATTAGCACGGAAATACTCAGGGATAATAAGATCCTCACTGTCACGGGCACATAAGCATTACCCAGTAAGGGCATGATCATGAAGGCGCCCATAATACGGCAAAACGGCCACCAAAGGCTGCCGATTAACATGCTGATTTGAGTTGAAGTGAGTGAGAGCATATCAGCCGATGATGTGTGGGATATTGAGAAATAACTGCTGGAATAAATCGGACAACTTTTGGATAAGCCAAGATCCGCTGAAAAGCACCATCAACAAGGTAAGAATCAATTTTGGTAAAAAGCTCAAGGTTTGTTCATTGACTTGGGTCGCCGCTTGAAACACCGCAATAATTACACCTAGCAATAATCCTGGGGTGATCAGCACCCCCACCATAATGATAACTAAATACATGGCATCGGCGAATATGACTGTCAGTTCATTGGTATCCATAATGGCTATCCAAAACTGGCTGTAAGTGTACTTACTGTCATGGCCCAACCATCCACTAAGACAAAAATCATCAACTTAAATGGCAAGGAAATAATCAAGGGTGACAGCATCATCATACCCATAGACATCAAAACGCTAGCAACCACCAAGTCTATGACTAAAAATGGTAAAAATAATAAGAAACCGATTTGGAATGCGGTTTTTAGTTCGCTTAATACAAACGCAGGCATCAAGACTAAAAATGGGATGTCTGCAGGCTTTAGGTCGATAGGTTCATTGGCAATTTTTAACATCTGCTCTAAATCCGTCTCTCGAGTTTGGGCCAGCATAAACTCGCTCAAAGGGACTTTAGCTATATCTATCGCAGCCATAAGTTCTATCTGGCCTTGATCGTAAGGTAGGTAGGCTTCTTTATAGATGTTGTCACCCACAGGGCGCATGATAAACAGTGTCAACACTAAGGCGATACCAATCAAGACTTTATTGGGCGGGCTCTGCTGTAATCCTAATGCTTGACGCAAAATAGCTAATACCACCACGATACGAGTGAAGCTGGTTAGCATCATTAGCATAGCAGGGAGAAAACTCAATGCTGTCATCAAGGCTAGGATTTCTAGCTTAATATTTACCGCTTGGCTCTCTTGTCCAGAATCCAATGTCAGTAGTGTTAAACCGTCAGCCCCTAGTACTTGAGGTGACAACAGTAACAGAGCAAGAATAAGGGCTCTTAACATCATTAGTTGCTAGCTTCGCCTAAATTAATGTCTTCTACTTCAAGTAAGCGAACCCCGTAGCGGCCACCGACTTCAACGACTTCGCCGCGGCCCAGTAAAGCACCGTTTACTCGAATGTCTAAGGCTTCGCCCACCATTCTGTCTAAAGCAATAACATCACCTTCCCCCATACGGGTTAAATCACCCAGTGGCATCTCAACACTGGCGAGTTCAAGACTCACTTTGACAGGAAGTTGTTGGAAAAAAGACAAGTGTTTCAATGGCTTTTTACTGGCGACCGTGTCAGCGAAACTGTCATCTTTAAATATGTCATCATCGAGCAGGAAATCATCCGCTAAGGTGTGTTGTTCTGCCAACTTTGTTGTCCTCATAGTGGTTAGTATCTTGGGTCAATTTAGCCAACATCTGGCCATCATGACTGTGAACCGTGGCACTGAATAATGCCTTGGTTCCGACAGTAAATATGCTCTTGGGGTAAAGATTAATAGGTAATATGTCACCGGCTTTCATCTGATCAAGAGAGTCTACAGGTATATTTTGATGCCCTAAGGTCAGTTGCAGCTTGACGGGCACCTGGGTGAGCCAATTAGCTAACTTAGCTGGTAAATCAGTGCTTACTGGCTTTTGGCTGGGAGTATCCTTAATGAGGCTGAGTAATGATGATGCCATGTAAATTTGCATGGCTGGAGCCGCGGCACCAGTGGCGAAATCCAAGGACCACATGGCATCAGCTTCAATGGGGGAGTGACTTTTAACTAACTCAACCTCTAGCTCGTCCACGTCTAAGCCTTCAAGGGGTAAGGCCTCAAATACATTGCTAAATAAGCGCTTTATTAGGCGAAACTCAGATTGCGTTGGTTGCCTTAAAGGAGAGCTTAATGGGGTTTTCTGACTACCGTAATAGCTGCTGGCTAGTTGCTCTAAAGTACATCTGTCTATACGCCACCAAGCTAAGGTTTTTTGCTGATAACGGCAGGAAAACCAGCCAAAATGAGCTTCTGCAATAGTGGGGCTCAAACTATCGTTGAGCGATACAGACCATAGGCTGGGATAACCTTGACGAGTAATCGGCATAAATATTCGGTTGATAGCATCTAAGACAGGGCGTTTAAATTTTGTTAATTGTTTTAGAATACGAGATCGCGCCAGCGTTTCCTGCACTAAACGCACGGATTTTATTTTATGATGGGTATCTGATTTTAATAAAAACGCTCTTGCTGTGACTTTCATCCCATCCCCGAATAAAAAGTAATAAATCTATTGTGTATAAATAAGCAGCAATTTTTTCCTGCGCTTTGTTATATTGAATTCTAACCGCAGGTTTTTAATTGTAAATAACTATAGGTTGATAAAGTTAACAATAATCGCCTGTCAATTTAATGTCACGCCAATAAGTCGTCACCATGACTATAGTTTTATTCAGCGCCATTTAAACGTCACTGTCAAAATAAAGTCTCGGATAGCGCTGTAAACAAAGGGTTTTTATTTATTGTGCCAAACATACCAGTCTGATGCCTGCGTGACAACAAAATAAACATGAAGAATAATTATATTTTTCGATTATCTATTTTAAAAAAAAGTTATCTAGCATATTATCTTCGACTTCTTGTTAAAGTTACATCTTGATCTACTAAGTTTTGAGCGAGTTAAAATGCTAACAGTTATTAAGGTTGTTTTTTCAGCAGTGTTATTTTTAGTTGGATTTTCTTCATTAGCTGCCGATAACTTAAAAATGTTTGAAACTCCCCTTGAGCAAGTCAGTTGGAAATATAGCGGTAATGTATTTTCTTGTGAAATTAGTCACAAAGTAAAAAACTTTGGCAAAGTTGCGCTGTTGGCATTGCCAGGACAAAATTTAACATTGAATGTTTATGCAGATAATGTGCAATTTAATGATCTTATTGTTGAGGCTAGCGTTGTGGTGCCCTCCTGGGCCGCTGCGCAAACAGGGCGGGTAAGCAGATTTGCTGGTAACAGTCATCATGCTGAAACATCAAACAATAGCGATATGTTCTTAAGAGCCTTAAGCCAGGGACACAAGTGGCTGATAAAAGTGTTTGATGCCGATGAAACACCTTTATACCAAGTAAGAGCCGCTGCAGTGTTGACTCAGGCTCTAGCGGGGAAATTTAAACAATGTCAGCAGCAGTTGTTACCTCAGCCTTTCGAGTATGTCAGGAAGCTTGATTTTTTCTTTCCTGTAGGCAGTGATTATCTTGACCCATTGCAGCTGGAAGATATTAGAGCGGTTGCCGCTTACGTCGCCGCTGATCGTCGCATTGCGCAAGTGCTGGTAGATGGACACAGTGATGCTCAGGGTGAGCACTTAAATAATTTACGCCTAAGCAGAGATAGAGCTGATGAAGTCGTAGCACGTTTGCTCGAGTTCGGTGTTGAGCGTCGCAAGATTGAAGTTCGTCATCATGGTGAAAGGTACCCTCAAGCAACTAATAATTCGCCGCTTGGAAAAGAAGCAAATAGAAGGGTGCAACTTCGCTTAGTGATGGCGATATAAACTAGATAGTTCAATTGGTTAAAGTAGGGATTATGGATAACCTAAAGATACGTCTGGTTGATTTTACGGTTTCAGAATCAACCATAGAACGGCTAAAAGCTCAAGGTTTCATGCTATGGCAGCAGGGGCAAACTGTGCCTTGGCTGACCATAATAAATCTGTCACAGCTAAAGCCGTCTCAGTTGGCGGAGCATTTAAGCGGTTTCTCCAGTAAGAATTTTTTGGCTTTACTTGCACCAGAGCAAGGTGAGCTGGCTGCTGCTGCCATGCAGTCAGGAGTTCAAGATTATTTATTGCTCCCAGTTGAAGACGAGCAACTCATCGCTTCCATTTCACGCTTACACCGTTTGGAGCAGCCAGATCCTAAACTTATTGTTGCAGCGCCCGTGAGTCGTCAATTACTCATGCTTGCTCATAGAGCTGCTACCACAGAAGCAACAGTATTGCTAACAGGTGAAAGTGGCACAGGTAAAGAGCCGCTAGCCAGTTATATTCATCGTCATTCCAGTCGAGCCCATAAACCTTTCGTCGCGATAAATTGTGCCGCCATCCCCGAAACCATGCTCGAATCCATTCTTTTTGGCCATACCAAGGGCGCGTTTACCGGTGCCAGTTGTGATAAGGCTGGTAAATTTGAACAGGCCAATGGCGGGACATTACTGCTCGATGAAATTGCCGAAATGCCCCTTGCTTTACAAGCTAAATTACTCAGAGTGCTGCAAGAGAGAGAAGTCGAGCGTTTAGGTGGTAGTCATACAATTCCATTGGATATCAGAGTTATAGCTGCAACCAATAAAGATTTACGTCAGGCGGTTGAAAATGGCAGCTTTAGAGAAGACTTGTTCTATCGTTTGGATGTATTGCCGCTGAAAATTTTTCCCTTAAGAGACCGAAAGGCCGACATTCTTCCCTTAGCTGAGCATTTTTTACAGAGCTTTAATACCCAAGGTGTGGAATGTTATTTCAGCCGTCAGGCTCGGGAAGCGTTACTGGGTCACGATTGGCCGGGAAATGTCCGAGAACTGGAAAATTGCATTCAAAGAGCCTTAGTTATGCGCCGTGGCCAAGCTATTCAGGCTGCTGAACTCGGCTTATCTGTGAGTTGTGATATTCAAGTTCCCGAAACCCCAAATCCAGCCTCTGGATTAAAAGAATCTAAGCGTCAGGCAGAGTTTCAATTTATTGTCGATATTTTAAGGCGTGTGCAAGGTAGTCGTAGCCAAACCGCAGCTGAGCTCGGCATGACCACAAGAGCATTGAGGTACAAGCTAGCTCAAATGCGGGATGCCGGAATAGACGTAGATCAACTACTACAGCGCGCAGGAAATGCGGCTTAACTTAATAGTTTGCTTAATAAGCAGCATAACCAGTAGAAAGGATTAACTATGGTAAATGGCACAGCGATAAGCTCAACGTCATTGATGGAAACTTTAAACCTACACCGTGAAATGGCAAAGGGGGCGATTAGCATCAAGCCTAATTTTTCCGATAACGAGATGGCGGTAGGTTCATTTGCAGACTTGATGAAGCAGAAAGTGGCATCGGTAAACGAAGCTCAGAATCATTCATCAAATTTAATGAAAGCAGTGGATTCAGGTAAAAGCGATGATCTTGTCGGCGCTATGGTGGCGTCACAAAAGGCCAGTTTGTCGTTTTCTGCCATGATCCAAATCCGCAATCGCTTAGTGCAAGCGTTTGATGATGTTATAAAAATGCCGGTGTAAGGAAACGTTTTAATGTCGACTAATGTGATCCAGTCTGAGCAAGAAATCCAAGGTGAAATACAATCACCTAACCTGCTTGCCAGTGCAGTTCAAAGCTGGCGTAGATTCACCCAAGGTGACAAGCAAGTCATGGTGTTGGCGCTATTAGCCACTGTGGTTGCCAGCGTCATTGTGCTTATGTTGTGGACAGCAAGCCAAGGGTATCGTCCACTTTATGGTAGCCAAGAAAATGTCGAGACCTCACAGGTTATCGAAGTGCTTGAAGCTGAAGGCATTTATTATCGAATTGAGTCTAATACTGGCCTAGTCTTGGTGGCTGACGATCAACTGGGTAAGGCGCGTATGTTACTTGCTGCTCGCGGTGTAAAGGCTAAGGTTCCCTCGGGAATGGATGAGCTTGATAGCTCAAGCCTAGGCACTAGCCAGTTTATGGAGCAGGCCAAGTATCGCCACGGTTTAGAGGGCGAGCTTGCTAGAAGCATAATGTCGCTTAAGCATGTACGCTCAGCTCGGGTGCATTTGGCGATACCTAAACGCAGTTTGTTTATTCGTCAAAAGCCAGAGTTACCCACGGCTTCGGTGATGCTACAGCTAAGCCCAGGGACTGAGTTAACCCAATCTCAAGTAGAAGCCGTGGTTAACTTGGTTGCTGGTAGTGTCACTGGGATGGAGACGACAGGGGTTAAAATAGTCGATCAAGACGGGCGCTTCCTCAGTGCAAGCATTAATGAAAACCAAGACATCACTCAAGCAAGGGATAAGCAAATAAGCTACACCCGTGAGCTTGAGCAAAACTTGATGCACAACGCTAGCTCAATGCTTGAAGCCATCTTGGGGCCAAATAACTTCCAAGTGAAAATTGCCGCTAAGGTTAATTTTAATCAAATAGAAGAAACCAAAGAAGCGTTAGATCCACAAGCTGTGATGGTGCAAGAACGCACTAGCTCTGATGATAAAAATGCCGCTCTAGCTCAAGGCATCCCAGGTGCTTTGAGCAACCAAGCACCACAAGCCGCGGGTGACAAAAAAGATAACAATCGCAATCTACGCCAAGAAGCTAATCGTCAGTTTGACGTCGGCCGCAGTGTACGTCACATTCGCTATCAACAGATGCAATTAGAAAATTTATCTGTATCAGTGTTGGTTAACAATACGGTATCCACAGGATTAACCACAGATGACGCCGAGCTTACCAAGTTAGGTTCAATGGTGAAGGATGCTATAGGATTTTCTAGCGAACGTGGTGACAGCTTCAGCATTAATGCTTTTGCCTTTAGCGTGCCAACGATTGCAGAGTTTGAGCCATTACCTTGGTGGCAAGTTGAAGATTATCAAGCGTATTTACGTTATTTCATCGGCGGGCTGCTAGGACTTGGGTTGATTTTGTTTGTGCTACGCCCACTGGTATCACACCTTACGTTCACCGCTAAACATGTCGACAATGAAACCCGCGAGCCTGAAGTTATTAATTTAGCCAAAAGTGCTGAATCAACGGCTGTTACTGAGGCTAATGCCGTGACTCGCACGGCAGTTAACCAAAAGCATGGTGACGAAAAAGACACCGCCGAATGGCTCGGTGGTTTGAATTTACCAGAACCTGGTTCGCCGCTGACCGTGAAGATGGAGCATCTAGGAATGCTTGCAAATCAAGAACCCGCACGAGTTGCCGAAGTACTTGCTCATTGGATTGGTGATAAAGATGCAGACTAAAAACGAATTGGATATCAAGATGGATAACTACTCCCAAGCAGCTATGTTATTGCTGAGCATGGGAGAAGAAGGCGCGGCGCGAGTCATGTCTTATCTAGATAAGAGTGATGTGCAGTTACTTAGCCATAAAATGGCGCGCTTATCTAGCATCACCCAGCAAGAAGCTGAAGCTGTGTTGAGTCGCTTTTTTGAGCGCTACAAAGAGCAGTCCGGTATTGCAAGAGCATCGCGCTCTTACTTGCAAAAAACCTTAGATATCGCCTTGGGCGACAGGGTCGCTAAGAGCTTAATTGATAGCATCTATGGCGATGAAATCAAAATTTTAGTTAAGCGATTAGAGTGGGTGGAGCCGCAATTACTGGCCAGAGAAATAGCGTTTGAGCATTGTCAGTTGCAGGCGGTACTGCTTGGCTTGCTGCCTGCAGATAGCGCGGCACAAATCCTTAAAATGCTGCCTCAAGCCAGCCAAGATGATGTGCTGGTACGTATTGCGCAGTTGGGTGATCTTGATCGTCATGTGGTTGAGGAGCTCAGACTGTTAGTTGAGCGCTGTATGTTGATGGCAATGGAGAAAAGCCATACCCAAGTCGCAGGTGTCAAACAAGTGGCCGACATACTGAATCGCTTCGAAGGGGATCGTGAGCAGTTAATGGAAATGATTAAACTCTACGACAACAAGCTGGCAGAAGACGTGACAGACAATATGTTCGATTTCATTATTTTGGGTCGTCAGAAGCAAGAAACCCTGCAAACACTGATGGGTATGGTACCTGCAGAGACTTTAGCCATAGCGCTAAAGGGTATCGATTCAGAGCTTAAGGCAAGCTTACTTAAGGCGCTGCCTAAGCGGATGTCATCAGCAATTGAAACCCAGATAGAAGCCTTAGGCGGGGTACCATTAAGCCGTGCTCAAGGAGCACGTAAAGACATAATGACGCTGGCTAAGCAGATGATGCAGGACGGGGATATTGAGCTGCAATTATTTGAAGAGCAGGTTGTAGTCTAATGAATAAACACAATCCATGGCGTTTAGAGCCAAAGCTTGCTCGTCGTTACCGCTTTCCTGCATTGATAGGGGAACCTGCGAGCACTAATGACAGTGGCGACTGGCAAAATTACCAACAAGCTTTTGAGCAAGGTTACGAAGAAGGATGCCGTCAAGGGCAAGAACAAGGCTTGGCAGCAGGGACAGAAGAAGGGCTGAAACTCGGTCATGCCGAAGGCGTTAAGCAGGGCTTACTTGAAGGTCAGCTGCAAGGCAAACAAAGTATTGATGAGCAATTCAATCAGCTTATTGTGCCATTGGCGGCGCTTAAATCTTTGCTTGAAGATGGTCACGCTGAACAAGTGCGCAATCAACAAGACTTGATCTTAGATTTAGTGCGCCGGGTCTCCCAGCAAGTGATCCGCTGTGAGCTCACCTTACAACCGCAGCAAATCCTTAAATTAGTCGAAGAAACCTTAAGTGCTTTACCTAACGATAAAGGTGAGATCAAAATCCATCTTGAGCCAAGCGCGGTCACTAAACTAAAAGAGCTGGGTGAAGATAAGCTACGTGGTTGGCAACTGGTGTCTGATGCCAGTATTTCTTCTGGGAGCTGCCGTATTGTCAGTGATAAGTCTGATGCTGATGCCTCTATCGAGACACGTCTCGATGCTTGTATGGAGCAAGTTGAAGCTAAATTGAATGAGGTAGAACTTGAGGGCTGAGCTGTTACAGGCTGATTGGCCTACAGTGCCGGTTGCTCGGGTTTATGGGCGATTGACTCGGGTTAATGGCTTAGTGCTTGAGGCGGTAGGTTGCCAGTTAGGCATGGGTGACCGTTGCCAAATTGAAGGCCGAGAAGGGCGACTCATAGAGGCCGAAGTGGTGGGCTTTAATAAAGACGTATTGTGCTTAATGCCCATAGAGTCAACCCATGGGGTGATGCCTGGCGCTAGAGTTATTCCCATAACAGAACCTCACAAGCTGCAGGTGGGTGATGGCTTGCTAGGCCGTGTGCTTGATGGCTTAGGACAGCCTTTGGATTTACTCGGTAAGCTGACAGGAGTTCACCAACAAACACCCAGTAACAGCAGTTATAACCCTCTATTGAGACAACCCATCACTCAGCCTTTAGACGTGGGCATTCGTGCCATCAATAGCTTATTACCCATAGGTCGAGGCCAAAGACTCGGTTTGTTTGCAGGCTCTGGCGTGGGCAAGAGTATGTTGCTTGGGATGATGACCCGCTTTACCGAAGCCGATGTGGTGGTCGTGGGTTTGATTGGTGAGCGTGGCCGTGAAGTGCGCGAGTTTATCGAGCAAACCTTAGGTGAAGAAGGTCGAAAACGTGCGGTAGTCATTGCAGCGCCAGCGGATACCACTCCTTTAATGCGACTGCGGGCCATGGTATTGAGCCATGAAATAGCCTGCGCCTTTCGCGATCAAGGTAAGCAAGTATTGCTGCTGGTGGACTCATTAACGCGTTATGCTCAAGCACAGCGAGAAATCGCCCTCAGTTTAGGTGAACCGCCAGCAACCAAAGGTTATCCACCTTCAGCGTTTGCCAAGTTACCGTATCTGGTTGAAATGGCGGGTAACGGCCAGCATCCACAAGGGACACTAACCGCATTTTATACCGTGTTAACTGAAGGCGATGATCAGCAAGATCCGGTCGCCGACGCTGCCAGAGCCATCTTAGATGGTCATGTGGTGCTCAGTCGTAAACTCGCCGAGCAAGGGCACTTTCCCGCCATAGACATTAATGCATCAGTCAGTCGTCTAGCTACCCATATCGCCAGTCAAGACAGTTTAAGTCAAAGTCATGTGGTGCGACATTTATTAAGCCGCTACAACGAAGTACGTGAGCTTCTGCCCCTAGGTGGCTATCAAGCGGGACATGATCAAGAGATGGATCTAGCGGTGCGCCACTATGGTGATATAGCTGCATTTTTACGTCAGCACATGAATGAGAATATTAGCCGTGAGGCTAGCTTAGCTCAGCTAACACAATTGATGGAGGTGATGGGCTATGAGCCACAAGCGTCTAATTAACCTGTGTAATATGGAACAAAAAAAACTGGCTAAACTCGGTGAGCAAAAACAAGCGGCTTATCAAAGAGTCACTACCAACCAAATTCAGAACCAACAACTAACCCAGATGATAACCCAGTATCGCAGTTGTGATGCCCATGGTCACAATCCACTATTGTGGCAAAATGCCAATAATATGGCTCAAGTCTTAGTGCCAATGACGGCTAAATTACAACAAACACATGCCTTGCTGCAGCAAGAACAACTGCGTTTAGAGCAGCTTTGGCGGCGCCAACTTGGACGGCAACAAGGTATGAAGTGGTATAAAGAACAGCTGCAAAATCAAGCTATGATAGTGGCGGATAAATTGGAACAGAAAACTGCCGATGATTTGGCTGGATTTTATAGTGTTAGCAAATAATGACAGAGAGCTTTATTAAATAAGTATTTAAAATAATAAGATAGCTTGTCTATACAAGAGTTTTAATTTGATTTTCAACATTTAATGAGGGGGATAGTTCATTAGTTTAATAGAATATGAAGCTCGATTTACATAGGTTAATACTTATGATGAGCTTAATTAACTCCATAGTGGTTGGCGGTATTTGCACCATAATCGATAGCTTCCTGGCTATCTTGTCCGAGTATTCGTTTGATGCTAGTTTGCTGCATCACCAACAATTTTCCATTCGCTTCGTTTTGCTGTTGGCTATCTTGCACTATAGCTTGCAGATTTTGCCACAGCAGCTTAATTTGTGGCCTGATATGTTCAGGTAGCTTGGAAATCAGCTTGGTCATTCCCCCTGGATTATTATCAAACCCCAACTGGCTTAAATGCTGACTGCGAACGCTGGCGCGCTTGGCAAGTTTGTCGCAAAGTAAAGTTTGCTGAGTATTGTGAGTCAGCAAAGATTCATTATCTCGGCGCTGCATCAATTGTCGTTGCTGCTCAAGCATGTTTTTTAGTTGCGCGTAATCTTCAAGATCGTTACGTACGTCTCGGATCAATTGCTGCACCAGCTCACGCTTAATGGTCAAAGACTTATCCATGTTGGTTTAGCATTTTCTCGGCAATCTGCTCAAGATCAAGCTTGAAGGCGCCACTCTTTAATGATTCGCGTAGTGCGTTAACTTTGTCTGTGTCGACATCGTCTAGGGCTTGTAATGCATCATGTGACTTTTCAAGTAATTGCCAATCTTTACTGATTGTCGCTTGTTTAGGCGCAGCAGTAACAACAGACGATTGGGCTTGAGCTGGTGCTTGCTTACCTTTATTACTACCAATTTCAGCGCTAAGTGCACTGTGTATTTTTTGAATTTCCATAATAACCTACAAGAACAATTGGGCTGATTAATATGCTAAGGCGGCAATATTCACTAAAACTTAAACGGGTTTTGAAGTTTTAGTGCAGTTTTTACCAAAATATTTCCGCTAGTGCTAAAACTGGGTCTGTACTCTGCCTTTAGATATCGGGTAGGCCGTGATGACCTTGCCTGAGCTGCTATTTTTTACCCTAATCGGCTCACCCTGCTTACCTGAATCCATAGCGACACCTGTCATTTTTGCATGAAACCCCTGGCTATTGGCCTCGATAATTACCGGCTCACCGAGTTTTACCAGTAAAGGAGCATCAAGGTAACTGGCTTTTATTATACTGTTTTTTCTGAGTTTTCTAACTACTTGTTGACCAATGATGTCGACCTCTCGAGTGAGAATATCCTTATCTGCCGGCTTCAATGTTAACCTGCGCCAGTTTAAATCGGTAGCATTCACTGTCTCGCTGCGCATTAAGGTGCGATTCACAACAGGCAAGCGCGCGGTCACTGTCACTATGGCTCGGACATACAAACTCCAACTTGGGCTGCTACAGGTTAATTTTCGCTGCACTCGGCCGTAAGGCAGGCCTTTACTGGGCTCAATGCCAAAACCTTGCACGCAAGGAGGCAATGATTTAGCTGATGACGGAATTCTTAATTCAATCTTGTGGTTAAGCTCATTGATATCTTGTTGTTTTTGCCAGGCTTTAAGATCTGCTGCAATTTCAGCCGTTAGCTTATGGCTGATTTGTTGCTGAGTACTGGCAGTGGTTAATGACAGCGCCATCATACTGAGTTGTCCTGAAGGACTCGCCTGTAAGGTAAGCGGAAGTAAAATAAAGGTAAGGAGAATAATATGGGAAATTCGTGTTCCGACTGACAATGGGCTTACCTTCTAAGGTGTTGTTTATATTTGAGTTACTCTATTGGCATGACTATTGAATAGTCAGGTTCCATTAAGGCGCCCGCTGGGGCATACATTACTAGGAGTTTGCATGGCTATCAACCTCGATACCGCATTAGGTGTACATCCACTGGCTTTAGATTTTAGGGTGGAACGCAGTAAGATTTTAGCGGGAAACTTGGTGAATGCTGAAACTCCGGGTTATCAGGCTAAAGATCTCGATTTTGGTGTCTTAATGGCGCAGCTCGATGCCGGCATTAAACCAAGCAATGGTTATGAGCAGTCTTACCGTATTCCTTATCAAAATACCGCCGATGGCAATACGGTTGAGATGGGTAAAGAGCAGGCAAGGTATTCTGAGAATGCCATGGACTATCAAACCAGCTTAACTTTTTTAAACATGAAAATAGCCGGGCTTAAGTCTGCTATTGAAGGTCGCTAGGAGCGCTTATGTCATTCGGTGAAATCTATCAAATTGCGGGTGCAGGCATGAATGCGCAAACCATTCGCCTCAATACTGTTGCCAGTAACATAGCTAACGCAGGCACAGCGGCAGAAACCCCTGAAGAGGCTTATCGCGCCTTAAAGCCTGTGTTTGCCACTGTCTATGAGCAGTTTCAACAGAATTCGAATTCAGGCGCCTCAGTTGAGGTGATGGATATAGTGCAGACCAGCGCACCGCTGGATTTACGTTATGAGCCTAACCATCCCTACGCTGATGAGCAAGGTTATGTGGCTTACTCAAACGTCAACACAGTGGATGAGATGGCCGACATGATGGCCGCCAGCCGCTCCTTTGAAACCAGTGTAGAAATTATGAACCGTGCCCGCTCTATGCAGCAAGGTTTGTTGCAACTAGGTGGTAATTAATCATGCAAGTGACTAATTCCAGAGAAACCCAAGGAAGCAATGCTGCCAATGTATTGCAGTCTCCAGGTAATGATGCGGCGTCGTTAAAAAATGAATTTATGACCTTGATGATTGCCCAAATTAAGAATCAAGATCCGACCAAGCCGATTGAAAGTGCTGAGTATGTGTCGCAACTTGCTCAATTCTCTCAGGTTGAAAGTTTGGAATACATGCGTAAGAACCAATCATCGCAAATGGTGATGATGGAAAACTTAGGCATAGTGCAGTCGGCCTCATTGATTGGTAAAAGCGCCACTGTGCCAGCGTCCAATCTACAGCTTGGCACTGAGCCTATAGAGGGCAAGGTATTTTTAGACAATGCCGTTGAAGACTTAACCATTGAAGTGGTTAATCAGCAGGGGCAAGTGGTGCATAGTCTCAAGATGGGCGCTCAAGGCAAAGGGGATATCCAATTCGCCTTCGATCCTACTGCAGTGGGCTTGGCAGAAGGTAAATACGAGCTTAAAGCCAAAGCAACCTTGGGGGAGTCAGTATTAGTGGCTCCCACGTATGTGAAAGCTGAGATAGAGAAAATCCATTTTTCTAGTGCTTCAGGAATGATGATGGCCGAGATGAGTAACGGCTTAGGCATAGTTCCTGTACTCAACATTTCTGAAGTTTCTTAACCATTTTAATAGGATATAAAAATGTCATTCAATATTGCTTTAAGTGGCCTGCAATCTACCACCCAAGATTTAAATACCATAAGTAACAACATAGCCAACTCATCAACCGTAGGTTTTCGCGGCGGTCGTAGTGAATTCGCCGCCATCTATAATGGCGGCCAAGCGGGTGGTGTGAGCGTGATGTCTACCACGCAAAACTTCACCAAGGGCGGCAGCTTAACCTACACAGGTCGTCAATTAGACATGGGTATTCAAGGGGATGGCTTCTTTGTGCTAAAAGGCACAGATGGCGCCAACATGTATGCCCGCGCAGGTATGTTTCATCAAGACTCTCAAGGTTTTGTGGTTGACCCTGTGGGTAACCGCTTACAAGGTTATGGCGCTAGCGCCACCGGTCGCATTCAAACCGGTAATGCTATCGACTTGCAAATTCAAACCGCGTCATTAGCGGCTAAAGCCACTACCGATGTGGCGCTAGTGTCTAACCTAGATGCTCGTGTTGCAGCTATACCAGTTGCTACTCCTTCAACGTTCGATCCAGCAAAATCAGACACTTTCCACTCATCAAATACCGTTAGCGTGTATGACTCCTTAGGCACTGAACACGCCTTAACCCAATATTATGTCAAGACTGGATCAAACACCTGGGATGTACATTTTATGATGGATGGCAAGAATGTGAACCCAATTGTCGGAACTCCTCCAGCTAAAGGTCCACATAAAATGACTTTCGACCCTAATGGTGTGCTAACAGCTGGACAGTCAGTGAGTTTAACGATTGATGCAAGCATGTTAAATGGCGCGTCAGCATTGAGTTTTGATATCGGTTACGACAAGAGCACTCAGTACGCGGCTAACTATAACAACTCTAGCCTGCGTCAGGATGGTTTCACCTCAGGAGAGCTAAAAGGTGTGCGTTTAGATGACAATGGCTTGGTTTATGGTACTTACACCAACGGCCAAGAGCTACTGCAAGGCCAAGTGGCGCTTGCTAACTTTAGCAACCCCAATGGGCTTAAGCCTGTGAGCAACAATGCGTGGATTGCTTCAAATGAAGCGGGTCAGGCGATTATGGGCGCACCATCAACGGGTACCATGGGGACAGTGACTGGCGGTTATTTGGAAGGTTCAAACGTAGATACCACAGCTGAAATGGTGAACTTGATGTCGGCGCAACGCAATTATCAATCCAATGCCAAGGTATTAGATGTTAATTCGACCATGCAGCAAGCGCTACTGAACTCCATCTAAGGGATTAACTCATGGATAAGATGCTGTACACGGCGGCCAGCGGTGCGAGTCGCATTATGGAAGCGCAAAGCATACGGGCTAACAACTTAGCCAATGCAGAAACCACAGGTTTTAAGGCTGACTTAGAGCGGGTCAAATCCATGGCTCTGCCCAGTGTTGAAGCTTCGCTTAGCACCCGAGTCCTAGTGCAAAACCAGAGCAATGGCTTTAGCCAGCAAAGCGGTGAGAGAAATCACACTGGCCGTAATTTAGATATGGCCATCCGCGATCGCGGTTTATTCACTGTGATGGTGGATGGCGGTGAGGCTTACACCCGAGCAGGCGCCATGGTGGCTGATGCCGAAGGGCAGCTTACCGTTAATGGTCGTCCGGTTCTGGGTATCGATGGCCCTATGGTGTTGCCTGAGCACAAAGATTTGTTCGTCGGTGAAGATGGCACTATCAGTGTGCTGCCAGCTGAGGGCGGGGTTATTCAAGAAGTGGGCCGCCTGAAAATGGTCAACCCTGAACTTAATGAGTTAACTAAAGGCGCCGATGGCCTGCTTTATCCTATTGTTGCAGGCGCGTTAGCTGCCGCTGATGGCGTACAGGTCGATAGTGGTTATTTAGAAGCCAGTAATGTGCAGGCGGTATCAGAGCTTATTGCATCCATGGATTTGAGCCGTCAATTTGAAATCCAAGTGAAACTGATGAAAAGCGCCGAGAAACTCGCTGAAGCGGGTAATCGCTTAATAAGAAATGCTTAAGGAATAGACTCATGCAATCAGCTTTATGGGTAAGTAAAACCGGCCTAGCCGCGCAAGATACCAAGATGACCACCATTGCCAACAACTTGGCAAACGTGAACACCACAGGCTTTAAGCGTGACCGCGTGGCCTTTAACGATTTGTTTTATCAAGTCCAGCGCCAGCCTGGCGGCCAAGTCGATGAGTTAAACCAGTTACCTTCAGGGTTACAGCTGGGTACCGGAACACGAGTGGCAGGGACGCAAAAAGTCTTTACCACAGGGGATGTGCACAACACTAGCCAACAACTGGATCTTGCCATTGAAGGTAATGGTTTTTTCCAAGTGGAAGAGCCAAATGGTGATTTAGCTTACACTCGCGATGGCCAATTTTATCGTAGTAGTGAAGGCATGATGGTGACCTCACAAGGCCTGCCGTTAGTGCCCAATATCGTTATCCCAGAAGATGCTACCAATATCACCATCGCCACAGACGGCGTAGTGATGGCCACCATTGCAGGCGACGCAGAGCCACAAGAGTTAGGCCAAATTACCTTGATTAACTTTACTAACCCAGCAGGCCTAGAAGCGCGTGGTAATAACTTATACCGTGAAACCGCAGCCTCTGGCGTGGCGGTGGAAGGTGTGGCTGGCGATCAAGCGCTTGGCGGCTTGCGTCAAGGGGCGCTGGAAGGGGCCAATGTTAATGTGGTGGAAGAAATGGTCGAGATGATTTCCACTCAGCGCGCTTACGAAATGAACGCTAAGGTCGTTTCTGCTTCCGATGACATGCTTAAGTTTCTTAATCAGTCGGTATAAGGGGTTATTTAATGCGTTGGTTATTGCTGTTAGTTTTCTTATTGTCTGGTTGTGCGGCACATCTTCCCGAGGCTGAAACTAAGCCAGGTAGTAAAGATTGGGCGCCACCAGAAGTGGATTACAGCCTACCGGACGCTAAAGATGGCAGTTTATATCGCCCAGGCTATATGTTGACCCTGTTTAAAGATAAGCGTGCTTACCGTGAGGGCGACATACTCACGGTGGCCTTGGATGAAAAAACCTATTCCAGTAAAAAAGCCGATACCAAGACCAATAAACAGCAAGGCATGTCTTTGGGATTAAGTGGCTCAGCGGGCAGTGAAGATGTCAAAACCAATGGCAATGCATCCTTAAATCGCGGCTTTACAGGTACGGGGTCAAGTACTCAGCAAAACCAGTTGTCGGGTTCAATAACTGTGACTGTCTCTAAAGTGTTGCCTAACGGCACCTTGCTTATTCGCGGAGAAAAATGGTTACGGCTCAATCAAGGGGATGAATACCTGCGCTTGTTAGGACTTATTCGCGCCGACGACATTGATAATACCAATACCATTTCTTCCCAGCGTATTGCCGATGCACGGATTATTTATGGTGGCCAAGGCGCCATCGCCGACAGCAATGCTATGGGCTGGGCCTCTCGTTATTTTAATAGCCCTTGGTTCCCGCTTTAATGAAGGATTTTACTATGTTGCGCCTGCTTCTTATTCTGCCTTTGCTGGTGGCTCTGCCCTTAAAAGCGGCCGAACAAACTCGGGTGTTGATGGATATTGTCGATATTCAGGGTTTACGTGAAAACCAGTTAGTTGGCTACGGCTTAGTGGTGGGCTTAAGTGGCTCAGGGGATCGCTCTCAAGTGCGCTTTACCAGCCAATCTGTGGTCAACATGTTGAAACAGTTTGGGGTGCAGGTGGATGATAAAACCGACCCTAAACTGAAAAACGTCGCCGCGGTTGCCGTTCATGCCATAGTGCCTTCAATGGCAAGTCCGGGGCAGAGTATCGACGTTACCGTGTCATCCATAGGCGATGCGAAAAGCTTACAGGGCGGCACGCTATTAATGACGCCAATGCGCGCCATTGATGGCGAAGTTTATGCTATAGCCCAAGGTAACTTGGTGGTGGGCGGCGTATCAGCTTCCGGCCGCAATGGCTCTTCAATTACAGTAAACGTGCCAACCGTTGGCACTATTCCTAATGGCGCTTTACTGGAAGCCTCTATCAGCAGTAATTTTAATGACAACCCTGACATCATTTTAAATTTACGCAGCCCAAGTTTTAAAACCGCACGCAATATTGAGCGCAGCATTAATGAGGTGTTTGGCCCAGGTGTGGCTCGTGCCGATAGTCACGCTAAAGTATTGGTTCATGCACCAAAAACCCCCAGTGAGCGAGTGACATTCGTGTCCATGCTTGAGGAGCTTGAAGTTATTCAAGGTCGCAAGGTACCGCGTATTGTATTTAATAGCCGCACTGGCACTGTGGTGATGGGGGGCAATGTGGTGGTACGTAAAGCAGCAGTAAGCCATGGCAACCTGACGGTAACCATAGTTGAAAGCGAAAATGTCAGTCAGCCCAATGGCGCTTATTTAGGCAATGCGGCGGGTGAAACAGTGGTGACTAACGACAGCCAAGTTACGGTCGAACAAGGCAACAAGCGCATGTTTGTCTGGGAAGAAGGCATTGCATTGGAAGAAATTGTAAAAGCGGTGAATAGCCTTGGCGCAGCGCCCATGGATCTGATGGCGATACTCGAAGCCTTAAGTGAAGCAGGCGCTTTAGAAGCTGAATTGGTGGTGATCTAATGAAACTTGAAAATACCGGCGGCTATTTAGCAGGCCTTAATGCTGGCGACTTGATTAAAACCAATGGTGAGCAAGGCGCATTAAGGGTGGTAAGCCAACAGTTTGAAGCCCAGTTTTTGCAAACCGTGCTTAAGCAGATGCGTTCAGCGTCAGATGCTATGGCAGATGAAGACAGCCCGTTCTCGTCTAAAAATGATGGGCTATATCGTGATCTTCATGATGCGGAGTTGGCGATGCAGTTGAGCAAATTACAGACCATGGGTTTATCTGAGGTGATGACTAAACAATTATCTGGTGCACTTAAGTCAAACCATGAAGCGGTCGCCTTGGATCTAGATAAGCAACACAATCAACCAGCCATGACGACAACCGCAATGCAGCCTGCGTTAATCATGCCTAAGTTCAGCAAGGACACCCCATAATGAACATGCTAAATATTGGTAAATCTGGACTGCTCGCCAGTGCAGCATCACTGAATGCCACTTCGAACAACGTCGCCAATGCTATGGTGGCGGGTTATTCTCGTCAGCAAGTGATGACAAGCTCAGTAGGCGGTGGGGCTTATGGCGGCGGAGCTGGCGTCTATGTGGATGGTGTGCGCCGAATATCCGATCAATACGAAGTGGCGCAGCTGTGGAAAACCAATAGTGATGTGGGCTTCTCTAAGATTCAAACCAGTTATTTAGGTCAAGCTGAACAAGTGTTTGGCGCTGATGGTAATGATATCTCTAAAGGCTTAGGTCTGGTTTTCGCGGCGATGAATTCCGCCATGGAGCAACCAAACCTGATTGCTCACCGTCAAGGTATCATTAATGAAACCAAAGCCTTGGTGCAAAGAGTTCATTCTATTAATGAAAGCCTAAGCTCGCAACGTGAACAAATTAATGGTCAGTTAGGCTCATCGGTTAAGCTGGTGAACACTCAGCTGGACATTATCAGCAAGTTCAATAAAGACATACGGGCGGCAAGTGCCGTTGGCACAGTACCAGCAGCACTACAAGATGGCCGTGATGCTGCTATTAATGAACTGGCATCATTAATTGATATTCGAGTGGTTGAAGATGCTCAAGGGTTAGTAAATATTTCCTTGGAAAAAGGCGAACCCCTGATTGCGGGTAACACCAAAGCCACATTAAGCACTGTGCCGGATCCATTAAACCCAGCCAACAGTAATATCAGTATTCAATTTGGTCAGAGTCAGTTTGTGTTTGAAAATTCAGTGGGCGGTAGCATGGGGTCGTTAATGACCTACAGAGACACTCAGTTGGCCAATTCTCAGTCCTATATTGATGAGTTAGCCCAGCATGTGGCTAATGAATTTAATAATACCTTAGCATTGGGCACAGACTTATCTGGCGCAGCGCCGAGTAAAACTTTTTTAAGCTTTAATAGTGTCAATCCTGCAGGCAGTTTAGCTATCACAAGTGGTTTTTCTCCAGAAGATCTCGCCCTCGGCTTAGACGGTACTCAAGGTGATAACAGTAACTTAAAGGCCTTGGCGGCACTCTCGAGTAAAACATTGAATTTTACTAGCCTTGGCGGCTCAGTGAGCTTAGGCGAATCCTTCTCCAGCATAGTCGGTGCCCTAGGCTCAGCCTCAAGGCAGGCAAAAGCCGATGCAAAAACCAATACTAATTTGCACGTAGAAGCTAAATCTCAGTGGGCCAGCACCAGTGGCGTCAATCCTGATGAAGAAGGGATTAATCTTATTGTTTACCAGCAGGCTTACCAAGCTAATGCCAAGGTGATCACCACCGCAGAGCGTCTATTTCAGACGGTACTCACCAGCTTTTAAGGCTAAATTGCAGCGAAGGAATCACTCATGCGCGTAACCATGCAAAATTTGTATACTAACAATCTAAACAGCCTGCAAAATACCACCGCAGATGTGGCCCGTCTTAACCAAATGACATCTCAAGGTTTGTCTATTCTTGCGCCTTCTGACGATCCCATTGGCGCAGTGCGTGTGATGGCAAGTGAGCGTGATTTAGCCGCAGTCGGGCAATACATTAAGAATATCGATGCCGTAAGCACCAGCTTAGGCCGCGCTGAAACACATTTAAGTAGCATGGTTGAAGTGCAACTGCGGATGCGTGAAATTGGCGTATTAGCAAGTAACGGCACGCTTTCGGTGAGTGACCGCAGTGCTTATGCGGCGGAATTAGATGAGTTACTCAAGTCTCTTGTGAGTAGTATTAATGCCAAAGATGATGGTGGAAATTCGATTTTTGCCGGTAATCTGGTCGATAAGGCGACGGTAGTGTTAGATGCAAGCGGCAAATATGTTTATCAAGGCGATAATAATACACGCCAAGTACAGACTTCGCCTTCGTCTTGGATTGAATCTAATGCCACAGCACAGGAAGTATTATTCGGCAATGGCAGCCAAGACATACTTAATGCCACTGTTGATTTTGTCAAAGCCTTAAAAGACCCCAGTTTAAGCCCTGGTTTACCCGGCTTTACCGCGGCAACAGCAAGTTTTCAAAGCTCATTAGATGATACCTTGAACAGTATCAATGCGGTGATCACAGACTTTGGTGGTAAGCAAAATAGCTTATCTTTGATGAAAGCATCCCACGAGGAAATGACCTTGTTTAATAAGCAGGTCATTGGTGAAACTCAAGAGTTAGATTATGCCGCCGCTACCGCTGAATTTAATGTTAAATTAACTGCACTTAAGGTCACTCAGCAAACATTTGTACAGGTAAGTAGTTTGAGCTTGTTTGATCACATGCGATGATGAATAGAATTAGCAGTGTTAATCAGTATTAAGGGTAGGGTGAGATGATCAAAGGTGTTGGGGAATCGCTGAATGTGATGCGGCAAAGCCAAAGCTTGGCTCCCGCTGCAGCAGCGACAGGGGTGGTGAGCTCACAATTTGATACTCCAGCGCAGCATGCTATTCCTAAGCACAGGCTCGACAGTTATCAACGCTGGGCTAAAGCTACCGCAGAGCAGCACAGTATTAGCGCATCACAGGTGACCTTGCAGGCGTTAACCCAAGCAAAACAGCTGCTGCAACAGCTGGCTAAATTATTGCAAAGTGCGGTGCAAGATGAGCTGCAAGCCCGCCAAAATGAAAAGCTTTGGGATACCGCTGAAACCTTACGGCAGCAATTGCTAGGGCTAAAGCCGCAGTATCAAGGCATTCAATTATTAGATCATCACTTTAATCTACTCTCAACTCCTGCCAATGCTGCCATGCATGCCTTCGTGTTTAAGTCGGTAGACTTGTGTGCGCCTAAGGATCGTGATGAGAAAATCACCATACAACTGGGCAAAAAGACAGTGGTGCTGACCTTAGCCGCCGGCTTAAGCCGCCAGCAATTATTGCAACAGATGGCCCCCATATTCGAGCGTCTTGGGATAAGCCTAGAATTAGTGGCTGACGAGCTAGTGTGTAAGACCCATTCAGCGGTATGGCAGTTGGTGTGTGAGGGCGTGTTGATGATGGGCGAAGGCCAAAGATTACCTGCAGGTGAGCTCAGGCAAATCCGCATAGAAGCCAGATATCACTGGCAAGACCCAAGAGAGTGGGGCTTAAGCGCTGTGGAACAAGCCAGAGCAAGCTTAGCTAAAATTGCTAAAACACAGCAAAAAATTGCTGGCCAAGCCAATGAAATCAGCGCCATTCATCAAGTGCTATTGGCAAGAATAAAAGCCAGTAGCCAAGGTAAGGACACTCAAGTTGCGCTTAACTACCTTGATAAATACATGCGCCCACAACCTTTCAGCTATCAAATGACTTCTCTAATGGCCCAAAGCAATACCAACAGAGATCAAGTTGGCGCACTGTTGGGTTTACATTTTAATTGTGAATAAGCAATATTTATGAATCCCATAAATTCAGATATAAAAACCGCCTTTTGGCGGTTTTTTTGTATCTGCATTATTCAGGGAATTGATGTTATTGGTATCAGGGGAAGTGTGGTTTTTATCCATGAATGAATTTTTTTATAAATTTTTTCAGTTTCTCTTATCTGTGTCGTTTTATTAGTTTGGATAACAACAACAGCTTATTTTCTTGGAGTAACAATTATGCTTTCAGTTCACACTAACTATGCGTCGCTAGTTTCACAGGGTGCAGTTTCTAAAAGTAACAGCTTATTAACTAACGCTATGGAGCGTTTATCTACCGGTCTTCGTATCAACAGTTCAGCTGATGATGCCGCAGGTTTACAGATTGCTAACCGCATGAATGCCAACATCAAGGGCATGCAAGCCGCTAGCCGTAATATCTCTGATGCGACTTCTATGCTACAAACTGGTGATGGCGCACTAGAAGAATTAACTACGATAGCTAACCGTCAAAAAGAATTGGCCACACAAGCGGCTAACGGTGTGAATTCACAAGACGATTTAGATGCGTTGGATGCAGAGTTCCAAGCACTTATTCTTGAGTCTGCACGTATTACAGACAAAACCACTTATGCGGGTAATAACTTATTCACTAAATTAACCGGTAGTGTGACCTTTCAAATTGGTGCTGATAAAACTGAAACTTTGGATGTTGCCATTACCGCACCGACAG
The DNA here is from genome assembly GCF_014163735.1 of Shewanella sp. SR44-3. GTDB lineage: Bacteria > Pseudomonadota > Gammaproteobacteria > Enterobacterales > Shewanellaceae > Shewanella. Next base: position 30,666 of record NZ_JACJDV010000004.1, read on the forward strand.
CTGTAGCTGGAGATTTGAAAAGCGCAGCTAATGCTCGTACTGCTATGGATGCGGTTGATACCAATATCAAAGAAGTGGGCACCGCTCGTTCAGTATTGGGTGCTAGCCTTAACCGTCTTGGCCACACAGCCTCAAACCTTGCCAGCGTACTTGAAAACACTCAAACTGCAGCTGGTCGCATCATGGATGCCGATTTCGCAGTGGAATCAGCCAATATGACCAGAAACCAGATGCTAGTTCAAGCGGGTACGACAGTATTGTCTTCTGCTAACCAGAACACTGGCTTAGTCATGGGCCTACTACGTTAATAGTAAAGTCGTGTTAATCAATACGCTTAATTAGCGTGTTAGATAACAAAAAAAGGACCTTAGGGTCCTTTTTTGTTGGCGATTATTTTAGTGCTTTTAAGCCAGTTTTTGGCCGCTGTCATCCATGACGCAGATTTATTTCAGTTATTGGCCCCATGGGTCGACTTTAGTTTTTACTCTTTGCTAGAACCTAGAACCTAGAACCTAGAACCTAGAACCTAGGGCGGAAGCAAGTTTTCCCACAGTATTGCTAAAGCGGAAGGGAATGTTGCGCTTTATCCTGAAAAATATGATTAAGTTTATAAAAAACAATTAGATAAATCTTGGTACAACACTTGCTCTAGCATTATGAATGCGGCTTAGGGCGCTTGAGTGACTAAGCCAAATTAAAGGAGTTTCTATGATAGGTAATATGAGTGCGGCGCAATTCTCCCAGCAGTTAATTTCTGCCGACCGTGCAGGTAAAGATAACCTCTATAAAGGCAAGTTATCGGCGCAGAAGACCCAGCTTGATGCTTATAAGCTACTGGAAACCAGCATGAAACAGCTGTCTACCAAGCTTAAGAGTATTGATACCGAAGCATTCAGTAATAAGAAAGCTAACATCAATAATGATTTTGCTAAGGTCACGGTAAAAGCGGGTGCGCCTAAGGGTAATTATGACTTAAATGTCACTCAGTTAGCTCAGTCCCATCAATTAACCAAGACCTATGCCAGCGAAGATACCTTATTGCCCGCCACGGGACTGTTTACTGTGCAATTGGGCAGTGACCCAACTAATAAACTCAGCATAGATTTAGCCACAGTCAATGGCGGCGCTGGCATTACTGTCACTCAGCTTAGAGATTTAATTAATAAAGATGCGGCTAACCCAGGCATGCAGGCATCCTTAGTGCGCACAGGCGGCCAGGTCGAGTTGATGTTGTCAGCTAATAATGGCGGCGCTAGTAATAACCTCAATGTAACCCTAGATGGTGGTGATTGGGGCATGACTGAAAGGCGCGCTGCCCAGGACGCGCAGTTAACCTTGAACGGCATTAGCATCAGCAGCAGTAATAATTACTTAGAAAACGTGATTGATGGCGTCAATTTAGATTTAATCAAGGTTCATGGTGCTGGCGAGTCTAGCCAAATCAAGGTCGAGGATGACAGCGAAGCCACCACCACGGCGGTTAAAGATTTTGTCAGTAACTTTAATACCTTACTCAGCCAGATTAATCAGTTAAGCCGCTCTATGGGGAGCACTGTGGTCGATGCTGCAAATACTGATGATAAAGATAAAGAGGCTGTAAAGGTATCTAGCACGCAAATTGGTGTGCTTAAAGGGGATTCTTCGGTGAGGTTAGTGCAGTCACGCCTGCGTGATGCGGTATTTGCCAGCGCCCCTAATGGCATGCGTTTATCGGACATAGGCATCGAGATTGGCAGAGACGGCTTATTGAAGATGGACGATAAAGAATTTGAGGCTGCGCTAAAAGCTGATGGCAGTAAAGTGCAAGCTATGTTCAGCGATAATGGCAGTTATATCGACAAGATTGAGGCTGTGCTTAAGCCTTACACTGAGTTTAATGGGCTATTGTCGATGAAGAAAAAAACCATCGACAGCCAAATCGATCGTATCGAAGACAGTGTGGAGCGCCATAACTACCAGATGACGCAAAAATACAATATTTACTTGGCTCAATTTACCGCCATGGAAGCCACAATCAATCAATTAAGCGCCGCTAGCAGCTTGTTTTCACCTAGAGGCTAGTCGCGAGTATACCAAGGATACTTTTCAATATGTTAAACGAGTATGACCCTTTTAGTGCCTATCAGCAGACGTCACTGGATGCCAAGTTAGCATCTGCCACCTCCCATGACATGGTGCGTATGTTGTTAGATGGCTTGCTGGAAGAGCTAGATAGGGTTACCGGGCACATGGAGCGTAAACAGTTTGAAGCTAAAGGCGTGAGCGTTAATAAGTGCCTCAATATTGTTTACGGTTTGGATTCTATGCTGGATTTAGATAATGGCGCCGAAGTGGCGACTAATCTGCACAATCTGTATGACTACTGCAGTCGTCAGTTAGTGACCGCCAGCGTTGAGAACGATCCTTTGGCTCTTACTCCTGTAGTGAAGGTTATTCAAGATATTCGTGCCGGCTGGGTGAACCTCAATTGATCAACTTATTTTGAGCCGCCCTGAGTTTCACTTAGTGACTCTATCGGCCTGTTTTTACTTATGAAGGCCTGCGTATGAAGACCGGTCATAGTGTGCAAATTACCATTGAGCAGTGGCAGCAGTTTTCTCTTGGGCTGCGCCATTACGGCGATGCTCAAGACTGGCCCAACTTGGTGAAACTGAATCAATTGTTGATCAAGGCTTTGCATCAAGTTGCCAGAGAAGATTTTAATGAAACCCCGCAACAGGCACTGGCTCGTGTTGAAGTGGAGAAAGTACACACACAAGTGCTTAGGGATCTTAAACGCGCTCGGGATCAGTTATCAAGCGAGTTATCTGGTTTTAAATCATCGCAGGCTGGGCTGCTAGCCTATCAATTTACGTGTATTAGTGGGGAAGTCGATGATATCTGATGTGTTAGTGAGTCGTTCATTAACGACAGAACAAGGACTGCAGTCAAGTAATAAGTCCCAAGGCCAGCAGCAAGCAGAGCAAGGCTCTTTTGCAAGCTTTGCTAATGATAGGGCTAATGAGGCTAAGCGTGCCTCTGCCTCAAAGCCGCAGACAGGCAGCGTAGAAGCACAAGAACCACAGTCAATGGAGCTTGAGCCATCAGTGCAGGCTCCTTTAACCGCTGAACCACAGGCGGCAGCTCAATTGAGCACGGCTCAGATGCCAGTTTGGCCTCAAGCAGCGATGGCTGCGGGCACCAACCTTGATGGTCAAACCCTAGCCACAGTGGCAGGCTTTGGTGCTAAAACCGCGACTGACTTTCAAACATTGGCTCAAAGTTCAGATGAAAGTACAGCTCAAGTCATGGCTCAAACAGTGGCTCAGAATCGGACTCAAAACAGTATCCAAGCAAGCGTGCTGGCTATGCCGATTAATGCTGACATCTTGACTCGTATGCCATCTCAAAAGAGCAATTCAATGCAGGCTCTTCAGCCTCAATCGGGATTAGCTGCTGTGATGAGTCATTCGATTTCTGCTGGGGCGCAGGCCGAGCGCGGTGGAATAACCTTTAGTGATGCCTTGATGCCAAGCACCGCCGTAGCAAGTGCAGGGGCAACGGCAAGTTTTACTCAAGGTAAGGCGTTTGCAGAGCAGTTATGGAGCAATGGCATAGGGGCGACAGCGAAAGAGTCCAACATGCTAACCCCAATGACACAAGGCTTAAGCCAACAAGCGATCGGTAGCACAGTTTTGGCCGACAGCAGTGAAAATCAAACTCAACTTTTTACCCAGATGCTAGCTAGAGGGGTGACTGGTCCGAGTGTTAGCCAATGGGGTCCTGTGCCTGTGAATATGGCGGGCAGCTTAACTCAACAAGCCCAAGATATGCTGACCCCGCTGCGGGACCAGTTAAGGTTTCAAATCGATCAGAAAATTAAGCATGCGGAAATTCGCTTAGATCCTCCTGAGCTTGGCAAGCTTGAACTCAATATTCGACTCGACGGCGATAAATTACAAATACAAATGCATGCTGCAAACCCTGCGGTTAGAGAAGCATTACTGAGTGGCTTAGATAGGCTCAGGGCGGATTTAGGCCAGGAATATGGCGGCAGTTTGGATGTGGATGTCGGTCAGGGTGAAACCTCAGATAAACAAAACCCACAACAGCAGCAAGCGAGTGCTATCGCAGTGAATTCCGAAGCACTTGTAACCCCAAGCGTGCAGAAAACTACTTCCTCAGATCAGCAGTTAAACTTATTGGCTTAAGCCAGGAGCAAGGCAATGGCATCAGCAAAGTCAAAATTATTCAAAGTATTAGGTTTTATTTTTTTGATAAGTGCATGGACAGGTGGGGTACTTTGGGCTGATTGGCAAAGCCCTAAATGGGTTGAAGAATTTTTAGCCGAAGAACCCGTTGTGCAAGTGGCAAGATTTTACCCCTTGGATAAATTTATTATTTCTATTCCCGGAGAGAAATACCCTCATTATTTACTGTTAGAACTGGCTCTAAAGAGTAAAAATCCAAACTTAAAGCCAGTACTTGATGAGGCGGACCCTTTAATTCGCAACTCACTAATGAAGATGTTTTCACGGAAAAAGTTTGAGCAGCTCAACAGCACTGAACAGTTAGATAGCCTACAAAATGAAGCATTAGTGCATATCGTAAAAGTGCTGTTAGAGCATGATTTCCCATCAGATATTGATGAAGTGCTCTTTACGCGTATGGTCATACAGTAAGGATGCGGTTATGAGTCTCGATGGTCAATTAGCTTACCAAACTGTCAGTGAAGAGCCTGCGCTACAGCGTTTATCTGAAGATCAGCTAATCGTACAGTATTTGCCGTTAGTGAAACGCGCGGTGTTGCAACTGCGCAGTCATTGCGGTGCCATGCTGTCCTTGGAGGACATGGAGCAAATCGGCATGATGGCGTTAATTGAATCTTCAAGGCGCTACCCTGGTGAGTTTGATAATGGTTTTATTTCTTTTGCCGGTCAGCGGATCCGAGGATCGATTCTAGATGAGTTACGCCGTCAGGATTGGCGCCCAAGGCCTGTGCGGCAACAGGCGCATATTTTGAATGATAAAGTCCGAGAATTGAGCCGCGCTTTAGGCCGAGAGCCCACCGACACAGAAGTTGCAACTGGGCTTGGACTCTCCCCCGAGGCCTATAGAGAAAGCTTGTACGCCACTCAGGCTGAGTCAATGAAAAGTTTGGATGAGATGCTGACGATTGGTGAGCAACCCGCAGATAAACACAATGAAGTTGAGCGTTTTATGCTCAAAAAAACCTTAGTTAAGGCTATGACAAAATTAAATGAGAGAGAACAGCTAATTCTGTCGCTTTACTATCATCATGAACTTAATTTAAAAGAGATTGCATTAACACTGGGACTGACAGAAACCCGCATTTGCCAGCTTCATAAGCAGGCCGTGGCAAAATTGCAAAGCCTTATATAAACGTCGACAGTGACAAGCAACGGATAACGAATAATGAGTAAATTGATTGGCTTAATCATCATTTTAGCGTCAGTTTTTGGCGGCTATATTTGGGCTGGCGGTACCTTGATGTCTTTATGGCAGCCTGCTGAAATATTAATTATTTTTGGTGCAGGTTTAGGGGCGTTAATCATAGCTAATCCTCGCTCAGTACTGGAAGAAATGCTAGTGCAAACCAAAGAGCTTTTAACTAAAGAAAAAGAAGATCCCGAGCTCTATCCTCAGCTCTTTGCCTTGATGAGTTTGCTGATGAGCCAAATTCAATCCCAAGGTCTTAAGGTGTTGGATGAGCATATAGAAAACCCAAGAGAAAGCTCGCTATTTCTTATGTATCCCAGCGTGCTTGAACACCCGGATGTATTACAGTTTTTGATTGATAATTTACGCATTCAATCCATAGGCAAGATGTCTCCTCATGACTTGGAACACATGTTTGAAGAAGAAATTCATCGCATAGAAGAAGACAGATTAAGGCCATCAGAGGCGTTAAATAAAGTGGGTGAAGCCATGCCTGGTTTTGGTATCTTGGCGGCTGTGATGGGGATTATTATCACTATGTCTAACATAGATGGCCCAATTACCATGATCGGCGTAAAAGTGGCTGCAGCTTTAGTGGGGACTTTTATTGGTATTTTTGCCTGTTACTGTTTCTTTGATCCTTTATCTAAAGCTTTAGAGCATCTGGTGGATAGGAAATCGGCTCAGCTTAGGTGTGTTGCCGCCGTACTGGCAGCCTTTGCTAAAGGTAAGCCACCAACCATGGCAATTGATGCTGGTCGTAAGCAAATTCAGAGTGAAAATCGTCCTTCGTTCGTGGAATTAGAGCGCTGGATGGAGGAGCAAAAAAGCTAATGCTCCATAAAAATGAACCTATCATCATTAAGCGTGGCAGGCGAAACAAGCGTTCTGCAAGCCACGGTGGAGCCTGGAAAGTCGCCTTTGCCGACTTTACCTTGGCCATGATGGCGCTCTTTATGGTGCTGTGGATAATGCAGATTGCCGATCAAGATGAGCGTAGTCAAATTGTGCAGTACTTACGCGGTGAAATGTACGCTTCAGGGGCGATGAATCCCTTTGATGTGGCGCAATCTTCATCAATTATTGATTTTGAAGGTAGCCCGGCGATTCAGCAGGCGATTGTGACTTCATCAGGCAGTGGCCCAGAGCGTGCAGGCCCTGCAATGCATAATAATATTCCTGCAGGAGAAGAGGAGCCTAATGCTGGGCAAGGACCAGAGCTTAATGCCATGGTGCCAGGTCAATATGATACTCAAGCTCAGCTTGTAGTATTGGCTCGAGAGCTTAATCGAGTGGTGCAGCAATCGAGTATGGCGGACAATATCGCGGTCACCTTAGTGCCTCAAGGGATCCGAATTTTAATTCACGACAATATAGACAGATTTATGTTCACTCGCGGCAGTGCGCAAATGCAGGCCTATTTTGAAGACTTACTTTTGGCCTTAGGGCCTGTACTTGGACAAGTAACGAATGCCATGGTTATCTCAGGGCACACGGATTCAACACCTTACGCGGGTACCGAGTTTACCAACTGGGAGCTATCCAGCAAGCGCGCCTTATTAGCAAGGCGAGTCTTAGAATTTGGTGGTGTAAAGCGCAATCAAGTTATTCAAGTGACAGGTATGGCGGATCAAGTGGCTTATATTCCACAAGAACCCGCTGCTGCGGCTAATCGTCGCATTGAAGTGTTAATTTTAACCTCGACAACAGAGCAACTTATTCGTGACATGGTGGGGGTGCCAGCAGAGCATTTAGATGCTGGAGTTAATTTGCAGGATGCCAAATTACAAGCCGAATTAAACCAGCCTAGGGTTAGATATCAATAGTGAAAAAGGATGACGCTATGATCGTATATGAGGAGTTTTGGCACAGTGATGGTCGCTCACTCCCAGAAGGTGCCCTTGAGGAAATTAACCTCAATGAGTATGACAGTCGCCGTAAGTCGCAGCGTATCAATCTTAGAAAAAACAATGAGATCCCTTTGCAGCTAGCTTGTGATGGTGTGACTATTGAGTTGTATAAAATGGGGTGGCTAAAACTGCAGCTTTTAGGCAGCGCCAATGTTAAAGATATTAGTTTGACTGGAATTGGTTTTTTATCTAGTCAGGTTTTAGCTATTGATGATGAGGTGGTGGTTCAATTTCAAGGGATTAAGTTGAGCTGTCAAATCTGTCGCCATCAAAAGGTGCAAGGTAAATTGGCTTTTTACGGCGCCAATTGGCTGGAACAAGGGCTTGAGCATCAGCGCATTGCATTTATTAATCACATTAGGCTGCATGCAAAACGATAAAGGGAGGGACTATGGTTGCAACATTTCACCGTCGAGGCCCAGATCGTCTGCAGAAGTTTTTCCTTTATTTGATCTTAGTTGATTGGCTGTTGCTGCTAGTCACGGCCTTTAAAATGCAGTCTCTAAGCTTTTTCTATGGCTCTGTGATCGCCTTTATGTTGTTTATATATAATTTATTCTTAGCAAATTTATGCCGTATTCGAGCTAGAAGAGCCAAAGACACCTATCTGATTTATCCTGTGGTGCTAGGTGCCTTTATCTCATTCTTATTGGTGAGTTATTTTTTCATCTTGGCTTGAGTCGTTTGGATTAGCTCATCAATTTGTTGCTCTAGCACAGACATAGGCACTGAGCCTTGCGCTAACACCGCATCATGAAACTGCCTAATATCAAATTGCTCTCCTAGGGCTTGTTCTGCTTTTGCTCGTAGACGCTTAATGGTGAGCTCGCCTATCTTGTATGACAAGGCTTGTCCTGGCCAAGAAATATAGCGATCAATTTCTGTGGTGACATTATGCAAAGATAACGCTGTGTTACTGGCCATAAAATCTATCGCTTGTTGACGACTCCAACCTTTGACGTGCATGCCGGTATCGACAACTAAGCGGGCAGCACGCCACATTTCATAGGTTAACCGCCCAAATTGGCTGTAAGGGTCTTGGTAGTAACCGGCTTCTATTCCTAAGTACTCACTGTAAAGCCCCCACCCTTCACCGAAGGCTGAAATATAGCTGTAACGCCTAAAATTCGGTAGATCTGAAATCTCTTTATTTAATGAAATCTGTAAGTGGTGTCCTGGCACGGCTTCGTGCAAGGTTAGTGCCGGCAATTCATATAGCGGGCGCGTCTCTAGCGCATAAGTATTGACCCAGTAATAACCAGGCTCATAGTCACTATTGGCGCCAGAATAACGACCTGTAGTGTATTTAGGGGCTATTTCAGCTGGAACTGCCTGTACACCGTAGGGGCTTCTAGGCAGTTTGCCAAAATATTTAGGTAAGATGGCATCAGCTTGCTTAGCTAAATATGCCGCCTCTTTTAATAGCGCTTTCGGAGTCTTGGCGTAAAACTGTGGGTCGGTGCGTAAAAAGTGCAAAAAATCGGCAAAATTGCCTTTAAATTCGAGTTGTTTAACGATTTGCTGCATCTGACTCCGAATGCGCTTAACTTCACTTAAGCCTAAGGCGTGAACTTCATCGGCACTCATGTCCACAGTGGTGTAATGCTTGAGGCGGTTATTGTAAAAGGCGTTGCCAAAGGGGAGCGATGAGGCGGCAATATCACGCCTTGCTTGAGGGATATAACTCTCAGTCATAAAGCGATAAAAGTCTTGGTAGAGTGGCAATACTTTGGTTGAAATAGTCTGGCTAGCTTCAGTTATTAAGGTGTTTTTTTCGGCTTGGGTAAAGTGGGCCGGGAAGTCCTTAAAAGGCTGGTAATAAACGCTTTGCTCCACGGGCACAATAAAGGCGCTAATGCTGTGTTCAAACCCTTCAAGCACCACTTTGGGTTGAGTTATCCCTGATTTGATGCCTTTTTTAAGCCAGTAAGTTTGTTGAGCGAAATACTTAGGCAAGGCATTTAAGCGGGATAAATAGTCGCGATAATCTTGCATCGAATCAAAGCGACCTCTGGTAATGGCGCTGATATCAGCATGAAAGCCACTTTCTGCGGTGAGCGGTTGATAGTGGTCATGAAAATGATATAAATCAATATCATTATCTAGTTGATATTTAAGGATCAGCGCATTGGTTCTGTTGGTTTTCGATAGAAGACTGGTGTCTAACAGTGCCAGTTGCTGTGCTAGGGCTTGGGTACGTTGATTATGGCTTGCTAATGTTGCTGGTGACAGGTCTGCTAATTTTCCTGCTTGACTGTTATCGCCAAAAGCGGCGGCGAGTTGCGGATCTTTTTCTAATTGCAACTGCCAGGCATTAGCGATAATGTTTTGTAATTTATTGTCTTGGCTAGATTTTATGACGTTATCTGCTTGGGCTTTGTCCATTGCCACTGGTGTTGAAGCCCCTTGGCAACCCCAGAGTGCGATGAAAAATAGCGGCGTGAGTCGTTTTAACATGCTAAGTCAGTCCTATGACAAGATAATGATGCTGGCTATTCTAACGGTTTTGGTGATGGTCGTCCTGTTAAGACAATAAGTTGAGCTGCATCGGCAAAAAATTATAACAATACGTGTTAGACTCATTTAGCTAACTTTGAAGCTAAAATATAAGTATTGGCAAGGCGATTTTATAGGGGTTAAATATGATTGATAAGTCTATTCCGTTAGTTGATTTGCATAGACATCTAGACGGAAACGTAAGAGTGCAGACGATTTGGGAGCTTGGCCACCAACATGGTATAGCGTTACCGGCCCAATCTTTGGCTGAGCTTGCACCTTTTGTGCAAATTCAGGGTAAAGAAAATAGCCTAGTCGCATTCTTGAAGAAGTTAGACTGGATGGTAGCAGTACTTGCGGATCTGGATGCTGTAAAGCGTGTGGCTTATGAAAACGTTGTCGATGCTGCGGTGTCTGGCCTAGATTACGCTGAACTGCGCTTTAGCCCTTATTACATGGCGATGAACCATAACTTACCTATCCAAGGTGTGGTTGAAGCTGTAATTGACGGCGTTAGTGCTGGCATGAAAGATCATGCGGTTAAGATTAACCTGATTGGCATCATGTCGCGTTCATTCGGCCAAGAAAAATGCCGTTTAGAGTTAGAAGGTTTGTTGGCTCATAAAGATAAACTGGTGGGAATGGACTTAGCGGGCGATGAATTAGGGTTCCCTGGTGATTTGTTTACTGAACACTTTAAACGTGTCCGTGATGCAGGCCTTGCGATTACCGCTCATGCGGGTGAAGCTGCAGGCTCTGAGAGTATGTGGCAAGCTATTCAAACCTTAGGTGCGACTCGTATCGGTCATGGCGTCAATGCGGTGCACGATCCTAAGCTGATGGAATACTTGGCGAAGCACAAGATAGGCATTGAATCTTGCCCAACCAGTAACTTGCACACTTCAACTGTGGCAAATTACGATGTTCATCCATTGCGTACTTTCTTAGATGCCGGTGTATTAATTGGTTTAAATACTGATGATCCGGGGGTGAGTAATATCGATATTGCTCACGAGTATCGCGTTGTGAAGTCAGAGATGGGCTTTAGCGATGCGCAGTTAGCTCAATTGCAGCGTAATGGTGTCGAGATGGCATTTATGTCAGACAGCGACCGTAAGGCCTTGTATGCTGCTAAAGCGTAACGATATAGAAGTGTTTTAAAACTATCTTAAAGCAATCTTAAAATAATCACGCCGACGAAAGTCGGCGTTATTATTTACAGCGATAAAATAGGGGTTAAATCACCCGTGAAAATTGCTGTTGGCGGGCTTTTTGGCGGAAATAAATATCAAAGCACATGCAAATATTACGAATTAGCAGCCGCCCTGTGGCGCTAATGGTAATCTTTCTGTCCTGCACGCTTACTAGCTTATCATCAATAAAGGTCTGCAATAGCTGCATATCTTCACTGAAGTAAGTCTCAAAATCTATTCCAAGCTCGGCTTCAATACTGGCTATATCTAATTCAAAATGACAAATAAGCTGCTTTATCACCACGCGGCGAATTTCATCGTCGCGAGTTAGGCTACAGCCCTTCCATAATGCATGCTCTTTAGCATCGATAGATTGATAATACACCTGTAACTCTTTTTGGTTTTGCGCATAACAATCGCCGATTTGGCTGATGGATGACACGCCGAGCCCCAGCAAATCACACTCTTCTTGAGTAGTGTAGCCTTGGAAGTTGCGGTGTAATTTACCGGCATTTTGCAGTTTGGCTAACTCATCATCGGGTTTGGCAAAGTGATCCATTCCGATAAATTGATAGCCCGCAGCCGTTAATGATTCGATAGTCTGATGCAAAATATCTAACCTTTGTTGAGCACTAGGCAGTTGATCATCTTTGATTTTACGCTGAGCGGCAAAACGTGATGGCAAGTGAGCATAGTTAAACACTGACAAGCGATCCGGAGACAGCTCAATGATGCGGGTTATGGTCTTGGCAAAGCTTGCCGGTGTTTGCAGTGGCAAACCATAAATCAAATCCACATTGGTGGACACAAAGCCTAGGGCTTTAGCCCGAGCGATAAGGTCGAAGATAAACTGCTCATCTTGTTCGCGGTTAACGGCTATTTGCACTTCTTTATTAAAATCCTGCACTCCAACAGAAATACGATTGAAACCGGCTTCTTTTAAGGTATCGAGCATGGTGAGCTCGATTTCTCTTGGATCAATTTCAATGGAGAACTCGCCCTGCTCGGCAAAATTGAAGTGCTGCTTTAATAATGCCGTAAGTGCTAAAATTTGCGCCGGGGTTAAGAAGGTCGGCGTGCCGCCGCCCCAATGCATTTGGGTGACTTGGTAATGTTTGAATAATGGCGCCCGCTTAATGATTTCGCTGGCTAAGTATTCTAAGTATTGATCTGCCTTGTGTGCATGGCGAGTAATGACCTTATTGCAGCCGCAGTAATAGCACAGCTTGGCACAGAAAGGGATATGTATATACAAGGATAAGGTTTTGCTTTTACTGGTCTTTATGGCTTCAAGCAGATTATCTTCTGTGAATGAGTCATCAAACTCCAGTGCTGTGGGATAGGAGGTATATCGTGGACCGCTGTAATTGTATTTTTCGATCATCGACTGATCCCAAGCAATCTGAGTGGGCTGCATCAAGGCATATTCTCCGGTAAATTAGCAATAGGCGAAGTATGCAGGCTTGAGGACGAAATAAACTTGATCTAGGTTGTAAAATTAAGATTTATTGTGAGAAAGGTGCCGATGTCGTAGAGAGGTCGCGTGCTTAATTGAGTCTAGTGCTCGGTATGAAACCTCTTTGTTAGCCTGGGATTTTGAGGCGGATGCTCAATTTAGTGGGATGCGGGCCAACTCAGTGTTTTAAGCTTGTCAGCTTCGGCTAAGATTGCATCTTCAAGTTCAACTTCTGATTTCATTCGCTGCAAATCGAGTTTCATTCTTGCTTGCTTCTCTAAGGCCTTACGGGCGTCCATGATCGGGTGTGAACTTATGCGTTGGTAATGTAAGAATAATGCGGGGTAGTCACTGCTGACGCGCTCTGAGAGGGATAGAATCTCCAATAACTTACCAATGCGCATTACGCCTTCCGATAGCTCACATCTGTCTTCTAACATGGCTGCAGCAATATAACGAATGTCTTCGATAACCTGTTGGCGTTTTGCTTGGGCATCAGCTTGGCGTACCTGTTCAGTTTGTAATTTAGCTTGGTTTTGCTGCTTGAGTTTAAGCAGTAAATATACGGCATAAGCCGTAAGGGGGATGAGAATGGCTGCTGCAAGAATAAGCAAATACACAGGCACAGAAGATCCTTTTAGTTACTAGGAGAGAATGTTAAGGCATTAAGAATCATGCCTTAACATATAAGTCGCTTAAGACTAGTCTTTGGTTAGGTAGTCTTTTAACAGGCTTTCACCAGACTCAAAGCGAGACAGTAAGTCTTCATCAGAAGAAGATTTATTTTGCTTAACTGGCATTTCATCAGCATCGGTGATGCCTAGGTTTTTTAATAGCTGTTCAATTTTGGTTAATTGACCATCTAACCATTTTTGATCGGCATCAGACAGATCGCGACCTTCTTCTAGCATGTCTAATAAGCTGTTTAATCTTGGATCTTCTTCAAGTTTAAGCAGTTTCTGTTCATCGGTTAGTTTTGGCTGAGGCGTTTTAGCCTTAATCGGCTCAGCAATACTGCTTGGCAAGTCTAAAGAAACTGGCTTTTTACTGCCGTGACGTGGGTCTTTTTTCTTAGCTTGAGCGCCGTTAGGAGACTGTTGCATCAGCAAAGCCTCATTATGGCGGCCGCCTGATTTACGGCCTGTCTCTGCCCGTTTGCCATCAACCGCTTTGCGGTCTTGCTTCTTGACTCTAGGGGCTAGTTTGGGGGCGTTTTCGCCGCCTTTGCGTGTTTTCTTGCTGCGAGCCATGTGATTCTCGATTAATAACTAAAATGGCCACAATAGACACTGTATCTACTGGACACTAAATAAGGATGGGCTTTATACCAGAGTTTGCTGCTTTTTGCATCAAAACTAACTCTTTCGCGGCAAATAATAGCTTAAATTGCCCCTGGGTGGCTAGGTATTCGAAGGTTTTGTGTTGATAGAAGCTTACATGAGCAGGATTATTCTTGTGATGCCACTTGGCAAAGTGAGACTTATCTGTAAGCAGTGCGGTACCAATCGCTAGCCAGCCGTGAGGTTTTACCAAGCTTGAGAGTAAATTCCACTGGGTTAATGGTCGCTTAAAGCGCTCAAATACTTTGTAGCTACACACAAAATCATATTCTTGTTCTAAGGCGGTTTGCTCTGTCGCGTTAAATGGGTCGAACTGCATCAACTGGTGGCCGCTGGCTTGGACTCTATCTAGGGTGTGGCTATCTAAGTGACTGCCGAAATTTAAGCCGACCAAGTTTGCTCCGGTTAAGTCACTAAGCTGAGCTAGCAGGGGCAGTACAAATTGCGAGGCTTGTCGCTGCTGGGTCATTTTTTGTTGACGGCCATAGCTTTTACTTGATGTGATTTGCTGTGGATTAATGGCCATCCTATGGTCAGTGGGATCGGCGAAGACAAATGCACATTGCTGGCAGTCATAGAAAGTCCGCTTCTTATCTTGAAGAAATAGCATCGCAGGGTGCTTACACAGTGGGCATCGGGTCATATAGGGGTTAGCTTGGGAAGATTAATACTGATTCTACTGATTTTTGAGCATAAAAAAAGGTGGCAGTAAACTGCCACCTCGTAAACAGTGCTTATCGCACTCTATTCTGATTCCAAGTATCCATACTTGCTATGCGACTTTCCCGGTCAGTATCCTTCTTTTTTTTAGTGCTATCCCTGCAGATTATTTTTATTGGTCTTCATGACACTTTATTACTTTTTAGTCGTCATCCTGACAACTGTTCCGTAGATGGTCCAAGGGACACATCGAGTCTAGCGTTTTGTCGTCAATGACAATATCCAACCATCCATGTTGCTATGTGACTTCCAACAAAATCATGGTTGACAGTACATTAAAAAATAATACTTTTTCAATGTAGATTAGCGGAATCATTCTACTAATCATGTCTAAAGATTTCATTGTGATGTAAGGCAGTGCTAAACAGCAAAATGACCAAATTGGGTCGAGTCCTTACAATCCATATGACTAGGATTTCAAGATGAAATCACGGCTCTGTTATTTTTATTTGTGAGCTGTCAGTAACTATTATTGTTATTGGTTTATTTTATTCTTATATCTTTACTTTTAATGTGACCAAGATCTGTAAGTTGTTATTGATATTCTTATACAAACAGTTGGGTTTAACTTGGTACGGGGGCTATTTAACCCTAAAAGCGTGATCCCTGTCAAGCTAAACGTCGGTAAGTTGACGTTAACGTTAACTTCCTAGTGTAAAAAATGAGCTAAAAAGCTCATTTTTTACACTAAATAAGCAACTTAAGTCTTACTTAATGCTTGAAATGTATTTAGATAATGCTTCAATGTCGGCATCAGTTAATTTTTTAGCTACATCTTGCATCATGCCGTTCAAATCATTGTTACGGCTACCATCACGGAACTTATTTAGCTGGATCTTGATATAATTTGTATGTTGTCCAGCTAAGGTTGGGAAGCCAGCTGCGGCAGCACCTTTACCATCAGGGCCGTGACAAGCGATACAACCGGTAATTCCACGGGCGGTATCACCACCTTTATATAGGCTTTCACCTAATGCTGGAACATCGGTAACAGCAACAGCTTGAATGGGGTTGCTAGCAAAATATGCTGCCAAATCAGCAATGTCTTGATCGCTTAACGCCATGGTCATGCCGCCCATGATAGGGTCCATACGACCTTCTTTACCACCTGACATAGCGGCAGAGCGGAAATCATGTATTTGTTTTTCTAGGTAAGATGCGTGCTGACCTGAAATTTTCGGGTACATGTCGATCATACTGTTACCGTCTATACCGTGACAGGCAGAACAGATGAGGGCTTTGGTTTTGCCCGCTTCAGCATTACCTTCGGCGTTTGCAGGTGATGACATAGCGGCAACTACAGACAGCGCAAGAGCTAACTTTTTCATGGCGTTCCAACTTATTGTTAAATTATTGTCCTGGGCTTACTAGGAGGACCTGCAAGCGTGGTAAAATACATATAATATGCTCGGAATAATATTTTACACGAAAACGTGGAAAAGTAAGCAATTGTTCAATAATTATGGTATTGCATAATCAGAGTTGTGACACCATAAGTGTTCTTATACCTATTACTATGAATCGACTTCTTGTGATCAAGACTTCTCTTAATAGGTATTATTATTTAATCGGAGTTAACAGTGTCAGAATCTAGTATGGATTTCCGCAGGGCCAAGTTTTTAATCAGTGCGCCAGATATTGCTCACCTTAATGAGTACCTTCCTGGTGATGCCGGCGTCGAAATCGCCTTTGCTGGTCGCTCTAATGCCGGTAAGTCTAGTGCATTAAATGCACTAACAGAGCAAAAAGGTCTAGCCAGAACCAGTAAAACACCAGGTCGTACTCAGCTAATTAACGTGTTTGCTCTAGATGCTGATCGTCGTTTGGTGGATTTACCAGGTTATGGATTTGCGCAAGTTCCCTTGGCGCTAAAGAACAAATGGCAGCAAGCTTTAGGTGAGTATCTGCAAAAAAGAGCCTGCTTAAGTGGCGTAGTTGTGTTGATGGATATTCGTCATCCATTAAAAGATCTCGATATGCAAATGATTGAGTGGGCGGTTGCCAGTGAAATTCCGGTATTGGCGTTACTGACTAAGTCGGACAAGCTTGCTCAAAGCGTAAAAATGAAGACAGTTAATGAAGTGCGCAGTGCGTTAGCTGATTTTGGTGATTGGGTGAAGGTTGAGCCTTTCTCATCATTGAAGGGAACAGGCAAGCCTAAGGTGTTGAGTATTCTTAATGAGTGGTGCAATCCACAGTGGTTACTGGATGCGATAGCGCAAGAATCGCCAGAAGATTAATCAGCGCTTTTTCATCTGATTAATACAACCGTCATAGGCCAGCATAGTTGCTGGCTTTTTTTATGGCTGCAGACATAAAAAAGCAAAAAAAAACCGACGACATAAAGTCATCGGCAAAAAATATAGCTCTTTTGGGGAAAGCTAAATTCAACAAGACTCAAGTGCTATCAATTCATTCGACAACCCTCAATGACCAGAGAGTAACCTGTTTCGAGCTAAAATAAAACACTTTTTAAAGTAAATGCTCTAAATTTTTTTCAAGGCAAAAAAAAGCCCCAGTAATCATTACTGAGGCGCCATATTTGGCTGTCACTATCGCTAGTGATTTAAAAAAGGTTTGAAAGATTGAACATCTTAACCTCTGTACCCTACGCCAAGAATAATACTGTATTTACCGTTAAATGAAAAACAGTTTTTCAAATAAAGAGCCAATAGTGTGGTGAAGGTCATATTTTTCTGCCAGTTTGTGCTGATTATTACTTAACTTCAACTCGGACTAATTCAACGATAGATAACATAAAAAAGCCTGCCATATCCAATGGGAAAGTGGCAGGCTTGAGTGCGGTAAATAACGCTATTTAAAACAAATTTTTTCTAGTGGGCTTCATCCCAGTTATTGCCTAAGCCAGCCTCAGCAAGTAAGGTCACATCGAGATCGGCGGCTTGCGCCATCAGTAAGCAAATCTTGGCTTTTAGTGTTTCAGCTTGAGCTTCATCCACTTCAAATACCAGTTCATCATGTACCTGCATGATCATGGTAATTTCACCTTGGGTCTCGGTTTTTATCCAGTTGGCTATCTTGATCATGGCTTTTTTGATGATATCAGCGGCAGTGCCTTGCATGGGAGCATTAATCGCGGCTCTTTCCGCTGCTTGACGACGCATGGCGTTACGGTCACGGATCTCTGGCAAATACAGGCGACGGCCAAATAGGGTCGATACGTAGCCTAATTCAGCAGCGTTGGCGCGAGTTTCTTCCATATAGGTCAGCACTCCTGGATAGCGAGCAAAATAAGTGTCGATATAGGTTTGCGCTTCGTTGCGAGGAATATCCAGCTGCTTAGCTAATCCAAAGGCTGACATACCATAAATTAAGCCAAAGTTAACCGCTTTTGCTCGGCGGCGTTGTTCCGTGGTGACTTCCTCAAAATGTGTACCAAAGACTTCTGCAGCAGTGGCTCTATGAATATCTTTACCTTCAGCAAAGGCGGTAAGTAAGCCTTTATCTTGGGATAAATGCGCCATGATCCGCAGTTCAATTTGTGAATAATCCGCCGCTAAAATTTTACGCCCCGCAGGGGCAATGAAAGCCTGACGAATACGTCTGCCTTCTTCGGTGCGAATAGGGATGTTCTGCAGGTTTGGATCGCTCGATGATAAGCGCCCCGTTGCGGCATTCGCCTGATGGTAGCTGGTGTGTACTCGACCTGTGGTGCCATTAACCATTAACGGCAACTTATCTGTGTAGGTACTTTTAAGTTTGGCTAGGCTGCGGTGGGCCAAGATAATTTTGGGCAGCGGGTAATCTAAGGCAAGCTCGATCAAGACTTCTTCCGCAGTGGATGGCGCTCCTTTAGGGGTTTTCTTTCTGATTGGGTAGCCCAATTTTTCGAAGAACAGCACTTGTAACTGCTTTGGCGATGCTAGGTTAAATTTTTCACCAGCAATCTCATAGGCCTCAAGCTCTAACTTATCTATCTTCTGCGCCAGTTCATCACTTTGTTGGCTTAATAGCATAGGGTCGATAAGCACCCCTTGGCGCTCGATATCAGATAAAACTTGAATGAGGGGAAGCTCTAATTCGCTAAATACTTGGGCCAGTTCTGGCTCTTTTTCAAGCCTTGGCCATAAGTGCTGGTGCAGGCGTAGAGTAATATCGGCATCTTCTGCGGCATAAGGCGCTGCTGTGTCTAAATCGATCTGGTTAAAAGTCAGCTGTTTAGTGCCTTTACCGGCAACATCCTCAAAGCTGATGTTTTTATGACCTAAGTATTTTAAGGCCAGCCCATCCATATCATGGCGTGAGGCGACCGAATTAAACACATAAGACTCAAGCATGGTATCGAAGCGCACCCCTTTTAGCTTGATACCGACATTGGCGAAGATGCTGATATCGTACTTTAAGTTTTGACCTACTTTAGCCGGGCTGTCGCTCTCAAGTATTGGGCGCAGCTTTTCGAGGGCTATTGCCATGTCGATTTGGCTCGGGGCATCTAAATAATCATGTGCCAGTGGTAAGTAAGCGGCTTCACCTGCCTGGACGGCGAATGAAATCCCCACGAGCTTAGCATCCATGTAATTTAAACTGGTGGTCTCAGTGTCAATGGCAATAAGCGGGGCTTGGCTTAGCTTGGCAATCCAAGTGTCTAAGTCATCGAGAGTTAAGATAGTATGGTAGTTTGCAGTGATAGTTTCAGCAGGAGGCGTGACTTCAGCCGTCTCAACATGGGATGCCACTTTACCTTGGGCTGGCGCTTTGTTATCTAGCACCTCTGCAAGCCAGCGCTTAAACTCCATTTCACCGTAACAGGCAATAAGCTCATCTTTATTATGAGGTTTTACCGCGAGAAGTTCCCAGCTTGGGTCGAGCTCTACATCTGTCTTAATAGTGGCAAGCTGGTAAGAAAGTTTAAGCATGTCAGCGTTGTCGATGATTTTTGCTGGCATGGTTTTTGAGCCTCTAAAACCCACTTCAACCACACTTTGGGGATCGGCTAATAATTTTTCAACGCTGCCAACTCCATTTAGCATTGCCAGTGCGGTTTTCTCACCCACGCCAGGCAGACCTGGGATGTTGTCGGACTTATCGCCCATCAGTGCTAAAAAGTCGATAATAAGCTCAGGGCCGACACCAAATTTAGTGGCCACTTCAGCAGGCCCCATTATGGTGTCTGTCATGGTATTAATCAGGGTGACATGCTCATTCACCAGTTGCGCCATGTCTTTATCGCCGGTGCTGATTAAGGTGGCGCGGCCTTCGGCGCTGGCACGCTTGGCTATGGTGCCAATAACGTCGTCGGCTTCAACCCCTTCAATACTGATAAGCGGCAAGCCTAGTGCATGGATTATTCTATGCAAAGGCGCGATTTGACTACGTAAGTCATCAGGCATGGGTGGGCGCTGCGCCTTGTACTCGCTGTACATATCATTTCTAAATGTTTTGCCTTTAGCATCAAATACCACAGCGATATGGCTTGGATTGTAACGACTCAACAAGCTGCGTAGCATATTGACTACACCGTAAACCGCCCCGGTGGCTTCACCCTTAGAATTGGTTAGATGTGGTGGCGCATAATAAGCGCGATAAAGGTAGGAAGAACCATCCACAAGGACGAGGGGGTTTTCTGGGATTGTTGGCATAATTTGAGTTCATTATCAGTCTGCTGAGATGGCGTTAGCATGCCACAGACAGAGCTTTTCAGCCATGGCAAAATATATCGCAGCCTGTGGATAAGTCTGTGAGTGAAATAATCAACATGCTGGAGTAGTTTTAAATACGGCTGGAAAGTAAAATTATAAGTTGTTGAATTTATTTGGTTAAAATGTTTTTTGTGAGTTTGATTATAATTTTGATAAAACATCCTTATTTGTGGATTTTTTTATTTTTGTGCTTAAAAATGTAAACTTCTTGGCTTTATTTTTAAGTCTTGATAAATTCGAGCAACTAAATTAGCACGAATTTTAATCAGATCAAGTGATTTGTTGGCTGGTTGTTAAAATAACTTGATATAACGAGGACCGTTTTAATGAAAAATGTTGCTGTTTTACTCAGTGGTGCCGGTGTCTTTGATGGTGCAGAAATCCATGAGTCAGTACTAACCTTACTCGCCTTATCTCGTGCTGGGGCCAATTATCAATGTTTTGCACCTGATATAGAGCAGATGCATGTGGTTAATCACCTCACCGGTGAGGTGGCAGTGAATGAGAGCCGTAATGTATTGGTGGAGTCGGCGCGTATCGCTCGCGGTGAGGTGCTCAATGCTAAGTCGCTGGATGTGAGTGAATATGATGCGCTGATTATTCCTGGTGGCTTTGGTGCGGCCAAAAACTTATCTAATTACGCCACTACTGGCAGTGATTGCACAGTTAACCCAATCGTGGCGGTATTTATCCGTGAGTTTGCCTTAGCAGCAAAGCCTGTGGGTTTTATTTGTATCTCGCCTATGATGATCCCAAAAATCTACGGACATGGCGCTAAGGCGACCATAGGTACTGACAGTGCTAGTGCCCAAGCATTTTCAGAAATGGGTGGAAAGCACATAGAGGCCAAGGTGGATGAAATTGTAGTGGATGAAATTAACAAGATAGTGAGCACGCCAGCTTATATGTTGGCAGGCTCAATTGCTGAGGCACATATAGGTATCGAAAAGTTGGTGACGCGGGTATTAGAAATGAGTGAACCCCACGCCGTTTAGTGAACTTGTTTAATTGGAATACTTAATTTTGCGGCTGTCAAAGGCCGCTTGTGTTAGCCCTATGAGTAAACCACCAAGATGAGCACCATTGGCAATGGGCATGCCGAGCAGATCGGTAAAGCCTAGTACTAACCACAGCATCATAAAACCCATGTAGGAATCGGGCAGTTGTAGCCCAGATTGTGGTCGCCTCTTGCCCATTAACCAAGTGTAACCCACTAGGGCATAGACGACTCCTGAGAGGCCGCCAAAGTTGGGGCCACTAATAAAATACTGCAATATGTTTGGCAGAGTACCGGCAACCAGCAATAACACCAGCAGTTTTGGCGCCCCGAGCCTGAGCTCAATTTTCCCGCCCAAGTACCACCACCAAAGTAAATTAAACATTATGTGCATGAGAGAAAAGTGTAATAGTGTGGGGGTGAATACTCGCCATACTTGAATTAAATCAGACTCTTGTGTTGCACCAAAAAATGACAAGCTTGTATATACCAGTTCAAGTAAGCCAAGGTTCATCATGGCAAACAGCAGCAGGCTGATGGCAAATATCCCTAGGGTTAGCGGCCCAGATTGAGTGATAAAATGCTGCGCCAATCCAAGGCCCGCGGCGCCGTAGTCAAAATGTGCTTTAGTGTCGCCAGAAGCCCATGAAGCTTGTAAATAGCGTTCAGCATAGGGCTCAGCTAAAAAACGTTCGAATTCAGCTTTTGCTTGAGTTTCTTGCTCGACTTGATGAATAACCAGCATGACACCTTGCTCGTTGAGTACAGGTTCACAATCAATCCCAATTCCTCTGAGATAATCGATAAATGCCTGAGCTGCACGGGCATTGTCAAGCTGACCTATAGGTATCATGAGTTAGCAAGGCTCCAAGCGCTGTAACCGCCATCTAAACTATAAACAGCATCGAATCCTTGCTCGCACATATAGCTGGCAGCGCCTTGGCTGCTCATACCGTGATAACACACTACGATAAGGGGCTTATCCATATCAGCATCGGCAATAAAATTGGCGAGATTTTCATTATTCAAATTCACTGAATTGGCAATGTGTCCCGCTTGAAAGCTTGCTGCATCGCGAATATCGACGATGGCGAGCTCAGGATCTGCAGCTTGCATATGAATAAGTTGATTGATAGATAAGTGAGTAAAAGCAGACATGTGAACCCTAAAAAAATTAAAGAGGCTGTAAGTATGAAATAAGGGCTTGTATAAATACAAGCCCTTATTGTGTCGGTGGTGCACAGGTATCACTTTTAAAGTTTAATCCCAGTTTAAGATCACTTTACCCGACTGACCTGAGCCCATGGCTTCAAAGCCTTGCTGGAAATCATCGATAGCAAAATGGTGGGTGATGATAGGCGATAAATCTAAGCCTGACTGGATCAAGCTGGCCATCTTGTACCAAGTCTCAAACATTTCTCGGCCATAGATGCCTTTAATGATAAGCCCTTTGAAAATAACCTTGCTCCAGTCGATAGCCATGTCACCGCCAGGAATACCTAGCATAGCAATCTTGCCGCCGTGATTCATGGTATCTAGCATGCCATGAAACGCAGATGGGACACCGGACATTTCAAGGCCCACGTCAAAACCTTCAGTCATGCCTAAATCGCTCATCACATCTTTTAAGCTTTCTTTAGAGACGTTTACCGCACGAGTGGCACCCATTTTACGAGCAAGCTCTAAGCGATATTCGTTCACATCAGTGATCACTACGTGACGAGCACCTACGTGCTTACAGACTGCAGCGGCCATAATGCCTATAGGGCCAGCGCCAGTGATTAAGACATCTTCACCGACTAAATCGAACGATAAAGCTGTATGCACGGCATTGCCAAAAGGATCAAAAATAGCCGCTAGGTCGTCAGAGATATCAGCAGGAATTTTAAAGGCGTTAAATGCAGGGATAACTAAATATTCAGCAAATGAGCCTTCACGGTTCACGCCTACACCTGTGGTGTTACGGCATAGGTGGGTACGACCACCACGGCAGTTACGGCAATGTCCACAGGTGATATGACCTTCGCCAGAGACGCGATCGCCCACACTAAATCCGCGTACTTCAACGCCCATGTCGACCACTTCGCCAACATATTCATGACCAACAACCATAGGCACGGGGATTGTTTTTTGTGCCCATTCGTCCCAGTGGTAAATGTGCATATCTGTGCCGCAGATGGCGGTTTTACGAATTTTAATTAATAGGTCGTTGTGACCCATTTCAGGCTTGGGCGCATCGACCATCCAAATGCCTTTTTCAGCTTTTAACTTACTTAATGCTTTCATAATTTTTCCTAAGAAATAACTGCCTAAGCAACTGCCTATTAGATAATGCCCATGTCTTTACCAATACGAGTAAAGGCATCAATGGCTTTGTCTAGTTGAGCCCGTGTATGGGCGGCTGACATCTGGGTGCGAATACGGGCTTGGCCTTTAGGCACAACAGGGAAAGAGAAGCCAACCACGTAAATTTGTTCGGCTAATAAGCGGTTAGCAAAGTCACTGGCAAGTTTAGCATCACCTATCATTACGGGTATGATGGCGTGATCGGCGCCGCCTAAGGTAAAGCCTGCAGTAGTCATCTGCTCGCGGAAATAACGGCTGTTCTCCCATACGGCTTCACGCAGGTCATGACCTGTTTTTAGCATTTCAAGTACATGAATTGAGGCGCTGACAATAGAGGGAGCTAAAGAGTTTGAGAATAAATACGGGCGTGAGCGTTGACGTAACCATTCAACCACTTCTTTTTTCGCCGCAGTAAAGCCACCCGATGCGCCGCCTAAGGCCTTGCCTAAGGTACCTGTGATGATGTCCACTCTGTCCATCACGTCGCAGTATTCATGGGTGCCACGGCCATTTTGACCGATAAAGCCAACGGCATGGGAGTCATCGACCATAACCAGTGCACCGTATTTATCGGCTAAATCGCAGACACCTTTTAGGTTAGCAATAACGCCATCCATAGAGAATACGCCATCGGTGGCGATAAGAATATTGCGTGCACCCGCGGCTTGCGCGGCTTTTAGCTGCACTTCAAGATCGCTCATGTCATTGTTGGCGTAACGGAAGCGTTTAGCTTTACATAAACGCACACCATCGATAATTGAAGCATGGTTTAGGGCGTCTGACACTATGGCATCTTCGGCATCTAACAAGGTTTCAAATAAACCGGCGTTAGCATCGAAACAAGAAGAATAAAGAATGGTGTCTTCCATGCCTAAGAATTCACTTAAACTTTTTTCAAGCTGTTTGTGGATATCTTGGGTACCACAGATAAAACGCACCGACGCCATACCAAATCCATGGCTGTTTAAGCCAGTTTGGGCGGCTTTAATCAGTTCTGGGTGGTTAGCTAATCCCAAGTAGTTGTTCGCACAGAAGTTGATCACTTCATTGTGATTTACTTGGATTGAGGTTTGCTGGGCCGAAGCAATAACGCGTTCGCTTTTGTATAAACCATCTGCTTTAACATCGGTTATTTGTTGATTGATACGTGCGTAAAATGAGGTAGATGCCACCAGATTTCTCCTAGGTATTTTTATAGGGAATTGTTGGCATTCTAACCTGTATTGAGACTGCTCCACAGTATTTTTTAAACAGGACAGAGCAGCTGAAGACGTCAGCAGGAACGCTTGGTTTACAGATTAGAAATTCTAATAAAAATTGTGGCTAGCTGATGAGGGGGCAGCCAGATTTAAGCTGGACTGCCGTTCAACTATAGGGCCGGTATTAAAATTTATGAGTTATCTTCCAAGGCTAATGCTCGGTAGTGTTGCTCTAAGTGTTTGAAGGTCTCGATAGCGTCGCTGGTGGAGTAAGCTTTAAACAGCATTAACACTCTAAGTAGGCCTTCATAGAGAGACGACTTAGTAATATTGGCAGCTCCAGAATAAGTGAGTTGGTTACTTATCCAAAAGCCTGCAATCATACGTATGGTGTCTGCCAGAGGGGTGATTTCATCATCGGCGATATTCAGAACCTTATCTTTTTTCAGCTGAGTTAAAATATTACTGCTGCGTGCCAGTACTTGCTGCTGAATGCTCAGGTATTTGCGTTTAAGCTCTTCATCGCGGCCTAAAATGGTCACTAAATTGGCGTACATAAAGCGGAATTTCCATAAGGTGTAAAACAGGGCATCGAAGTAGCCCATCAATAGCGCCATATCTACTTCTTTGTTCTCGTAGGGCTGAAATCCTTTCTCTAAATGCTGCTGATATAAATCAAAAATAGAGCGAATAATGTCTTCTTTATTACGAAAATGATAATACAAATTACCAGGGCTCATACCCAAATGGGCGGCAATATGGTTGGTGGTGATGCCTGGCTCACCATTTAAATTAAACAGCTCTAAGCTGGCATGCACTATGCGGTCACGGGTCTTCATCTCATTCCTATTTATTATTAAGTTATTCTCATTCCATTGAGATTGAGGCGCGCTATATCCAATCAGGGTAAGCAAGAAAGGGTAAAGTTAAAGTATTTACACTTATTCAAGTGTATGGCGCTAAAAGGATTTTGACTATAGTAGAAATAGGGTATTTAGGCATATACCCTCAAGGTCAGACCACTAGCGTGAGTGGTTCTGGCATGCAGCTGCAGGGCTTGGCATCACTATTTTTAGTTGTTTGTCCTGCAGCTAGGCGCTGATAATGGTGCTCTAGTTGAGTAAAAACTTGTTTGGAATCTTGAGTTGCATGAGCTTTAAAAATCATGATCACTCTTAGTAAACCTTCGTACAGTGATGCTTGGCAAATGGTGCCATAGATAGAGTGTGTTTGTTTATAATCAACCCAAAAGCAGGCAATCATACGCATAGTATCGGCTAGAGGGGTGACTTTTTCGGGATCGATATCGAGCATATTGTCATGTTTTAATTTGGCTAAAATGTTGCTCGATCTCTGCAGTGCTTTCTGTTGTACGATTTGGTAGCGTTTCAGCAAGCTTTGATCTCGATTAAGGATATCGGTCAAGTTGGCATAGAGAAAACGAAATTTCCACAGAGTGTCGAACATGGTGTCGAAATAGCCAATTAACAGGGGAACATCAACATTATCCGTTTTATATAGCTGAAACCCAGAATCAAGGTGTGATTCATACAAGCTGAAAATAGAGCTGATGATGTCCTCTTTATTGCGAAAGTGGTAATAAAGATTGCCTGGGCTTATGTTAAGGAAAGCGGCTATATGGTTGGTGGTGATGTTACGTTCTCCTTGTTCGTTAAACAGGTTTAGGCTGGTGTGCACAATTTTGTCACGGGTTTTCATGGGCGTATGCGCTTATATGCTGAGATATTAATATAACAAAGAATATAGCCATGAAGCGCAACCAAGATTGTGAGTCAGGTGGCAAAACGAGTGTATGAGTAGATTTTAGCGCTTTTTAGTGGGTTATTTTGTTGGCTGTGCTGGGTCATGTTAATATCTGCGGATTAATTCTATGCTGCTGTAATCCATTTGATGAATCGCCATTTATATTCAATTCTACTTTATCTTCTGTCTCCCTTATTACTGGCTTATTTAAGCTTGCGAGCCTTCAAAAGCCCAGATTATCGTGGCCGCTGGGGTGAGCGTTTTGGTTTCAGCAAGTTAAAGCCAACCCAAGTGTTGATCCATAGCGTTTCCATGGGGGAAACCTTGGCGGCAATACCTTTGGTTAAAGCTTTGATGAAGGCCCATCCTGAGTGGCGTTTTACCATTACCACCACCAGTCCAACAGGCTCGGCGCAGGTAATAAAAGCATTTGGCGATACAGTGCAGCATTGCTACTTACCGTTCGACCTTCCCTTTAGTGTTAGACGTTTTTTACGTCAATTAAGCCCTGAGTTGTGCATCATTATGGAGACTGAGTTATGGCCTAATTTGCTTCATCAGGCACATAATCTAGGCTGTAAGCTAGTGTTAGCTAACGCTCGTTTATCGCAAAAGTCTGCGAATAACCATGCTCGTTTTCCTGAATTAAATCGGCCAATGCTGCAATCATTGACAGCCATTGCGGTGCAGACTCAGGTAGAGGCAGAGCGTTTTATCGCTCTGGGCGTTGATGCGAGCCGAGTGCAAGTTTGCGGCAGTTTAAAATTTGATATACAGATTGATGAACTTAAACGCCAGCAAGCGACAGCGCTGCGCCAACAGTGGCGGCGAACCTATGTACCTGTGTGGGTTGCAGGCAGCGTCCATCCGGGAGAATTTGCAGCGGTATTGGCCGCCCATCAACAGCTTTTGGCGCGCTTTCCGCGGGCGTTACTTATTATGGCACCGCGCCATCCTGAGCAATTTGAGCTGGCAGCCAGCAGTATCAGTCAAGCTGGATTGCAATTAGTCAGGCGTAGCGCTGAAGTTGGCATAAGTGGTGATACTCAAGTGCTGCTTGGGGATACCATGGGCGAGTTATTGATGCTTTATGGTTGTGCTGATCATGCTTTTGTGGGCGGCACCTTGATTGAAAATGGTGGCCATAATCCGTTAGAGCCAGCGGCGATGGGGCTTTCTGTTTGTGTTGGCCCTCATCATTGGGATTTTGTGCAAATAACAGCGCTATTGGCTGATGCAGGTGGCTTAACTGTGGTGACTTCGGCTGACAAGTTGGCTGAGCGATTATTAAGTTTATTTGAGCAACCCGAGATGGCTCAGAAAGCCTCTGCTGCAGCACTTAGTGTTGTTACCAATAATCGCGGTGCCTTGGCCAAACAGTTGGCAGTCATTGAGGCTATTTACTTGATAAAATAATGCACATTACTTCATGCTTGCTTGGTAGCCGGTCATTAACGACTGCCAATTATCCAGGCTGAAATTTAGGCTTGTAAGCTTTGCGTGCTCTTTGTTAAATGAGCGCAGCAATCTTGCCAAATTAGCCTGTTGCCAGCTGCTTTGCTGCGGCCTTAACTCGCCGCGGTCGAAGTCGATAAGATAAAACTTATTAGCGTCAAACAAAATATTCTTGGCATTTAAGTCGGCGTGATACACGCCGCGTTGGTGGAACTGCGCCAAGGTTTCACCTAAAGCGTGCCATTGACTAGGAGTCAAACCGTCACTGCTTAAGTGGGCCACTAAATCTTTTGCTAAAGGCACGCGCTCTATGATGATATCGGCACGGTACCAGATCCCAAAGCGCTCAACATTGGCGGCAATCGGGCGCGGCACCGCAAACCCTTCTTGGTAGAGCTTCTCAAGTAACGCAAGCTCTGCAACGGCGCGAGTGCGCTCAAGCCCAGTATAGATGTAAGCATCCTTACTGAATTTTTCGATTAATCCACCGCGCCAGTAATGCCTGAGCACCCAGTGTTGTTCGCTGCCGCAGCGAGGGAAGTGCGCATTAGCCTGCACAAACCAAGTGGTATAGCGACCTTTAGATTGACCGACAATGGCATCTTTATCTTGCCAATAAGCCATCGAAAACCCAGCAACAGGCAGAGCCTGAGCTTCATCTTGGCACCAAGCGATATGGCCTTTTTGCGTTGTTTTTATTTGCATGCTTTAATCACAAAAGCTGAGGGAACTAAGTGGATCGAAACCGTATTCTACATTAAGATCGCCATCTTGCGTTAACCTTCTCACGGACCATCAAACAAACGGCTGCCCATGAAACCTGATTTTAGTTCAATGACTTCCCTGTGTTTATTACGCCTATCCGCGATTGGTGATGTGTGTCATGCCGTGGCTATGGTGCAGGCCATTCAGCGCCAGTACCCAAAGCTTGCCATCACTTGGGTGATAGGTAAGGTCGAGTATCAGTTAATTAAGCATTTGCCTGGCGTTGAATTTGTTATTTTTGATAAATCCCAAGGTTGGCGCAGTTATGGCAATTTACGCAAGGCGCTCGCGGGGCAAAAGTTTGATGTCTTATTGCACATGCAAGTGGCGTTGCGGGCAAGCATTGCGTCCTTAATGATTAACGCAAAAATTCGTATTGGTTTTGATAAAGCCAGAGCCAAAGAAGGCCAGTGGCTGGTGACTAACCATACTATTGAACCGCAAACCACTCCCCATGTATTAGAAGGCTTTATGGGCTTTGCAAAGGCCTTAGGTGTTAGCGATTTACGCCCAAGTTGGCATATCCCCATCCCAGAGGCTGATGAACAATTTGCCCTGCAGTTGGTGGAAGGCATTGAGCCTGTGATGATCATTTGCGCCGCAGCCAGTAAGCCTGAGCGTAATTGGCTAGCTAAACGTTATGCCGCCGCAGCAGATCATATGGTGAACCGGGGTTATCGAGTGGTACTGTGCGGCGGGCCGACCCAGCAAGAGCGGCAATTAGCCCGTGATATCGAGTTGGCAAGCGATCAATTATTAGAAAACCTCGTGGGTAAAACTTCGCTGACCCAGCTGTTAGCCGTATTGAAGCATGCCGATGTGGTGCTGTCTCCTGACACTGGGCCTGCGCACATGGCAGTAACCCAAGGCACGGCTGTGATTGGGCTTTATGCACATTCAAATCCTGGGCGCACAGGCCCCTATTTATCCCTTGATAGGGTGGTGAGTGTGTATGAGCAGGCCATAACCGGCCAATTTGACGGTGAAGTCCCTTGGGGTACACGGGCCAAAGGCGCGGAATTAATGCAATTAATCAGCGTTGAGCAAGTGATAAATAGCCTAGATGAATTCATTGTTAGCGGCGCAAATAAGCTTAGTTAAACTTGCCCTAATAGTTCGGCTCACATAGACTCGTGCTCAGCATGGGTTGTAAGTATACAAAAGTAAGGTGAAAGCGTGGAAACTAAAAGTGTCTCATTTGTTTTAACTAGCTGTAATCGTTTTGATTTACTAGAAGAAACCTTAATCAGTTTCTTTAAGTTTAATACTTACCCCATTGCCCAATACATTATTATTGAGGACAGCCATAATCTCGATAAGCTCAACAAGGTGCTGGCTAAGTTTCCAGAAATAGATTTTGTGGTACTTAATAATGAGCCACAACTGGGGCAAATGCGCAGTATCGACAGAGCGTACAGTAAAGTGACCTCAGATTATATTTTCCACTGTGAAGACGATTGGGAGTTTTACCGCAAAAGCTTTATTGAAGATTCATTTAAGGTATTAGACACCGACGAGAAAGTGGTCACAGTGTGGCTGCGTGAGCAAAACGACACCAATGAGCATCCGGTAGAACCTGAGCTATTTGAATGCACTGATCCACAAGGTCGCAGCTATCAAATTATGCAGCGCAATCATCAACGCCGCG
Source organism: Shewanella sp. SR44-3 (assembly GCF_014163735.1). Taxonomy (GTDB): domain Bacteria; phylum Pseudomonadota; class Gammaproteobacteria; order Enterobacterales; family Shewanellaceae; genus Shewanella. Next base: position 61,054 of record NZ_JACJDV010000004.1, read on the forward strand.
CGGGCTCAGCTCTGTGGCATGGCTTTACCTTAAACCCAGGTTTGCGCCGCACTAAAGACTACCAACTTATTGCCCCCATTGGCGACATGGCTGGTGAACATGCCATGAATGAAATATACCATCAGCACGGCTTTAAAGGCGCGATTTTTCCAACGGGTTATGTGCACCACATTGGCTACCACAGGGGCATACGGTATAAGGTTGGCCAAAGTAAACTCGCCAAAGACTTCTCAGTAGGTTGGAAGCGCATTAAAGCTAAAGCCTGCCAGATTTTGGGGATCTAAATATTCTTGCCGTCATAAGGCCCTGATACTTGCATATGGGCCTTCTTTTTCGGTTGGCTGAGCCTCTTGGACTAGTGCTGGCTTTCTAACTGCGTGGGCTTGTGATGGTTAAGAACCATGAATTCATTAAGACCTTTTTCACACCAAGCCAACGAATGTTTGCTGGTTGCATCGAAGAGATCTTGGTTATATGCCGCCATGCTTTTTGAACTTTCCTTGTGGTAAATGTGATAAGCGACAGCAGTAAATTTCACTTCATTATTGAGTAGCCCTGAATTAACCAGTCGAATACAAAACTCTTTGTCTTCCGCTCCCCAGCCTACAAAAGCAGCATTAAACCCGTTTACTCTTATCGCATCTTCACGCCAAAAAGAAAGGTTGCATGAATGCACGCCAGCCACACTTTTTGTTTTCTTGCTGAATAGTTTAGATAATGATGTAGACCTGAAAGCGGCCTCCCTTCCTCTAGCAATTCCCTTAGACAGTCGAGAAGGCATAGTGTCAGTGTTCAAAATGGATCTTGAGTAGGCTTCAGATAGCCGAGCTCTTTTTCCTGAAATAAAACATCCAGGAACAGCGCGTGCCATGTGATCGGCGATAAAACGTTCATCCATTATAATATCGCCATCGATACAGATTATGTATTTAGATGTCGCCTTAGATATGGCTAGATTTCTACTTCTCGACACTCGAAACCCTTCATCGGCTTGCCAGCTGTGAAGCAGTTTAATGCCGAGTTTTTCTACTGAAGATTGGTATTTTTCTATTAATAACTTAGTTTCAGATGTTGAACCATCATCGGCGATAATAACCTCATTCGGTAAGCGTGATTGAGATAGTAGGCTCTGTAGAGTCTTATCTAGTGCCGCTGGCCAATTGTAAGTCGTTATTATTAGCGTTACTGTGCTCATCTTATAAATTCCATTTATAAACGTTTTTTTGAGCAGGGATTCTAACAAAAGATTATTATAATAGTTAGCTGTGAGCGAGAATTTATGGTGTAAATTACTGATTTTTCGATGGTTGCTGCTAATTTGTTACGTGATTACGTGTGGGCAGATAATGTTACTGGATATTTATTGTCACCATATCTGTTGGAAAGTCAGCTAGACACAAATGAAGATGCAAAATATTACCTATTACACTAAAAATTGCATCTACTAGCAAAATGTATAAATGCTGCAGTTATTATCGTTTATTTTTTTGATGATTTTCAAACAGCTTGGCTTCCTTAAGGAAGGCGTAATAGGCTTCCATGACCGCCAAGATAAAACCGCGGCGCCCTGAGAAGATTTTACGCTGTAAAAGGTATTCTTTGATAAACACTAAGGGCACGATAAGGAATAACTTAAGGTTTGAAAAGGATTTACCTTTAGCAAACTTCTCATCGGCTTTGAGGGTCGAATAAGTATTGTTCTTGCTGGTGATGGCGGCAATTGAGTCATAACCGTAATGGTTAAATACCTGATTGATGAAGATTTCCTTGCCATCGACTGTGGCGCTCTCGTGGGCTAAGCGGGAGTCGTCGAAGAAGGATTTAGACTTTTTATAGAGTCTGTGATTGTTGGGTTTTTTACTTAAGCGAGATAATGGCTTGCCAATAAAAATATCATTACGCCAAAAACGCACGCTATCAGCCTTATCTTGTTCGATAATCTCTTTAAACGCGGCAATTAGCTGTGGATTTATTTCTTCATCGCCATCTAAATTTAATACCCATTCATTACGGCACAAACTCATGGCATATTGCTTTTGCTTGGCATAGCCTTGCCATTCATGGCTGAAAATAGTCGCGCCAAACTGCTCGGCTATGGCAAGGGTGTTATCTGTGCTGCCAGAATCCACCAATATCACTTCATCCATGTCTTTGACGCTAGCTAGGGTTTTCGCTATGTGTTTCTCTTCGTTTTTAGTGATGATGAATACACTGATAGGTAAGGTCATGGGGTCGGCTTCTTTGATCGTTAATGGCAATAAAGACGGCAATTATACCCAATCACGCTTAATTTAGAAGCTAAGAGTTACCCCGTTTATACCGTCCAGCGGTTATTTATTTGCTTGCGAGTAAGAGTTCAGGGTTAGTAAAAAACTGTGTTAAAATGCGCCTTTGCAAAATTAACTGTGGTTGGTTTCCATGAGCTTTAAGATTTTTGTCATTAATTTAGACTCCAGTGTCGATAGAATTGAAAACATGCAGGCTCAATGCGCTAAATTGGGCATAGAGTTTGAGCGTGTGTCTGCCGTTAGGGGCAAAAATTTATCTAAAGATGAAAAAGCTGCCGTGTATAACCGCGATGTTAATTTGGCTAAATATGATAAAGAGCTTAATGATGGTGAGATTGGCTGTTACATGAGTCATGCTCGTTGCTGGGAGCAAATTGTCGCTCAAGATCTTGATTATGCATTAATTCTAGAAGATGATGCCATTCTGACTCCTGAGATCACAAGCTTTATTGCTAAGCTTGCCGAGTCAACTCAAGAGTGGGATTACATTAAGCTGTCCCATGGCCGCAAACCTAAAAATATTCTCAATGCCATCGATTTAGGCGATGGCTTATCTTTAGGTCAATGCATTAAATTACCTTCTACCACCACAGGCCAGTTTGTATCTTTGACTGGGGCTAAGAAATTACTGCAGCATGCTTATCCAATCGCTCGCCCTATCGATATCGATATCCAATTTTGGTACGAAAAATCCCTGCGTAGCTTTGTGGTGCGGCCTTTTCCGATTTTAAATGGCGATTTTGGCAGTGAGATTAATCAGGTGACAGATAGGCGTCAGGTGGATAAGCGCCAGTTTGCTCGCATCTGGCAGAAAATTAAATTTGAATTGAATTTACTGATTAACCGTGGCCGTTTAGGTGCGCTACCTAAAAGTTTGCTGAAATAGTAAGGGGTGCAGTCTATGCATAGAAGAGCAATTTATCCGGGTACTTTTGATCCTGTAACCAATGGCCACAGCGATTTAATTGAGCGGGCAGCAAAGCTGTTTAAGCATGTGATCATAGGCATAGCAGCTAATCCGTCTAAGCAGCCTAGATTCACCTTAGAAGAGCGAGTAGAGCAAGTGAAGTTAGTTACAGCTCATCTTGATAATGTTGAGGTGGTAGGGTTTAGTGGCTTGTTGGTGGACTTTGCTAAAGACCAAAAGGCGAGTGTATTAGTGCGTGGCTTGCGCGCAGTATCGGATTTTGAATATGAATTTCAACTGGCGAATATGAATCGCCGCTTGAGTCCTGATCTTGAAAGTGTGTTTCTAACACCGGCAGAAGAAAACTCATTTATTTCTTCAACCTTAGTAAAAGAAGTGGCCCTGCACGGCGGCGATGTGCGCCAGTTTGTGCACCCGCAGGTGGCTGCGGCACTAAATACAAAAATTGCAGCAATAAAAAAAGGCAGTCAATAACATGAAAAAAGGATTTTTAGTCAGCAGCTTATTGTTGGCATTGGGGATGTCAGTTTGTGGCTCAGTCGCTCAAGCTGCACCTTGGGTGGATGCTAGTGATATTTATCTGCGCGCAGATATTCAAGCGCTAGCAGATGCAGGTTTTATCACAGTGCCTGTGAATACTTACCCGTTAATGTGGTCAGGTATAGGTGAAAACTTAGCCAAAGCAGAGCCTTCGCTCATGACGCCAGCGCAGATGGATGCCTTTGCCAGAGTGAATTTTTATTACCAAAATGCTATCAATAACCGTGGCAATAAAAGCATGAAACTTGCAGGCGCCACAGATGCGGCGCGTTTTCAGCATTTTGGTTCCGATTACCGTGAAAAAGGCCAGCTTTCTGGCTCAACTGAATATTTAGGTGAGCGCTTTGCTTTTAAGGCTGCCGCCACTGCTAACTATCACCCCACAGATGAGGAAAACCTACGTTTAGATGGCTCTTATGTGGCGATGATCTTGGGCAATTGGGTGTTTACCGCTGGCGCTATTGAGCAGTGGTGGGGACCTGGCTTTGATACAGCTATGCACAAATCAACCAATGCCCGCCCTATGCCATCAATGATGGTGAGTCGCAATAATGCCAATGCCTTTGAGAGCCCTTGGCTGTCTTGGATTGGCAGCTGGAATTTAACTGCAGGCGTTAGTGTGGCTGAAAAAGAGCGCTTTGCACCGCGTATGTTGTTATGGAATATGCGCGCCTCGGTAAAGCCAGTACAACAACTCGAAATTGGCCTGTCGTGGACTACCCAGTTTTGTGGCGAAGGCCAAGAGTGTGACTTTGATGTGGCATTAAAGTCCATCACAGGTCAGCGAGATTGCCGAGCTGATAATTCAGATATAATTGGGTGTTCAAACTACGGCAACCAGATGGCAGGTTTTGATGTGCGTTACGGTGACATTTGGTTTGATGTCCCTGTGGGTATATACCTTGAACGTACCTGTGAAGACTCCTTGGGCGATCCATGGCAAATTACCGACTGCGCTAAAATGGTTGGGATAGACACCCGCTTCAACTTCCCTAAGCAGCAATATAAGTTATTTGCAGAGTACACAGATACCTTGGTTTATTGTGGCAGCGACTCGAACAGCTTCAACTGTTTCTATGAGCACAGCACTTATTTGAGTGGTAATCGTCACTATGGCCGCGCCTTAGGCAGCACTTATGACAGCGATGCTAAATCTTATGTTCTGGGTTTGGTGGGGCAATTTGCCAATAGCCAAGGCTTTACCGCCTTGCTGCGTTACGTAAATCTTAATGATGATGGCAGCACGCCAGGTAATACTTGGGCGCCACAACCGTTGAAAGAAGAGTTAACTATGGCCGAAGTTTCTTATCGTTTACCTATGCTTAAGGGCATGGTTACGGTTGGCGGCACAGTGTCACAATCTAAATTTGTCACAGAAAAAGATGATACCAACGCTTCTATCTTTGGGACTTACGAGTACAAGTTTTAACCGCGATATTTAGAGTGGTTAAGGAATAACAAAGGTTTCACTGGTGACAGTGAAGCCTTTTTTGTTGAAGTTGATTTACATTATTTTGTTTGGCATAAACCGCAAAATACTGTGGTGCGCTGACCGAGGCGGATTTCACTGAGTAAATTACCGCAGTGAGTACAGCTCTCGCTCCCTCGGCCGTATACATGCAATTTTTGGGCAAAGTAGCCGGGTTTACCGTCGGCATTGGTGAAGTCTTTTAAGGTGGTGCCGCCCTGCTTAATGGCTTGGGCTAGAATTTGTTTCACTTCAACGACCAATAAGGTCAATCTAGCGCTATCTATGCTGCCAGCGGCCGTTTGTGGGTGTATTCCTGCGGCAAATAACGCTTCATTGGCATAAATATTACCCACACCTACCACAATATGGTTATCCATAAGGCACAGCTTGATGGCTTTTTTCTTGCCCTTTAAGGCTGCTTGCAATTGCTGTGGATTAAAGCTTTCGCTCAAGGGTTCAGGGCCTAATTTAGCAAGCAGCGGATGAACCTCTTCTGGGAGTTCATACCAGAGCCAGGCGCCAAAGCGCCTAGGATCGTTAAAGCGCAATATACGGCCATTAGCTAACACTAAATCAATATGGTCATGTTTCTCAACAGGAGTATTTCTTGGCAAAATGCGTAAGCTGCCTGACATGCCTAGATGCACTATGGTGATCCCTGCATCTGTATCAATCAGTAAGTATTTAGCTCGGCGCCGAACACTGAGTATGGTTTGACCGACAATATTCTGCGCAATCTCAGGCACTGGCCAGCGCAAACAAGCATTGCGAACGATTAGCTCAACCACGGTTTGCTCGATAAGATAGGGCGCAATACCTTGGCGGGTGACTTCAACTTCGGGTAATTCGGGCATTATTATTTGGGTTCCAGTGACAAAATAGGGTCTAAATTTTTTCTAAGACTAGGGGGGACTTGATACCAATTGTTGGCGGGAGATTTGAGCAGGCCCTCATGACTATAGAGCAGCCATACCTGAGGTTCAGTGCTATGTTCTATGGCAAGGAGTAACTCTTGAGGTTTATAGTTTAATGCTGGAGGCGGTGCTATTGGAGATACTTGCACATTTGCCCAAGCTTGCGTCCACTGATGGCAATTTAATACTGATTCATCACAACGCCACTCGCCCTGACTATGGCTCATCCAAATACCGCTAAGTTGCAGCTGGGCTAACTTATTATGTTCATCGAACAGTGCGCTAGTGTCACTGGGAATATCTTCAGTCTGCTTATCCATAAAAGATAATACAGCAATCATAAACACACTGGCAGCGATCAGTATGTTATTCCACTGTTTACGTGCAAGAGCCATAGGTCTCCAATAATAAGCATCAATTAATGCCCTTATCTTACCTATAGATGGTTAGGCTTGGAAGCCTCAGTTTTAATGCCGCTCAACAAATGATTTGATGATTCACTTACTTATTCATCCAGTTATTTACTTAAGTGCTCTTTTAGATATTGGCTTTGATATTGAATAACGAAGTCGGCAATCTGAGATATGTTATTGATGTCTAAACGAGCGATCTCAGCTGGTGTTATTGTGTCATCACAACAGGCAATGGCGAGGATATTATCATCTTGAGTGTGAATAAAAGGCTTATTGTGGGCGGCTCTATGTAACTCTATTTTAGGTAGTGCTAGCTTTTTAAAGCCTTCGATTAACACTAAGTCGGCTTTACTGGCGTCCAGTTGGCGTAATAGGTGAGCCAGATCAGGGTCGCCTTCAGTAGGCGCTTCTGTCATCAAGGCCCAGCGCACATGAGAGGCGACTAATACTTGCTGCGCACCCGCTTTACGCATTTCATAGCTGTCCTTTCCAGGCGTATCAATATCAAAATCATGGTGAGCATGTTTCAGCACCGCAAGCCTTAGACCGCGGCGATTTAACTCAGGAATAAGCTGAGTCAATAAGGTGGTTTTGCCAGTACCGCTATAAGCGCAAAAGCCTAGTACGGGAATGGTCAAGGGGTTAATAAAAGGCTGATTCATAATGGGCGCTCCTCTGTACTAAGCCGAGCAATTTGCTCATGGGTATTGATATTCATGAAAGCGTCAGGATTATCGCTAAAAGTACACACGCTAAAGTGCTGGCTTCGATACCAAGTCTTAAGCTTTCGCTCGCCAGCATCAAGATAGTCCCGAATTGATTGGGCGACGTTGACTTTGAGTAATAGCACCACAGGTTGCTCTTGCTCACCATCACTAGCGACTACTATGTCGGTTTGCTTAGCTTGCATGCAAGCTTGCATGCGTGAAACTAAATCTGTGGGTAGCCAAGGACAATCGCAAGGCACAACCAGTAAAATATTGTCATCTAAATGATGTAAGGCGGTTAATATTCCCGCAAGTGGCCCCATAAAATCTTGGTTCTCATCAGCAATAACCTCGTACCCTAAGGCTTGGTAAGCCGCTAAGTTGCGATTGGCATTGATCACTAGGTGCTCAACTTGAGGGGCAATACGATTTAAGGCATGAGTTATCAGGTTTAGGTTTTGAAATTGAACTAAGCCTTTATCTTGCCCGGCCATTCTGCTTGCTTTGCCGCCAGCTAAAATCACTGCATTTACCACAATTACCACCTTATTCTATGGGGATTATTGCAGTCTGTCTTATGCTTGGACTTAGGTCAAAGGTAAGGGGTAAATTTGTGATGACTAATATAGATATATGAGTGTTAGGCTAAATTACAGACAAAAAAAAGCCGGGTGATGTAACCCCGGCCACAAAGAGTGTGTGAGCAATGTCGTGCTTGCGAACTCAGTGTCAGTTTAAAGATGATGAGGCCTTTAAATGATTACCAAGTTTTGGAACGCGAGTTAACAATAATCATTCTCATTTGTGTTTGCAAGTTATATTTTGAGATTTATCGCTTTCTTTACAAACTAGCTGTTTATGTAGTTCAATTTTATTCAGGCTAATGTCTTGATTACTGGGCTCTAGCGCCGCAATTTGATAACCATTTTTAACCAGCATTAACAGCATAGGCTGAAACTCATTGAAGGTCTTAACGCTGATGCAGGTAAACTGCTGTTCCCTTGCCCATGCCTCTTGTTCTGCTAGCATGGTTTTAGCAAGGCCAAGGTGGCGCTGAGTAGGAATAACCGCGCCCAACCAGCTGTAAAAGTGCCGCTCTGTGAGTGAGTAGCCAATCTTAAATCCAGCCAGTTGATTATCAACTAAGGCTAATAAGATTAAACATTTTTTTTGGTGAGCCAAACGTTCAAGCAGTTGTTCTGGAGATAAAGGCCGATTTAATTCAGGGATGTCATTAATAAAAACACTTAATTGCTGTGCGGTATCGGCCGTTAGAGTGGTTAACTCTTTAATAGTGATATTCTTCACAAGAAGCATTTCCTTAAGCGCCCCCAGCGGGGCGCTTTATATTAATCCATCTAGCCTAATCCTAAGTTAGATTTCTCGAATTAGCTAAAGTATCACTTAGGCCTGAGTGGCATTGCGCTCTTCGGTGAGGATCTTATCGGCTAGGATTTTTAGTAGTAAGCCATAGGCGGGTAAGAATAGCCCAAGGCTGACAATCAATTTAAAGCCGTAGTCGACAGTGGCAATTTCTGGCCAATTAGCGGCCATAAAGCTGTCAGTTGAAGCATAGAAAGCAACGCTGAAAAAAACTAAGGTATCAATAAAATTACCAAACAATGTTGAAGCCGCAGGGGCAACCCACCAGGCTTTTACTCTGCGTAACTGAGCAAATACACTGATATCTAGCAGTTGGCCGATCAAATAAGCCACAAAGCTTGCGAAGGCGATACGAAACACAAAAGTATTCCATTGGGCTAAGGTTTCAGTTCCTTGGAATTGGCCTTGGTGAAACAATACGCCCATGAGGTATGAGATCACTAATGCTGGCAACATGGCTTTAAAAATAATGCCTCGCGCAGCTTGTTTACCGAAAATTCGCACCGTGAGATCGGTTGCCAAATACACAAAAGGAAAGCTAAACGCACCCCAAGTGGTGTGGTAACCAAAAATTTGAAAAGGTAATTGCACCAAATAGTTACTGGCACAAATAATTAAGATATGAAAGCTGACCAATAGGATCAGCGCACGCTTAAACTGCGTGGGAGTTAGTAACAACATATTGTGGCCTTTTTCTTTGGGGTTAGACGGGGTGAGGGAACCCGCAATAATAATGATCAACATCAGTCGCTAATTGCTTTGATATTGTATGGTGCTGGCTATCGCTGTAGGTGTTATTCCAGGCTATTAGTCAGGGCGTGGGATTATAATGAGCCCAGCTTTAGATGCAAGCGTTAATCACCGCCAATGTGACTGCTATCTGTACTATAAATTATTCTGAGATTGAAGAATCGATAACACAGTGGCGAGTTTACTCTCAAGCTCGCTCCATTCAGCCTCTGGAGTCGAGCCTGGTACTATCCCCGCTCCAGCAAATAGACTTATTTTGTCTTGCTGCACCAACGCACTGCGTATCGCTACTGCAAATTCACTTTTTTGATGACCGATAAAACCACAAGCCCCGGCGTACCAGCCTCTGTCATAGCCTTCATTGTTACGGATAAACTTAAGCGCATGCTCACAGGGCAAACCAGCAACGGCAGGAGTGGGATGCAATACTTGCAATATGTGCTTATCTTGTACTTCAGGCTTAAGCTTGGCTGAAATCATCCCTCTAAGATGCTGAATATGGTTTTGTTTAAAAATATGCGGCTGTTTATCTGCGTTTAACTCAGCACTCAATGGTGTTAACGCTTGAATGATGTGACTGTGTACTAGGCGATGCTCATGATTGTTTTTAGCATCTTTAAGAAGGTCGGTATCATGCTGAGTGTTGACGTCATCAATGCATAAACTGGTTCCTGCTAACGCTTCAGTGAACAGTTGTCTGCCTTGCCTTAAGTAGAGCCGTTCAGGTGAACAAGAAATAAAATGTTGTCCATTCTCAAACAAAAAACCAAATTGGAAGCTATTTGGATTGCACTGTTGCCATTGCTGCAATAGCGACCATGGGTTGATAGGGGTGGATAAATTAAATTGGCTACGCCGAGACAGCACTATTTTACTATTTTCAGTTTGCAGCTCTTGCTCAACCACGTGGCTAACCAAGTTTTGCCAGCCAAGTTTGCTGGGTTGATCATGCCTATCGATGATTTTTACTGTGCTTAAGTGCTGTGCTTTGTGCTGATTTTGAGCTTCAAGTTGAGTTGGATCCATTGGCTCAACTGAGTCAGTAAGCGTTTGAAGTAGAAGGCTGGCGGCGTCACATTCTGCGTGTTTGTTTTGCTCTGAAAAACAAAAGTTTACTAAAAGTTTGATTTTGGTGTGGCTATGCCTAAGCTCTAATCTAGGAAGAATAAAGCGGCATTGTCCAAAGCTTGGCCAAGGAGCTGCATTTATATCAAACCCTAGGCCACCATAACAGCTCATGGTTTCGGGTAATGAAGGCAAGGTGCTTATATCAGTGAAGACTTGGCATTGGCCTATGCAGGCGATATCTTGATCATTGTCTCGGCCATGCCAATATATTTGCGGTAATGCTTGCTGCTGTGCTAGCCAAGGTAATAACGGAAAACTGACAATATCAATGCTAAGTTGATGATAACCAAGCGGGGTTTTTCCATGCTTAAGCTCTCTAATAAGATCGTTGATTTGAGATAACAGACAGTGGCCGAGCAAGGTGCACTCCTAAGCATTTGATAAGCGTTCGTTACTATAACTGGATTAATAATAACTTTGGTAAATTTAGCTTTCCCTCTTAGAATAAGCGTAGCTAAGCGTGATCAGGATCACGTTTCTTGGGTGTTGGGATTTGAAGGGGTGTGGGGTCGATGAGTAATACGCTTGAATCCAATGATGTGATTAAAATACCTATGAGCCGCCTAGCTTTAGGTATGTTCGTTACTGCTATCGATAATGCTAATGGCACTTTATCTATCACTAATCCTGGCCAAATTAAAACCCAAGAATCTATTAACAAACTATTAAAAAATGGCATAAAAAGCGTATGGGTCGATGTGGAGCGCTCTGCTGACTCTTGTGGGCTCAAAAAAACATCAGCTGAGGTAGAGCTGCAAAAAGGCAATCCATTAGCTCGTAAAGCTAAACCTAGCCGAGATAGCAAGCAAGCCCAAGTTAAAGTTATACTCAATGAAGCCAAGAGTTTAGTTCGTAAAGTGCTTTCGGAAACCTATGGTGGTAAAGCCATTGAAGTGGCTCCCTTCGAAGAAATTGCAGATAAAATGATTGAGTCTGTAATGGACGATGCTGATGCGATGAAGTGTATTTCGGCGCTGCGTACTAAAGATGCATATTTGTTAGAGCACTCAGTTAATGTGGCCTTTTTATTGGTCACGTTTGGCAAGCATTTGGGTTTAGATAAGGATTTGCTTAAGCAGATGGCTGTTGGCGGGATTTTACATGATATTGGTAAAATTAAAGTCGACAATGAAATTCTGCATAAGCCAGGTAAGTTAACTCCACAAGAGTTTGAGCATATGAAATTGCATCAAGTGTATGCCGTAGACATCATGGCGCAAACCCAAGGTTTGTCTCAGGTGAGCAAGGATGTGTGCTTGATGCATCATGAGAAGCTTGATGGCCGAGGTTATCCCAAGGGCCTTAAAGGTGATGAAATCCCTTTACATGGCCGCATGAGCTGTATTGTGGATATTTTCGATGCGTTAACTGCAACTCGTTGTTATAAAGAAGCCATGAGTCCCGCTGCAGCCTTTAAAATTCTTATTAGCCTCACGCCGTTTCATTTAGACCAAGCCTTGGTTTATGAGTTTATTCGCTGCGTAGGTATTTACCCCGTAGGCTCAGTCGTTCAGCTGTCCGATGAACGAATAGGTATAGTCTGGGAGGCTAAAAATCGCGATGCACTGCATCCTGTCGTGAAGTGTTTTTATTCGCTGAAGCATAAGCGCTACACTGAAGTTACCATGGTTGATTTACGTAAATCTGAAGTAAATATAGAGCGTGGGGTATCGCCGGGAACCCTAGATGTCGATCCTACACCTTTCTATTAAAAAGGCTGTGACTTTGTATCGTGCAAAGTCATTGCCTTAGTTAATCTAGCTATGTGTTATGTGTAATAGATCTTGGATGAGAATGGTCATCTTATTGATAATACAATTTTTACATTATCAATTAAGGGGGAAAGATGACCGCATCAATACGTGCCAGTTTAATACTGCTGCTAGCCATATCGGCACTGCTTGCCTCTTTCTACACCTCGGGTCTGACTCAGGCCGTCATTGAACTCAGTGCCTTCTTCATTCTTTTAGGCTTGGTTATCCGCAGTCAAAAATAGCCAGTTGAATTCACCATTTTAGTGTTCAGTTCGGTTAGTTTCTCATTAAAATTATGTAGCCTAAAGATAAGCTTCCTATCGCAAGCCAAAGTAATACCCCTAAAAGTAATGGTTTTGGGCCAGCGGCTTGCATTTTTTTCAAGGTGATTGAGGCACCAATAAAGAATAAACATAAGATCAGCAGTTGTTTAGAGGCGCTAAATAGCACTTGATAGTGTTCGGAAGGGAAAAAGTGCGCCACGGCGATAGCCAGGCAATAAAATACAATAAAGTAGGGCAGGTTGAGTTTGTTTTTGGTTCCACCAAACAGCATGGCGCTGAGTAACGCTATAGGAATAATCCACAAGGCCCGGGCAAGTTTTATAGTGGTGGCGGTTTTTAAGGCTTCATCACCGAATGTTGCCGCCGCGCCAACCACAGATGAAGTGTCGTGAATCGCGATGGCGCTCCAGACGCCAAATTCATATTGACTCAAACTCAAGGCATGACCAATGGCAGGGAATACAAACAAGGCCACTGAATTGAGCATAAATACACAGGCTAAAGCCACAGCGATTTGCTCACCTTTAGCATTAATCGCTGGCGCAACAGCCGCAATGGCGCTGCCTCCGCAAATAGCCGTCCCAGCACCAATTAAATGACCAATTTTACTGTTTACGCTAAGTGCTTTCGTCAGGTAAAAACTTAACCCAAGGGTGAAAAAAATCGAGCCGATGATTAAGCCCAAATTGCCTAAACTGGCTTCAATAGCTTCTGTGACATTAATACCAAAACCTAAACCGACAATGGAAAACGCCAGTAGTTTTTTAGTCATGAGGGTTAAATTAACTTCCCTAGGTACCAAGTTTACACTGGCGAGGGAGAAACCAAGCACTAGTGCGACAGGGGAAGAAATTAACGGCGTTAGGCATAGACCTGCCAGTAATAAGAACATGGCCCAAGGAAGGGTAAAGTTTTGTTTAATGCGGTTAAATAGATTCATCAGTAAAAACTTAGTCGCCATAAAAGCGCGGATCAAAGCGTGAATGCTGGCTTGGATGATCCCTTGAATGAGAACTTGAGTATAACCTTGCTGATGATGATAAGACAGTGAAGTAATGGTAAAACTTGAGCCAAGTCCTCGAAAAATAGCGTTAAGGATTTAGCTCAGGCCTTAGGTAAAAGATGTAGATTATAGGCAGTAATCGCTGCCATCTTTAGCTGTCACGTTTAGTGGCCTTGTTAGCATGTCTTGATTAAGCAGACTGGTCCATTCTTGAGTAAGCTGCTTATGAGGCATGGCCTGTAGCAATACATCGTTCACTCCAGCTTGGTCTTGGCAACCTAACAGGCCTTGGCGATCAATATTGATGGCAAGGTGGGTTTTTCCATCTTTTAATACCAAACAGCTAGGGTCGCTTTTGTGGCCACTTAATGCCACAAATTGGCGCGGGCGCTTAAGGCCGCTTTGGCTGCCATCAGCCATAAACGCAATTAAATGGGTGTAATAGACTAAATAGCTGATCACTTCCTGATGTGAACCTTGAGAAAGTGGAAAGTGACGGTCGAGAAATTGTTTTGCTTTTGCACTCGGGGTTGATTCTTCCACCACACCTTGAGTTAAGGCTGCGACCTTGTTTGCCTCTGAGTTAGAGCCAAGATTTTGATTAGTATCAATGTTATTCATTAATGACATATTCATCGCTGTATCCTTTTTAGTGTTGTTGGTGCAATTATTCAAGTGGTATTTTCAGTTTGGTTAGCAGTACAGGCTCAAAAATATCGCTTGCTCCGATTGCTTAGTTTGTAGTCTAAAACAATTTTGGCTACAATTTCACAATAAAAATTTTACAATGTGAATTTTACAAAATGCGTAACGATCAAAGCTTAATGCGAAAGTCTCATTTTTTAGGAACCAAGATACGCAATCTACGTAAGCGCAACCATTTGACCATGGAAGACTTGTCGGCTCGTTGCGTGCGCATGGATGCCGGTTCAGCCCCCTCAGTGTCTTATTTGTCTATGATAGAGCGGGGCAAGCGAGTACCGAGCGCCGCCATGCTCAGTGTGATTGCTGCTGTATTTCAAAAGGAGCTTGAATGGTTCCTCGATGATGTGCCTGAAGAAGCCTCCATTACCCCAGACAAGGGCCGTCACGGTGGCATAAGCGGTATGGCATTGGAGCCAAGCTTCTTATTTTCCAACGATATTTTACAAATCGCCATCCCTGAGATGTTGTCACAAACAGGCACCACTGGTCGTCAGTTTGCCCATCTACTGATCCGTGCTCACCAAGAGCATCACCAAAATCATTTTCCCGATCTTGAGCGCGCCGCAGAAGATATAGGCCAGAAACGCATGCCACTGAGCGCTGATGACATGCTGGATATTGCCAAAGGCATGGGGTTGCGTATCAAATGGATCGATGCAACTCCCCAGGAGGTCATTGACGAAATGGGGCTAAGTTCTCGCCAACTGGTAACCTCATTTTTTGAACCTCCCAGTACTATTTTCGTTAACAAAGCCCTAAAAAATAGACCTTACAGGCTGAAATACGACCTGGCTGTGCATATCGGTCACTGCGTTTTACACAATAAAGATGGCCTTAAAAGTGTGATGACATCGGGCCGTAGAGAAGACAGTGCCGATGATGGTACTCAATCTAATTCACTTAATGCACAGGATATTCTTCATGCTTGGCGTGACTTTGAATCTAGCTTTTTTGCCGGCGCCTTACTCTGCCCTAAAGTCCCCTTTAGGCAGCTTTTAGACCGCAGCGGCTATGAGATTGATGTACACAAACAATTGCAGGTGTCGGCATCGGTAGCGATGCGGCGCATGACAGTGGTGTCGCCTTATCCTCACTGGCATTATTTTGATGCCTACGCTCAAGGAAAACTGCAGGCCGTTTATCGAGGCAATGGCATTCCACTGCCTTGGGGCAATATGCGCTTAGTGCAAGATCCTTGTCAGCACTGGGCGGTATTTAGAATGATAAATGAGCCTACAGTTGGCACTTCTGCACAAATTTCAATTCTGGACGTGGGTAACGAGCCAAGAATTTACTGTTGTGAGTCGATAAAAGTTGACGATTCCGCCGGTAACGCCCACGTACTTTGCGCTGGTATCGATCTAAATCCCGCCATTGAAGCCCAAGGCAAAAATGCGCTCTCCATCGCTCAGGATTTAAAGCAGGCTTGTGTGGATTCGGGAGGTTCAGTCGTTATTCCGAAAAAGATAAAGCAAGATTTAACCAGCGTCGCCAAAATTCTTAATATCAACTGGATAGAACGTGGAATTAAAAATGAAGCACGGCTTATTTGCTCCCGAGGCGGCGTCTGCCCCAGGCAACCTAGCTGCTACGCCGCAGGTAAAGCAGTGTGTGGTGATGAATAAGTTTAGCTGTGTGTGACCCTTAAATAGACAGCAAAGCGCACTCATTTAAGGGCGAGTGCCTAAGCGTTTGATAGCAAATTGCACTGAGTCGTTAGCCTCTTGGCGCAGCAAGATGTAACAGGTCTCTTAAGTCAGTTTTTTCGTGCGGCTTCCGACTCCACACACGGATGAGTTTTAGCTAAAGCTAAAGTAAAAATCTAGGAAGTGATCGATGGGAGTGTTGGTGTTGAGTTGGGAGGGTTAGCCAAGGGGGGTTAACCCCTTAAGACCAAGCACGTACTGAATAACAATCAAGAGTGGTGATTAACGCTTGTTATTAGATTTAGTGCTAATGAAAAATGAAAATACATAAGTGCTTAATACCGCAATTAAACAGCTTTTCTGCAATAGATCAATGGCTAAATGACGACTCTGCTTACGGGCTTTATTAAGTGGCGTTAAGATAGATTTTTTTAGCTTTGTCATGGGTATTCCTTGGGTTTGTATCTGAATTTAGAGAGCCGCAATATCAATAATGATGAATTTATAATAGTGTAAAAAGATAATTAATCTGATTATGAGTGTAATTATTAGTGCCCTAATTAATATTTGAACATATTCTGCGTCTTATAGCAATTTTAAAGCCGATTTTATGTGCAACATCAGCAAGGTAGTGACGGCAAAAATGATGCTTAAACTCAGTTAGACTGGGGCTCTTGGGATTGTGATAATAATTGTGCTTAGTTTGATCGCTGCTAGCCGTGGGGGTGAAGAAAGCCCTTTTAAAAAGAAAACTGCTTTACAAGAAAAACGCAACATCGCAATATCTCGATATCTAAAAATGATTAAGGATAGGAAATGGATCTTAATCTTGTTATCAAGGCGCTGGGTAATCCAATGCGGATGCAAATTTTGAATTGGCTTAAAGCGCCAAAGCAGAATTTTCCAGTAGAGTCTCAGCTGGTGGATGCCGATGTAGACGGCGTGTGCGTCAGCATCATTCAAGAGAAGTCTGGCCTGTCTCAATCGACGATTTCTGTGTATTTGGCCACGTTGCAGCGTGCGGGTTTAGTGAATGCCAAGCGCATTGGCCCATGGACCTATTATCAAAGGGATGAGCAAAATATTAAGCTGTTTTTGTCTCAGCTTGAGCTGCAGCTCTAGCCAGAACCACTAAAGCTGCTAAATACCAGCTTTAGTGGCAAGCTAATCATAATTGCACTGACTTATATAAATTTACTGAATTTAGTTACAACCTAGTTATAACTACTGGTATCGAAAAATAACGATATCTAAATATTTAATTATCGCTTGTTTCGTTGTTCTCAACGAGGCATAGCAAAGGAAAACCAGCATGAATACTTTGGCATCTTTTAACCCCAGTAATGGCAAGCTCATCGGCGAAGTGGCCGTTGCTAATCGCGCGGATGTGGCTAGCACAATCGCTACTGCACAGGTATCAGCCCTAAAGTGGCGTAAGTTAGCTGCCAAAGAGCGCTTAAGTCAATTAACGCTAGCCTACGAAAATATGGCTGAATTAACCGATGAATTGGCTTTGCTACTCAGTCAGGAAATGGGCAAAGACATTCGCCGCGCCAGAGGTGAAGTGCAAGGCGCCATGATGAGTGGGCCTTATGTCGCGCAAACAGCATTAAGTGCATTTCAGCCACGCCAACTTAATAGTCGCACCGAATTACATTACCAAGCGTTAGGTGTTGTGGCGGTGATTTCGCCTTGGAACTACCCCGTGATGATGGCGAACAATCTTATTGTGCCGGCATTGATGGCAGGCAATAGCGTCATTTTAAAGCCCTCGGAGCAGACGCCATTGATTGCCCAAGCATTCTTTGAGCAGTTGCAGCGAGGCCTGCCAGAGGGAGTGCTTAGCATTATCCATGGTGATGGCGAAGTTGGAAAAATGTTGGTGGAGGCCGAGGTTAACTTAGTGGCGTTCACCGGCTCCATGGCGGTGGGAAAAGACATCATGGCGCGAGCAGCGTCAGGGTTAAAACGCTTAGTAATGGAGCTTGGTGGTAACGATCCTATGATAGTGATGGCGAATGCCGATCTTGAACGCGCGGCTCGTTTTGCTGTCGCCAGTAGCTTTGAAAACGCCGGCCAAATGTGTACTTCTACCGAGCGCATCTATGTAGATGAGCGCATTGGTGATGCATTTGAGAAAAGAGTCGTCGAAATAGCCTCTCAATATCAGCATGGTCCATGGGATCAAGCTGGAGTCGATATCGGCCCAATCATTAACCAGAAGCAGCATCAAAAAATTCTAGCGCATATTGAAGATGCTAAGACTAAGGGCGCTCGATTATTGCTGGGCAGCAGCGTTCAGACGGCGCCTTATATTCAAGCCACAGTGATCGCCGATATGACCCCTGAGATGTTGATGGAGAAAGAAGAAACCTTCGGCCCCATAGTTGCCATTAGCCGCTTTTCATCCATTGAAGAGGCTATTACCAGAGCCAATGATTCTGACTATGGTTTAGGGGCGGTGGTATTTGGGCATCAAGGTGCTAGCGAGGTCGCGGCCCAGCTTGAGGCTGGCATGGTAGCGATTAACCAAGGCCCAGGCGGCTCAGGTGATGCACCTTGGGTTGGTGCAAAGCAAAGTGGTTTTGGCTTCCATGGTTCGACAGAAGGTCATAGGCAATTCGCCCAAGTTCAAGTTGTCAGTAAATAGGTGGCTAATATGATTAATCATGATGTTGAAAAAATAGACGTTAAACAATCAGCAGTAAAAAAATTGGATATCAGCGAGAAAGGTTTTTTCGTGGTAGCGAGGGAGCCAGGGGCTGAGCACCCTGATTTACCCACTTGGGCTGTGGCGAGCGCCAATCCTATTGAGCTTGCAGCAACTGCGCCCAATGCTGTCACTCGGGTTGAAGTCCCCTCAGTGCCGGGCGCGTTCCAGTTACACAATGTATTATCTAAAGAAGAATGCCAGCGCTTTATTGATGCGACTGAAGCTTTAGGTTATTTGGATGATGCGGCGGTGTCATTGCCTAGAAAAGTGCGCCATAACAGCAATGTTACTTGGGTTGTGGACGAGCAGACCGACGGACTGATTTGGTCTCGTTGCCAGCATTTATTTGCTGGTAGCAAGATACATTTCGATGGTGATGATGCCATGGGGCTCAACGGTCGATTTAGATTTTACCGCTATGGCGCGGGTGATTTCTTTAGCACTCACACCGATGGCTCTTGGCCGGGAAGCCGAGTTATTGATAATGAGCTGGTGGCTAACGCTTACCCCGATAGATGGAGCCAGCTGACATTTTTAATTTTCTTAAGTGATGATTTTGAAGGCGGCAGCACGCAGTTTTTAGTTAATAAAGACGATCCATCACTGCCAGCAAGGCGAGCCCAAGAAACCGAAACTGTGAATGTGCGCACTCCAGCTGGCAGCGTATTGTGCTTCCCCCACGGTCGTCATCCGTTGCATTGTTTGCATGGTTCGGCAGTGATTACTGCGGGCACTAAATATATTATCCGAACCGATGTATTATATCCTTTGTAGCTTTGTTTGAGTCAATGCAAGTAATGTTTATAAATTAAGCTTATGCTATTGCCTGTTATGATAATCGTATTATAATAAAATTATAACGATTGTCGTTCGAGGTGATCAATGTTTGCTATGTTGGATGCACAAAAGGCTGGGTTGTTTAAGGCTAAATTTTGGCTTAACAATATTATTGCCGGTGTGATAGTGGGGGTTGTAGCTTTGCCGCTTGCTATGGCTTTTGCTATTGCATCAGGGGCAAAGCCCGAACAAGGTATTTATACCGCTATAGTTGCTGGTTTTTTCGTATCTGTTTTTGGTGGCTCTAGGGTGCAGATTGCTGGCCCAACAGGTGCATTCATTGTTGTTTTATCGGCTATCACAGCAAAATATGGTATTGGAGGATTACAAGTTGCAACCTTAATGGCTGGGGTTATTTTACTGCTATTGGGTTTAGCCAAAATGGGTACCATGATTAAGTTTATTCCTGATCCTGTCATCTTAGGTTTCACTTCAGGTATAGGTGTTATTATTTGGGTCGGCCAGTGGCAAGATTTCTTTGGTTTACCACCTATCAGTGGCGAGTATTTTCACCTTAAATTATTACACTTATTCGAGTCTTTTCCTCAGCTAGATTTAACCACGACCTTATTAGCCTCTTTGTCATTAATGTTAGTGCTATTGGGGCCCAAATTACCCTATTGCAAGCAGCTTCCTGGCCCTTTAATTGCGCTTGTCGTTGTTACGGGGATTCAATATTTTTTCCAATTCGATGGCATTAAAACTATTGGCAGTGCTTTTGGTGGTTTACCACAGGGCTTGCCTGAATTTCAGTTTCCAGTTATCAACATTGCATTGATTATTGAGCTCATTGGGCCTGCATTTACCATTGCTATGTTAGGGGCCATTGAGTCATTACTTTCCGCCGTCGTTGCTGATGGCATGGCCGGTACTCGCCATGATTCTAATCAAGAGTTAGTGGGCCAAGGTTTAGCGAATATTGTGGCACCTTTGTTTGGTGGTTTTGCTGCTACTGGAGCGATAGCTAGAACGGCGACTAATATTCGAAATGGTGCAAATAGTCCGTTAGCAGGCATAATTCATTCACTGACGCTTATCTTAATTTTGATACTGCTTTCCCCTTTAGCTAGCCATATTCCCTTGGCTGCACTGGCCGCCATTTTATTTGTTGTTGCTTGGAATATGAGTGAAGCCAAACATTTTATAAAAATGCTCAAAAGGGCACCTAAAGCTGATGTTGTCATTTTACTTATTACCTTTACATTAACCGTTTTTGCAGACTTAGTGATAGCGGTTAATATCGGTGTCATTCTAGCAATACTGCACTTTTTGAGCCGCATGGCCAACAGTGTGGAAGTGACTAAATCCACAGAGGCGGATCTAAACAGAGAGTTTCCTTTGCTTAATAATGCTACCGTACCAAAAGATATCCTTGTCTATGCGGTGGAGGGGCCATTCTTTTTTGGGGCCGCTGAAAATTTTGATAGAGCGATGGCTGCGACAGATTCTGATCCTCGTTTTTTAATCATTCGCCTAAAATGGGTACCCTTTATCGATATTACAGGCCTACAAACTTTAGAAGAAGTCATTGCTAATTTTAAGCTGCGTGGTGTTCAGGTTGTACTTTCTGGTGCCAATGAGCGAGTCCACAATAAGTTGCTAAAAGCCGGCATTATTGATTTAGTCGGTAAGGAGCATTATTTTACACTGTTTGAAAATGCCTTAGTTGCCATGCAAAATCGGTTATTTACCGAAAAAAAACCTTAGTTGTACCATGGTAAAATAGCGCTGCCTAACTCAGCTGAGCTCGATTTAAGCTGTAACAGAAATAGCACCGAAATCAATATCTCTGATATTAAGTTGTGGCTTACTTTTTGAGCTGCTCATAGATTGCGTATAATAAATCTCCATGAAAGCATTGTGCTTTACCTACAGTGATAAATTTTTTTAATACTCTTGTGAACATTGTTTATCAGTGCAGGTAAGAATGGCCTAGTGTTTATTAATACGATGACTCTACCTTGATGCTTTTTAGGCTGCGCAAGTCATTACCGGTTGGATTTTGGAA
The DNA here is from genome assembly GCF_014163735.1 of Shewanella sp. SR44-3. Taxonomy (GTDB): domain Bacteria; phylum Pseudomonadota; class Gammaproteobacteria; order Enterobacterales; family Shewanellaceae; genus Shewanella. The sequence goes on from NZ_JACJDV010000004.1 coordinate 82,526, forward strand.
TGCCCGCAAACCAAACTCTGGTAAGATGGCAAACACATGGTCGAAGATATCCGCTTGAATGGTTTCATAATAAGTCCAACGCACATCGTTGGTGAAAATGTACAATTCTATGGGTAACCCTTCGGTGGTCGGTGCAAGCTGACGCACCATTAAGGTCATGCCTTTATGCACCTTTTCATGGTGATTCAAATACTGTTGTAAATAGGCCCTAAAGGTACCTACGTTAGTTAGCCGTCTGCCATTCACTGGCATATCAATATCACTCACGCTAGCGTTGGCTTCGTTTATTTCTGAAAATATCTTAGGCAGATACTCTTTCAGGTGATTCACTTTGCCTAGGCGAATTCTCTCATCATCGGTTAAAAACTTAATGCTGTTCACATCAATATTGACCGAACGCTTGATGCGGCGGCCTCCGGATTCTGACATTCCGCGCCAGTTTTTAAAGGCATCAGACACCAAAGCGTAGGCTGGGATCATTGTGATGGTATTGTCCCAATTGCGCACTTTTACTGTGTTCAATGACACTTCTTCTACCGCACCATCGGCGCCGTATTTGTCCATCTGGATCCAGTCTCCCTTGCTGACCATACGATTGGCCGCCAATTGGATCCCAGCAACAAAACCCAAAATAGTGTCACGAAACACTAGCATCACAAAACCAGTCGCTACACCTAAACCACTTAAGAAATACACTGGGCTTTGGTTAGCAAGGATGGATACGCAGATAATTAAACCAATGAAAAACAAGAATAATTTAGTTAACTGGACAAAGCTTTTAACCGGTAAACGCCGATTCACTAAGTTAATATCTGCAATTTCATTGATGGCATCCAGCGCGGCATAAATCGCCCTAATCACTAAAATGGCCAATACCATGTTCAGTAACCGATCAATAAACTGCGCCATGACGCCTTGCTCTTTCAGCGCCACAGGGATAAATAAATTCAGCACTATGGCTGGCACCAAGATAGCCAGCTTCTCTAGTACTCGAAAACGCATAAAGATATCATCCCAAGTTGCCTTGGACCTGTGGATCATGATATTAACCGCTTGTATCACGACCCGCTTAACAAGAAAATAAGCCACCATAGCCACAAATAAACATAAGGTGATTAAGACACCTGTGGCGAAGATATCTGTCGGTTGGCTATTTATGCCAAGCTCTTGCAACCACACTGCAATTTGCATTCTTAATTCTTGATCCACTACTCCACCCTCTGGCTATTCTCGAATTAACTTCATCCTGATGCATCCTACACTAATACTATTTCACAACGAACACTAAGCTGAATCCAAAAGGATATATTGGCTATATTTCCCACTCTTAGATGACCTCTGCACAGGACAACAGAAGTTAACCTGTGCTATAACAAGTTTTTTATTGAGCACTAATCGCCAAAGGGAATAACAATGACCTCAATTTTACGTCTAGGAGCAGCATCACTTATCATGCTTGCCATGACAGCACACGCCGCCGACATTGGTAAATTCACCCTAGAAAATGGTGCAGAAGTCTTACTGAAAGATGACTTCACATGGGAGTATATAGTGGTTGAACAAGACACTCAGACACTGGCCTCCATAGTACTAGCTCAACCTGAGTTACTGACATCCACAGCCAAAGATGGCATTAAAGTTAGCCTAGCCAACAGCGTATGGGATGGTGAACGTCTTGGATTGACCTTTGATTTAACGAGTAGCAGTAGCGATCACATAGTTTTAGTAGAAGTGGCCACTAAATTCTACTCAGATTCAGGTCTTGCACTTAAAACTGAGACCTTAGATGTCTGGAAAGCGACTTTCCGCCTACCTGAAACCTATCTTCGTAAAGGTGAGCAACGCCAAAGCCGCACGCTTTGGGTAGAGGGAATAGATAAATCCCAGTGGCAGAAACAACTATTACAACTAAGTATTAGCGAGCTAAAATCTCGCTAATCTCAATGCCAACACAAAAAAGGACCTCAAGGTCCTTTTTTGTGTTAACTAGCAAGTGGGCAATGCGTCTTAGAAGCTTGGCATTAATCCAGCAGGCAAGTAAGCGTTGAAGCTGGCGCTATACAAAAGCTCGGCAGCGCTTTCGATGTCAGGCGCAAAAAATCTGTCCTTATCGTAAAAGCTTACTAATTCGCGCAGCTCAGCTTTAGCACTGGCCACCGCCTCACTTGGCGCTAAAGGCGCTCTAAAATCTAACCCTTGGGCCGCTGCCAATAATTCAACAGCCAATACACCGCGAGTATTTTCACTCATATCACGCAATCTACGGGCAGCAAAAGTCGCCATAGATACATGATCTTCCTGATTTGCCGATGTTGGTAAGCTGTCTACCGAGGCAGGATGCGCATAGGTTTTGTTTTCAGAAGCCAGCGCAGCCGCCGTAACTTGAGCTATCATAAAGCCCGAGTTAACCCCGCCGTTATTGACTAGAAATGGTGGTAAGTGTGACAAGCTTGAGTCAATCAGCAAGGCGATGCGGCGCTCGGCAATGGAGCCAAGTTCGGCAATGGCGATGGCTAAGTTATCCGCCGCCATGGCCACAGGCTCGGCATGGAAGTTACCGCCAGAGATAATATCGCCCGTGTCTTGGAACACTAGTGGGTTATCTGTCACGCCATTGGCTTCGACACCTAAGACATCTGCCGCATGACGAATTTGAGTCAAACATGCGCCCAGTACCTGTGGTTGACAACGCAGTGAATACGGATCTTGCACTTTAGTGCAATTGGCATGGCTTAAACTGATTGCTGAGGTTTCACCCAATAAGTGACGGAACACGGCGGCCGAATCGATTTGACCTTTCTGGCCACGCGCCGCATGAATACGCGCATCGAACGGGCTACGACTGCCCATGGCAGCTTCCACGCTCATGGCGCCAATCACTGAACTTGCCGCAAACAAGTCTTCGGCATTAAATAAGCCTTCGAGCGCCAGTGCTGTAGAAGCTTGGGTGCCATTTAGCAGGGCTAAGCCTTCTTTGGCGGCAAGCTCTAATGGCTCAAGCCCTGCGATTTCAAGGCCTTCTTTAGCGGAAATAATCTGCCCTTCATAGCTCATCTCGCCTTCGCCTAATAGCGGCAAACACATATGAGCCAGAGGCGCTAAATCTCCCGATGCGCCCACTGAGCCTTTTTCAGGCACACAAGGGTAAACGCCAGCGTTGACTAATTTAATCAAGAAGTTAATCACTTCAAGGCGAATACCAGAGAAGCCGCGGCTTAAGGAGTTAATCTTAAGCACCATCATCAAGCGCACTGAGGCATCTTGCATGTATTGACCAAAACCTGCAGCGTGGGACAAGACAATCGAGCGCTGCAGTAACTGTAAGTCTTCAGGGGCAATTTTAGTGTTCGCCAATAGGCCAAAACCTGTGTTGATGCCATACACGGTACGGCCTTCACTCAACACTTGTTGCACTATGGCGGCGCTTTGGTTGATTTCGGCGATAGCCGAGTCGGCTAAATGCAAGTTCACTTTACTGCGGCTGATCTGGCGCAACTGGGCTAGGCTCAAGGTGCCTGGTACTAATTCAAATGACATCATGATTACAATCCCTTCTTTGAAACATCTAGCATAGGTAAGTCTAAGCCCTGCTCTTTGGCGCAGTCTTTGGCAATCTCATAGCCTGCATCGGCGTGGCGCATCACCCCAGTTGCTGGGTCATTCCATAAAACGCGCTCAACACGCTTAGCCGCGGCGTCACTGCCATCACAGACAATAACCACCCCAGAATGCTGACTAAAGCCCATGCCTACGCCGCCGCCATGGTGTAATGACACCCAAGTGGCGCCGCTAGCGGTATTCAATAAGGCATTAAGTAAAGGCCAATCAGAGACCGCATCCGAGCCATCCATCATGGACTCAGTTTCACGGTTTGGGCTGGCAACCGAGCCACTGTCTAAATGATCGCGGCCAATCACTACAGGTGCGGATAGCTCGCCATTTTTAACCATTTCGTTAAAGGCTGCGGCAAGGCGTGCCCTGTCTTTTAGGCCAACCCAGCAAATACGCGCAGGCAACCCTTGGAAGGCGATGCGCTCACGGGCCATGTCTAACCAATTGTGCAGGTGTTTATCGTCTGGGATAAGCTCTTTAACTTTGGCATCTGTCTTGTAGATATCTTCTGGATCGCCAGAAAGCGCCACCCAGCGGAACGGGCCTATGCCTTCGCAGAATAAGGGGCGAATATATGCTGGCACAAAACCTGGGAAGTCAAAGGCGTTTACTAAGCCGACATCTTGGGCCATTTGGCGAATGTTGTTGCCGTAATCGAAGGTGGCAGCGCCTGCGGCTTGCAAGTCCAACATGGCCTTCACTTGTACTGCCATGGAAGCTTTAGCGGCTTTCACCACGGCTGCTTCATCGGATTTACGCATCGCGGCGGCTTGCTCTAAGCTCCAGCCCTGTGGCAAGTAACCGTTTAAAGGGTCGTGCGCTGAGGTTTGATCTGTCACTACATCAGGCGTTATGCCGCGCTCAACTAATTCGGCAAACACATCGGCAGCATTGGCAAGTAGTCCAACTGACACGGGCTTACCCGCTTTATTGGCTTCATCTATCATGGCCAAGGCTTCATCTAATGTACTGGCTTTCTTGTCTACATAGCGGGTACGCAAGCGAAAATCGATACGGGTTTCATCTACTTCACAGGCTAATACAGAAAAACCTGCCATGGTGCCCGCTAAAGGCTGCGCGCCGCCCATGCCGCCAAGGCCGCCAGTGAGTACCCACTTACCCTTGGCGATACCGTCAAAGTGCTGTTTCGCTACCGAGACAAAAGTCTCATAGGTACCTTGCACTATGCCTTGGGTGCCAATGTAAATCCAAGAACCTGCGGTCATCTGGCCATACATGGCCAACCCTAATTTATCTAATTCGTTGAAATGTTCCCAATTAGCCCAGTGTGGTACTAAGTTAGAGTTAGCAATCAATACTCGTGGTGCATCTGCATGGGTGCGAAACACGCCGACAGGCTTACCGGACTGGATCATTAAGGTTTCATCATCTTCTAGGCGCTGCAGCACTTCGATTATCTTGTCGTAGCTTTGCCAATCTCGGGCCGCGCGACCAATACCGCCGTATACCACGAGATCTTCTGGGCGCTCGGCCACATCTGGGTGCAGGTTATTCATTAGCATGCGCATCGGCGCTTCGGTTAACCAGCTTTTACAGCTAAGTTTGCTGCCGTGAGGGGCAATGATGCGGCGGCTAGGGTCATGTCTGTTGTTATCCATTTTTTCCTCGCTGAATTAAGCTGTTGTTGTTTTATTTGTCAGTTATAAGGCTAGAGCTATAGATTTCGTGTTACTTGGCGTTTATGGCACGGCCATTTCATTGTCGCTGTGCATTATTTAAATTTAAGATGACCACCTAATCGAAAACGGCTGCCTGGGTGGATAAGTCGAGAGAAACTCACCACGCCTTGGCGCGACCAAGTACGGCGCAGCACCTGTAAACAGGGCTCGCTGGCTTCAATATTAAGTTGCTGTTGAAACTGGCTATTGGCCGATATTGCCTCAACCGTGTGCTTGGCTTCTGTGAGTGGCGCCACCTTAGATAAATACTCATGGGGGGTTTGCAGGTTAAAGTCTTGGGCTAAATAGTCTGGCACCAATCTAGGGTTCACAAATCTCTGCTCCAGTTGCAGCGGCAGGCCTTGCTCGCAATGCACCAACACAGAATAAAACACTGGGCTGCCTACCTCTAAATCTAACGCATTAGCAACGGAGGCCGCGGCGGCGATTTGAGTCAAAGCCAGTTGCTGCACGCTGTAACCGTGGCCACGCTCTTTAATTTCATCGGCAATATTGCGAATAGTCAGTAATGACGACTGCGACTTAAGTCCAGAAACAAAAGTACCTAGGCCTTGGCTGCGCTCTAAAATACCTTGCTCCACCAGCTCAGTCACCGCGCGCCTAGCCGTCATACGGCTACAAGAAAATTGCCCTGCAAGCTGGTTTTCTGACGGGACTTTATCGTCCTCTTGCCATACACCCGTTTCAATATTGGCTATGATATGTTGCTTAATCTGAGCAAAAATCGGCGCTGTCATAATTAGTCCTGCAAAGTTGACTCGTTTGGAATAGTCATAGTGAATAGGTGAAAACTGAAGCAATTATAGGCTATAATCCTACCTTGTATATACAAGTCAAAACAAGTGGATTACAATTTTTACTTTTCATCAACGCCTAATCGCTGATATCACTACAAAAAGGTAAGTCTATGTCTTGGGATCAAGTTTGGATTGACGTCAATATCGCCACAATGGATGCCAAGATTGGCGAGCCCTATGGTGCTATCACAGCTGCTGCTATTGCAGTCAAAGATGGAAAAATTGCTTGGCTTGGCCCAAGAAGTGAACTGCCTGAATTTGACGTGCTGGCAACCCCGGTTTACAGGGGCAAAGGCAAATGGATAATGCCTGGACTTATTGATGCCCACACTCATCTAGTCTTTGCAGGCAGCCGCGCCAATGAATTTGAACTGCGCCTTAAGGGCGCCAGCTATGAAGACATTGCCCGCGCTGGTGGCGGTATCATATCCACAGTAAAGGCTTGCCGTGAAGCCGATGAAGCAGAGCTGTTTGAGCTTGGCCGCCAGCGCTTAAATGCCCTAGCTAAAGAAGGCGTCACTACGGTTGAGATAAAATCAGGGTATGGTCTCGATGTTGAAACCGAGCTCAAGCTGCTGCGGGTTGCCCGTGAGCTTGGCAAGCATCACCATGTGGATGTTAAGACGACTTTTCTAGGTGCCCATGCCATACCGCCAGAGTACAAGGATGCCCCCAACAGCACTGCCCGCAGCGATGCCTATGTAGATCTTGTGGTCAATGAAATGTTGCCTGCGGTAGTGGCGGAACACTTAGCCGATGCGGTGGATGTTTTCTGTGAGGGCATAGCTTTTAATCTTGAGCAAACCGAACGCGTGCTTAATGCGGCTAAAGCTCACGGACTTGGCATCAAATTACACGCCGAGCAGCTATCGAACATTGGTGGCAGTGAAATGGCGGCCAGATTAGGCGCCCTGTCGGTGGATCATATCGAGTATTTAGACGAAGTTGGCGTTAAAGCCTTAAGCGAAAGCGGCACTTGCGCCGTACTGCTGCCGGGCGCGTTTTACTTTCTACGGGAAACTAAGTTGCCGCCGATAGATTTATTGCGCCAATACCAGGTCCCTATGGTGGTCGCCAGTGATTACAATCCCGGTTCATCACCCATTTGCTCGAGCCTCTTGATGCTCAATATGGCGTGTACCTTGTTTAGGCTCACCCCAGAAGAAGCCCTTGCAGGCATGACAGTCAATGCCGCCAAGGCGTTAGGTATAGGTGATAATGTCGGCCATCTTGCCGTTGGCATGCAGGCTGATTTCTGTTTGTGGAACATCAGCTCAGCGGCTGAGCTTGCCTACAGCTATGGCGTTGACCGACTCATCGATGTGGTCAAAGCGGGTAAATTAGTGCATCAATAACGGATACCAAGCATAAGGCTATGTAGCACAGTGGCTTACTCTGTTTGGTACTCGGTTAGCAACTTACCCCAGCGATTCAAATAAAACGGATGCTTGGTCAGACTCATTGCCAGTGTTAATTCAGCAATCGCATCTGAGGATTGCCCTAATGCAGCCAAAGTCACAGCCAAGCCATGGTGAGCGTGAGCATCTTGCGGATGCTTAGCCACACAAAAAGTCCCCACGGCTAAAGCTTGCTTAAGATCTGTTTTTGACTTGGCTAAATTTAATAACGAATCGACCGCCGATACCTCAAAACCATAACGCTGGCTTAGCCATTGATAATGCTCATAAATAGCCTGTGGCCCTTGCTTACCTAAAGCTGACTCTGGCTCAACCGATTTATGGATATCATCGAAGAACATTTCAATGGCATAAATGGTTGCTAATGCCGGTTGCGACATGTAATAAGAGCCTTCGAATAATTGACTGCGCCAAATTAAATTCTTAGGCGCCTTGAGCTTAAGTAATTCAGTGAATTTATCAAAATCGGCAATTTGCTGTTGCTCATAACCACTGTCGGCGCGGGATAAAAATAACATCCTCGGCTGGGTGGTTAATTTGCGAGCAAGATCTGGCAAGGCGTTAATCGCGTCAGTCATCAGGGATAGATGGTTATCACTTAAAATCGGGCTGGCGGCAATGTAAGCATTGAATAACTCAGGGCGGTGCAACAAGGTGAACAAACTGATACTGGCATTGCCAGTAAAACCACTGAGTATTCTAAAACCATTAGTACGATATTTAGCATCCACTGCAGCCAACAAGTCTTGTCCGATAAAATCAAGCAACGCTTGCCCTTGCTGAGCATTATCGAAGCTTTTTAACTTGCCTAACCCTTCATGACCATCTGGCGCTGTGATTATGATGGTTTCCAACCAAGGCCAAGCACCGTTGTGGCTCATCCAATCATGAAGCCCTGCTAAATAGGCGTGGCTACGGGGATGAAAATCCACCAAGACTAGGTATTTTTGATCTTTATTTTCATGGTATTTACTGGGTAAGGTCACTATAAAATCTGCGCTACCTACAAAGCTTTTTGAGTGAACCTTCAACACCTCAGTGTCCCCGTTAACTTGGGCAAGAGCAGGGTTCACTCCCAATACAATTAAGGTTAACAGTATTGGCAGCGAGTTGAGCAAGCGCTTAAGCATAATTGGCATATTCAATCCTTGAACTAAATTTAAGTGAGTTTAAGTCAGCTCATCCAGTGGCAACCAAGTCACTTTAACGTCAGCTTGTAAGAACATCTCTTGGCTGATATTAATTTTGTCGCCCCAGCGGGAGAGGAAATCGGCATTTTGCTCTGGGCAAAATACTCCTGTTATCCCAGTTTGAATGATCTTGGCGGCGCAATTGGGGCATGGAAAGTGGGTTACCCAAATATCACAGCCATCGAGATCGCGCTTAGCAAACAGGATCGCATTTTCTTCTGCATGCAAGGTTTTAAGTAGTTTCATATCGCGATCATCGGTTTCTGCACTGTCAGAAATCCCATGGGGGTAACCATTAAAGCCGACAGAAACAATGCGATTATGTTTAGTGATCACAGCGCCCACTTGCGTCGATGGATCTTTACTCCAAGAGCCGACAAGTTCAGCCATCTGGAAAAATCGTTTTGCCCATTTAGATATCATAGAAATACACCTTAAAAATTAACCTTGGAAGACTGGCTGATCTCACTCATTTTATATCCCACAAGGGCTTGCGCCATCAAGCCAAAAATTGATATTCAAGCTTGATAGCTACTTAATTAATTGTGGTTAAAAAATAAATGCTTATGAAAGCCTACCTAGTGTTGCTTAGCTTCACAATAAAAATGTGATTTTACCTAAGTAGCGTAACAATTCGACTAGCCAATCAAGTCAATAAAGCATAGGATCGAGGGGAGATAAATTTAACATGGAGTAACAAGGCATTATGAGTATTAGAGCCATTGTCGTCGACACTGCCGGCACCACCACCGACCTCAACTTTATTCAAGATGTGTTATTTCCTTACTCTCACAGGGTAATGGCAAGCTTTCTCGTCGAACATCAACAGCAAGTATTAGTTGATTGTTGCATTAACGATGTTCGAGATATTGCCCTGGAGCCCGAAGCTTCGGTTGAGCGAGTGGCTGAAATTCTCCAGCAATGGATAAATGAAGACAGAAAACTTACGCCACTGAAAACCTTGCAAGGATTAATTTGGAAGCAAGGCTATGACAGCTTGGCATTTCAAGGGCAAATCTACCCAGACTTCGTTGAAGCAATAAGCCGTTATCACAGCCAAGGGCTTGCCATATACAGCTTTTCTTCGGGTTCAGTCGATGCGCAAAAATTACTTTTCAACCATAGTGAGGCTGGCGATTTAACCCCATTATTTAGTGGCCACTTCGATATGCGCATTGGTAACAAACTGGATAAACAAGCTTATCAAAATATCTATAACACTATCGGGCTACAGCCAAAGCAAATTATGTTTGTATCTGACTCAGTACAAGAGCTTACAGCAGCTGAAGCGGCGGGCATGATGACGTGCTTAATACAGCGCGCTGAACGGGTAGATAGCGGCATACACAAGCAAATCACTAGCTTCCATGAGCTTAAATTTAACTAATCTCAACTCAGTTAAATCCTAACTTCATCACTAAAACGACCTCTAAGGTCGTTTTTTATTTCTAGCGGTTCCTAAACCTAGACTACAAAGTCCAAGCTATTATTCGTTAACCCTATCTATGCTTTAAGCCAAAACATCTTAAAGAGTAACAACTAAGTAATTGATCTGAATCAATATTGATATCATTCTAATTGATTAGGCTAACCAACTTTAGCATCCAAAATTTTAGGCTATACTGATCGATAGCAGAGTATTATTCAGCTATTTTTATGGATATTTTTTAACCTTTGAGCATGGATTTAGCCATTAGATGAAATTAAATTCTGTATTAAGCATAGCCATTTCGCTGACCCTATTAGTGGTTTTAGCGACTTTTAGCATTCACACTCAAGCAGTGCCAAATAATGAAATGCTTACCGACATGCCTGTCGTCAATATGCATACCCTCACTAAAAATGAACGGATCTGGTTAGAGGCGAATCAACCCATCAGGGTGGGAGTTGATGGCTACTTCCCTCCCTATAGTTATCTAAATGACGAGAAAAAAATCATAGGTATAGCTATGGATACCTTGCACTTAATTGGTGAAAAATTGGATATCGACTTCGTCGTAGATAAACAGGTAAGTTGGCAACAGGTTATCAGTAATTTTAATGCCAAGAAGACAGATATGGTTCTCACCATGGTCAAAACGCCTGAGCGAGAAGCTAATTATATTTTCACCACTCCCATAGTGTTTAAGTCTTTGGTTATCATTAATCACAAAGGCAATAGAAGCATAGATAACCGTGAGGATATTGCTGGGAAAACAATAGCTTTAGTTAAGAATTATCACTATGTCAGCAAGATTTTGACCGAATTCCCCAGTGTCATTCCATTTTATGTCGATACCATGCGAGAGGCGCTCGAAGCGGTGGAGTCTAAACAAGCCGATGCTGCAATTACCTTTTTTGCCGCCGCCAATTTTTTACAGCAAAAATATCTGTTTACTGAGTTAGAGTTTGCGGTGTTTTATGAACGAAATAGCGCCAATGATGCCATAGCAATCAGGCATGACATGCCTATGCTAGCGTCAATAATGCAAAAAGGCTTAAATGCCATTAGCTCCGAAGAAAAGCTCGCTATTAATAATAAATGGCACGCGAGTATCGAGATCCCCACCAATTACCAACAGCTGATAGAGTTGTCATTGATTTCAGGTTTTTTAATTCTTTTATTACTTGTGTGGCTATTACAGGAAAAGCGTCATAACAAAGCATTAATCATAGCCCACAATGACACCGAAGCCGCTAATCAAGAACTCAATAAGCTTAAAGATAACTTAGAATCATTAATTTTCGACCGTACTACCCAGCTGCAAAACAGTGAAAATAAATATCGTGGTCTTGTGGAATCTCTAGAAGATGAGTACGTTTTTTATCAGCATGATTCACAGGGGAATATTCAATATGTCAGCCCATCTGTCAGCCATATTTTAGGTTATGAAGTTGCAGACTTTATTGGTGATTACCGTAAATATCTCACAGAAAATCACTGCAACCTGTTGATACCTGAATTTGTCACCCGCAGTCTTAAAGGCGAACATATTCCCCCTTTCGAAATAGAGATTTTTGATACTCAAGGTAAGGTTCATAGCTTCGAAGTGCTTGAGCGCCCTATGTACAATGAGCAAGATGTTTGTATTGGTTGTGAAGGTATTGCCCACGATGTATCTGCGTTAAAACAGCATCAAGCAAAATTACATCAATTGTCTCATTTTGATGACCTCACAGGTTTAGCAAATCGTTACTTATTCAAGCTGTCATTGGATCAAACCATACTCACAGCCCACGCACTGGGGCAGCCGTTTTCATTACTTTTTCTCGATCTCACTCGCTTTAAAATTATCAATGACAATCTTGGCCACAGTGCGGGAGATAAATTATTACAACAAGCTGCTGTCCGCTTGAGTGGATTATTAAACAATAACGACATAGTGGCGCGATTTGGTGGTGATAAATTTTGTATTTTGCTGCCAAACAGCAATGCTTTAGAGGCAGAAGCCAAGGCAGTGGAATTAATCCAGGTCATGGCGCAGCCTTTTGAAGTCTATGAGCAAACCTTCATTTTAGGTTGCCGCATAGGGATTAGCTTATTTCCTATTAATGGTGACGATGGCGAAACCTTGTTGAAACAAGCCGATGCAGCTCTATATGTTGCTAAAAAACTCCCGGCGGGTTTTGCTTTTTGCAGTGAAGAGCAGGCGAAATACAATCAACGCCGCCTGACACTCGAGCAAGGATTAAGACTGGCTTTAAGTCACTCCAGCTTAGCTGAAGGCTTTGAGCTATTTCCCGTTTATCAATCCATCAATCAGCTGCCTGAGACTGAGCTTGCTGGATTTGAAGCCTTAATGCGCTGGCATCATCCAGATCTTGGCCCAATTTCACCCATTGAATTTATTCCCATTGCCGAAGAAACAGGACTTATTTTTGAATTAAGTCGTTGGATGCTGGCTAAAGTTTGCCATCAGTTAAAAGATTGGCACAAACAAGAATTTGATTTTAAGCGTGTATCAGTGAACCTATCAGCTCTGGAACTTATCAATGTAAATTTAGCAGAAGAAATAATCAGCCTAATTTATGAAGCTGGCGCCGAGCCTCAATGGCTTAAAATGGAAATAACTGAGACCGCACTGATGGCGGCTCCTGAGCAATCAATAAAAACCCTCAAGAAACTCGTAAAAGCAGGCATTCAGGTGGCAATAGATGATTTTGGCACTGGTTACTCATCTCTTGCTTATTTAAAGTCATTGCCAGCCACGTCATTAAAAATTGATCAATCTTTCATCCGTAACCTTATCAACTCTCCAGAAGATCAGGCCGTAGTGAAAGCCGTAATTAGTATGTCCCATTCTTTAGGAAAAAAAGTTATTGCAGAAGGCGTGGAAACCCAGCATCAATTAGACTTTCTCACCAGTCACCACTGTAACTTGGCACAAGGCTACCTTTTCTCTAGGCCACTAACGGCGGAGGATTGTGTTAAAAAATATGCCGTCTCGCAGCCTATTTAAACCTTGATATTTGTAGTGCTATAACCCTCAGTAAATCAGTTTTTGGGAAAAGCTGGCGAGATGCACTTTTTCACTTCAAATAGATAACCGTAGGGAGCACTTTCATCTCGGCTCACCTCTAAGATTTCATAGTCATTAAGCTCTATAACATTGGAGTTGCTCGCTTTTTCACAACGTGAGCGACTATCCGCCTCTAGCCTAAATGCAAATAAGGCGATCATTTCTCGAACAGCTTGCTGATATTGCGTTCGAATTTTTGTGTATTGCTGTTGCTCCAGATCTTCATCTTCAGCATCCTTTGCTGACAGCTCATGCGGATTAATTTCTAAATCTTCGGCTGACTCATCAATAACAGCATCATCTTGCCCCCCTATTTGCAGCTCAATCGTTGGCACAACTCGGTTCACTGTTTGTTCAGCTGAGTTAGAGCTATTATCCACTACCAGCGTACTGTCTTCTATGTTTACTAATAAGCCTAAGTGATACAACACAATTGATGCCAAAATGAGTCTTAACAGCGCGGTAGTTTTCCTAAATTTAGAGTGGTCCGTAAAGCGCATTGCCACAACACCAAATGGCTTTAGCAACACAGAAATAAAAAAGTACAGTGGAATAATAAATTGCATCGCCAGTAAGACAATGCCACTCATCACCACAAACCAGGCAGGAAGATACAATAGGATTGCAAAGTTATGGGTGTAGTCAAGATGACTTGCCGAGACACCCACGACCTCATTGACTACGGCGCCAGAGGTGGCCAAGGCGAAATTGGCAATAATGGCATAGAAGAGTAACAACACGGCTTTTCCCGCTAAGCTATGCCAGACACGCTCAAATAAAGGCCAAAATTCTAAGCTCATGGCTATCACGCTAATAAATGCGACCAAGAATAACTTTTCATTAGTCGCACACAGGACAATAAACGCCACTAAATAGAGCTTTTGAGCCAAAGATAGTGCAAAAAAAGCCATCTTAACGGCCACTAATTTAGCGACTAAATCGACAAAAAATGCTTTAAAGCCAATAAATCCTTCAAACACGTTAGTAAACTTTGTTGTTATCACTTTGGATTTAAGCTTAAGTTGCTCAGTCTGGCCTTTGAAATATTGCATTAAACGGGAATAGCTAACAGATGAAATCACAACATTTTTCCTTTTTTATATCGCAATGCTAGCCTGCTCGACCGTAACACTTAACATCACCAATGTCCTTAACGATCAATAAAGCCTCATTCAATATTATTCATAGTGATAAACTTTATGAACCGCATCAATAATTCATCATACTATTCAAATCATTAATCTGACTACTGCTTGTTATTCCCTATGACCCCTGCTAGGCTGAGTTTTTCAATAAAACGAGCGTTTAAACATATGGATAAGTTTTTACAGCAACACCCAATAGTGACAGAAATCCCCGTTGCTTGGGGAGAAATGGATGCATTGCAACACGTTAATAACGTGGTGTACTTTCGTTATTTCGAAACCGCTCGCATCGATTTTTTTAGACAAATCAATTTACTCGATGACCTACAAACAACCGGTATTGGCCCTGTGATTAGCGAAAATAATGCTCGCTATAAACGTCCTGTGACTTTCCCTGATACTTTACTTGTGGGTGTGACCATAAGTGACATTAAAGCCGATCGCTTTATGATGCACTACCAAGCTTTTAGTAAAAGTCAGCAAGCCGTCACTACCTTAGGCTCATCTCAAGTGGTGATGTTTAACTTTAAAACTGGCCAAAAAGCACAATTAAGCGAAGCATTACAGCAAGCGTTAGCGGCTCACGAATCGCAAAGTTAGTTATTGGTAAGTTAGCCGTTAGAAATTGATAGGACAGAAAGGATGCCAATGGAACCACAAGCAGAGGTCAAACACTTAGCCGCTGAGCACAAGTTTGTCATCCTAATCAATGACGAACAAGCTCATCTTGAATACCAAATATCAGCAGATACGATTAACTTCAGTAGCACCTTAGTGCCACCAGCGCTGCGAGGTAAAGGTCTGGCAGAACGTTTAGTACGTCACGGCCTTGCTTGGGCGAAAACCCAAAATCTGCAGATCCATGCAAGTTGCAGCTATGTGCAAAAGTTTTTAAAGACTTAACTTCCTAGGTCGTTAAACTAGGCCGTTTAATAATCCCAGCAATTGTTTGATGTCTGTAGGGATAGGCTGACTTTTGTCGATAGCGTAATCAAAATGCACTAAAGTGGTTTTGCCTTCGGCAGTCATTTTATTCTCTTGCCAGCTTTGTTGCGTCACTTCAAAACTACTATTGCCGATACGGCTTATCCAGGTCTTAACGGTGACTGGTTTACCGTAATGGGTTGGGGTTGCGAAGGAGACACTAAAGCCTGCCACAATTAAATTCCAAGCATTCAAGTCTAGCTCAGGATTAAAAATAGCAAATACTGGCTCACGGGCAGCCTCAAACCACACTGGGATTACGGTATTATTGATGTGACCTAGGCCATCGGTTTCGTTAAATCTAGGGCTAATATCTAATGTTAGTAGCGTCTTACTCATTTTAATTTCCTTTAGTTCAGGCTCTAATCTTCATAAAGTTATGACAGTTAATAAAAAAGATGACCAAGGTCATCTTTTTTATTTGAAGCCATTTTCTATTAACGCTTAACCCGTAAGTTAGTGGGTATACATGGCATCTATGGCAGCGCCATACTTTTGATTAATGGCTTTACGGCGCAGCTTTAACGTCGGGGTAATTAAACCCGCTTCTATGGTGAAGGCATCAGTGAGTAAAGTAAATTTCTTAATCTGCTCAAACGCAGCTAGGTCATGTTGGAGATTCAACAAACGCTCTTCAAAATGGGCTAATACTTCACTGCGAGCAAGCAGCGATGCCATAGAGTCAAATGCTATATTTTGCTCTTTGGCCCAATGCTCTAACGCTTCAAAGGCTGGCACAATTAACGCTGATACAAAGTTACGTCCATCGGCAATAATTGCAACTTGCTCAATAAAGGGACAAGAACCCACTTTGCCTTCAACTCTTTGGGGCGCAATATATTTTCCGTTAGAGGTTTTCATTAACTCTTTGATACGGTCCGTAATAAACAAGTTCCCTTGTTCATCTAAACGGCCTGCATCACCGGTTTTTAACCAGCCATCCTCAAATGTGGCTGCGGTGTCTTCCGCGCGCTTATAGTAACCACGCATAACAGCATCGCCACGCACCATAATTTCATCGTTCTCACCTAGCTTCACTTGTGTTTCTGGAAGTGGCTTACCGTTAGAGCCTGGAACCCGGTTATCAAGCGTGTTCATGGTGACTGTGGCGTTGGTTTCTGTCATGCCATAACCACATAACACGGGCACGCAGATGGCGTGAAAAAAATTAACAACAGTGACATCCAATGACGCACCGCCACAAGGCATAAATTTAAGTCTACCGCCCAATACAGCTTGCAGCTTGCTGTAAACCAGCTTGTTGGCTAGTTTCCACTGGATACTCAAGCGCTTACTCGGCTTAGCCCTGCCTTGGTTGACCTCAAACTGGCGGGTTCCTACTGCCATAGCCCAATGAAATAATCTCTGTCTCGCCTTAGGGGCTTTAGACACTTTATCTTGGACCGCACTATACACTTTTTCTAAAAATCTAGGCACCACACACAAGGTATGTGGACGCACGGCAACAATCGCTTCTTTAATTTTCATTGTGTCTTTTAAATACACATTATGACCACCACGGCATAGAGCGAAGAAGCTCCAGCTACGCTCGAATACATGACTCAATGGCAAAAATGCGAGCGAAGTATCACCGGGGGTGAAGTTCAAACACGTATCATGTTGACGTATAGTCGAGGCCATATTGCGATAATCTAGCATCACTCCTTTTGGCTCGCCAGTGGTGCCTGAGGTGTAAATTAAGGTTAATAGATCATCTAAGTTTGCAGCCTGTAAACGCTCAGCTAAGGCTTCATCTTGAGTGCTTAAATCTGCTGCGATTAGGCTATCAAAATGCACATGATTTGGTGTATCCAGTAGCGCAACACTAGCATCAAATACCACTAGATATTCAACACTTGGACATACAGCCTGTAATTTACACGCCATATGATATTGCTCGGCGTCATCAATAAATAACACTTTAGCGCCAGCATCATTAATGATGAAGCTAGCTTGCTCTTGAGTACTGCTAGGATACACAGGCACCACGACGGCGCGTGCTTTAAGTAAGCCAACATCAACGCAAGTCCACTGCGGGCAATTCTGGGACAAAATAACCGCGGTATCCTGAGCTTGAAGGCCGAACTTAATCATCGCCTTAGCCACTTGATGGCTAATACTATCAAATGCTTTCCAGCTGACTTGCTGCCAAGGCGCTGCCAATTCAAATCCTTCCAGTGCTATGCAGTCCGCGCGCTGTTGGCTCTGCTGCTGTAAGAGTTGAACTAGATGATATTGCTCTAATGACATTGATTGCTACCTTTAGCTTACACTTGTACCTGATAACAGAATTCTACCTGAAAAAACCTTGATGACTCACTACTTTAGTGCAAATACACTACCTTGGTTGTGTCAGTTTAATTTTACTCTGGCAAATTTAGCACTCCCCCAGTGCAGCAGCCACAATCCTGTTAGGCTAAAAATTACGCAAGCGATTAAGGCGTAACAGGATTCCAATGAAATTGCTCCGGCCGTAGTATTCAAGGTCTCACTAAAAACATCAGCAAAGTGCTTAAGCAATACCGCAACCAGCGTTATTCCTAAAGCTATACCTAAAAATATAATGCCAATTTGCTTAACACTATTGCTAGCACAGCCCAAACCTAATGCAAGCGCACACAAGCCAAGATTAATCAAGTTGAGCTCCAGCCAAGCTGGTAAACTTCCTGTGGAAAAATCATCAATTGCAGTAACCAAAGCAAAAGTCAGGCAGATAAATATCACTAGTTTTAATTGGCTGCGAAACATCAAGTTGGCAAAGCCTTGCCAGCCATCAAAAATCGGCAATAAATACAAGGTCTGCATCCCGCGCCAACGCATAATACGACTCCAGTGCAGCAGTAAACACAAGATGCTATTGAGGTAAATAAACATAAAATGTTCTGCATATAGATTCTCTTGGTCACCCAACAGGCTAAAGCTAAGAAAAACTAATGGGATAATGATTAAAGGCATTAAAAACAGCGGCCCGATAAAAAAATTCATCGGCATAAAAAACTTTTGTATTGTTTGAGTTACTTTACCTTGGGCAAAGTTAGGCAGCCACAGCCAGCCAGTTTCGGCACTATTGAGATACACAGATTTAGCTTGGTGATGCCAATGAATACGCTTAAAGGCTAATAATAAATAGCCTGCTGCCAGTAAATTGATTATCACCAATACTAAAGTTGGCAGATATGCCGCAGCATCAACTGATATTGTGCTGCCAATAAAGATAATAATCGATAAATTAAAGACGTTAGGCCGTTGCAGGCATAAAGCAATAAAAGCTGTGCTCACAGCGACAACCAAGCTTAGGGAAGTCAGCAACTGCCACGTATTCAGCATGTATAGACAAGCTAGGCTCAAGACTACAAAACTAAATCCAATCAAAGCCATTTGCTTAAAAATATGCCCGCGATAGTGAGGCACAAGTGCAGTCCATTCTGTAGCTTGTAGTCGTACGCCTTGCCAAGCAATAGCGCAGCTGATGGAGATAATGCCCATATTGAGCATCAAGGCGACGACTTGCTGGGCCTTTTCACCCTCTAAACTTAGCCCAATCACCAATGCAACAGGCAAACTAAATAATCCAGTGCCTAAAAAACTCACGCAACCCAAATCTTTAAACCAGAATTGCCATAAGCCTTGTAGCAGATTTGGTTTTGGGCTCGGCATCTTTTCTGAAAGCGAGATCATGAGTGCAGCGCCACAAAGAGTTGTTCTAAATTCAGGCTGCTGACGGCTTTTACCCCCTCAATAATCTGTCCTTGGTAGTTATCCACCAACACAGTATTGCCTTGGCGCTGCAACACCCTAAGGTCCGTAGGTAATTGCACATCACCCAGTAGAGTCAAAGACTTAACTTCCTCCCTTAGGCTATCTATTTCTTTAAATAGCAGTAATTCACCTTGCTTTATTAGGGCGACGTGGCTGGCGACACGCTCAAGATCTGAGGTGATATGAGAAGAAAACAGCACTGCTGAACCAGAGCCTAAGGCTAAATCGAATAAATCAGTCATAAACTTACGTCTGGCTATCGGGTCAAGGCTTGCCACTGGCTCATCAAGCAACAATAGCTTGGGCCGATATGCCATCGCCATAATCAAGGCTAAAGATTGTCTTTGCCCCACTGACAAGCGCTGCACTTGCATCTTTGGGATTAAGTCAAATCGCTTGAGCCAACTTTGCTCTAAATCCAGATCCCAGCCAGGATAAAAACTGCGGTGCAATGCCAAGGCGGCACTGACTGTAAAGCCTTCATAACCGAAAGGCTGCTGAGGCACAAAGCCTATTTGAGCCTTAGTTTTCACACTCAAATTATCAGCAGTTTCACCTAAAACTCGAGTCTCGCCAGCATCCATCGCTAAGATCCCCAAAGCACAATGCATCAAGGTCGATTTTCCTGCACCATTTAAGCCCAGTAACCCTACCACCATGCCTGGATATAAGTTCATGGTGAGGCCATTAAGCACAGGTTTATTTTCATAGGACTTAACCATATCTCTAATGGATAAAATGGCGCTTTGCTGAGTCATTGTCTCTCCCTGATCTATCTTGATTTAGCCTTGTTTATACCAATGGCTTGCCACTAATGCCTGTAATTCTTCTAAATTCAATCCCAGTTGCCTGGCCTGTTCGATTAAGTTTTGACACTGAGGAGCCAGTAAATCATCAGTTGCCTGACTGTCATCTTGACTGCGAATGGCAACCCGAGTCGCTTGACCGCGACGACGCTCAAGCCAGCCTTGCTCCACCAAGCCTTGAATGGCGCGGGAAACCGTCATCGGGTTCACCGCTAGTACTTCGGCAATTTGCCTCACTGAGGGCAGTACCTCTTCAGCCTGCAGCTGCCCACCCACAATTAAGCGCACGATTTGCTCGTGGAGTTGGCGATAAATGGGTTCGCCACTATTGGGGTTGACATTAATCAGTTCTAACATTAGCCTCTATACACTGTATTAATTCATTGATACACCGATACGGTCAACATTAACACAGCGAACCTAAAAAGCAAAAAGGAAAATACCATGGCAACAAGGAACCCGGCGCTAACTCTGGGGCTAACCAAAACACTCCCCCATGCAATGACAGCATTGGCGGTGTTAACGACGCTAACCCTAGTTGCATTTACTGCGCCTAAAGCAAAGGCACAGGACTCATTAGCTGTTGAAACTCATGCTTGTTATCTGGATGGCCTGGATGAAAGCTTACAGTGCGGTGCTATCCAAGTGGCAGAAAACCCGAATAAACCAGACGGTCGCACCATAGCCATTCATTACGCCATTCTGCCTGCAATTAAAAATGGTCATCAAAAACAAGCACTGCTCGCTATTGCTGGCGGACCAGGACAATCAGCAATTGAAAATGCTGCCAGCTTTAATCAGATGCTCACCAAAGTAAGGCAAAATAGAGATATTTTACTAATAGATCAGCGTGGGACCGGTCAGTCAAATCCACTGCAATGTGAAGATACTATTGATATATTTTCCTATGATGATCAACAAGTTGATTTCAGCGCTGAAACACAAAAATGCTTAGATAAAATAACTGTCGATGGCACAGATGTGACTCAATACGGTAGCGTTAACGCCCTTAATGATTTTGAAGCCGTACGCAAACACCTAGGCTACGATAAATTACACCTTTACGGTATTTCCTACGGCACTCGCATGGCGCAGCTGTATATGCGCCATTTCCCCGAATCACTACTTACTGTCACATTAGATGGTGTAGTGCCTATGCAGCAAAGTGTACTGGCCATAGGTGATTCAATTGAAAGGGCCCAGAGTTTGTTACTCACAGAGTGTAATAGCACCCCAAGCTGCCAGCAGGCGTTCCCCAACTTAACTGATGACTTTACCGACGTTGATGCAACATTAGCTAAAGCGGCCATTATTGAGCAGAGCCGCGACCCACTCACTAATGAAATCATTAACTTCACACTCACTCGTGGCAAATATTTAAACAGCCTACGCATGGCCATGTACACCCCAAGTCTTCGTGCACTATTGCCACACACAATACATCAAGCTGCAAAGGGTAATTACCAACCTCTACTCGGGCTTTATGGATTAACCGCTAACAGTACTGGTATATCGTTAGGCATGCATTCATCGGTAGTTTGTGGTGAGGATGTCCATAGGATCACCGATGCCATGCGCCAAAGTGCCAAAAGCTCTTTTGCAAGTCGCACTATGCTTGAAGGTATAGAGCTTGGCTGCGCGGTATGGAAGATGCCAACTATGGGGCAAGATTTCAGTGACGCCATCAGCAGCGATATTCCAACTCTATTATTATCCGGTGAGTTAGATCCAGCGACCCCACCGAGCTGGGGGGTATTAGCCCAAGAGAAACTCAATAACAGCCAACACTTTATCGCCCCCTACGCCACCCATGGCGTTGCCTACCAATCTTGCGCCAATGATTTAGTTGCGCAGCTGGTAAGCACGGGTTCAGTGAAAGAACTTAATGGCGAATGTTTACAAAAAGATGTGCGCCGCAGCTTTTATCTCAATGCCAACTCTGTTGAGCCTGTAACAGAAGTGATGAGCACCACAGACACCAACAAGGATGGGAATTAATCATGATTAGTGTCAACAATTTATCTAAGAAAATCGGCACAGTTCAAGCATTAGACAAGCTTAGCTTTCAGGCTGAAAACGGCCAAATCACAGGGCTACTTGGCCCCAATGGCGCAGGTAAAACCACCTGTTTGCGCACCCTATTTGGCCTGCTTAAACCTGATGCTGGCTTTTGTGAAATCGAGGGGATAGATGTCGCCCAAGATCCCATCGCCGCTAAGCAGCAATTAGGCTTATTTCCCGACCCTTTTGGCCTGTACGATCGCTTAACGCCAAGAGAGTACATAAGTTATTTTGCCGAGCTAAGCGGCATGAGTCGCGTGCAAGCTAAAGCGGCCACCAGCAAGGTGATAGCCCAACTTAAACTTGAAGATATCGCCGATAGACGCTGCCAAGGCTTCTCTCAAGGGCAAAGAATGAAAACCGCACTGGCCCAAGCCATAGTGCACCAACCAAGCAACATTATTTTAGATGAGCCCACCCGCGGTTTGGATGTGATGAGCACGCGCTTATTACGAGACATACTCATCGAGCTTAAAAACCAAGGCCATTGCGTACTGTTTTCTAGCCACGTAATGCAAGAAGTCGCCGCACTGTGCGACAAAGTCATTGTCATGGCTCAAGGAAAAGTGGTCGCCGTAGGCAGCCCACAGGAGCTGTGCCAGCAAACAGGTAAAGACTCCCTAGAAGAAGCCTTTATTACACTTATCGGTACCGATGAAGGGATTGCAGCATAATGAAAAATTTAATATTTTCTATGGTTAGAAAGGAACTTATTGATGCCGCTCGAGACAAGCGATCCGTAATGGCAGGTCTCTATTATGCTATCGGCACGCCACTTATCATGTGCGGTCTGTTTATGGTGCTTATAGGCCAGCTTTCTAGCCCTGATACCTTAGCGATTAAGATAGAGCAGCCACAAAACGCCCCAGATTTAGTGCGCTACCTAGAGCAAGCTGGCATTAGTCATAGCGACGGCGAAGATGTCAAAGCCATTAGCCTTATTATCAGTGATGACTACGCCGAGCAAATGGCCAAAGCACAACCTGCTGTAGTGACCCTTGTTGCCGATAAATCCAATGAAAAACTGCAAAACTCCATTCGCCGCGTTGAAACTAAGCTGCAAGCTTATAGTGGTGAGATGGGCAGCTTACGCCTTATTGCCCGCGGCATTAGCCCGCAAGTGATGCGACCGATTAATATCAAGGTGGAAGATCAAGCCACTGCAGATTCAAAAGGCGGCATGATCTTAGGCTTAACCATCTTTACCATGATTTATTCAGTCTTTATTTCCGGAATGAATCTAGCTATCGACACCAGTGCCGGAGAGCGTGAACGTAACTCACTAGCCTTGCTGTTAAGTCACCCTATCACCAGCAGACAACTGGTATTAGGCAAGGTGATTGCCGTTTCTTGTTTTGCGTTACTCGGGCTGGTGCTTATCTCACTGGTGTCTAAAATTGCCTATCCTTTTGTGCCTTGGCAAGAGCTGGGTTTTAGCGTGAATTTAAGCAATATCTTTATCGCACTCATGCTGTTGATTGGCATTCCATTAGCCATTATGGCGGCAAGCTTGCAGTTATTTGTGTCATTTATGGCCAAAAGCTTTAAAGAAGCCCAATCCTATTTAACCATAGTGCTGTTTGTGCCTTTGGCATTATCTATGGCGGCCAGTTACAACATAGCCCCAGACGTACTGGAGTGGCTGCCCGTATCTGGCCAGCAATTAGCCTTAATGGATTTTATTAAGGGCCGTGACATGTCCATACTGCAGTTGGCGGTGTCATCCTTAACAACCTTAGTGATTTCAATGGGTTTAATTTTGGGGTTAGAAAAATCCCTAAAGAGCGAAAAAGTGGTGTTTGGTCTTTAATCTGAAGAGTTAAACAAGGAGTTAAAAATGGAAACTGATCTCTTTAAATTTACTTTAGTGTTGGTCATAGGTGTAAGCGTAATGGTATCGGAAATGTACAAGCAATATTTGCGTTCCAAGACGCGGCAACCCGCTTGCGATGCCAAAAGCCAATTGAATGCTGATAGCCAGTTAAAAACTGAGCTAATGGCACAAAATCAAGCCTTAAAAGCTCGTGTCGAAGTGCTTGAAAGGCTAGTGACAGAAGACAGCTTCGAGCTAAAACAGCAGTTTAAGCACTTATAATTCTTAGTTGCTCACGCACCCGCTTAACCAGTAAAAAAGAACAAAAAAGCCACCTAAACTTAATGCTCAGGTGGCTTTTTTTATACCTCACAACCGTTAGCGTAGTATGAGTTACTTAGCTTTCGGCCTAAACGGCTTAATCACACTCTCATTGCAGACCAAATACGGCCCTTCCATTAGATCTATGCAATAGGGAATAGCCGGGAACACCGCATCCAAACATTCACGGATAGACTTAGGTTTACCAGGAAGATTAACAATCAAGGAGTTACCGCGAAGACCTGCGGTTTGACGGGATAAAATCGCTGTCGGCACAAATTTAAGTGATTCGGCACGCATCAACTCGCCAAAACCAGGCATCATGCGATCGCATACAGCTTCAGTGGCTTCAGGGGTCACATCGCGTTTTGCTGGACCGGTACCGCCAGTGGTCACTATCAAGCAGCAATCTTGTTCATCGGCCATGTTAATTAAGGTAGCTTCTATGATGTCACGTTCATCAGGGATCACCTGATACACAGGCTCCCACTCGCAGCTTAAATAATCATTTAGCGTGTCTATAATCGCCTGACCCGATAAATCTTCATAAATACCGGCGCTGGCTCTATCACTGACTGTGACGATACCAATTTTTGCTTTGCTCATAATATAGTTTCCTGCATTTCACTTGCTGCGGCTGGCTAAAATAGCATAAAAAACTCAGCCGACATGGGCTAAAGCCCTAAAAGCTGATCTCACTAACAATGTTAAGGATATTAACTCGCCTCTCTTGGGGACAAATCAACATCTTCAAGGCGTTTAGCAGTCCAAAATCTGGGAGCCCAATACACATTATTAAGGCTCGATATTTTCACGCCTTTTTTAGTGGATGCATGCAGGAAATTATTATCACCCACATAAATCCCCACATGTTGAACACGGGGGTTAACTTTAAAAAACACTAGATCGCCAATTTCTAGTTCATGGCGTTTAATTTCTTGACCTAATATCTTTTGCCCCATCACAGTGCGAGGTAAATATTGGCCAACGATGTCTTTATAAGCCAGATACACCATGCCAGAGCAATCAACCCCTTTTTTACTCAGCCCACCCAGACGATAAGGCGTACCGCGCCATTCATCGTGAAACTCAAGCAAGGTAGACTCACGCCAACTGGGCTTTTGCACTATTACAGGCGCAACCACCACCGGCTTTTTTACAACAACAACCTCAGGCACTTTCGTTGCACAAGCACTCATCAACAACGCCGAGCACGCAATCAATAACAGCTTTTTCAAGGGGAACACTCCAGCACTCAAACCGCTTATTTCAGGCCATTGAGCACAAAAAATAATAAAAAAGGCAATAATCCGCCATTAATACAGGATTTTATATATAAAGAGAATAGCTTAATACCATAAGTAGGCTAAATAACCTGCAACTTTCGCGATAAACCACTTGAGGGTGAAATTCGACAGAGGAACAGCAAAAATTAATATTAGCTGTCACAGCAAGCTCCTATTATTAGATATGATCATAACGCAAAACTATGTATTGGCACAATAAAGTTTGTACACTAATGCCACTTTAGAACAATAAAGTTTGTACACTAAATGATAATTCTAATCCAATTTTCATTCATATCGTCAGGTTTTGTATCTTGAATATAATCTTCATCTACCAAAGTTACCTGTTTATTCTCCTTAAAATGTTCATCGTGTTTTTTGATGTTCAGGTATCCAACGCTACCGCAACTATTAATATGAAAATAGAAATCTGAAGCCGATTTGAAAGTAGAAATGGCTAATGAGTAGAAAATTTTGGAATCTAATGGTAGTGTAAAACTATTAACAATAGCTTTTATTTGCTTATGTAAATACTCATTATTCAAAGACTTATGTTGTTTCGCACACTTTTTTGTTAAAAAATCTAGTTGCTTTTTTTTTGATAAATGATTAACCCCACTCTTTTCAATAAAATCTAATATTAAACTTAAATTAACAGCCCTTGATAGATGAATAGGAGGATACATGAGTATTTCTGACATCCATTTAGCTGTACGCCGCTCAGAGAACGACGCTTTACAATATGCTTCAGTCCAAGTATTACAATGACATTCTGGACAACTCCCCGTAAATAATCCGACAAGAAAGTTTTTCGTTGCAAACCGGCTATTGATGCAATCACAGGAGTATTTACACAATTTTATATTATGTATGTGGCATGCTGTCACAAGTGGAGCTTGCCACAGCCTTAGTAACCAGCAAAATCCGTATTGTCTTAATTGATCAATAAAGCACTTGGGACAATAGAGTAGCTCAGCATATTGAAACAATTGTTTCTCAAGAGCGCAGCGTTGTTCTGAGTAACCATGAATAAGAACATCTATTAACTCAGTTTTTAAGCGGTAGTCGGATGTATATTTTAAAAGGGGATAAACAGTGTGCATCGATAGCACTTCCCCCATAGTTTTATTTTGTAAACCAGTAAACTCTACTTTTTTTGGAAAGTTGAGAGCCTTTCTATCGCCACCTATGGTTTTGAGTAGACTATTGGTCACTTCAGAAGTAAATATAAACTCCTGACGAAGAGTAAAACCCGTTAAACTTTCCTCCTCATTAATTGTAAGAAAATTAAACATTTTTATGTTCTTAATACCTATCTTTACTCATTCAAATACAACTCCGCCATGCCATCTAAACGGCTTTTAACTTCTTGCCAATTAGGCATTACACTTGAAAGTAAGCGCCAAAATTTTTCGCTATGGTTATGCTCAGCAATGTGGCAAAGCTCGTGCAAAATCACGTAGTCAATACACTCTTTGGGTGCTTTAATCAGATGAGGGTTAAGCATTAAATTACCTTTGGCAGAGCAACTCCCCCATTGCTTGGCCATAGACAGCACTCGAAAGCTAGGAATGCCTGTAACCCACGTAGCTTGTGGAAGTAGTTCAGATAAGCGTTGATGAAAAGCCCGTTCGGCACGAACCTTATACCATTTTGATACTAACGTTTTGGTCAGGGCTTGCTTGTCTTCATTAAAGCGGTTCAACGTAACTAGCAATTTGCCTCGGGTCATTTTAACGTTTGAAACACCATCAGGGTCTTCAACCACTTTGAGTACATAACGCCGACCAAGATAAAACTGCATTTCACCACTCACATAATGTTTTGTCTGAACATGCTCAAGATGAGTTCGAAATTCGCATAATGCCGCATATATCCACTTAGCTCGTTTCATTACGGCTTCATGAATATCCTTTCTTTGCGCATCGTTTGGGGCGTTAACAACTACGTTGCAATCAGGATGGACTTTAATGGTAATTTTACGCTTCTTTTTTTCAATTCCTTGCCCATCTAGTTTACGAATAACCTCATAGGTAACCGCTTCATCACCATAAACAAAGCTATATTGCTCTTTAGTTTCTTCGCTAGCATTTACTGAAGCCATTAATGGTGACCTGCCACGCCCAAACGGGTAATTTGAATCACATCGGCAATCACTACTTTGGCGTTATCCATGCCTATGG
Organism: Shewanella sp. SR44-3; assembly: GCF_014163735.1. Lineage (GTDB taxonomy): Bacteria > Pseudomonadota > Gammaproteobacteria > Enterobacterales > Shewanellaceae > Shewanella. The sequence continues at coordinate 110,100 of NZ_JACJDV010000004.1, forward strand.
TTTTAAATAGTACAGGAAGAAGTTTACGTTTAATTTGGTTTTCAATTTCTTGTGGGTTAATTGAAAACTCAGCAACGGCACCAGTAACAATTTCATCAATCAACATCGCACTGTTAAAGTATTCATCCTCGGTCAACGTATTAGCACTGGCTACATGCTTTAAAAACAGACCATAGTAGGCCTGCACATGACGCTTAATCTTAGGGTCAAGTTCACTAAATCGGTCAGCAGGAATGCCTTCGACTTTGCGCTCTTTCACTTGCTGTTCAAAATTAGCAAACAATAAGTATTGCTTTACTGGGGCATCAAACATCTCTTTAGTTTTATCAATCGCTTGTTTAAGCAAGTTGGAAAAGTATTCTTGAGCATAAGGATCGTCAGCGAGATCTTGTTCAATCATCTTGGTCACACGCCCAGTAATAGCATCCTTTTTGTTACGCGCTTCATCATCACTCATATCTTCGGGCTTATTATCCTTGCCCATATTGCCAACCAAGTAAGCGCCTTTCGACTCTTCAATTTGAACGCCACCAATATGCTTATCTAACATGGTACGTATGCTTGCGGCATAATCATCATACTTAACCGTTTCTTCAGCATCTTCACGCACTTGTACGCGTAATTCAGACATAAACTTCAATGTCTTTTTGTATAAATCGCGTTTGTCGTCAAAGCTTTTATCTTCAAAATAGCTCGCAGACTGCAATGCCACTTTTAAACAATTAGCAAAAGTAGTAAGTGAAGCGTAAAAATCTTCACGTTTCTTCTGATTTGTATCAGTCAGTTGACCATCAATGGTGTCGATTTTAGGTGCTAATACTTGGCGTAACGCTTGGCCATCTTGCTTGTTCTGCACGCTATCAAAGGTTGCCCATAAATCGCTATATAAGCCAGGAAGCTTTTTATATTCGGTCTCCATGCGACTATATAGACCTTTAAGATCTTCAATATCAAAGCCACCTTGAGTACGCTCTGCTAAATCTTGATAATCGGCAATAGTGGCATCTAGTTCTTTTAAAATACCACGATAATCAATTAGGTAACCAAACTGCTTATTCTGGTGTAAGCGGTTCACACGTGCAATCGCTTGAATTAAGTTGTGTTGCTTTAGAGGCTTGTCGATGTAAAGCACGGTATTTTTGGGTTCATCAAAACCAGTTAATAGTTTATCAACCACAATCATCAGATCTGGGCCTTCATCTTTACTAAACTCACTGATGATATGTTTAGTGTAAGCTTTTTCATCATTGCCAAAGCTTGAATGAGTAATATTTTCCTTCCACCAGTTCTGAACGATATCTTTACTCTCACCATCAACCGTATCATGCCCCTCACGCGTATCAGGTGCCGACATAGCAACAACGGAGGTAACTTTACCAATCTTGTCTAACAGCTTCTTATATTGAATTGCAGAAGCTTTAGAGTCACAAGCAAGCTGGCCTTTTAGCCCTTGGCGCTTAAAGTTTTGGAAGTGGTCAGAAATATCATGGGCAATTAATTCAATGCGACCTTCGGTTTGATAAATTTGGCCTTTTTGAGAAAACTTTCTTTTAAGGTCTGTTCGTTGTTTATCAGATAACTTGTCGGTAATACGGTCAAACCACGCATCAATCGCTTTATCGTTAGTACTTAAATCGGGTATCCGCTCTTCATAGAGTAATGGCGTAACCGTTTTATCTTCCACCGCTTGTTGCATGGTGTATGAATGAATAATTTTACCGAACTTATTTTGGGTTTTATCATCTTGCAGCAGTGGCGTACCCGTAAAGCCAATATAGGCCGCTTTAGGTAAGGCTTGCTGCATACGAATATTGTTTTCACCGTTTTGACTGCGGTGGCCTTCATCCACTAACACAATGATATCTGGGCTGTCGTTATAACACTCCGGTAGCTCAATCGCCGTGCCAAACTTATTGATGATAGAGAAGATAATACGCTCGTTACCTTTACCAATCTGCTCTGCTAAACGGCGGCCCGTAGTTGCCATTGCGGACTTTTTATCTTTATCAGATAACGCGCCACCTGATGCAAAAGTACGTGCAAGTTGATCTTCTAAATCCACACGGTCAGTGACCACAATCACGCGACATTTTGCTAGTGCGTCAAGCCATATCAAGGCTTTTGAGAGGAATACCATGGTAAATGATTTGCCAGATCCCGTAGTGTGCCAAATCACCCCACCATTACGTGCACCCTGTTTATCAAAGGAGGTCACACGTTCAATCAAGGCTTTAATGCCAAACACTTGCTGATAACGAGCGACAATCTTGCCAGCTTTTTTATCGAACAGCGTATAAAGGCGTGTCATCTCTAAGAGGCGATCAGGGCGGAGCATCGAAACTAATAAACGGTCTTGATCCGTTACCACTAAATCACCGCCAGCAATCAGCGAAAGGTACTCATCACGCACTTTAGCTGGGCGATGGTTAAATATTAAATCCAGTTTAGTTTGCGTTAGTGGGGCATTCTTCAAACGAGCAAATGTGCGTTCGCTAATCTCTTCCTCTTTCCACTTCGCCCAGAATTTAGCGCTGGTGCCACAAGTAGCATATAAGCCTTCATTGCCATTCACCGACATCACCAGTTGGCTATAAGCAAACAGGTGGGGAATTTCATCATTGGCCTGATTACGAATAGTTTGCGAAACACCTTCATGGATGGTTGGTTTACCCTCTGATGATGAATCAGGACGCTTTGCTTCAATCACCACCCAAGGCAAGCCATTTACAAAACAAACAATATCCGGAATACGCTTTCCTGTGCCGTGTGCATTTTCAACTTCCATCTCTTCGGTAAAATGAAATTGGTTATTATCTGGTGTTTGCCAATCAATTACTTGAATGGTCGGGTTAGCTTTTTTTCCGTCAATAAACTCCGTCACACCAATGCCATAAGTGAGTGCGTTATAGAGTTTTTCATTAGCCGCTTTTAACCCTTCATTCATCGCTGGGTTAGCCAGTTCATGCACTATTTTGTCGATAGCGGAATCAGAAAGCTTGTGGGTTTTTCCCATAAATGAATAGGTTTTGTGTTTCAGTACATCACGAAGGACATCAGGCAAGATAACTACGGTTCGGTTGCATCGCTTCATCAAGCACTTGCTTGGTGGTATGAATTCATAGCCAAGGTTAGTCAGCACAGTTAATGCTGGAATTTTAGAGCTAAATTCTTCTTTAAAATTAACTGGTGACATCATTAGGTCGATCCTCACTCAAAAGACATCAGATTTGCCGTTTCGATAATCTGATTTATGGCCTCATTCTGGTCAGGAGTATCACCCATAAAACTATTGTTGATATATTTTTGCCAATAGGCCTCTTGCTCTTTGCTTGGGTTGTATTTCTCTGTGTTTTTATTGCAATCTTTCACCAGGATAACCATTATCACCTCCCAAACTTTTGGTATCCCCCTCCCATCAAGTACTGGAATATCTTTTACTCCTAAAAATTCACTCAATAAATTAGCGTCAACAACGCCTTTTTTAAGCTCTGATAATAGTTCTGGTCGGAAGCATACAAGCATGACACCAATTAATCGTAACAGCATATACCCAAGATACTGACGATCTATAAATCTATCTGAATTTGATAAGCTTTGTGCAATCTGAATATGTAAAATTAGAGTTTCCACTTCCCTGAGAGAAAGAGAGTGGTATTGAATCAAATACTCAATTGCTTGTCCAAATGCAGGATTTTGTATGCAATCATCAGGCAAACACTTTTTTTCTCGTGCGAGTGTAAAAAAATGCTTTCTAGCGGCTATTACTGGTGAATGTATGTTTCTATCGGAAAGAGAAGATAACTCAAACCTGAATTTGATAAACTTGTCTAAGTAGCGCTGTGCATCAACAGCATGACCATAACAATGATTAACCGAGGCTTTTAATTGCTGGGTGTTGGTAATTAGCACAAAGCTAACCCCTTTAACATCAAAGGTATGCTTTATAACCTCAAGCATTTCAATTGCAAAGTTTGGTCTGCATCGATCAAGTTCATCAACGAACAATATAATCGGTTTTGTAGAAGCAATGTCTGAAAGTGCAGTTTGTAATGCTTTTAAATTTTGTTCAGCTTTAACATGATCTTTTAATATAGATTCAACAGTCGCATCAATCGCCTTATCCGCAGCACCTTGAATTTCTTTATCAAAACCATCAGCTACATCCGCAAAATCTTGTTTTAATGTATGTGATACAACTGCTTTTGCTACTGCTTTAAAACCATAACGTACCGCAGGCAAGGCTTTTTTCATGAAACTTTTTTGGCTGTCCTCATCGGGCAAAACTTTAATGACTTCAGCAAGTACTGTCATTAAAGGCTCATCAGCATGGTCGGCTTTAAAGGCATCAATATAAATTAAGTGATGTGTATCATCCCCGCGCATCAGATTTATGAGCTTATGACAAAACTCTGTTTTACCCGTCCCCCAACTACCATCAATAACCATTGGAGAAACATTGATGTCGGCTTGTAATAACGTAATCACTTTTTTAGCAATGCTCTCACGCTTAAACTCATCACGTTCTTTAAATGTTAATGCTTTAATGTCCATATTGTTACACCGTTTCCATTAAATCGACTTTGACGCGGCGTTTACCTGTGAGTAGCTGCTGCATCAATGCCTTTTTCTCTTGTTTGAGGTGGGCGAGTTTGCTTTCTAATAGCTCGATCTCTTTGTCGGCAGCAGTGAGGACTGAGGCGATTTTTTGTTGTTCTTCCATAGAAGGTAATAACACGCTTATTTTAGAAAATTGTTCGTACCATAAATAAACTCTTACACTACCTTCCCCATATCGACAGTAATCAAATTTGGTTTTTTCAGTGGATAGCCATTGAAAGAAAAACTCAGAATGTACTTTAGGCTTAAGCTTAAAGCAGACGTATAGTGAACTTATGATGCCTATATCACCATTGAATCTAGCTATAGATCCCACATTAATCCTCGCTGGATTATATGCAAAATCTCCATTTTCAACGATCTTGTATGTTGACCTATTCTCACTCGCAACTTCTTTTGAAAAGTGCTCGTCTTGTTTAACAAAACCGGAGTTATTTGTAACAGAGTACACTCGAATATTTTCAGATGACTTATTTTTATTGGAAAATTTAATTGTTATCTCGCCAACTCTTAGATCTTCCCACTTCCCTTCAAACGCCTTACCTGTTTCAGGGTTGAGCAAACGCTTCTTACCCGTCAAAAGCTGCTGCATCAGGGATTTTTTCTGCTGTTTGCTGGTTGCAATCAGCTTTTCAGTTGTACTGATCGCCTTATCCCACGTTGAAAGGATTTTGGCGATTTTTTGTTGTTCTGGGAGTGGGGGCAATGGCAGTTTTACTGCATAGATAGGCTTTTGTGAGACAAGTGGCTGTCCCCCCTTATTTCTAAGCCTAGATAAGTCAAACTTTTTAAGCTTGCTAACCAAATACTCTTTGTCAATTTCAGAAGAGACCGTCTTGGTATACAAGGCGTTATCAGTAATCCAACATGCTTTATTGATATATCGTGTTACACCACAATATTCGCCTACTCGCCCAATTAAAATTACAGAATCAGAAGAGTTTTTTTGACTAGAGTACCCCATGATGTTGTTTCCACCATAGACAGGGTATGGTGAATCATCGGAAAACTCTTTTTGCAAATCAGTAGGTTTCGTATCACCGCTACCAAGCGTTAAAACATCACCTAATTTAACTAAACTCCAACCATTAGGCACCATAACCCAGCTCCTCTAAATAACCCGCCATTTCAGCCTCTAGTTCACCTAACTCAGTTTGTAGTGTTAAACGCTCACTACGAACAGCAACTAAGTCAATTTCCGCTTCCTCTTCAAAGGTGTCTATATAACGGGGGATATTAAGGTTGTAGTCATTCTCGGCAATCTCTTGTGTTGTCGCTAAATATGAGTATTTATCCGTCGTTTCACGTGCTTTGTAGGTATCAACAATCTTCTGAATATTTTCAGTGGTGAGTTGGTTTTGGTTTTTACCCGATTTAAACTCACGCGAAGCATCAATAAACAACACTTTGTTGTCTGATTTTTGTTTTTTGAACAGTAAAATAGCTGCAGGAATACCCGTACCAAAGAACAGTTTTTCAGGTAAACCAATCACGGTATCAAGTAGGTTTTCATCAATCAGTTGCTTACGAATTGCGCCTTCGGTTGAAGCGCGGAATAACACGCCATGGGGGACAACCACGCCCATACGGCCTGTTTGCGGTTTAAGGGTTTCAATCATGTGTGAGATAAAGGCGTAATCACCTTTGGTTTTAGGTGGTACACCACGGCGGAAACGACCAAAGTGGTCATCGGCGGCGTTTTCATGCCCCCATTTATCCAACGAGAAAGGCGGATTAGCGGTTACTACGTCAAAGTGTAATAAACCGCCTTCTTTGTCCTGTAGCTTAGGGTTACGAATGGTATCGCCCCATTCAATGCGGTGGTTATCTTCACCGTGTAGGAACATATTCATTTTAGCCAGTGACCACGTAGAGCCAATCGCTTCTTGGCCAAATAGCGCATATTGCTTAGAGCCATTGAAGTTTTTTTGTATTTGTTTGCCACACTTCATTAATAGCGAACCCGATCCACAGGCTGGGTCACAAATGGTATCGCCCTCTTGTGGTTCAAGGATGATAGAAAGTAAATCTGACACTTCAGGTGGGGTATAAAACTCGCCTGCCGATTTACCACTGCCCGCCGCAAAATGTTTAATCAGGTATTCATAGGCATTACCAATCACATCTAACGAACCCACACGGCTAGGGCGCAGGTTAAGGGTTGGTTTACCAAAGTCTTCCATTAGGTGACGTAGAATATCGTTTTTCTGTTTTTCATCACCGAGTTTATCGGTATTAAAACTGATGTCTTGAAACACGTTTTTCAGCTTGGTGCCGTTGGCTTCTTCAATTGCATGCAATGCTTGGTCGATACGTGAGCCATTACCTGCGGTATTACGCAGTTCGTATAAGTCCCAGAAGGTTGCTCCTGCTGGAATTTTGAAAGACTGGCTTTCCATCATCGCCGCAATTAGTTCAGGCTCATCACCGTGTTCTATTTTCAGTTGTTCTGCTTTATCTTGGTGTACATCAGAAATGTATTTTAAGAACAGCATGGTTAAAACAAAATCTTTATAAATTGATGGGTCTACTGTGCCACGGAAAGTGTCACAGGCTCCCCATACCGCGTTATTTATGTCATTTTGGTTTATTAATGTATTTGGCATGATCTTTCTCTTATATTATTGATTCTTTTAAAATCTGTTGGCCGATAGCATCTAGCTCTAAACGTCTCAATTCAATTAATCTTTGGTAAATTTGTTTCTCTTGCTTTGCGTGCTGCGCCATTTTTACCATGCGCAGCTGTGTTGCTAGCGGCGGAATAATTATTGGGGTGTTATCTAGTACTGAACGGCGAATGCTCACTTGTGACGTTCCTTCTGCCGATTGTAAAAAGTATCTTTGAGCAACACTTTGATTTAACTGCCAAGCAAGAAATTCAGGTCGTATCAAAGCCCTCTCTATTACCCGAATTTGAAAATAGTGCGGTGAACAGACTATCGATTTTTTGGTATCGAGTACAACAGATGCTAGGTTTCTTGCGCCTCGAGCAGCAAAAACAATGTCGTTTGGTTTGAGCCACTCAGGCTCTTTACGTCCAGCAACATCAGTTAGAACCAACTGCTCCCAATTGATATCCCCTTCATCATTTTGATCTCGAGTCTGGATTACATAACCATTTCCCTCAAGGGATTCATTAATCGCCCCCCTAAATGGATGTCCGGCCCTAATTACTGCTATTTGTTCTAAGGTTACTTGCATACTCAACCGCATCATTAGTTATGATGCATTAAATAATGCTTGACTCTCTAACAAAAGTCAACGTAATCTAGAAAAATAAAGCATCATCGTGATTGATGCACTAAAATTATTTTGGGGAGAATTATCATGTCAAAAACTGTAAATGCCGCGTTTACTACATTTATGATCAATGCCGTTAATTTAGATGGTACTAGAACCAATACAGCACGTGCTAGCCGTAATTTTTTGAAGGGCAATGTCATAGGTCTAACAGATTTTTTTCCTCTTTATAGTGACAAAAATATCGACTTTGGATCTTTTGCTCGTAGAACGAAAATCAAGCCACTAGATGATATTGACATGATTATCACCCTCTCCGCAAACGGCTGTACTTGGGAGGAATCGTTCGATGGAACGGTTTATCTTAATACACCATCTGACTCCCCTGAGTATAAAGACTACCGACATGATGGAACATATCGACTGAACTCTCGAAAAGTCATCAATCGCTTTGTGAGTAAATTGTCTTCTCTGAATCACTATGAAAGAGCAGATCTGCATCGCAACCAAAATGCAGCAACCCTGAAATTGACAAGCTATGACTGGAACTTTGACATAGTTCCTGCTTTCTTCACCACTGAAGATAGCGCGGGAAAAACTTATTACATCATTCCAGACGGCAAGGGTAACTGGATGAAAACAGATCCAAGACTTGACCGTCAGCGCGTCACAGATATCAATCAGCTATGTAATGGGCATGTACTTAATGCTATCCGAGCCATCAAGTATTGGCAGCGTCGTTCAACCATGCCTTCTATGTCGTCTTATTTGCTCGAGAGCATGGTGCTCAACCACTTCGAAGCCAAAGGTGAAGCAACTGAGTTTATTGATATCAATGTCATTAATATTCTTGGGTATATTAAAAATAATATATGGAGTTCTGTCGATGACCCTAAAGGGATTCAGGGAAATTTAAATACTTTAACTTATGACGATAAGCTAAAAATTTCCCAGAAAGCAGAAACTGATTTCAATACTGCTCTTGCGGCACGAGAGTTTGAGAAAGCAGGTGATCATGAGACAGCCATAAGTGAATGGCGAAAAGTATTCGGCACAGAGTTCCCTCAATATGGATAACGATATGACTTGTATAGTAACCAATCAAAAACAAGCTGCTGCTGTCGAAGCGGGGACCGCATTCCGATACGCCTATGATCGAGCGAAGTTTTGGAAAGCCTGGATTTGGGGCACAGCATTTGTGCTCGCTTTTGTGCAGATGGCTGTATCTGTATATATTTTTTGTGGTAACAAAGCTCCATTTGATCCAGCTTATTTGACAATTGGTCCTTTACTAACTTTTCTCTTCATTGGCACTTTCGGCAAGTATCTTGTCAACAAATGGCAATCTCGAGGCTGCATGTTACAAAGGCTGCACGATTACCAAACCATGGACATTGGCGATAAGCCTTCACAACTAGAGCTTCCCAAAAGCCTTGTTATGGAACTCAGCACAAAACGGCTTAAGGAAGCCCCAGGCGATCGTGAACAGCTTGAAACATGGTGGTCTTCAGCACTTAAAGATGTGCCGTACCCCGTCGGAAAAGTCATTGCAACATACTCAACGTTCGCCTGGGAAAGTGAACTGAGAAAACGCTATCAAGGTTTATTAGTATTTTTATTGGTTACTTGTATCGCAATTCCAATCTTGGTGTCGCTCACATTGAACTACACAATATTACAATCGTTGGCTTTTGTTATCGGTCCATTTACGCCCATAATTGCAGTAGTACTCGATGAATGGATATTGAATAGACAGAGCCTAAAAATAGCAGAGCAGCTGACACTGGGATGTTATAACTCTTGGGACAATATTCTCACGGGAAAGCTAAATATCGATGAGATGCACTCAGCAACTGAGCAACATATGCGTTACTGGCAAAACTTCCGACAATCAGCAACACCGATTTTTGAATGGCTATACAAATTATCGAGAACGCAAATGGAACGTAATATGCTCGTGGATACAGATGAACTGATATCAGACTTCAACAAGAATTAGTCAGAGTTTAAAACATACTCGCCATGTCCTATAGGCTTGGCGGGAGATGGAAGAGTAGCCTCAAGCCAATCTCGATCATAAAGATATAGCCAGAAAAATGCGGCATTACAGTCAGATTTTATATCACGCCTAATAGCATCATGATTTTTCAACCGATAACTTTGGATCTCTAATCGATAACGACGACGCATTGATTCAAAGTGACATTTTTTTCGCCAATCGACTAAATCCGGTACACTGGAAATAACCTGCTCAACCGACCCTACCCCTATATCGCATCGTTCTGAAATCGACTTTCTATGCATACCTGAACGAGCGAGATGAACAATCTTACTTTTTAATTCTGATGTTAGCAGTCTAGGCTTTAGATTCAGTTTAATACCATGCTGCAGAGCTATTCGTTTTAAATAACAGCGGCTTTTTCCTGTTAACCTAGACACTTCGGCCATAGAACGGTTCTCTTCAAGCAGTTTTAAGCATTTATTTTCAAGCTGTTGAGCTTTAATAAGGCTCGGCTTGACCAAAGCTACATTAGGCTCCGAATGTTTTTGTTTAAATATTTCATTTGGGTGACTAAACAGCCAGCTGGCAAAGAGCAGGTGTCTGAATGGGTGGTGGCTCGTCTTTGGATTCAATAACTCAGATAAATATCGATAATCTTTAATATCATTGGGAAGTGGAGTATCTGATCCAGAATGATAACTGCCTGCCCAAGTTATAAATTGTCGCATCAAAAGCTGGCGACGAACACGCCCACCGGATGTGATAAAACCCAAATCAGCTAGCCGCCATCGGTAAACTGAAGATAACTCTATAACGGGGAGGGCTTTCATGAGCACTAAAGTGAGCTGTTGACTGAACTTAGCAACACAAGACTCAATATCCAACGCAGCTTGAGTCCCCCCATGACAAGATGGAAGTAGCCCCGTATCTAAGCGATGTTTTCGTTCTTCTAGCTCTATACTCTTCAGTAAGATTGAATGCTTATAACAGGCTATAACACCTGGGATCTGGTGTGCCCTATGCCAATAAGTCACCCCATAGCTTTGAATGTCTTGCTTAGCGCAGAGTTGGCACCACTTGAGACACACAGAACCTCCATGACCATATGAAGGTAACTGGCTTTCTCGAAGAGCTTTTGCGCCCTCATTAGCAAGCAAATACTTTTTAAGTTTACTTGCATGTTCTGGTAAATAAAAAAGAAAAAGTGGTGCTAAGGTTTGCTGGTGTAACAATTCTTCAGGAGACTCTCCTACAGCATGAGATAAATGCTCAATTCCAGCTGTAAGTAAGGGGTGTAGTGAAATTCGATTAGAGCCAAATGCTTTCTCGCAAAATGCTCCTACCTCATCACCAGATATAGCCAGATAACGAATTAACCGTCCTAGCAACAATTCATCTGGTAGCTGTGGAGGCAAAAGCATGGCTCAAACGCTAACCGAAAGTCTTGAGCGGGTCTTCACAGAAAAGTCCTGCCGATTTAAGCATATCCAAAGGATTTTCCTCTTCTGATGCTCTCTGTATTAATGCAGGATCTTCAATCAAGGCATGTAAATCATCCTCATACTGTAACTCAGTGATACGCTCAGCAAATTCAGGATGGTTAGGGCGACTTAGGTCACCAGGTATCGTAACGAATTTACCTTTGGATTCAGTAATAGCTTTAGCTTCTTCTGAAGCCTCATTGTTTGACATCTTTTTTGTAGATTCTTTTTTACGCTTTAATAGAGAAAGCCTTAATTCATCAGTTGCAGGCTTCGATGCTCTAATAGCAATACTTGCTCCTTTATTCAATACATCGGTAGTAATCCGTTCATCTAATGAGCCTATTACTGCTCGTTGTGAAGCGTAAAATATTCGCACAGCAAGGTCCATATTACCGACTGATAAATTAAAAAGTCTGTCACTCAAGTCCTGAGTCAATGGAGTTTGAACGTTAGTCCACTGTAACTTCCATAATTCATCAACAAAAAGTCCCCACTCATCTTCTGAATTTTTAAGTAAACCAATGTCAAAATAGCCTCCACTTTCGGCTCGTCGTGCAGCTTTAAGTGTTTTGCTTAATAACTTATCAAATGGTGGATTTGCACAAAATAAAATTGGTATGCCAAGGTTATTCATCAAATTATGTAAGAAACCTAATAATCGCTCAGCGCCACCGGCTTTAGCTGTATTTAGGTTTTGCATCTCATCTATAACTAAGATCCCTAAAAAATTAGACTTCATTTTTGCTTCAATCTGTTTTATTAACAGTGCAATAGTATTCTGTGGTTTAGTATTCTTAATTTCGAGCTTTCTATCAATTTCATCTAAAATCCGATGGCAAAGCCCTTTAACACTTGAATCATCAGGACAATCGACCTTAAGCCACACAACTTGTGTTAATGGTAATGACATACCTTTATAAGATTGATGTTTAATTACATCAGGGTAGATACTTAATACCTGCTCTAGCATCGATGTTTTACCAACGCCGCTTTCGCCAATGATTGTTATCCCACACCCTTTAGGTTTAAAGAATCCAGTATTAGGCTCTATGCTAGGCCTTTCATCCAGTGAATAATGAAGGTAATTCATTGTGGTTGGCGACAGAGGTTCTTTAGATGAATATCCATCTTTTATCGCGATTTCAACAGCCCTAAAGACATCAAAGTAAACTAGCTGAGGCTGGCGAAGTCTTTTTATACGAGTTAAGTACTCCACGCGAATTTCAGGATCGTTTTGAGTATCCTCGGTTAAGCACTTTGGATAATTTGCCAATTTATCCACTAACTCTTCATCCGTTAATTTCTTAGGGAGTGATTCAATAAGTGCATTCCCGACGTGTTCAGGTAAAATAGCTTTCTGATAATAGGCATTCTCAACATACATTAGTCATGATCCTTTTTACGCTTCAGCAATGACACCACTTTTTGATTCCGCTCTTCTGACCATTGCTCAACATAATTAGTCTCTTCTTTTTTGCGTTCTACCTTTACTGAACTGCTGGACAATCGAGCATCCTCAATCGCCTCTCTTCTTCGCTCTTTCATGCCTCGTGTACGCTCCACTTTAGAGGATAAAGAAGGCGCATTCTTGGCCTCACCTCGAGCATGCTTCACAATAGCTTTTCGACGCTGATGCTGTTCTACAGATTTTGCATCAGGTTTAGCTCGTTTTTTATCGAGTTTTTTCCAATCTTCAAAAAACAAAACATCAGCTCGATGTAGACCTTCAAGACTAGAAGACTGCAACATTAATGAACATCGAGTGAATCCTTCCATTTTTTGCAGCCTCACATAAATGAATGAGGAATTATCTTGATCGATTCGTGCCTCCATTGACCAACGAGATCCAGAGCGAGCAATCGTTTTCCAATCTTCGAACTCTGGCCGATCACATTCATAGTACATATCGTCGTTGAGTCTTATTCCTTTAGATGTCATAGAAACCGTTTCTACAGGTAATAATCGACTTCTAACTTCAGCCTCATTTACCTTATTTAGGGCATGTAAATGTTTATCTAGGTGAAAATTCCAATAATTTAGAGGGCAAGGTTTATTTCCGGACTCGATAAACAAGCGGCTCTGCCCAGCTAAGCTGTCTAAGTATTGCCGATTAAGTGACAAAACCTCATCAACAAGTAATGTCGTGACTTCTTTTAGAGTAAATATTGCATCAGCTCTTGGATCACGATCCCCACGAGTATTTGGTCGCCCAAGAGTGGTTCCCTGAAGTTCGTGATTTAATCGCTTATTCAACATATTGAAACGCTGCTCTATCGTACCTTTTCGGTCGGCTCTATAAGGAGGGGCAATGCTAAGGTGACCTATCAAAGGGACTGCTAAATCTTCAGCATTTTTACAGATGAACTCCCCTCTGTCACATAAAAGACGTTGGGGAATATGATTACATGGCCAATCTTTATCTTCGATCTCGATACCAAATTGAGCACAGTACTCTTTTTTAGAAGAGGCACAATTAACCAAAGCCTGACGCCCCGCGCGCCAAGAAGCAAACTCCATTGATACATGCATACCAACAATCATCCGACTTTCTTTATCTATAATAAGATAAAGTGTTGGTCGGCCTAAAACATGGTTACGCCTAATTTCAGATACTACATGTACATCTAGAACGGTAGCATCCAACTCAAAACAACTACCAGGTACTTCAGTATGATCCGTTGATGACCCTGATAAACCTCTGAGGTTGCGGTCAAAATAACCTAAAGATGTCTGTTTTCTAATTATCTCTTGCCTAGGGATCAATCTGTTAACCCAATAAATAAAGGCCCTATAGCTCGGAACACATACCTCACGTTGCTCAATATCTGCAGAAATTAATTCATCTGCATAAAACTCTTTTAACATCTGATCGTATACCCGACTATGAGTGGCAGCCTTTCCCCTCAAGCCATAACACTTCATCGCTTTAAGGAACTTAACTTTATCCTCTTCACTAGTATTTACCCCTTTTGGAACAATAAGCCCTGGAGTGGATACCTGAATAGGAGACCCTCTTTTTACGTCTCCAGCAATCCGTGGCTGCCCCGCGCCTCCAGAATTTTTGTATGCTGGGAGCAATGCGTTAAGCTCTTGTCCATACTTCCAAAACAGATTGAGGGACCGATATAAACCTTGAACGTATGTGTTTTGCTTCTTAGCGTGCCTTGCAACGATTTTACACCTTGGATTAAGTGAAACCTCCAGAAGAAAATTTGGATCACTGATTAACTCTTTAATTTGATGGAAACGAAAATTTCTCTTATTTTTATGTGCTTCAGAGAGCGTTTCCTCAGCAACAAGCTGGTAGAAGGGAGCTAAATAATCAGACGGGGATGCTTGGCCATTTTCTATTGCTTCAATAAATATAGCGACAGAGACAGCTATGGGTCTTTGGAGATTAGAATCATCCGTAAGCCTGAAAATCACAATTATTGAATCATCAGGGTAATGACTTAAAACTCGGTAAGTTCCATCTTGAATCTCACCAACGTCCTCAAAAACCCAAACACTATTTAATTCAACTTGCATTTTGCTGCTCTCCAACTTGCCTCGCCACCTTTACAACCTGCAAAATTCCACTTTCAGCTATAGGCTTATTAAGGTCTACACAAACTTGCTTTGTCGCTAGCAAAACCTTCAATAAAACTAAGGCGTCATCATGTTCAACATTCAGTTCACGAATAAAGTCATTACATAAATCTTCAATTAAATTAGTTCCTAATTTAACAATAGACTTAGCTTTTTCAATTGTGTCATTTTGAAAATTACTCCCTTGTCGATACGGTGAAGTGAACCATTGAATATTTCGAGATTGGATTTGAGTCTGCTCTGTCATTGAAAATATATGAAATGCAATACCTTGTAGCTGCCACCAAACCCTCTCAATATCGAGCTTTTCAGCTGTACGTTTATCTTTTAGATCATCAGCAGGCTTAACACTTATCGCCTCATACCAAGTTTTAGTGCCGTCAGTCAGAGTTAAAAGAAAATCAGTCGTCATCACATTGAAACATTTTTCTTTTGTCATTGGGATTATCGGATGATCGACATCTAGTGTTTTTGCTAGTCTGACCGAAAGGTCGAGTGGGAGAAGGGGAAATTGCTCACGAATATCAATAACAGGATCACAAAACTCTGCTAGGTAGAAAAAGCATGATTCTTGCTCTGATAATGTGTGGTGAACTCGGTTAGATTTGATTCCATCGATTTTACCGCTATTTCCGGCAGAATTAACATCTTGTACACGCAACCAAGGCATGTACGCATCACCTTCACCTAAGCCATAATTATTCTTCAATGCTCGCTGATAATCTTTAAGATTCTCTAGCTTCCTAAACCGTCCCAAGTTAATTCACTCCATAGCATTTGATAAAGTGAATTATAGCTTAGTGTACAGACTTTATTATTCCAAAATGAACTTATGTACAAACTTTATTGCTTGTGTACAAACTTTATTGTGCCAAAACAAACTACACCGTTTGGCCGGCGGCGACCCCTGAGGCCCAGGCCCATTGGAAGTTGAACCCTCCAAGCCAGCCACTGACGTCCATGACTTCGCCGACAAAGAATAACCCGGGTACCTTGCTGGCCTCCATGGTTTTCGACGATAGCTCGTTAGTATCCACGCCCCCAAGGGTGACTTCGGCGGTGCGATAGCCTTCGGTGCCATTCATTAATACTGTCCACTGGTGTAAATTGGCCACAACGGCGGCGCGCTCGGCGTGGAGCAGTTGATTTAATGCCTTGTTTAACAAGGCTTCATCAAATAACACTTCCACCAGCCGCTTAGGCAACCAAAGACTTAAAGTGTTTTTAAGGCTTTGCTTGGGGTGGGCAACTTGTTGTAACTCCAGCGCGTTTGCCGCATCCATATTGGGCAGTAAGTCGATTTCTATGGTTTCGCCGGCTTTCCAGTAATTAGAAATTTGCAAGATAGCCGGGCCAGATAAGCCACGATGGGTGAATAGCAGCGCTTCACTAAATTGAGTGCCATCTTTTGCAGTGATTCTACTGGGCACTGCTATGCCTGAAAGTGGCTCGAAGCGGGTTTTATCTTCCAAGTGCCAAGTGAAAGGCACTAGGCCTGCATGTGTTGGCAGTACCTTTAAGCCAAACTGCTCAGCGATATGATAACCA
The DNA here is from genome assembly GCF_014163735.1 of Shewanella sp. SR44-3. Lineage (GTDB taxonomy): Bacteria > Pseudomonadota > Gammaproteobacteria > Enterobacterales > Shewanellaceae > Shewanella. The sequence continues at coordinate 126,579 of NZ_JACJDV010000004.1, forward strand.
AAAGGCGTGGCGCCAAGTTTGGGCATTGAAAGCCCACCGGTGGCGATGACTAACGAGTCACAGCTCAAATCACCTGCCGATGTGGTTAGCATAAATTGGCCAGTTTCAGTCTTAGCGATAGTCAGTATTTCAGTGCGCAGCTTGATATTCACCCCCGCCCAATCACATTCTGTGGTGAGCATGGCGACTATTTCTTTGGCTGAGTCATTGCAAAACAGCTGGCCATGATCCCGCTCGTGGTATTCAATACCGTGGCGATCAACCATTTCGATAAACTGCTGTGATGGGTAGCGTGCTAGTGCTGATTTTACAAAATGACTGTTACCGCAGATAAAATTAGCGGGCTCAACCTTTTGATTAGTGAAATTACAGCGGCCGCCACCGCTGATCAAGATTTTACGCCCAAGTTGCTTGGCATTATCCAGTAGCAGCACATCACGGCCTCGGTAACCAGCAGTCAGAGCACACATTAACCCTGCGGCGCCTGCACCGATAATAATTACGTCATGATGTTTCACTGTCTCTCTCCAACTGCAACTGAGTTTGTGTAAATCGTTAGCACTTAATTAATGCTAAGCAAAAAGTGTCGCTATTGTAGCATTCAGCTGATGATTGGCTAGCTGTGATACTGGTTTACCGCTCAAGCTTTAGAGGCTCCAATCTATGCTGCTCTTCAATTCAGTTTTTCTACAAGCTTTGGACGCCTGCCTTTCACTTACACATTTGGTGGCTTATCTTGTATAGACAAGGAAAATAGTTATTAAAAAATAAGTCTTTTTCTTTAAACACAAAAAAGGATGCCATTAGCATCCTCTTGTTTACGACCATAATTTCTGATGGAAATAATCCATGACGACTATTTCTATGGACTTTGCCTTACTGTTTCAGACTTTTTATCGCGACTAAGAAGTTGTTTCGCGGCCTCCACAGGGGCTTTACCTTGGTACAAGACTTGGTAAATTTGCTCTGTGATGGGCATTTCTACTCCTAGGCGCTTAGCCAAGGTATAGACTTCTTTGGTGTTGCGATAACCTTCAACCACTTGACCAATTTCGTTTTGAGCCGTGATAACATCACAACCTTTACCTATGGCCATGCCAAAACGACGGTTACGTGACTGGTTATCAGTACACGTTAGCACTAAATCCCCCAGACCTGCCATGCCGATAAAGCTTTCTGCCGATGCGCCAAGAGCAACACCTAAACGAGTAAGTTCAACTAAGCCTCGGGTGATTAACGCTGTACGGGCGTTAGCGCCAAAACCTATGCCATCAGACATACCTGCGCCGATGGCGATAACATTTTTGACCGCACCGCCAAGTTGTAAGCCAGTAAAATCATCATTGGCATAAACCCGCAGGCGTTTAGGACTATGAAGCAGCTCAACCAATTCATTGGTAAAGCTTGGGCATGTGCCCGCCACGGCGATTGCCGTTGGCATCCCTGCAGCTAACTCTTTAGCAAACGTAGGCCCAGACAATACCGCTAACGGATAGCTGTCACCCAATTGTTCGCGAGCCACATCTTGCAATAAGCGTCCCGTTTCGGGCTCAAGCCCTTTGGTCGCCCACACAATACGACTGTCTTTACGCAGTAAAGGTTTGGCTTGTTTAAGTACATCACCGAACACATGACTTGGCACAACCACTAGGATATTTTTGCTGGCAGCCAAGGCTTTAGCCAAATCAGTCTCGATTGCTAAACAATCGGGGAAGCGGATCCCAGGCAAAAAGCGCTCATTGCTACGACTGTCAGCTAACACTTGCATACCTTTAGGATCATGACCCCAAAGCAAGGTTTTGTGACCGTTGCTGGCTAAAGAAATGGCAAGGGCGGTGCCATAAGACCCCGCCCCCAATACCGTAATCTCGGCAGTATTATTCATAAATTTATGCGTTTGCTTCTTCAACTGCTGGCGCTTCTGCCGCTGCTGCTTGGCGTTGCTGAACATATTGTGCAAATAATGCATCAAAGTTTACTGGCGCTAGGTTTAACTGTGGGAAAGTACCACGACCAACTAGGCTACCAACAAGTTCACGAGCGTACGGGAATAGCACGTTAGGACAATATGCACCTAAAGAGTGAGCCAGTTGCTGCTCTGTCAAACCTTGGATAGAGAAAATACCCGCTTGCTGAACTTCACATAAAAATGCCGTTTCATCACCGTTTGTAGCAGTAACCGTCAGTGATAACACCACTTCATAAACGTCATCTGATAATTTGTTGCTACGAGTGTCTAAATCCAGTTTAACTTCTGGGTTCCACTCTTTTTGAAATACAGCTGGGCTGTTTGGTGTTTCGAAAGACAAATCCTTTGTATAAATACGCTGAATGTTGAATTGTGGTGCTTGTTGTTCGTTGTTTGCTTCAGCCATAATTTCCTACCTTTCAATGTTAATTAGCCTTCTACGAGGCTTATTCTATGCTTGGGTGGTGATAATTGACCTTGCCCAAGCTTTAAATAATCAATTGTCGTAAAGCCCCAATAGCCCACAACAACCAATACTGAGTTTTACTTTTTACTTTTTACTAATGGCAAATTAGCTGCTTGCCATTCATCCATGCCACCCTTAAGGTTATGGATGTTTTCGAAACCTTGTTTAACAAGTAATTGTGCCGCTTGCGATGATGTCATACCAGTCTTACATACTAATATAATGGGGTTGGCTTTATATTTTTCAAGGGCGCTGAGCTGATTATTTTTGATTTCAGCCAGTGAGATGTTTAACCCATCGATAATGTGGCCCTTACGAAAATCCTCTTTAGCACGCACATCGACAACTTTTGCATTCTGCTTGTTGACGAGCTGAGTCAATTCTTGATGACTAATATTTTTCACTTTAGAGGTACCAGCTTTAATCACGCTGATAACCAGAGCACTAAATAAACCTACCCAAGCCAAACTTAGAATTGGATTCGCTTGAAAAAACTCAATATATGCTTGCATTTGTACTGCCTATGGTCAATTTGGCTAAAATTAATAGGCCAAGAGTATACCCATTGCCACACTAGATTGCAGCACTATATCAATGTAGCGGGCGATGGATTTATTTTTAGATCACACTATCAAGAGATTTATCATTTAAGTGGCGATGGTATAAACCCTTACCCAGCTGATTTGGGTTGCTTTTTAATGATGAATTTATGGGGTAGTTCAAAGCTTGATTGTAAATGCCTTTTTCAGCCCAGTGATAAGTAGTAATATTCATACAATTGTTGCTTTATATTTCTCTTAAAACTTAGAAGGTACTCCCATGACGACAGCTAAACGTCCGCTGGCACTCCTTATCCTTGATGGTTGGGGCTACCGTGAGAACCCGCATAATAATGCGGTTTTCCACGCTCGCACCCCCGTTTTAGATAAGTTAAACGCCCAATACCCTAACAGCTTGATTTCAGGTTCAGGTCTAGATGTTGGTTTACCCGATGGCCAAATGGGCAACTCTGAGGTTGGTCATATTAATATCGGTTCTGGCCGGGTGGTATATCAGGAGTTAACCCGAGTAAGCAAAGCCATTGAAGATGGTGAATTTGATGAAAATTCAGTACTTTGCAAAGCCGTTGATGATGCGATAAATACTAATGGTGCTGTTCATATTATGGGGCTGTTGTCACCTGGTGGTGTACATAGTCATGAGGAGCATATCGAAGCCATGTGCCGGATGGCCGTTAAGCGTGGCGCTAAAAAAGTTTATTTACACGCTTTCTTAGACGGTCGCGATACTCCGCCACGTAGCGCTAAAGCCAGCCTAACTCATTTTGATGATCTGTTTACTACATTAGGCCAAGGCCGCGTGGCTTCAATTATTGGCCGTTACTACGCCATGGACAGAGACAATCGCTGGGATCGTGTCTCTCAAGCCTATGATTTAATCACTCAAGGTCAAGGAAAGTTTAGTTATTCTAATGCCGTTGATGCATTAGAAGCTGCCTATAGCCGTGATGAAAACGATGAATTCGTTGCCGCCTCTAGCATTACTGATGCCCAAGGCCAGTCAGCCAGTTTAAATGATGGCGACACCATGATATTCATGAATTTTCGCGCCGACCGTGCACGCCAAATTACTCGCAGCTTTATCGATGCCGATTTCGATGGGTTTAAACGTGCCGTAACGCCTAAGGCTAACTTTGTTACCTTGACCGAATATGCCGCTGATATCAGTGCGCCAAAGGCATTTCCATCGTCTGATTTAGTGAATACTTTCGGTGAGACGCTGCAGAATCTAAATAAAACCCAGTTGCGGATTTCAGAAACTGAAAAATATGCCCACGTAACGTTTTTCTTTAATGGCGGTAAAGAAGATCCATTTAACGGTGAAGATCGTATCTTGATCCCATCACCTAAAGTGGCGACTTATGATTTACAACCTGAAATGAATTCAACTGAGCTTACTGACAAGTTAGTCGCAGCGATTGAATCTGCTAAGTATGATGTAATCATTTGTAACTATCCTAATGGTGATATGGTTGGGCATACTGGTAACTTTGATGCCGCGGTGAAAGCCTGTGAAGCTGTAGATGCCTGTATAGGCCGCGTTGTTGAAGCCTTAGCGAAAGTGGATGGCGAGTGTTTAATTACAGCCGATCACGGCAATGCAGAGCAGATGACAGATGAGTCTACAGGCCAAGCACATACAGCTCACACCAGTGAATTGGTGCCTTTTATTTATGTTGGCCGCAAAGCCAGCATAAAAGATGGCGGTCGTTTGAGTGATATCGCGCCAACTATGTTATCTTTGATGGGCCAGCCAGTGCCTGCGGAAATGACCGGGCGTTGTATTATTGACCTGAAAGAGTAATCCCTAACTCGTGAACATTCGACTATTAAAAGCCAGCATTCTTGCTGGCTTTATATTGCTTCCTTTGCCTGCACTCAGCGCCGACATAGATAAACGTCAAGCTGAGCTTAAGGCGATACAAGCCCAAATTAATAAACAGAAGAACACCCTGCAAGACACCAGTCGCCAGCGGGAAAAACTGCAAGCCTTATTGAAGCAGGACGAGAAAGCTATTGCCCATTCTGCGCAAAAAGTTAATCAATCTAAGCAATCTCTTAATGCCATAAATAAAAAGCTTACCGAGCTTACTCAAGAACAAACCAGGTTAGAACGTGACAAAATAGGGCAACAAGCCACCTTATCACGGCAGCTATCAAGTGCTTATCTTGCAGGTAATCACGATTACACTAAGATGATGCTCAATCAACAAAACCCTGCCACGATTGAGCGTATGCTGGCGTATTATCAGTATTTAAACAAAGCTAGAATGAACGCCATAACAGAGTTAAAGATCACCCTAACTCAATTAAACCAAGTGAAAACCTCGCAAATCAATACCCAGCAAAAGCTCAATGCACTAGTGATTACCCAACAGAAGCAAGCAAAAAACCTGACCAAAGAACAAAATCAGCGTCAACACACCTTAACTCAGCTGCAACGTACTTTAAATACTAAAGGTGCAGAGTTAGAGCAATTGCAAATCGAAGAAGCCAGTATTAAGCGCGTGGTGCAGCAAGCTCTAATCGCAAGCAAAGCCAGTAAAGCAACCCCTGCCATGGATGGCCTTAACGTCAGCAAAACTAAGCTACCCTGGCCCACTAAAGGTCGTCTAAACACTAAGTTTGGTAGCAGCCGCTCTGGGCAAATTAACTGGAAAGGCGTTATTTTATCAGCTGCAGAAGGCCAAGCTGTTAATGCCGTTGCTGCTGGTAGAGTCATTTATGCCGATTGGCTCAGAGGCTTTGGCATGGTGATGGTGGTCGATCACGGCAAAGGATTTATGAGCCTTTATGGCCATGCGCAAGCATTGCTTAAAAAACCTGGAGACAAAATTAACCGCGGTGAAACGATTGCCTTGGTGGGTCGCTCAGGTGGGCGCACTGAACCTGGCCTATACTTTGAAATAAGAAACAAAGGTCAAGCGGTCAATCCAGCAAATTACTGTCGCTGATAATCGCTAATCATTACCTTTTTAGGTATTTGGAGGCGTTATGGGGCAATATTTTCGTTATCTTTTATGTTTTATCTTAGGGGCAATATTTGCCCTTTCGATAAGCTTATCCAGTTCCGAGCATGCCCATAATCATATCAAGGACTATGACTACCCCTTGTTAATGGATGTCATTGAAACCATTGAAACCTATTACGTTAAGCCTCTTCCTAGACAAGAATTAATCGAAGCCGCTATCGCGGGGATTTTCACCCATCTAGACCCTTACTCAGACTTTCTTAACCATAGCGATTACCAAAGTTTAAGCGATGTAAACAAAGGCAGTTATTTCGGTTTTGGCTTTGAGGTGGCAACCGATGACAATAAAATCGTTATCATCAGCCCATTCTCAGGCTCTCCAGCCGCTAAAGTTGGTATACAAGCTGGTGATATTATAGTCAAACTCAACGGCTATGACATAGATGCAAACAACCTCAATCAAGTGCTTAAAGACATCAAACGACACAGCCAAGCAAAAGAAGCTATCGGCCTCACTTTACAACGAATTGACCATGCAGCACTGATAGATGTCAGCCTACAGCCAAGCTTAGTGCAAATAGAAGCCATTAATGCTCGCCTAATCGATAACGAGATAGGTTATATACACCTTGCAAGCTTTCAAGAAGACACCACCACAGCGATTAGACAGCAAGCTATCGCATGGCAAAATCATAAACTCACAGGGGTTATTCTAGATCTGAGAAATAACCCCGGAGGTCTATTAGATCAAGCCATTGGCATTGCTGATTTATTTTTAGATAAAGGTTTGATTGTCTCGACTAAGGGGCGCTTCTTTGATGCCAATGAAGCCTATTACGCCTCTTCAGAAGCCATTTTTTCTAATGTACCTATGGTGGTATTGATCAATAAAGGCTCAGCATCTGCCTCTGAAGTATTGGCAGCAGCGTTACAAGAGAATAACCGTGCCACTTTAATGGGTGAGAAAAGTTTTGGCAAAGGCACAATACAAAGTCTTATTCCTATGCTGAATCAAGGTAATGCCATGAAGCTCACCATAGCCAAATACAGCACCCCAAAAGGCAACGATATTCACAGCAAGGGAATAGAGCCAGATATAAAAATTGAAATTGCTGCTGTAACTGCGGCCAATAATATGCCTATAATCGATAAAATCGCGAAGCAATCTCAACAATCGGATAATGAACTTGATACTGCTATTGCGTGGATAACAACAAATAACTAAAAGCAGACTCAGTGCAATATCTTTATATATTTTTAGGGTTACTCTTTATTCAGCCCGTTTTTGCGGCAAAACTAGCGATCATCATTGACGATATTGGCTATCGTCAAACCGATGAGGCGGTGCTATCGCTGCCAAATACCATCACACTCTCCGTTCTGCCACACACTCCATTAGGACAAAAACTGGCTCAAGATGGCCACAATAATGGTCATGAAATCATGCTGCATTTACCTATGCAAGCACTCAATGGTAAAGAGTTGGGCCCTGGCGGGCTCACTAATGACATGACTGAGCAGCAAATAAAACAACAACTTTACTACGCTGTCAGTAGCATACCATTTGCTAAAGGCGCAAATAATCATATGGGTAGCCTGCTGACTCAAATGCGAGATCCCATGCGCTGGGTAATGCAAAGCCTTAAGCAAAACAATTTATATTTTGTCGATAGCATGACGACTCGGTTTACTAAAGCTGCAGATAGCGCACAATCATTAGGGGTGCCAACACTAAAACGTCAGGTATTTCTTGATAATGATGTCAGTGAAGTGGCGCTTCAACGCCAATTTAATCTGATCATGGCTATGGCTAAAAAAGATAAGCAAGTCATTGCGATAGCTCATCCATACCCAGAAACAGTGCACTTTCTTAAGGCCAATTTACACAGGCTTGAACAGGCAGGAATTGAGCTAGTACACACTTCACACTTGTTACCACCAACTGGCAATAATGAAATGATGGCTAGTCAAACCAGTGCTAACTCAAATTTAATACTGAAATAGTAGGGTCTGCCAAGCTTCCCAATAATTTATCTTTATTATTAATAATATCAGACAGATAATAGCTATCCAATACAGCTAGGTAAGCTTCAAGCGCTTTAGCTAATATAGACTTTAAGTTACAAACAGGGGTAAAGCGGCAATAAGGTTCACCACAATTGACCTGAACAAGAGAATGCTCCAATTCACGAACTATGCTGCCTAAATTAATTTCTGTAGCAAACCTAGCTAACCTAAAACCACCATTCTTACCTCTGATCGTCTTCAAATAGCCTAACTTACCCAAATGGTGAACTATTTTAGCCACATGATTGGCCGATAATTCGAACACTTGAGTTATCTCTGCAATTCGAAACAACTCAACCCGTTCAGGTTGAATAGCTAGGTACATCAAGATCCTAATACCATAATCGGTATAACGTGTTAACTGCATAGTAATTCCAAATCGTAAATAAACACTAGTCTAGCAGGTAGAAGATTCAAGGTCTGTGATCAACCAAATAGCTTGCTCATTTGTGGAACCGCAAACATCAATACTTGCAGCAAAACCACCACAAACAGCAGGGCGTTCAGGCTGACCAAAAATCATGCACAAGTTATCAGTGTTTAACTGGATGCAACGCTCACCGGCAGGTTTACCCTGTGGCATACCAGGTATTGGACTAGTAATAGATGGCGCAATACAACAGGCACCACAGCCCAAGCGACACTCCATAGCAATTCCCAATAGTTAAATGACTAAAAAACAGAAATGTATTATAAAGCAAATGCCCAGAGTAGGATTAAATAAACCTTGATAAAATTAAGATTTATGGTGAAAAAACGAACGTGTTTTAACCACTTAAAACTTTGTTTGATGAGATGGGCCGGCTATGATCTTATTGCCTTTTTAATAAGGGGGCGCATTATGTATTTTTATGTCTCAATTCAATTTTAATGTTAGCTGGGATTATATCTAGGGCTACGAATAACCCGTATACATCTAACATTTATCGATTCAGCGTACTTGAATATTGGCAAGAAACTTTCTCTTATCACTTTGGTTCATCTGGAAAATCACACTCGGGAATATTTTTTCTAGGCGAAGGCCGCAGAAGTCCGGATCAAGAACAGACACCTTTAGAGAAAATCGGTAAGGCTTTAATTGAAGAGTACAGCAAACATAAAAATGACACAGATGCTCAAAAGTTGGGAGTACCTGCGCTTCTGTGGGTTAAATTTTTATATATCAAGAATAAATTCGAGTCTATCGATATGGATGAACATAAGGATTTTGTCGAATCAGCGTCCCCATTAGACTGGATGGGCAAAGATGAATTATCAGATTTACTTTTAGCTAGCTGAATAGCGGTTAAAAATTTGCTCCAAATCGGCCAGTAGTTCCTTGTTATTGATTTGGCCCATCTGCCCCAGCACAGGTTTAGGTTTGAATACCGCAAACTTCTCCCCTTTAGGTGACACTAGTACATAGGATGCACTGTGATCCACTTGGTAATCATCGCCATCGCCGACCATAGCATAGGCAAATCCTAAATCCCGACTAAAGGGAAACAGTTTAGCGTGTGGGGCTGTTACGGCTTTAAATTCAGAGTTGAAAAAATTAATGTAATCTAAGCGTTTCTGCTGGGTATCTCGGGCGGGATCGGCCGAAACAAATACCACTTGAACTGGCACCTTGCTGACGGCTTGAAGCTTAGGGTAAAGGGCGGCAAGTTTGGACAAGGTGGTGGGGCAGACGTCAGGGCAGGAGGTGTAGCCCACGAACACTAGGCTCCATTTACCCTCGAACTCTGCCTGAGTAAATTCAGCCCCTGACTGATCTTCGAGGCTAAAGGGCGCTAAGCCCCTAGGCTGCTCGAAAAGATAGCCGCTGCTTAAGGTCAATGGGCTTGTGTTCACCGCCTTGGATGGTGATAGCGCCACTAAGGCGGCGCCGCCAATGCCAAAGAGTAAAATAAATGAAATAATCAGCTTTTTCAATTGATTAGCTCCATAAGTAATGATCGACCAATAAGACCACAAACAACAGCATTAAATGATAGATGGAGAAGGTAAACACCCGCATCGCAAGTCCTGGCTCATCATGGTATTTAAGCTGCCACGCCTTATAGATAAAGCCGCAACTTAAGATGCTCGAGCCCACTAAATATACCGGTCCTGACATGCCCACAAGCACAGGCAATAAACAGGCGAGTGCTAATAAGAAGGTATACAGCAAGATGCAGGTCTTAGTGAATTCCACCCCATGAGTCACAGGTAGCATGGGAATGTCCACTTTGGCGTATTCGGCTTTTCTGTGGATGGCCAGCGCCCAGAAATGGGGCGGCGTCCAAGTGAAAATAATGATCACTAACAACAGCGCATTACCGTGTAATTCATTGGTGACCGCAGTCCAGCCAAGTAGTGGCGGCATGGCACCCGCAAGACCGCCGATGACGATATTTTGCGGGGTTGCGCGTTTTAAATAGGCGGTATAGACCACGGCATAGCCGATTAAACTGGCGAAGGTGAGCCAAGCTGTTAGCGGATTCACCCACCAATACAGCAGCACAAAGCCCAGTCCCCCGAGTGAGAAGGCAAAACTAAAGGCCTTGTTGACCGATAACTTTCCCTTGGGCAGCGGGCGATTATAGGTGCGTGCCATCAAGCCATCGATGCGTCTGTCGATAAGATGGTTAAAGGCCGCGGCCGAACCTGCCATCATGGCAATGCCCAGCATGCCAAAGACTAAAGGTTGCAAAGGCACGGCGCCCGGCAGGGCCAAACACATGCCCACTAACACTGTCAGTAGCATCAAGGCGACCACCTTGGGCTTGGTCATTTCGAAGTAATCACGCCAAGATAGCGAGAAACTCATGCTTTGCGCTGGAATGATAAGAGGTTTAGCCATGGTTGCGTCCTCGCTATGCTTTACGCCATAGGGCGTAATTAATAAAAACTAAGTTCAGTAACAGCAGTGCGGCACCGCCATTGTGAGACACGGCAATGCCTAAGGGTAAATGCATCACCACATTCGATATGCCAAGCCCGATTTGAACTAACACTAAAACAACCAGCAAGTAGGCGCTGCTGCGCATCACCTGTGACTGAGCGCTGAATAACTTGAACGCTAACCAGAGTAAGGTCAGCGCTGTCACTAGCCCCCATATTCGATGGCTGACATGTATGGTCATTCGCGTCGCATAGTCGAGCACCCCATATTCAAAACTTGGATGTTGCCCCTGAAACGGTGAGAAGGCATCGGCAAAGCGCAGATTATCAAACCAGTTGCCTTCACATAGGGGCAGTTGGGTGCAGGCGAGGGCGGCATAGTTAGATGACGTCCAGCCGCCGAGCATAATTTGTATTACCAGTACCCCTAGTGCGACTAGGGCCAACGGCAATAGGGCTCTTGCCTTGCTGTCACCGCCCGGGATCCTAAAGGCCCCTGTGCGTAGATACAGCAGTAGCAATAAGGCAAACAGGGTAAAGCCGCCAATTAAGTGCGACATCACCACTATGGGCATGAGCTTCATGGTGACAGTCCACATTCCAAGCGCCGCTTGAAACAGGATTAATAGCGCAATAAAAATAGGTAGCCGCTTAGGGGTATCTTGGCTGCGTAAGCACAAGATTAAAATGCCTAGCACTAATAAGCCTAAAGTGCCGGCTATGTATCTGTGGATCATCTCAAGCCAGGCTTTTTCCGGCTCCACTGTGTGCTCGGGGAAGTTTATTTCCACCTTGCTCAGTTCATGGGCTTCATCGGGCACAGTTAAGTGACCATAACACCCTGGCCAATCTGGGCAGCCAAGGCCAGCGTCAGAAAGCCGAGTGTATGCGCCCATTAAAATGACCATTAAAGTAAAGACTAAGGTGATTTTAAGTAATGATTGCAACGTCATTAGCCAACCCTCGACAGCTTTAGCATTTTACGCAGATCTGAAAGCATGGCCTTGCCCTGAGTGATATTGGCGTCGCGACCACTGATGCCGTCATAGCGCATCACGAGATTACCTAAGGGGTCGACTATGATCATTTGTTGATCAACCAGCAGGCTTGCTAACTGAGTATTGGCAGTCATAGTGCTGTAGTTAAGCTCAAGCTTATCTAAGGCTGCCACATCACTGTTTGATTGCACTATGATGATGGGCGCGACACGATTCTTCACTTGCCCCAGGGCAATATGACTCTGCTGCAGAATATAGAGTCTGTCTTGGCATTGACTGCCACAGTGACTGGGGAGTAAATAGAGAATTTGCCAAGAGTGCGGCTTAGGGTTGGCTTGAGTCAGGGATTGGTAGCTGATATCACCAGTTAACAGCTCACCCTGGTTGGTGGCGCCGCCTTGGTACAAATTTAGGCTTAAGACTAATTTTGCCAAGGCCACTGGCAGTACAAATACCAAGATAAGCACAAATAACGCTTTAGGACGTTTTTTAGTGACCGTTTTTGTTACCGTTGTCGCAGTTGTGATTGGGGCGTGGGAGTTCATTCTATCTCCTCTGTTCTCATTGAGTTATTGTTGTTTTTTCAATCTTTTATAACTTAACCATAACAGCATTAATGCAAACACCACAGCCATAGTGAACCATTGCAAAGCGTAGCCAAAATGCTTCTTGGCAGGCATAGGTACAGGCTGCCATGGTTGAGGTAAAATACTGATATCTTTGGCTTGTAACACCACAGGCACTAGCTTACGTGTCAGTAAGTGTTCCAAGGCCGGTAAATTTAAATTCTGAAACCGCAGTGGGTTCCCCGTTTCAGCATAAAGCTCATCACTCATGGGGTTAATTTGTTTTTGGTAGACTCGCCCCGTCAGTTGATAGGCTTCGGAGCGCTGAGGTAACGGCGTTATCTTTGGCAGTATGCGCCTGTCCTTGTTGGCGCCAATAAAGCCGAGTTCAACTAAAATCCAAGCAGGATTATCAGCCGCTTGATGGCCTTCAAGGCCGCTTAATGATCCTTGGCTTATCTCAAACACTTGCATGGCTAAGTAGCCCACTTGACCTTGATAAACTTGGTTATCTAGCAATAAAATCGGCGCAGGGGCTGGCTGGGCTTGGATGCTCAAGTTAAATCCTGTGAGTTCATCTTGGGGTGTTTGTGCCAATAACTGCGCCAAATTTAACGGCGGTGCATTTTGTCTCTGAACTAGGCTTGCTTGCCATAGCGCCTTTTGCTCGCCCTTTTGGTATTGCCACAGACCAAGCTTGACCAAAAGCAGAAACACACCCACAGTGACACACAGCAAGAATAGATTAGCCCAGCTCACCATTCGAAAAGGAACGCCTGTGAATAGCCTAGTCATATTTAAAGTCACCCTAGTGTTACTACTTGTTTTCATTATTTTTAATCTAGCTAGAGCCTTAATTATTATGGTTAAAGGTGAGCAAACTCAACCCATGAGCCATTACCTTGGCCGGCGGGTGTTGTACTCAGTGCTGGTGGTACTGTTATTGCTGGTGGCGCTGGGGCTAGGCATTGTTGAACCTAATCCCCGTCCTTATTAACTCATTGTTTATTTATGGGTAAATTCAAAGGCATTGGCCTTAAAGCACGTAAACAAATAAGAATAAGCACAACCACACCACATCAACGAAATGCCAATACCAACTGCCCGCCTGGAAAGCGAAATGCTTATCCGGGCTGAAATGCCCTTTCAATACCCGCACAAATAGCACAATTAAAAACACTGTGCCTAAGGTGACGTGCATACCGTGAAAACCTGTTAGCAGGAAGAAGGTATTGCCGTAAATGCCAGAGGTTAACGTCAGCCCCATTTCTTGATAGGCATGGGCGTATTCTTCTACCTGTAACACCAAGAAGGCGATACCCAGAATAATGGTTAACCCTAACCACAGGCCGATAGCGCTGCGCTTAGATTTCTCTAAACCCACGTGAGCAAAATGCAGGGTAACAGAGGAGGTCAGCAGTAAGATGGTGTTGATAAGCGGCAGACCGTTCCAACCCATGGCTTCAGTCTTAGTGCCATCTGGCGTGGTGACCAGTGGCCAGATGGCTTCGAAGGTTGGCCATAATACTTGGTGAGTCATGGCATTGTTGGATGCGCCGCCAAGCCAAGGTACTGAGATCATTCTGGCGTAGAACAGCGCACCAAAAAATGCGCCGAAGAACATGATCTCTGAGAAAATAAACCAGCTCATGCCTTGTCTAAATGATCTGTCCATCTGCGGTGAATACAGCCCCGACATGGACTCTTCAATGACGGTTCTAAACCAGCCAAAAATCATAAAGATAATAATGGCAAGGCCTGCAAGTAGCAGATAGCCACCAGAACCACTCGCTTCACTGGATAGTTGTTGTACATAGTTACCAGCCCCGAAGGCGATTAAAAATAGCCCTATGGCGCCTACAATCGGCCAAGCACTTTGGGCTGGCACGTAATAGGATTGATGTTTGGTCATTTTGCTGCTCCTTGCTCTACGGCGCTCACTTGTTTGGCTGTGATGTCATAGAGGGTGTACGAGAGAGTCAGAGTATTAATGGACTCAGGTAAATCAGGGTCCACGTAAAAAATCAGCGGTAATTCGGCATTGGCTAATGCCCCTAAAGGCTGCTGGTTAAAACAAAAACATTCTGTTTTATTGAAATATGCCGCCCCTTGTCCAGGTGACACAGAAGGGATAGCTTGCCCTACAGTATCGACAGTGGAGAGGTTTTTGGCTACAAAGTGCGTACGGACTAACTCACCAGGATGCACCTTAAGACGATTCACATTTGGGGTGAACTCCCAAGCCATACCCGGTTGAATTTGCGCAATAAATTCAATATTTACAGTGCGATCTTTGTCGATAACCACGGCCTCATAACGGCTGGCAGTGCCTTGGGGCTTTCCATTGATCCCCAAGGCATCACACAAGACGTCATATAAGGGCACCAAGGCGAAGCCAAATCCAAACATCGCCACTGAGCTCAAGATCAATATGCTTAATAGTTTGCGATTAGACTTGCTTGGCGCGGCCATATCATTTCACCTCTGGAGGTGTGGTGAACGAGTGATAAGGTGCAGGACTTGGAATGGTCCACTCTAAGCCTTCTGCGCCTTCCCAGGGTTTGTCTGCTGCTTTTTCACCGCCTTTGATGCATTTGAGCACCACGGCCAAGAAAATAAACTGTGACAAACCAAAGGCGAAACCACCAATAGAGACAATTTGATTAATGTCGGCAAATTGCACCGCGTAATCAGGGATACGTCTTGGCATGCCTGCTAAGCCTAAGAAATGCATGGGGAAGAACAAGACGTTGACCGAAATCACCGAACACCAGAAATGCCAGCGGCCTAAGTTTTCGTCATACATGTGGCCAGTCCATTTAGGCAGCCAGTAATACGCCGCAGCCATGATGGAGAAAATGGCCCCAGTCACCAGTACATAATGGAAATGCGCCACCACAAAGTAAGTATCGTGATACTGGAAATCCGCCGGTGTGATGGCCAGCATCAAACCAGAGAAGCCGCCAATGGTGAATAGGATAATAAAGGCCACCGCAAACAGCATGGGAGTCTCAAAGGTGATTGAGCCACGCCACATGGTGGCCACCCAGTTAAATACCTTAACTCCAGTGGGGACGGCGATTAACATGGTGCAGTACATGAAAAACAGCTCAGCAAATACCGGCATACCTGTGGTAAACATGTGGTGCGCCCACACCAAAAACGACAAGATGGCGATACTGGCCGTGGCATACACCATGGACGAGTAGCCAAAGAGTTTCTTACGACTAAAGGCGGGTACTATCGCCGAGACGATACCAAAGGAAGGTAAGATCATAATGTAGACTTCAGGGTGACCGAAGAACCAGAAAATATGCTGGAACATTACAGGGTCGCCGCCGCCAGCTGCATCGAAGAAGCTAGTACCGAAGTATTTATCTGTTAATACCATGGTGACCGCGCCCGCAAGCACAGGCATCACAGCTATCAGTAAGAAAGCGGTGATTAACCAAGTCCACACGAACAGTGGCAGCTTCATCCAGCTCATGCCAGGTGCACGTAAGTTGACGATAGTCACAATCACGTTAATCGCACCCATGATTGAGCTTATGCCCATCATGTGCACAGAGAACACAAACAGGGCTGTGGTATCTGGGCTATAGGTGGTGGAAAGTGGCGCGTAGAAGGTCCAACCGAAGTTAGGCCCGCCGCCTTCCATGAATAATGACCCCAACAGCATGGAAAACGCGAAGGGTAAAATCCAAAAACTCCAGTTATTCATCCTAGGCAGCGCCATATCTGGCGCGCCTATCATCATGGGGATCAGCCAGTTAGCAAGACCTGTAAAGGCGGGCATAACGGCGCCAAACACCATGATGAGTCCGTGCACTGTGGTCATCTGGTTAAAGAAGTTAGGCTCAACTAATTGTAATCCAGGCTGAAATAATTCGGCGCGGATCACCATGGCCATGGCGCCACCGGTTAAAAACATAATGAAACTGAACCAGAGATACAAGGTGCCTATGTCTTTATGGTTGGTGGTTAACACCCAGCGCATTAAACCACTGGGGCGTTCATCGTGATGATGATCATCAGTGGCGGCAGTATCTTGTGTCGCAGTATCTTGCGTCATAGTGCTCATAGTTATCTCCTACTGTCCTTGACTGACAACATCAGTTGCCTGTACCACGTCACCACTGTTATTACCCCAAGCGTTACGCTCATAGGTGACAATCGCGGCCAGTTGTTGTGGGCTCAATAGCTTGCCGAAGCCTTGCATTGCCGTACCAGGCTTACCATTTTTCACTATGTCTATGTGGGCAGATACATCACCTTTGATAATGGGACTGCCGATAAGTGAGGGGAATGCACCCGGTATGCCAGCACCCGTAGGTTGATGGCAGGCGGCGCAATAGCTCATATAGACTTGCTCACCTTGTGCCATATGCTCTTCCAAGCTTTTTGGGCTTAAATCAACTGTGGCTGCAACTTCTGGTTCTGCCGCTGCTACCACTTCTGCAGGCTCTTTAACGGGCGTGTCAGTGGCTTCAATTGGGGTACTGACTGCTGAATTTAAGGCATTTACATCAGCAGCTTGCACCGCATCACCAGAGTCATTACCCCAAGCATTACGCTCATAGGTCACCACGGCAGCAACGTCTTTGGCGGTTAACTGCTTACCAAAGGCCTGCATCGCGGTGCCCGCTTTACCATTGACGACAATATTGATGTGATCCATCACAGGTCCATTGATAAGCGGGCTGTTGATGAGTGCAGGAAAGGCCCCTGGCAGACCCGCGCCATTGGGTTGGTGACAAGCAGCGCAGTTTGCCATATAGACCTGCTCGCCACGGGCCATCAATTCCTCAAGAGGCAAGGTTTCGTTAAGTGCGGCTTTGGCAATGGCGGCGGCTTCATCGGCTAGGCGCTTCTGGTCCCCAAGCCAAGTTTCAAAGTCGGCCTCGGATACGGCTTCAACTACGATAGGCATAAAGCCATGGTCCTTTCCGCACAATTCAGCACATTGGCCGCGATAGCTGCCGATTTTATCAATTTTGGTCCAAGCCTCATTGATAAAGCCTGGATTGGCATCTTTCTTCACCGCAAATGCTGGTACCCACCAAGAGTGGATAACATCATCTGAGGTCATTAAGAAACGCACTTTTTGATTAATAGGCAGGACTAAGGGTTTATCCACTTCTAACAGATAGTGTTCGCCTTTAGCTTGTGTGCCAGTGATTTGCTCTTTTGGGGTAGAAAGGACGCTATAAAATTCGATGTCTTTATCGAAGTAGCTGTAATGCCATTTCCATTGGGAGCCGGTTATCTTGATGGTGAGCTCAGCATCACTGGGATCTTCCATAGCAATCAAGGTCTTGGTTGCCGGGATTGCCATGGCGATGAGGATTAGGAATGGCACCACAGTCCAAGCAATTTCAACTTTAGTGCTTTCATGGAAATTGGCCGCGACGGCGCCTTTGGATTTCCTGTGGTAGATCATTGAATAAATCATGATACCAAAGACAACTAGGCCAATGACACAGCAGATATACAAGATGATCATGTGCAGATCGTAGACTTTGCCACTGATCTCGGTCACACCTTGAGTCATATTTAGCGGCATTTCTGATGCCACTAGGGGAGGTGCTAACAGCACCGCGATTAAACTATACAACCATTGCTTCACAAGACTTCTCCTCTGCTAATTGCAATAGCAACTACAAAGAAGAGTCACACAGTAAGTCTCTGCTCTATGCAAACTCTTCGGTTCCCAAAAAAGCTTGATGACTTCAAAGCACCTTGGTGGTTGTTAAGCCTAAAAATGGCTTAGATTAATCTCGTGCGTTTCACCTAGTGCCTACTACAGAAAATATCAATTCTTATTTGACGCTTCATGATCGGCTTATGATTGCCAAATTAAAGCGTTATATTTTTTGTAAATGCTTTGTTAAGAAGCATCCATTGCTTACATTACTTGCAGATTAAATATTGATCAAGATCACTTTTAGATCTAATTCACTGAAAAAAGGTATAAAAAAGCCCCACGTAATACGCAGGGCTTGTGATCTGCTGGTAAAAAATTAGTGGAAAGCACTCAACTGAGTTGTGGTTTTTAATGGCATTTGAGCATTAAGCGCCATGCTTAGGTGTAAGTGAGTGTTCACATCTTCAATGATGACCCCCATGGCCCTAGCACTCTTAGCAACGATTTGCAGACGGCGATTATCACGCTCATCTAATTGCGTTGTCCAAGTAATAACCGCACTGGATGTACCACTTGTGAGAGCTTTTTCCATCGCCCACAGGGTTTCAACTTCATCTTTGGCATGAACTAACAGGATACGATCCATTCTTACGCCCGCTTGGGCTAACTGTTGTTTGTAGTCTGTATGGGGCGGATTTATCAATACAATCCAGCGACCTTGCTGACTCAATACGGCTAATTGGGCACATAACTGGCCTAATTCAGTCGCGCCTTGGGTGCTGCTGCTCAGGGTGGCAATAGCTTGCGAGCTGCTGGCTTGGCTGGGTGTATCTAACCAAAGCCCTGGATGGCGAGGGGCTGTGCCCATTGTTTTTATCATAACCAAGCTCCATTACGTATGACGCCAACAGCAAGCCCTTCAATAGTGAGACTTTGGCAGGTTAAATCGACTTTTATTGGTGCGTATTCTTCATTTTCAGCGTGAAGATAAATCAGGTTACCTTTTTTCTCAAAACGCTTTACCGTGACATCATCTTCCACACGAGCCACCACCACTTGACCATTTTTTGCCTGTTGCATTTTATGTACAGCCAGTAAGTCACCTTCTAAAATGCCAATATTCTTCATGCTGTCACCACGGACACGCAATAAGAAATCTGCAGCTGGCTTAAACATCTGTGGATCAACTTGGAAGTACTGTTCAACATGCTCTTGGGCTAAAATGGGTTCACCAGCGGCAACTTGGCCTATTAAGGGTAAACCGGTCTCGGCCTCTGAATCATCCTGAGTTAAGCGGATCCCCCTAGACGTGCCGGGCATGATCTCGATGCAACCTTTTTTGGCTAATGCTTTTAAATGCTCTTCGGCAGCATTGGCACTTTTAAAACCAAGACGAGTCGCAATCTCGGCACGAGTCGGTGGCATACCTGTATCGGCGATATTGCGTTTAATTAGCTCTAAAATCTCAGTTTGGCGCGGCGTTAAAGGTCTCATGATGAATCCTGTCTTTTTATACAGTGACTGTCATTATATACAGTATGTTTAACCGCGCAAGGTTTAAGCAAATGTTTTTATAACTTTGTCATTAAATTGTTTTTTATTATTGATTTTTAAGGGTTAAGTTTAATTTTTATTATGAGTTGATTTTTGTTTGGTTGGTCTGAGTTGTGGTTTTAATTAGCTTTATGCAGTGTTTTTTAGGTGATTTAATCCTGCAAAAACACACAGAGTAGTGAAAGCGCGATAGATTCTGTTATTCTATGCGGCCACAATCAGCGAGTATGTGTTGCTAAAAACATGTCTAATTACGACTCAATATTTTTAAAATCATTACGTTGGATCCAAAAATGGTTGGTTCAGACCATAGTGGTTCCCCATGATCCTTTGACGGATTTGAATCTAGATCTAAGCAAACCTGTCGTCTATGTGATGAAAACAGAGTCCATTAGTGATCTGGCTGCTTTAAACGGTATTACTGATAGCTTTGGCTTACCTAGCCCTTATGAAGCGCTGACCTTAAATAAGGTGTCTATTGCGCGGGTGGTGTGTTTAGAAGGGCGTAAGCCCATGATTGGCCAACGTGAAGGTGGAGAGAAATTCTTAGACAGTTTCACCCAGCTCTTGGCCCTGCATAAGCAAGATAAGCAACTGGACATTCAACTTGTGCCAGTGAGCCTGTATTGGGGGCGCACCCCAGGCAAAGAAGATGACACCATGAAGGCGGCGGTTTTTGAGCGCGAAAATCCAACATGGCTGCGTAAATTTTTTATGATTTTGTTCTTAGGCCGTCATAATTTTGTGCAGTTTTCTAATGCTGTGTCGTTACGCCACATGGCTGATGAGCATGGCACAGATAAAAGTATTGCCCATAAGCTAGTGCGAGTGGCACGAGTGCATTTTCGTCGTCAGCGTAAGGTAATGACTGGTCCGCTGCTGCCTAACCGCCAAGCATTGTTTACTGCACTATTAAAGTCAGAGTCGGTCAAAAAAGCCATCGAAGAAGAAGCTGCCAGCAAAAAAGTTTCTGTTGATAAAGCTCGGGAAACCGCCATTGTTTATCTTGATGAAATTGCCGCTAATTACTCAGACAGCCTAGTGAGGATTACTGAACGTTTCCTAACGTGGTTATGGAATAAGCTCTACAGTGGCATCAATATCGAGCGCGCTGAGCAGGTCAGACAATTACACCACGATGGCCACGAGATTATCTACGTGCCTTGTCATCGCAGTCACATGGATTACTTGCTGATTTCTTATATTCTCTATTACCAAGGCATGGTGCCACCGCACATAGCTGCAGGAATTAACCTTAACTTCTTCCCCGCAGGCCCTATGTTCCGCCGCGGCGGTGCTTTCTTTATTCGCCGTAGCTTTAACGGTAATAAGCTCTATACCGCAGTATTTCGTGAATATTTAGACCAATTATTTGCTAAAGGTTACTCGGTGGAATATTTCACTGAGGGTGGTCGCTCGCGCACGGGACGTTTATTAGCGCCTAAGACAGGTATGATAGCCATGACCATGAACAGTGTGCTGCGCGGCATTGAGCGCCCAGTGACCTTAGTTCCTGTGTACTTGGGCTACGATCATGTGATGGAAGTGGCGACTTATCATAAAGAGTTAAGTGGTAAGAAAAAAGAGAAAGAATCGCTTTGGCAAGTGTTTGGCGCCATACGTAAACTGGGCAATTTCGGCCAAGGTTATGTTAATTTTGGTGAGCCAATCAACATGCAGAATTTCTTAACCGAGCAAGCGCCGCAGTGGCGCGCTGAACTGGCAAAAGATCCTGAGCAAAAACCAAGCTGGTTTACCCCTGCGGTGAATGTACTGGCAAATCGTGTGATGACCAATATTAATGGCGCCGCCGCGGCCAGTGCCGTGACCTTAACCAGCTTAATTTTATTGGCTTCGGAGCAAAATGCTCTAGAGCGCAGTCAACTTGAGCGTCAGCTGGATCTTTACTTAAATCTACTTAAAAAAGTGCCGTATACCCCGTTTACGTCGGTTGCACAAGGAAGCAGTAAAGAGGTCGTCGATCATTGTTTAGGCTTAAATAAGTTTATTTCGACGAGGGATGCCTTAGGTGAAATTATTTCTATTGACCCTAAGATTGCGGTGACCATGAGCTATTACCGTAACAATATTATCCATCTTATGGTGGTGCCATCGCTTATTGCTAACTGTTTAGTGCAGTACGAGGTTCACAGCAGAAGTGAAATTAAGGCGATAGTTAATGATTTCTATCCGCTACTTCAAGCAGAACTGTTTATGGGTGTCGCTGATTTAGATGCCTACATTGACGACATTATCGACCTATTGATTGTAGAGCAGTTAGTGGAAGAGACGGATAGCCTTCAAATCGTTGAAGCCCATATTTCTCAGCTGTGGTTAATGGCGCAAACCGTCAGTGAAACCTTGCAGCGTTATGCCATTATCTTCAATTTATTGGCCCATAAGCCGAATGTTGAACGTGCTGAACTTGAGAATGATAGCCATCTTTTAGCTCAGCGTTTAGGGGCATTGCATGGCATCACAGCGCCAGAGTTTTATGATAAAAAACTTTATAACACCTTGAGTGTAAAGCTTAAAGAGCTTGGCTACTTAGCCAATGATGACAAGCAAGAAGCAGTATCTCGCATCAGAGATCATGCCAATGGCTTGTTGTGGTCATCGGTTAGGCAAACGATTATCGACAGCGTTGCAGCGGAGCACGGACAATAATGGCTAATCACATGAATGCGGCTAAGCATGGCCAGGGTGGAAAGTCTCTGTTTGGCGGCGCCATGATTATCGCCGGTACCACAGTGGGGGCTGGGATGTTCTCTCTACCTGTTGTGGGTGCGGGCATGTGGTTTGGCTACTCAATGTTGATGCTAGTGGCAGTATGGTTCTGCATGTTGATGTCGGGCTTGTTGCTGTTAGAGGCGAACCTGCATTTTGAGCCAGGGGCGAGCTTCGATACCCTGACACGCCACACTCTAGGGCGTTTTTGGCGCATAGTGAACGGCCTGTCTATCGCGTTTGTGCTGTATATTTTAACCTATGCCTATATCAGCGGTGGTGGCTCTATCGTTAACCACAGCTTAGGGACCTTGGGCTTAAGTTTGCCCCAAAGCGTCGCAGGTTTAGTATTTGCCTTAGTGTTGGCGTTGGTGGTGCTAATAAGCACTAAAGCTGTGGATAGGATAACTAGCATAATGCTGGGTGGCATGGTGTTAACTTTTTTCCTTGCCATAGGTAATTTACTGCTTGAAATTGACATGCAAAAGCTTATCGAACCTGATGGTGATGCCAGCTATATTCCTTATCTGTTTGCGGCAATTCCCTTTGGACTCGCCAGTTTTGGCTACCATGGCAACGTGCCAAGTTTAGTTAAATATTACGGCAAAGATCCCAGCACCATAGTTAAAGCTATCTGCTTAGGTACCTGTATTGCCTTGGTGATTTATAGCTGTTGGTTGGTGGCAACCATGGGTAATATTCCTCGCAGTGTCTTTGCCGATATTATTGCCAAAGGCGGCAATATGGGGGTGCTTGTGGCCTCACTATCAGAGGTTATTTCAAGCGCTTGGCTTAGCAATATGTTGACCTTATTTGCCAACCTTGCGGTGGCCTCATCCTTTCTCGGGGTGACCTTAGGTTTGTTTGACTACCTTGCCGATTTATTTGATTTTGACGATAGTCGTTTAGGGCGTTTAAAGACAGCAGCAGTGACCTTTATTCCACCGACAGTGTTGGGGTTGTTATTCCCTAACGGCTTCTTGATGGCCATAGGCTTTGCCGCGTTGGCAGCGACCATTTGGGCCGTTATCGTACCTGCGTTACTCGCTTACAAGGTGAGACAAATTTCTCCTGATTATGGCGGTTTTAAAGTACCCGGCGGTACGCCACTGATTATCTTAGTGGTGTCTTTTGGGGCGATCACCGCCACTTGTCATCTCCTTGCAATGGCCGATATTTTGCCTGTTTACCGTTAAGTAGTTAGGTTTTATCGATAAAAAAGTCTTCTTTTGAAGACTTTTTTGCTTTTCTGGGCTTTTTTGTCTTAACTGTTTGAAGTTGCAATTAATTAAGGGCAGATTATGAAAGTCACACACTATCGTCAGGGTGAGCCTTGTTGGGCAGAGCTTGCTAGCCATGATTGGCAAGGGGCTAAAGCCTTTTATCAAAAATTATTTGGCTGGAATGGTTTCGATATGCCAATGCCAGAAGGCAACTATACTATGCTGCAAATCGACAATGACGATGTGGCTGCTTTATATCAAATGCCCGTAGACATGGTAGAAAATTCGCCGACCCACTGGACTGTGTATTTTGCGGTAGACGACTTGCCAGCGACGGTTGCAAAGGTGCAACAAGCCGGTGGGCAACTGCTTATTGGTCCCCATGCAGTGGGAGAGGCGGGTAAGATGGCAGTATTTGCTGATCCTGAAGGTAGCCGCTTTGCTGTTTGGGAAGCGATTAATCATATTGGCATTAAGCGAAGCCAAGAAAACAATGCTCTATGCTGGGTAGAATTGGCGTGTCGCGATACTGCTAAAGCGAAAGATTTCTACAGCCAAGCTTTTGGCTGGCAATGCAAATTGGCCAATATGCCCGCCTTTGAATATAACGAATGGTACGTCGATGAGCGCGCCATAGGTGGCATGATGGCAATGACAGAAGAGTGGGGGGACATGCCTACCCACTGGATGCTCTATTTTGCGGTAGAAGATTGCGATGCTATCGCCGCTAAAGCTGCAGCTAATGGTGGCAAAATATGTGTACCGCCAACGGATATCGACAATGTCGGCCGTTTTTCAGTGCTCGCCGATCCCCAAGGCGGGGTGTTTTCTGTGATAACTCTCAAAGATGACGTTTATAAATAAGGTGTTTATTCGCCATTATTAAGGGGATTATGGAAACCGAGCTTAATTACTATTTTTGGATTGAGCTCGTGAAATTGACCCCTTAATGGCTTGTACTTGTGCATCACAAGCGTCTTTACTCTCACCTTTCATGTCTTCACATCTTTGCGGTGCCTTTTCTTTTTCAGTCAGCCATGTAACACCATGAATGACTCCACTGAGTACACATTCTGTGGCATCATCACAATGGCTGGGCTGGCTACTGCATCCTGAGGCTAAAGCAAATAAACAGGCTAGGGATATCCATTTCATAAATTTCTGTTCCAATATCAAAAAAGACAACTTCACGTACCGGTAGGTACTTAATTTTGTTGAGTATATGCAGCTTTCTCATTTCTGTCAGGTTAGCATTTAACAGTTTCTTATTCGATGTTTTTATATTTTACCTATCATGTTTATGATACAAACATAATCGCAAAAATCATCATAGAAGTACTGGGGCGTTATGATAATTAGATTAGTGACAGCCGATGATGCCGCGGCCCTGCGGGATTTTCATTTAAGCAACAGTGCCCACCTGATGCCGTGGGAACCACTGCGCCCACCCGAGTTTCATTCTCTTCAGGCGTGGAGTGAGAGATTATTAGCCCGAGAAACCGAGCAAGAGGCGGGATTAGCTTTTTATTTCATCGGCTTAAATTCAGACGATGGTCAGATTATCGCATGCTGTTCTTTAACCAATATCATCAGAGGCGCCTTTCAAGCCTGTTACATGGGTTATTGTATTGCTGAGTCGTACCAAGGCAAAGGCTTGATGAAAATCCTCTGCGCACATGCCATAGAATATGCCTTTAATCAGCTTGGTTTGAATAGAGTGATGGCCAATTATATGCCGAGCAATGTTAGATCTGCGTTATTGCTCAGACAGCTAGGTTTTAACGAAGAAGGACGCGCCGTAAAATACCTCAAAATTAATGGCCGCTTTGAAGATCATATTTTAACTGCCAAGGTTAATCCTTTAACCTGCTAGGTTAATGAGATTTATTTTATCTTGGTCAATTTACAGCTGGCTACTTATTTGAAAGGATACAAAATGAAGCTTTATGGGGATTCTCGTTCTGGTAATTGTTATAAAATTCAGTTGCTTTTGTCATTATTGTCTCGCGATTACACTTGGTGTGAACTTGATATTCTCAAAGGTGATACTCAAACGCTTGAGTTTGTTAACATGAATCCCAATGGCAAAATCCCTCTGCTGGAATTAGACGACGGACGGTTTTTATCTGAGTCGAATGCCATTTTAGGCTACCTCGCCGAAGGTTCGGTATTAGTACCACAAGATCTGTATCTTAAGGCCAAAGTCTATGAGTGGATGTTCTTCGAGCAATATAGCCACGAGCCTTGCATTGCTGTGGCGAGATTCATTCAGCAATATTTGAATCTGCCTAACGAGCGCACTGAAGAATATCAAGCCTTGCAGCTCAAAGGCCATAAGGCGCTGGCCATTATGCAGCAGCAGTTAATCCAGTCTGAGTATTTAGTGGGGAATGTGTTTAGCTTGGCCGATATTGCCCTTTACGCTTATACCCATGTGGCAGATGAGGGCGGCTTTGACTTAGCACAATACCCGAAAATCCAAGCTTGGTGTCTACGTATTGAGAGTCAAAGCGGATATCGTAAAATGGGTGTTTAATTCAGCTGGCTTTCTTCCTGAGTATGATGATAAAAATAGTATAAATCCCCGATAGTAATGCTAATCACCACCACAGAAAATAATGCAAGGTCTCCCCAGATATAAAAGGAAGTCGACATAAAGAAAGGCAAAAAACAGAACACAGAAGTTATGCTATTTGTTACAGGCGAGAAAAACCTATCTAGGCACGAATCAAGTTTCATTCCCAAAATTTTATGCATCATATAAATATCGATAAAGACATATATACAGATGAAAAATGCTCCAGCATAAAAATTATCTGCATTTGGCATTTCATACCCTTTATAGATATCAAAGAGCAAACCAATCATTAACGATACTGTGATAAAAAATGCTGCTCTCTTGTTTAAGATTTTTTCCTGAAATAAATTCGACATGGTGAGTCCCTGTTCCCAGATGCATACCAAGATAGACTCGATATTGAGTCATTAGTTTTGCTATTCGCTTGTTAAGCTAACTTGATGTTTTAGCTATAATATTACGTATCGTACTCATAAGTAAAACGCAGTGCATGAAAAAGCCAGTTGGCAGTACCAACTGGCTTAATAAAAATCACTAACTTATTTACCCAATTTTCTGCCATAGATAAGCAGGTAGATGGCCGGGATAACAAACAGAGATAGTAACGGTGCAGTCACCATACCGCCCACCATAGGGGCGGCGATTTTTTGCATCACTTCATTGCCCGTACCACTGCCCCACATGATAGGCAATAAACCAAAGAAGATGGTGGCGACCGTCATGGCTTTAGGGCGAATGCGCATCACGGCGCCTTCAATTAACGCTTGGCGTAAATCCTCTTGATTGCGCATTAAGCCCTTGTCTTTATGGGCCTTGATGCTGTTGTTTAAGTAGACCTGCATCACTACCCCAAATTCGGCGGCAACCCCAGCTAGGGCTATCATGCCCACAGACACTGCCACAGACAGGTTGTAGTCGAGTAGAAACAACAGCCAAGCGCTGCCCACTAAGGCAAACGGCAGGCTGAGCATAATCACCGACGCCTGCACTAGGGAGTTAAAAGTGAGCATAAGCAAGATGAAAATCACTGCGACCATCACAGGGATCACCAGCTGCATCTTAGCTTCCACTCTTTGCATGTACTCGTATTGTCCGGCAAAGCTGTAGCTATAACGTGGCGGTAACTTCACTTGGTCATTCAGGGCACTCTTGGCCTGCTTGATGTAATCGCCGACTGAAATATCTTTTAAATCGACAAATACCCAAGAGATTAATCTGCCATTTTCGCTGGCAAGCATTGGCGGGCCATCGGTGATTTTTAAGCTAGCAAGATTACTTAACGGAATGTATTTACCGGTTTTTGTCAGTACAGGTAAATCTTTAAGCTTTTCTATGTTGTCTCTTAGCTCCCTTGGGTAGCGAATATTAATCGGGTAACGCTCTTGTCCTTGAATGGATTCGCCGACTTTCGTGCCGCCAATGGCAATTTGCACCACATCTTGAATGTCTTTCAGAGTCATGCCATAGCGGGCAGCCATCTTAAGATCCGGGGTGATATCAATATAGCGGCCGCCGCTGGTGCGCTGGGCAAATGCTGACTGTGTACCGGGAAGCTTGCTGACTATGGCTTCAATTTGAGTGCCTATGGCTTCAAGTTCAGCCACGTTCGCCCCCGAAATTTTAATCCCCACAGGGGTGCGAACGCCGGTGGATAACATGTCGATGCGCGTCTTAATGGGCTGCACCCAAGCATTGGTCATTCCAGGAATTTTAACTGTCTGCTGCAATTCACTGATGATGCCCTCAAGGGTCATGCCGTCACGCCATTCTTCCTTGGGGCGCAGCATAATAGTGGTTTCCAGCATGGTTAAGGGGGCTGGATCTGTCGCTGTAACCGCGCGGCCCACTTTGCCAAAGACTCGTTTCACCTCGGGCACTGTTTTTATCAAACGGTCAGTTTGCTGCAAAATTTCAGCAGCCTTGCCCGGGCTCACGCTGGGCAGGGTGGTGGGCATGTAGAGTAAGTCGCCTTCTTCTAATGCAGGCATAAATTCAGAACCTAGCTGGCTCATGGGGAAGTAGGCACTGCCCAAAGCCAGTAGCGCGGCTACCAAGGTTATCTTAGGATGGCGCAGCACTAAGTTCAGGCTAGGCTGGTAGAGGGCGATAAGCAGTCGGCTTAACGGATTTTTGCGTTCATCGGGAATATTGCCGCGAACGAAATAACCCATCAACACAGGGATAAGGGTAATCGCAAGTAAAGCCGAGGCTGCCATAGCAAATGACTTAGCAAATGCTAAAGGATGGAACAAGCGGCCTTCTTGCGCCTCTAGTGCAAACACAGGAATAAAGCTTAATGTAATGATAAGTAAGCTAAAAAATAGTGCTGGTCCCACCTCGACCGCAGACTCTTTAATCAACTGCCAATGGGCTTCACCTTCGGGTGGTTTGCCGTGTTGCTCGCGGTAGTGCTCCAAGTGTTTATGGGCATTTTCCACCATCACAATGGCGGCATCTACCACAGCGCCGATGGCAATAGCGATACCGCCTAGGCTCATGATATTGGCGTTAACCCCCATCATTTTCATGCCAATAAAGCTTATCAAGATTGATAGTGGCAAAGAAATAAACGCCACTAACGTAGAGCGAGCATGAAGCAAGAAGATGAGGCAGACAAAACCCACCACTAGCATCTCTTCAATCACCTTATTTTTCAGGTTATCGACTGAGTTAAGGATAAGTTGCGAGCGATCGTAAGTGACCACTAACTCTATGCCTTCAGGTAAGCCGCTCGCGACTTGGGCAAGTTTGGCTTTTACATTGTCTATGGTGGCAAGAGCATTGCCGCCGTAGCGCATCACCACTATGCCGCCAACCACTTCCCCTTGACCATCAAGCTCTGCGATGCCGCGCCTTGCCGCAGGTCCCGTGCGTAGCTGGGCCACATCTTTCATCAACACAGGCGTGCCGGCTTCGGATAAAATCCCTAAAGGAATTTCGGCAAAATCTTCAATGGTTTGCCTGTAGCCTGAAGAAGTTATCATGTATTCGGCTTCGGCCATTTCGATGACTGAGCCGCCGACCGAGCTATTTGAATCCCTTAAGGCGTTTTGTATGCTGGATAAGTCAATTTGGTACAGTGCCAGCTTATGGGGGTCGATAACCACTTGGTAAGCTTGCTCCATGCCGCCTATGGTCGCCACTTCAGACACGCCTTCAACGCTTTGTAATTCAAGCTTTAAAAACCAGTCTTGCAGTGATCTCAGCTGGGCTAAATCATGGGTGCCTTTGCGATCAACCAAAGCATATTGAAACACCCAGCCGACCCCAGAGGCATCTGGGCCAAGAGAAGGCACAACCCCAGGTGGTAGCTGACCTTGAGTTTGAGATAAATATTCTAATACCCGTGAGCGCGCCCAATAAATGTCTGTGCCATCTTCAAAAATGATATAAACGAAGGAATCGCCGAACATGGAAAAGCCTCGCACCGTCTTAGCTCCTGGTACCGCTAACATGGCGGTCGACAGAGGATAAGTGATTTGATCTTCCACTAATTGCGGCGCTTGCCCTGGATAGGAGGTTTTGACTATCACTTGCACATCAGATAAATCTGGCAAAGCATCCAAAGGTAAGGTGCGCATGGCTTGATAGCCGAGCAAGGCTACGATTAAAGTCAGTAACAACACCATGGCGCGGTGATTAATGGCAGCGCTGATAATTTTAGCTAACATAATAGCGCTCCTTAGCGGCCGTGACCGGCATGGGGGTCTGGCTGAACATCTGGTTGTGCCCCTGCTGGTGTATTGCCGCTTAAGCGCTGCAAGCTGCCCTGAATACTGGCTTCAGAATCCAATAGGAATTGCCCTGACACCACCACATGATCCCCTTCCTTAAGGCCTTCGATAATCTCAGCTTGCCCTTGAGATAAGATCCCCACTTTTACCGTGATAGAGCTAAAACCAGTGGCTTCACGTTGTACAACAACACGATTTTCACGGCCAGTTAAGATCAAGGCTTCGGTGGGGATAGTGATGACATTGTGCTTTGGACCGCCAAACAGAGAGACATCCACTAAAGTGCCGGGTCGTAGCAATTCATTGGGGTTATTAAGCTTTAATCTGACGCGCATGGCACGAGTGACAGTATCAAGTTCGGGGTAGATGTAATCTATGCTTGTTGGCAAATCGAACAGGCCTTGAGCCGCCGCAGTGACCTCGGCGCCACGACCGACATCGAGCCAGCTTTGTTCATTTTCAAACACATCGGCAATCACCCATACCGTGGCGATATCGACCAATTCAACCAAGGTGCTACCGGGTTGTATATACATGCCTTCACGTAAAGCCAGCTGGCTTACAATGCCATCCTGTGGCGCATAAAAGGGCATCTTATAGATGGTATTACCACTGGTTTCCAGTTGAGTAATCAAATGATCGGCAACCCCGAGTAAGGCTAAGCGCTGGCGGGCTTTTTGCTTTAATATAGCGCCGCGTTTTTTATCTTGCTTAAAATAGTCCAGCGCTTGCATATAATCATCTTGTGCATTGATAAGCTCTGGTGAATACAGCTCATACATCAGCTGGCCTTTGGCAACTTTTTGGCCCATGTTGTGCACTTTTACTGTTTCAACCCAGCCGGTGATGCGGGTGTGCATATGGCTGATGGCATCTTGATTGTATTCCACCGTGCCTATGGTTTTAACAAAGCGATATAAACTGCCTTTTTTTACCATTTGTGAGCGCATTCCAAGGGCTTGCTGCATGCCGCCCGAAACGCCAACCACGATTTCCTCTGCTGCAGCGCCCAAGGTGACTTGCTCTAAGTTCATACCACAAATAGGGCAAGTTGCGGGAGTTTCTGAAATAACATGGGGGTGCATGGGGCAGACATATTTGACCTTGCCCATATTCTGAGACGATTTATCCGCAGTAGCAGTCAATGGCGCTGGACGGGCATTAAATAACTTGTCGCCATTCTCTATTTGTCCATGCTCATGCTGTAGGTGTTCGCCTTGAGGCTCGGCGGCGGCACTGGTCTGAAGGACAAAGGTTTGCAGCAAAAGTGGCAATAATAGCAAGGTGCTACTTAGGCTTAAGGAGTGGGTGTTTTTCATAGAAACCTCGACATTGATGTCGTTATAACAAAATACTGTAGCGGTTTTCTAACTGCGCAATCAGGCAGTAGAAGAGGCTACTAACTAGCGTGCCAATGTTTAATTGGCGTCAGTCATGGTTTGTTAAATTATCGGCGGTCTAAAGGCTGGAGCAGGTGCTTGAGAGGTAAAGTCGTGACGCACGAAGCCTAAGCTGGTTTGCGGCGCAATTTTAGGCACCTTGATATTTGTCGTAAACAGGGTCGCTGCCATGGCAAGACTGAGGCAATGATTGCAATCTAGGTTACATTTATGGGGGCCATCGCAGCAACTAGGGGGCGAGGGCTCACTCATGTTCAGCGCTGAATCGTGGCATTTCATCTCAGCCTGCATCAGCATAGGAGCAGAGCTCTGTGAACTATCCATAGCGACTGACATATTTTCAGCTTGGGTCGGCATTATACTGTAGCCATTAGCCATCACACCTTGCCCAAGGAGGGACAATAAGGTGAATAAGATGAATACATGGCGGAGCAGATTAAGCTTCATAAGCTTCCATAGCAAAGGATTCTAAGTTGGATATCATAGCGCAATGTTTGTGGTCTTGAGTCTATCACAAGTCTAGCCCGTTAATAGACCGAGTATGGAGGAAATTAATTTCTGCTACTTCAGTTTATCTTTGCCCCGTGAGTTTATTGCCCCGCGGGGTTAGATTCAGTGTAACTGTGGCTATTCGAATATCGACCCAATAAGTCGATCTAGGTCGCATTCTGAATAAAAAAATCGATTTATTCCCTTAACAATCAGTATTTATTATCAATATTCTCCCTAAAACCTCATACACTGATTGTATAAAAATAAAGCATAATAATGAGTGTGGTTTGGCCGCAGCGATCATGGATAGATTTATGGTGAGTGTCCATTGTCTTAGTTGGCTAACGGGTGACGAGCAGCAGGGAGGTGTGTAATGAGTTGGAGAAAAATAACTAAACCTAGTAGTCAATATTCGGTATTACTCTTGTTAGTGGTGGGCATCATCGTTGGTGTTGTCGGTTATTTTACCGTGCAACAGACGCTGCACATTACCAGTAGTGATGCGTTTTGCATGACCTGTCACAGCAATCACTCCTTAAAAGAGGAAGTGCTGGCTTCGAGCCATGGTGGCAGTAAAAGTGGGGTGGTGGTGGAGTGTCAGCAGTGCCATTTACCTCAAGAGCCATTGAACTACTTAATTAAGAAAATAATTGTCTCTAAAGACGTGATTGGCTTTTTGACCATAGAGAATTTTAATACTCAAGCATGGCTCGAAGAGAACCGCAAAGCTCAAGCGGATATTGCGCGGGATTACCTTCGCTCAATCGATTCATCCACTTGCCAAAACTGCCATAAACGCATTTATGAAGATCAGCCTGAAGCCATGAATAATATGGCGGTGCGCATGCATCATAAAAACAGTAAGAAGGTGCCACCAGAAAGACAAACCTGTATCGATTGTCATAAGGGCATAGTTCACCCATATCCAGAGACTTAAGCTCGCGGCGGGTATAAATATCGGGGTTGCTTTTGCTGTAGCTTTTAAGCGGGTATAAGTCAGAGGCTGGAGAGGCATCAATATCAACACTTACCTTAGCGCTAAGGTAAGTGTTTTTTTATGGTTATTGCCTGGGACTGTATTGAAAAAGTCGATAGCTCACTTGACCGGCAGTCTTATGTTTAAGCTCTAACCAATCAGCTGGAATAACCAGTTGGCTGAGTTCAGACTCAGTTTCAAGGTAGATAAGCGCCTCAGGTTTAAGCCAATCATGTTCGCTTAATAATGCCATGGTGGCATTGGCTAACCCTTTACGAAATGGTGGGTCGATAAATACGATATCAAAGCCTTCAGTGCTGCCTTGCTTGAGCAAGCTTAAAGTATCCCCATTGATGACCTCAGCATCCAAGCAATTTAAGCTAGCAAAATTTTGCTTTAATTGCTGCGCAGCACTTTTTTGCAGTTCAAACACTTTGGCAAAACTGGCATAGCGAGACAAAGCCTCAAGACACAATGCGCCGCTACCAGCAAAGCAGTCCAGCACTCGTGCGCCCTTGATCTCTGGGGCGAGCCAATTAAATAAGGTTTCACGCACCCTGTCCGTTGTTGGCCTAAGGCCCTCAAGATCATGGATAGGTAGGCGGCGGGAGCGCCACTGGCCGGAAATAATTCTCACCTGACCGCTGGCTGGCTTATTTTTGGTCATTTATGCCTCGTGATTTTGCCTGAACTCAGAAAGTGGTAGACTAGGCCACCCTGTCAATGGGGGCGTTATTCTACCTCAAAATAACCATAAGGGCGTAAGTTTACTGCACCTTGATTGGATATAGTGTAAATTCGACTTAAGCGAATGACATAAAACGAATTTAGATTAAAGTCGCCTCGACATTGAGCATTTATTCACCCATTTATTTTATATATAGAGCATTGGTAGCAGACATGGCAAAGAAAGGCTTTTTTTCCTGGTTTCGTAAAGATAAAACCGTAGATGAAACCGATGCAGTACAAACTGAATCCGTTAATGAATCAGCTGTAGCAGAGCAGCAGAACGCAGCAGAGCAAGCCGCTCAAGCAGAAGCTGCCCGTTTACAAGCTGAACAAGTTCAAGCGGAGCAAGACAGGCTGGCTCAAGAGCAAATTGCTAAAGAATTGGCCGCCGCTCAAGCAGCTCAAGCAGAAACAGCCCGTTTACAAGCTGAACAAGCTCAAGTAGAGCAAGACAAACAGACCCAAGAGCAAGTTCAAATCCCAGCCGTCGATGAAGCAGAAAACATTCAAGATGAGCCGCAGCAAAAGCCAGTTAAAGAAGGCTTATTTGCCCGTTTAAAGCGTGGCTTGATGCGCACCAGTGAGAATATCGGCAGTGGTTTTATTGGCTTATTTAAAGACAAAAAAATCGATGATGATCTATTCGAAGAATTGGAAGAGCAACTGTTGATTGCCGATGTGGGGGTTGAAACCACCACTAAGCTTATTGCTAAATTGACCGAGCATGCGTCACGTAAGCAGCTTAAAAATGCCGAAGCCTTATATGATCTGATGCGTGATGAAATGCAAAAAACACTAGAGCCTGTGGCGATCCCTTTAGTGCCTGATAATAGCGACGGGCCATTTGTTATTCTAATGGTGGGCGTGAATGGTGTTGGTAAGACGACCACTATAGGCAAGCTTGCTAAGCAGTACCAAAGCCAAGGTAAAACCGTGATGTTAGCGGCAGGCGATACTTTCCGCGCTGCAGCTGTTGAGCAATTACAAGTCTGGGGTCAGCGTAATAATATTCCAGTGGTAGCACAGCACACTGGCGCCGACAGTGCCTCGGTATTGTTTGATGCATTCCAAGCGGCTAAGTCTCGTAAAGTGGATGTGTTAATTGCCGATACTGCAGGGCGCTTACAGAATAAAGCCCATTTGATGGAAGAGCTTAAGAAAGTTGTCCGAGTAATGAAAAAGCTCGACCCCGCGGCGCCTCATGAAGTTATGCTGACGTTAGACGCCAGCACTGGCCAGAATGCCATTAGCCAAGCACAGCTGTTTCAAGAAGCGGTTGGCGTGACGGGCATCACCTTAACCAAATTAGACGGTACGGCGAAAGGCGGAGTAATTTTTGCCATCGCGGATAAATTCTCTATTCCCATCCGTCATATTGGTGTGGGTGAGCAAATTGATGATTTACGCACCTTTAACGCCGCTGATTTTATTGAAGCGCTGTTTACTCATGATGGAGCTACTCATGACGGCGTGAGTCAAGCCAAGGTAGGACAGTAATCCATGATCCAATTCGAGAAGGTCAGTAAAGTTTATTCTGGAGGCCAAACCGCTTTATCTGAGGTGAACTTTCATCTTAGACAGGGGGAAATGGCTTTTTTAACTGGCCACTCGGGCGCGGGTAAAAGTACCTTGCTTAAACTTATTACTGTGATTGAGCGTGCAAGTGCAGGTCGAGTGGCGATTAATGGCTATGATATTGCCAGGATCGGCCCTAAACATGTGCCATTTTTGCGTCGTCATATCGGGATGATTTTTCAAAACCATCATCTATTAATGGAGAAAAGTGTGTTCGATAATGTGGCCTTGCCATTGATCATCGAAGGCTTTAGTCACGGTGAAATCCGCAAGCGAGTTGCCGGCGCACTGGATATGGTTGGACTTTACGGAAAAGAGCGTCATCTGCCGATTATGCTATCCGGTGGTGAGCAGCAAAGGGTGGGTATCGCTCGTGCCATTGTGAATAAACCACCACTACTATTAGCCGATGAGCCAACAGGTAACTTAGATCCTAAGTTGTCGATGGACATTTTACGTCTGTTTGAAACCTTCAATGATGCTGGCACTAGCGTACTTATCGCCACCCATGATTTAGGCTTAATTGCGCGGATGAAATACCGCACTTTTACTCTGCGCCAAGGGCGAATGCTGGATAATCATGAGATTGGTCAACAAGGGGGCAGCGCATGAGTAAGAAAATGAAGCTGACCCAAAGTAAATTGCCTTTAAGTGGCCGTATTGTAATGTTTTTTGTGCGCCACGTGCAGCAAGGCATGGCGAGTATGGGCGAATTATGGCGCGATCCTGTTGCCTCGGTAATGACCATGGCGGTGTTGGGCGTTAGTTTGAGCTTGCCAGCAGCCTTACAGGTCTTAGTCAAAAATGCCGAGACAGTCACCGAGTCTTGGACCGATGCCGCTGAAATTTCATTATTTATTAAAGAAAAGCGCAGTGAGCAGTCCATCCAAAGCCTTATTGCTCGAGTAAAATCATTTCCAGAAGTGGATGGCATCAGCTATATCAATCGTGACCAAGCGTTAGAAGAGTTCCAGCGATTATCAGGCTTTGGTGAAGCGCTGGCTTACTTGGATGAAAACCCGTTACCCGCTGTAGTCACAGTCACGCCCTCGGCAAAACATTCAAGTCCAGTGGCGGCCCGTGAGCTACTGAGAAAGCTTGAACGTGAACCAGAGGTGAGTTTCGGCCGCTTAGATATCGAGTGGCTTGAGAAACTACAAGCCATACTGGCATTGCTGGAACGTACCGTATTGGCCATCGCTTTATTGTTGGTATTGGCGGTGATCTTGGTTATCGGTAATACCATACGTTTAGCCATTATGAATCGGCGCACCGAAATTGAAATCATGAAACTCGTCGGTGCCACTGAGGCCTTTATTCAACGACCGTTTCTTTATACTGGGATTTGGTATGGAGTAATAGGTGGCATATTGGCGTGGTTTATTATTAATATTTTAGTCTGGTATCTTGATGGCGCTTTAGCGCAGTTGTTGGGTTTATATGGCAGCGAACTTGAGATCCAAGGTTTGAGTTTTAGCGAATTAATCTACCTTATCCTTATGGCTTCATTCTTAGGTTGGTTTGGCTCTTATTTATCGGTACGTAAGCATCTTAGGGCCATAGAGCCCTCGTAGTTTATTGCAGATATGCTTAGGTTGCTGAAAGTTATTCTTATTCACTCAGGTTAATAAAAGTTAATTGATAACTTAAGGTGCAAAAGTTGACATATGATGTCAGATAAGGAATAGTTCATCAGCAAAATATGATGAATCAAGTAAATAGATCTAAACTAAAAGAGCAAGTTAACAAGCAATATCTTGTTTAATTTGAGCTTTATTGAAAGTTTTTCATTAGTACTTGGGTCAGTAGTAATACTTTTAGTTGTTTTAACCGCAAGGTTTGTAGGAGCGCGAATGACTTTTCAAACGCAATCAATGTCACTGACAGTCCCAAGGGGCAGTAGTAGTCTTGAGGCTTATATCCAATCAGTAACTAGCATTAACATGTTAGCAGCAGAGGATGAGCAAGAGCTGGCTAGGCGTTTACAGGAAACTGGTGACCTACAAGCGGCAAGGCAATTGATTATGTCGCATTTACGCTTTGTAGTACACGTAGCTAAAGGTTATGCCGGTTATGGCTTGCCTCAGGCTGACCTTATTCAAGAAGGTAA
The DNA here is from genome assembly GCF_014163735.1 of Shewanella sp. SR44-3. GTDB lineage: Bacteria > Pseudomonadota > Gammaproteobacteria > Enterobacterales > Shewanellaceae > Shewanella. The sequence continues at coordinate 163,784 of NZ_JACJDV010000004.1, forward strand.
TATTGGCCTGATGAAAGCGGTAAAGCGTTTCGACCCAGATGTGGGCGTGCGTCTAGTCTCTTTTGCTGTGCATTGGATTAAAGCTGAAATTCATGAATATGTGCTTAAAAACTGGCGCATAGTTAAGGTTGCTACCACTAAAGCGCAACGCAAACTCTTCTTTAATATCCGTAAATCGAAAAAGCGTTTAGGTTGGTTCAGCGATGCTGAAGTGACTATGGTGGCAGAAAATTTAGGGGTATCCAAAGCCGATGTGACCGAAATGGAGTCACGGATGGCGGCGCAAGATCCTGCATTCGATATTGCCAGCGACAACGATGATGAAACCGATTTTTCTCCAGTGCATTATCTTGAAGATCATTCATCCGATGTGGCCCAGCAAGTGGAAAATGCCAATTGGGAATCTAATTCTCAATCAAGGTTGTTTTCCGCCATTAAAACCTTAGACGAGCGTAGCCAGCATATTCTGCAAGCCCGTTGGTTAGATGATGATAAAACTACCTTGCAAGACTTAGCAGAAACTTATCAAGTTTCAGCGGAGCGCATTAGACAGCTTGAAAAAAATGCCATGAATAAGCTTAAGGCTTGCATGGAATAATCAATCCTAGGATTGATAGCGACATTAAAACCTGCCTCGGCAGGTTTTTTTATGGCTGTTTTTTATGCTCATCAGATTGGATCGCAGCCTTAACTAGTTGGCGTCTTGGCAGCTTAAGGCCATTTGTCGCTACATTAGGCCAAGGGTAATATTGCCGTGGACATTTAAAACTGGCGATATGCTGTTCTAGAAAACGCTTGATACTTAATGAAGCTTGAGCTGAAAGCGCATCTTCCACCCAAGCCGTGGCGAGTTGGCCGTGGCAGCGAATGATAGCGACCGGAAGCTGACCAAACTTAGTATCTGCTTGGGCAAACACTAGCGCCTCATCAATCTCTGGGTGACGCTTAAGCGCTGCCTCAACTTCTTCTGGGTGCAGATTCTCACCGCCACAAATAAACATATTACCAGCACGGCCAAGAAGCGTGAGTTGCCCTTGTTCATCAAATGTTGCCTTATCGTCAGTGCAAAACCAGCCTTGGTTATCCACAGGCAGTGACAGCGCAAGCGTTGTAGGCTGTAAATAGCCAAGGCATAAACTGCTGCCCCGCACCCAGAGTGTGCCAGCCACCAATTTGAGCTCATTTCCTACAAGAGGCACCCCGAGCGGTGCAGTATCGACTTGAGTTAAGCAAGCTGTGGTTATCTGTGAGCTCATCTCCGTCATGCCATAACTGATAAAGCTGTTAATCTTTAGCTGTTTAAGTGTGTTAATTAAACGCTTATCAATTTGACCGCCCCCTAAAAGCAGCGCTTTGATTGAGCTTAATTCTGCCTCAGTTTGAACGAGTAAATCATGTAATTGAGCCGACACTAAGGACAGATGACTAATGCTATCTTGCTGAATTTGCTGTGCCATCGATAACTCAGGTTTGACTAGCACCACAGATGCGCCAGCTAAGGCGCAGCGGTGAAGTATCGCCAGTCCACCAATATGAAATAACGGCAAGCTCAGCAGCCAGCTGTCGGTTGGTGCAAGGGGGATGAGTTTGGCTGAGCCCTTAGCACTCAAAATATGATTGCTGAAGCTGTGCATCACAGCTTTGGCTTTACCGCTGGAGCCTGAAGTTAAGATAAGGCTGACCGGCTGCATGGGCTCGATTAATGTGGTATTGAGTAATGTCTGAGTAGTAAGGGCTTCAGTCGATCTTACTGGCAGATTATCTGAGTTTAGTGTGAGCAGGTTTAAGCTAGGTAAATCAATCGGCTGGCTACGGGGACTGTTAAACTCAGGCCGTTCAGTCCAATAAAAATCAACTGCAAAATCATTAAGCAGCTCATTGATTTGGCCGTTAGGGAAGCGAGGCGAGATAGGGAAAAATATCACCTTAGCCTCAACACAGGCCCAATAGAGGCAAATAAGCGTCGCGCTGTTGTGAGCAATACACCCTAAGCGCCCCCCAGGTTTTAGCCCTTGCTCTTTCAGAGATTGAGCGATTAAACGGGCCTGCTGGTAAAGCGCGGCGTAACTTATCTTTCCCATGGGTGAGGTAATTGCAGTACTGTGAGGGTTAGCTAAAGCCATTTGCTGCAACGGAGAATGCATCATCTTAATGGCTCTTGGTGTCTGAGCTGCAGCAGTAATTGGCTCACTTGTGGATTAAGTTGTGTCATGGCCGCCTCTGCAGTCAACATCGCTTCTTTTGCCAAGCCATTGCCTTCTTTCAAATTAGTGCTTTGAGCAAAGCTGGCGTGTTGATTTTCCTCTAAGTAATACAAAGGTTCGCTAAAGCTTGCCAAAGTATCAAGCCCTGGGGTGTCATCAGGGGTGAGCCAGTTGGCGAGCAGGCGTAAATCGCTTATCGCGAGTGGGCTCTCAAGGCTTGAGCTTATGATACAGCGCACCCCGGACTCTTGGGCCAATTGGATTAAGCTTTGTAGCGCGCTTAAATTGCCTAATAGGGTAGGCTTTATCACTAAAGTGTTAAGCCCTAACTGAGGAGTAAAGCGATAGCTTGGATCGTTCAGGCTTTCATCTAAGGCGTAACCTATGCCTAATGCCTTAAATAGCAAGATGTTGTCTTCAGGGTTTTGACAAGGCTCTTCAATATAATCAATGGCGTTTTTAGGCAGGCAAGCTAAAAAATCAATGGCTTGAGACAAGCTAAAACCACGATTAGCATCGAGACGGAGTTTAATATCAGGTTTGATTTTTAGCACTTGATAAATAAAGTTAATCTCATCTTCTGTTGCAATTTGAGCGACTTTTATTTTGATGAAATGGTCTTGCTTTGTCAGTGATGTCAGTTGCTGCTTTAAGCTGGCCTGTTGCTCTAGCGAATCCGGATTAGTCACAGGGCATAATAGCTTTTGAGTGGCCAACGGCTTTGCAAAACATCCAGGCGGCCAAGGGTGACGGAGTTTATGGCACAGCAAGCTTAGACCGAAAGCCAGCGAGGGAATATGGCTATATTGCTTGGCGATGTTTTCCAGCGCACAGCTGTCTTGACCTATAAGTTGCGGTAATAGCACGCTTAATTGCTGCTCAACTTGCGCTAATGATTCTTGGCTAAAACCTGTTATGGGCCTATTGTCGATATCCAGACCTGACAGCGGCGCTATCTCTACTCTCTCTACTTTGGCAGTTTTTTTATGTTCTAATCTTATGGTCAATATTAACCCTGAGCGACAATCGATACGCTGGCGCGCCACCATTAAATGAGGCTTAAGGGCTATTTGATAGCGATGTAAGTCTATGGCCTTAATGATCATCCATGCCTCTTTATCGTGATTGCAGCGAAGCACATGCGTTGTTGCGATGAAGCAAATGCACAAGCGTGTCCATAAAGACTAATGGTTCAGTGATGTGCAAGGTGTGCCCAGCATTGTCAAATATCTGCAGATTAATGGGAACCAGTTGCTGCCAAGCTTTTGCTAGGGTTGTAAATTTATCATCTAAAGCACCGACAAACACATGGCAAGGGCAAGACAAGTGGGCAGGAACTTGGCGGCAATCTGGCTGCTCAGCAAGGGACATAAGATTGAGCCCAACGCTTAACCCTTGGGAGGCTTGCGCGGTACGCTTGGCTATCATTTCAGCTCTAATTTGTGGGCTGAGATCACTAAACACAGCTTGCTGATACCAAAGCTCAACAAAAGCGGCAAATTTTAGGCTGCTGAGTTTACTTAGCCATTGGTTATCATGCATTCGCCGAGCATTGCGGGCTTTAAGGGTGTCTAACCCCGGATGACATGAGATCAAAGTTAAGCTTAATAGCGCTTGAGCCGCCGTCTTTTCTAATAAGTCAGCCACCAGTAGCGCAAGTCGCCCACCTAATGAATAGCCCAATAAATGAAAGCTTTGCTGCCCGATGGCCACTTGTATTTGGCTTATGATGGCTTGAACTAATCTGGAAAGCGTTTGCCCCTTGGTGGTTATAAGGCCGCTGCCGTGGCCGGGTAAATCGATACAAATACAGTGAAACTGCTGGCTCAGATACGGCATAAAGGGCTGCCAATCTTGTTTACTGCCCAGAAACCCATGCAGCAACACCAGATTGGGAAGCCTTTGGCTGCCAAAGCGCGCGATAGCTGTCATTAGTCTTGCTTTATCCACAGGGTTAATTGGTTGATTTGATCGCTCGCTTGGGTGCTGCTGATGCAGATTTCAATGACAGAGGTCCCTTGATAATTGCAGGCATCTTGATAAAGCTGAATAAACTCATCAAGGCTATCGGCTTGATTATAAGCTAGGCCGAACATGGCGGCGCCATAGCCAAATTCGAGCCCGTGGGGTAAGCGATAAAAGTCGTCAATGAGTGTGCTCTGTCCTTGCTCTTTTGGTACATGCAGCAGATTAAAGATGCTGCCACCATCATTATTGAGCACGACTATGACTAGATTTTGTTCAAGCCTTCGAGCTATAGCAAGAGAGTTAAGATCATGCAAAGCCGACAGATCCCCAAGCACTAAGGTGGTGTTTTTAGTTCCCGCTTTGGCAATGCCACAGGCGGTGGCGATGAGGCCGTCAATACCCGAAGCGCCTCGGTTGCTGTAAAGCGGCACTGGCATTGCACTAATAGGTGCGTACATATCATAAAGGCGTATGGGCAGACTATTAGCTATGATGAGCTGAGATTGCGGCGTCTGTGCTTTTGCCAATGCACGTATAATTTGCGCCTCGCCCAGTTGAGCGTTATCTATGTGCTGGCCGAGTAAATTGTCGATATTTTGATTGAGCGGTGTTAGTGCCAACGCCCAATTGGCAGACGATGATCTAGGCCAAGGCAGCTCGCAGCAAGCTTTAATGCTTCCTTGCCAGATATGCTTAGTATTATGTTGGGGATCAAGCCTTTGAAGGCTAGGTAAAAATTGCCAATGGCTATGCCAAGCATGCTCGTTTATCAAGGCCATGATGCGCTTCGACACAAAACGGCCACCTATGACTAACAGCCTGTCGGCGTGCTCTAGCACATGCTTAGATCTGGGTTGCAGTAATAACTGATCGCCATGACCTAGCACGCTTGGATGTTGGCGCAATTGAGATTGAGCATCACAGAGGATAGGCCAGCCAATTTTCTGGGCTAAATTAATAATAAGCTCAGGGTTTTCATGGGGCGATAGCGCGCCGACAAGGATTAGCCCTTTACCATGGACGAAACGCATTAAGGTATCAGGGCTTGGTAGTGCATTGGCTTGGGGGCGATGAAAATCCAATAGCGGTCGCTGACTATGATACCAAGGGCGAATAGGATTGAGATAGTGAGTTAGCCTAGGATTATCTTCAGCGAAAAAAGTCCCTAAACTGGTGAGAATCTCGGGGTACAAGGGCTCTCTAAAAGGACAGTTAATTTGCACCACGGTATTGGTGTCGGTCAATGCTTTATCTATGGCACTTAATAAGGCCGCTGGCGGCATTTGTAAATCGGCGCAAGGTAAGGCAATTTGCTCCGCAAAATGCGCGAAAATCCCAGGCTGCATAATGGCTTGGTTCGCGCCGCAATCTATGAGTTCAAATGGCCTGTCAGCGCTTAATATAACCAGCGGAACCTGAGTTAACTGGGCTTCAATAACGGCAGGATAAAGATTGGCAACCGCAGTGCCAGAGGTGGTGATGATAACCACTGGCGCATTACTGGCTTTAGCAAGACCTAGTGCCATAAAGCCCAGGCCGCGTTCATCAAAATGCAGATGACATTGCGCTTGGGTTTGCGCAGCCGCGGCAAGGGTCAAGGGCGTAGAGCGTGAGCCGGGCGCGATGCAAATGTGGCGAACGCCCAAGCGGGTGATCTCTTCGATGATTAAACTTGCCCAGAGTAAATTGAATTCGGCACTGGCGGTTAGCTGCATATATCTTGATCCCAAAAAGTCATTCCCCAGTGTATCCTGAACTTTTATCTGTGACTAATGATAGGACTGGTTAAGATCTAATTTTTATCATCTTTTTGTGATTACTTTTCTAATAAAAGTAAAAAAAAATCAAAAAATTCTCATTCAGCCTTTGGGTTTTTTTTCCTGTGCTAAAGTCAATGAGGTGAGCTTTTTTGTGTCTTTGGAGCTAGGCAAGTGTTGAGCTTCGATGAAGGTGATTCTGGGGAGAAAATAATGGATTCTGCTGCACTGCTAAAAAAAATAGATCAGTTACCTCGTTTGCCCAAAGCGGTGAGCGAGCTGCTCGAAGCGGTAAATAATGATAAAAGTACCATTAAAGAGATATCGACTAAGGTTTCGCAAGATCCCTTGATGAGCGCCAGAGTGTTGAGGTTGGCCAACTCTTCTCACTATAGCCGTAACCGTGAGGTGGGTACTATAGATGAAGCCGTGGTACGTTTAGGCATGCAAACCTTAAGAACCTTAGTGATTGCTTCAGCTGTTATTGGTGCAGTACCTAAAGCGGAAAGTATTAATTTAGCTGATTTTTGGGGAGCAACTTTCGAAGTGGCGCTCTACAGCCAAGAGTTGGCTAAAAATACTATGATCCCTACTGATGAGGCCTTCACTTGTGGAATTTTACACAGTATTGGTGACTTGCTCATAGCAAGTGCTGAGCCGCATGTGGCTAAACTCATTGCTGAAGCTGTGGCTGCTGGCGCTGACAAGCAAGACACTGAAGTTAAACTGCTTGATTTTGATGCGGCATCTATAGGCGCATTATTGGCTCAATCTTGGCGTTTTACTGACAAACTTGCCGCAGGCATAGCGAATCAATACCAACCCAAAGGAGCCAAGCCATATTCTGAGCTGGCTGGGCTTATGTACATGGCTAAGACATTATTTCATAGTTGGGATGATATAGAGGATGATGGCATTACGAGTTGGCTTTCACAGCAAGCTGTGAATGCTGGGCTCAAGATGGATATGTCAGGTTTGGCGGCTAAGCTTATGAAAGTAAAAGGCTGTGGTTTAGAAATGGGTCAACAGCTGGCGTAAGCGTCACAAGAAGAGTCATCAGTACTCAAATACAGCAGTGAAATAAATAAGGTTAACTCATGGTTAGCCTTATTTATCGGATTGGTATAATTCAGGCTTGGTTATTTATCCATTCACTTAATACCACATGAGTTTTGATTTTCACTATGTCGCTCTGCTCATCAATAAATTCACGAATTTCATGTAAACGCCGCATAGATGATGCTTGGACATAGACAAGCAAATCCATGTCGCCAGTGATCCCCTGGCAGGTGACGATTTCTGGAATAGTTTGAAAGACTTGAATAATATCTACGCAGTGAAGGCATTTATGCTGAATTTCGAAATACGCAGAGACGCCTTCTTTTTGTGACTCACTCAGTAGCACCTGATAGCCCCGAATAACGCCACTTTGTTCGAGTCGTTTAATTCTTTGAGTCACAGCACTACGGGACAAATTTACCGCGTCTGCGATATTCGACAGGCTTTGGCGGGCATCTTTCCTTAGAGTATTGATGATAAGTTGATCAAATTTATCCACATTGACTCCGTCGTTTTGGTGGTTTTAGCCGAATATTCGGTCATTTTGTCGTTAAAATCGCTGCTTTTGATTGAAAACAACAGCAGTTTGTTAGGCCAAGTCATTCTATAATGCTGCCATTAATCACCATAGGCAGTAACGATGAATCAAATTACAGCAACAATTGGCCGCTGGCAAGGCGCCGGATTGATGGCTACCACTTTGCTTGGCACTGGGGTTTTTATCCTCCCACAAATGACGATAGCCCTTGCTGGTGATGGTGCTTTGGTCGCTTGGCTTATTCTAACCTTAGCCATTATTCCTGTTGCTTTAGTGTTTGGCTTGCTTTCAAGCCGCTTCCCCCATGCTGGTGGTCCAGCTTATTTTATTGAGCGAGCATTCGGGCCAACTTTGGGTCGCACCATAGGGCTTATTTTTCTGTTGGTAATTCCCATCGGAGCACCTGCGGCTATCTTGATGACATTTCAATTCTTTAATGCCTTAGTGCCATTGTCTGGTTGGGGTCAAGTGGGGGTGGAACTTGGCATTGTTGGGCTATTATTTTTGCTTAATGTGCGCGGGATACAGGTGAGTGCCAAACTGCAATTTGCTTTGACCTTGGCGATTGTGGCCGTGGTAGTGACGCTATTTGGCGCTAGTGGCGCTAATGCGAATCAATTTGAAGCATTATCCTTGAGCAATATTGAGTTTGATGGAGTCATGTTAGCCATGGGAGTCGGTTTTTGGAGCTTTCTTGGGGTAGAGGCTATGACACATCTAGCCAATGATTTTCGCCGTCCAGAGAAAGATATGCTGCCAGCTATGATGATAGGCACAGTATTGGTAGGGATTATTTATCTTGCTTGTACTTTATTGCTATTGATGTTGCCGACACCAACCGAGGGGGTGGCTATGATTGCTGCTTTTGACCATCTGCTGGGTGGTTATGGTGCGCAGGTGATAGGTATTCTAGGGATTGCCAGTGGTATCGCAACGGTAAATGTATACTGCGCCAGTGGTGCAAGATTATTGTGGAGTTTTAGCCGAGAAGGGATATTGCCTAAGTATTTTGACCAGTTGAATTCAGCTGGCGTACCATTAAGAGGCTTAGTGAGCTTGCTATTAGCCATGGCGGTAGTGATTGTATTGAGCTTTGTTACTGGCCAGGAGCTTGAGCATTTGATCGCTTGGAGCAACGGTATTTTTGTCATTATTTACTTGCTTGCCATGTTGTCCGCAGTGCGGTTACTGAGTAAACGCTTTTTGCCGTTGATCATCACAGGGTGCTTTTTCTGTCTTGGCCTAGGCTTCGCGCTAGGTTCACACATGTGGTATGCCATTCTTATGGTGCTAGTGATAGCGCCCTTTATGTGGTGGCAGCATGGTCATTTGAGCCGCAAGCTGCTCAAGTTAAACATTTGATAGACTATGGATGATTGATAACCGCTTGCTAACCTGGGATATCAGGGTTAGCTTGGTTTCTCAATTGAATAAGCTCGCTATGTTTAAGGTGCAGCAAATCGGCGACACGTCTAATGATTTGATCTTCATATTGGCACAGAGTGTCATCAATGAAAGATAGCTCCCACATACTTAGCACTAAGGTCTGCTTCTGTTCTAGGTTGAAATGCGCATTAATCTGCTCAGTAAACTCAAACAAGGATGTGGCATTGTGATGGGCTTGTTGTCCCTGCTCGAATAACGCTTTGGCTTGCTCTGCAGATAAATTAAAGCGGGTTTGCAGCACGTCGAGTAAATGAGTTATTTCATCTGGACTAATATGATCATCAGCATTAATTACTTCGATAAGCAAACTCACAGTAGCTAGGTTGAGCTGATGGGCTTTCTCGGCAGGGCTTAGGGTGTGGCAATCTAGTTGTAGTAATTGCATCAATTTGGCGATCATAGGTTTACCTCATCAAATGTGATTGACTCATTTAATACCAAGCGTATTACTTATCTAACGCTTATCAGCTTAATACTATTCAACCTCAGATCAGGATAATAAATATATAAAACAGCTCTTTGCGCCGACAACTGCGTTATTCTTTTACACGAGAAGACGGGCAATTGGCTAGCTATTAACAGGTAAACTCGCCTTGTTATCAGTACAAAGTTCAAGTTTGAGTGCTAGATGTTGAATTTAGGCTGTTTCAACAACATTTATTCATCTCTTAACCTGAGTTGAGATTATTCAATATCATTGACTACCTGCGACATGGGCCGCAGATAATAATTTGATTATATTAACTGTTGTTTAATCAGTTCTTGGTTGTTCAGCGACTATAGGGCGTTCAAGCCTTTCATTAATAAATCTGCCGTGGCGCCACCCTCTTGAGATTGCAGATAGGTTTTAGCAATGTCGACCATAGGTACAATCAGATCTTTTGGGATCCCAAGCTTTTCAAAGCTGTCATACACCATGGCACCGCCCTTTAATGAGCTGCCTAAGTCACCACCAACTTGTGAAAGTAGCCCAGACATACCTGAAGATTTAGCTAACGTGGGGGCAGCGGCTAATAAGGTATCCATATTAGTAATTTGCTTGCTTAAGCTGGCAAAATCTTGGCTGCCTAATTGGCTTTTTGCTAAGGTCATTAAGCTACCTAAACCCCCTTGCGCTTGAGCTTCATTTAAATTCAGTTGTGACATGACATTATTGATCAAGCTATGGGCTTCTGGACTATTGGCCATTTTAGTTATTGAGTTTAAGCTGTCTGTGTTGCTTATAACTGTATCTGCTTTAGGAATAAGGTCGTTAAGGCTCGCTGCATGAATCGGTAAGCTAAGGCTAAGTAAGATGCCAGCCACAATTGTGGCTTTAGGGCTAAATGGGTGGGTAAACATGTTCATAAAAAACTCCAAAAAATAATAAAAGCCGCAGGAGTGAAGGCCAAACCGACTTGATTATGGATCAAGTATTGGCACATTTTACCCTGAGTCATGGGCCTTGCTATAGTGATATGATCAGCATCGACAAGGCTAATGATACCCTCAGTGATGATTTTGTGACAGGAGATAAGCAGAACTTGTGCTTAATGTGATTTGTCTTGTGCAATGTCAGATTTTTTTCGGTATCCTAAGCCACTTAATTTTAGCCCTATAGATGATTGGAATTTCCTATGTCGCTGTCTGCCATTTTGACTGAAGCATATAACTTTTTTCGTAACCACGTAAGCCAGCTTGCAGCGTTGACTTTGCCATTTTTGTTGATCCAGGTGATGCTCCAGTTATGGCTAGGGCAAGAAATGCTCCAAGCAGATCTTGAAAACCCAGTATTCGGCCCTATTCATGGCGCTGCTATGATGGTCTTATTGGTGACGTTCTCCATCTTGATAGCCGCGCTAACCTTGTATTTGCAAATACGTTCAGAAGGCCATGATCTCAAGCCGTTAGCAATTATTAAGGCCAGCATTCCTTTTGTGCCACCGTTATTGTTAGCTGGGGTGTTTTCAGGGTTAGCTGTCCTAGCCCCTGTGATGCTGTTTGCTGCATTTGGTCCTTTTTGGATCATAGGCTTAGTCGTCAGCTTTTACTTGTTTTCACGTTTAGCGTATGTGAACTTTATGGTAATAGTAGAGCGATTAACTCCCCTGGATGCCATTAAAACCAGCTTTGTGTTTAGCGGCCCATTAGTGCTTAAAACCATTGCGGTTATTTCGCTTTATATCCCATTGTCTTTATTAGGCGGTGGGTTAGTCAAGCTCTCAGAAGCGGGTGGTTTACCTGTGCAGCTTATCATTGAAGTGGCGGTGGCATTTTTAGGCTTATTCGTGAATGTTGCCTTGTATCGCTTATATATGGTGGCCCGCTCAACGGATAAAACCGAATCATAAAGATGCATTAACGTGCAAAGTTAAACACAAAAAACACCTCAATTGAGGTGTTTTTTTATGGCTGGATTACGCCACTTTATTCTGGTCTTAGCGCTGAGTCGTTGAAGGTATTTTGGGCAGAATTTCTATATTGGGCTGGGATTTATAAATATTTTTCTGAGGTATTTTAGGGTATGGCTGACCAGCCTTAGGGGGTAAATAGTGGCGGCTAAAGCGGCGCAGCCCTATGGCGGCGATTAAAGCAGCAATAAGAGCAAGGGGTAAAACTAACGGCAATAACACCAATCCCATAAGACCAAATAGTGAGCAATAACTCAATGCCAATAAAGGCGGCATGGCCTTGAGCTTAAGTTTCAGCTCATCAAAGTTGAACCCCATAAATCCTCGATATTGTTTTAGTGTTGCTGAGCTCTAGTTATCTTACTTGATGCATGTGAATGCAGCGATAACTCAGCGTTGGCAGTTTGCCACACTATAGAGTGCTAAATGTGAGCCAAAGTTCAAATTTTTTACATTGAAGGCAGTTATTTAGTGTTATCGGCTTAATATAGCGTCAGTTTGCAACTAGGCTCATTAGCTGTGGTACGTTCACTGTGCCGTTAGTTGTGATGTTTGGTGATGGCTTTGGCTGCGCTACTGACTATCATCTCCCGCATCCATTGATGTCCAGGCTCTTGATTGTTGCGCTCATGCCACAGCAGCACATAAGTCATAGGGGTAAACTCCATAGGCAATGGAATTTCTTCCAACCCATAGAGCTGCTTGGCATGGCGGGCAAAGCTTGAGGGTAAGGTGAAAATCAGCTCGCTGTGGGCACAGATACTGGCGGCGCCGTAAAAATCTGGCACTGTAGTGCAAATATTACGATGCAAATTCATGCTGGCAAGGTGGTAATCCAGGGCCCACCAATCGTTACCTTCACAGCGTACTTGTACGTGCGGCATGGCTAAGTACTGATGCTGATCCCATTGGTCGTTAGCCACCTGAGTTAATATGCTGTGACCTTTGCGCACCAAGCACACTTGGAAATCATTAAATAGAATTTGATGCTCAAGCCCATCGGGTAGCTGCTCTACTCGGAAATTGGAATGGGGGTGCATATCTCGTCCAGCAATGCCAAAGTCAATTTGGCCTTGCAGTAAATCTTGCATCGACTTTTCAGTCCACAGATAAGAGTCTAATTTTAGCTGGGGTGCATTTTCCAATAATGGCCCGATAAAGTAAGGGATTAAAGTTTCATAGGCACTTTCCACCATGGAAAAAGAGAATTGCCTGTGACTGCTGGCAGGGGTAAAGGTAGGCGGTTGAGTCAATTGGTATAAGTGCTGTAATACCCCAGGTAATTTTTGTGCCAACACTACCGCGTGTGCAGTAGGCTTAAGGCCATGGGCAGTGCGTTGAAATAACGGGTCATCGAGTGTATCTCGCAGGCGATTCAAGCTCTTGCTCAATGCCGACTGGCTCAGGTGTAAGCGGTTGGCTGCGCGAGTGACACTTTGCTCTTCTAGCAAGACTTGCAGAATAACTAATAAGTTAAGATCGATACGCGCCAAGTTATCTAGATTCATAGATATTCCTTAAGGGAAATTCAGTTTGGAAATTATACCATTTCTGTTCATATCATGAATCACTTAACATAGCGGCTGTAAATTTTAGTCATAAGTAATAAAAGAGAAACATAATGCGTCGTAATCTATTACCCATATTGATGTCTATGGTGGTGCTTAGCCCCTTGGCTATCGACATCTATTTACCTGCTATGCCAACCATGGCTGTGGATTACGCTGTGTCTGACAGTGAAATTCAATCGACGCTGGTGTTGTTCTTGTTTGCCATGGGCGTAGGACAAATATTAATTGGTCCACTAGCCGACAGATTTGGTCGCCGTCCAATCGCCCTATTCGGCATTGTGCTTTACGGTGCCAGCAGCTTATTAGCCGCCGCATCGGTGGACTTTTACTGGTTGCAAATCGCTCGGGTATTGCAAGGATTGGCAGCCTGCTCCACCTCTATAGTGGTGTTTAGTGCGGTGCGTGATTGCTATAGCGCCAAAGAGAGCATGACTATGTACAGCTACCTCAATGGCGCTATTTGCGTTATTCCGGCCTTAGCCCCGACCTTTGGTGGCTTGCTGGCATTGGAGTTCGGCTGGCGTTCAACCTTCATGTTTATGGCCTTGTATGCGGTATTTGTGCTCTTGTTTGTGGGCTACCGCTTCCCCGAAACTCGGCCGTTAAATACCGACAGCCATGGTCCTTTGTATCGTTGGTCACGCTACAAGCCTGTGGTGTCTAACGTGCATTTTATGTTCTATGCCCTAGTGTGTATGGCGGCGATGGCCTCTATTTTAGCCTACGTGTCTTACTCGCCAGTGTGGTTAATTGGTGGTTTAGGGATCTCTGAATTAATGTTCAGTGGCTTGTTTGGTTTAAACGCCTTCGTGAATGTGGCCGCGTGTTTTGCCGCCCCAGTATTAGTGAGTAAATTGGGCAACCGTAACAGCGTGATTTTAGCCTTATCATTAATGCTAAGTGCTTCAGTCATTGAAGCTAGCTTACAGCTGATGTTCACCCTAGAGGGTATCGCTGGCGCTTTGGCCTTTATGTTACCTATGATGCTGTTGTGTATCGGCTTTGCTCTTCTTCTTGGCCCAGCGACAACTATGGCATTGGCAGGCTTTGGCGAGCGAGCAGGCACAGCGACCGCCATGTTAGGTTTTATTCAGATGAGTGGTGCCGCGCTGTTGACTGGCTTAATCCAGTTAACCTCAATACCCGCACCTTATGCGGTTGCCCTGATTATGGGCGGCTTAAGCACGATACTGCTGTTAATGATGGCGACAAAAGGCCTATCTCATTGGCATCAAGAGCGCTTACACCCTGAGCATTAACAGGGTTGGCATGAGTTAACGCTTCGTTTTTGCAACACCCTTTGCGCCCAGATTTTGCTAACCACAAAACCTGGGTTTTTTTTTGCTACAATGGCACCACGAGCCGATTTGAGATTTTTCTGTGTCACGCATCTATTGCCAACGCTGTCAGTATCCCCAAAATGCCTGCCTGTGCACACATTTACAGACCATAAGTTGCGATACTCAAGTGATTATCATGCAGCATCCTTCTGAGGTTGGTCAGAGTAAAAACACCGTGCACTTATTGGGTTTAGTGTTGCCTGCAATGCGTCGTTATGTGGGGGAGTCGGCCGCAGATTTTGCGGCGCTACGTCAGGAGCTTGCACTGCAACATTGCTATTTGGTTTACCCCAGCGAACACAGTAAAAGCGCCGAGCAATTAAGCGTTGAACTGGCGAGCACTGGGATTATTGCGGCAAATTTGGCGAGTGCTAATTTGGTAAACCAAGCTGGCGATGAGAAACCCGCAGCCCAGGCTCTTATCAGCATCATATTGCTCGATGGCACCTGGCGAAAAGCCTACCGTATGCTGCAATTAAATCCTTGGCTGCTAACGCTCCCTTCATTACACTTAAATTTTGAGGGACAGTCACAATATCGGATCCGTAAATCATCGCGAAGCGACAGTTTATCCACCTTAGAAGCAGCGGCTTATACCTTAAAAGCCCTCGAACCCAATATTGATATTGAACCGATACTTAAGTTGTTTGATGCCATGGTACAAACTCGCCTCGATGCTATGCCAGCAAAGGTCAGGGCCCGTTATGATGATAAATAGATAAAAATAGGGAAATGTTATGTCGCGAATTTATCAACAATACCTAAGATCCCACTTGGCGCAAAGGCGCTGGGCATTGACCGCCATAGCGCCACTGATGTTTTGCTCACCGCTATTGGCGCAAGATAAACCCGTCATTAAGCTTAAAGCCCCGCTTAACAGTGAGCAAACCTTGGAAGCTAAGGTGGATGCTGCTCGAGATATATCATATAAGACTGAGCAGGTGCAGCTGAAAAAAGCCCGTCAAGGGGATCAAGCTTTACAGTTAAAAGCCCACAAAATTCTTAAGCAACAACAGAGCAATGCCTGGCAAGTCGAGCAGCAAGGTAAGGCCGAGCAAGGATTTAAAGCCCGAAAAAGCCGTGAACAAAGCTATCTAAAAGCCGCCCGACAAGCCGCAACCCAAGAAAAGAAAATAACAGCACCCCAAGAAGCCGTCAGCGACAAACCAGCACAGCCCAAGCAGCAGAATTAAGCGAGTTTCGACAGGCGAGCTCAGCTTAAAAAAATGCTCAGCGTGACTGTTTTTTGAGATGGAAAAATACTTCAAAAAGTCTGTGACTGAACCTTTGGCATACAGGCTTGTCTTTTTTAGCTTGTGTGTAACTGTTTGGTTTAAAGGACCACATCTAAAATTTAACAATGGGTGCCACCGTTAAATTCTCACCTCAAAAATTTAACAATGGGTGCCACCGTTAAATTCTCACCTCAAAAAGCCTATGACTAAACCTCTGGCATACAGGCTTGCCATGGCATTCGCTCATCGACTCGCCGTAAACTCATCCATGAGGGCTCGAACATCCCGTCCATGGGATGGACGGTCGTCTCACAAATTACCATGGTTCACCTTGTTAGAATTTGTGTAACTTGTTGACTTAAAAGACTAGGCCCTAAATGTAACTATGGGGGCCATCGTTAAATTAAGTTACGAGGTGAAACCGATAATTTGTGGCTGATGGAGCAGGCTAAAGTGAGTTGCAAAAGGTAATAAAGTTATGTTGCTTTTAAGCCACTGGAGAACCTAATTGAAAGTAGTTGAATATAAAAGATCACTACAGTGGGTAGGAGACCTAAAATGTCCGAGTTGCAGTGGTTTTACTCCTGCGTGGAGATCTAGCGGAATGAGCGAATGCTTTCCTCATTTCTTCTGCGATACCTGCTCTAATGTAATTCACAGGGAATCTGATAAACGTCTCGTTTGGAATGAAAAGTCACAAGAAATATTAGATGAAATTGCAAAAACACTTCCAAACTGTAGCTGCGGAGGTCAATTTTCACCTAACTGTGGACCGAAATGTAAGCATTGCAATACTCAAATACCAGTTGTTAGAAACGCTGTAGAGTATTTACATAATCCTAATATGATCGTTGTTGATGGCGGTTGTACATTTAGTGAACGACACGACCCGTACATGGTTCGGATAAATGACTAAGCCGACCAACAACATAACTATTTCAACGGTGCCACGCATCGTTAAATTCATGTTGATTTTTTAGCGTAAGATTTAAAGTCAGAAGGTTACGCTGATGCTGAAAAGGTGAGCCATAGATGTTCGAGCCCTCAAGGATGACTCTGGTTTAAATCAAAAGCGCGGCGTGTCGATGACTTCTTGTGACACCAATAGGCCATGCGGGGCGGTACATTAATGCCAATTCGTTATGGAATTCACATTTACTTCTTCCATAAACAAACATATAGAAACAATTTTATCGGTGCAATTTACATAAAACTGTTAACAAATCTTAGCTTTAGCGGTAGTTTGGTGAGTTCTATAAAAATAATAATCTAGAGACTCATCATGCACCCTAGTTCAATTGCGTTATTGCTGACTAGCTCCTTAGTTGGTCTTGCAAGTTTTAGTACTGATATGGCCCATGCGGCCACGCCTACCGCCGCTGAACTGACGGCTCAAGTTGAGCAGAAAGTTATCACATGGCGCAGGGACTTGCATCAACACCCTGAATTATCAAACCGTGAATTTCGCACCAGTAAAGTCATCGAAAAACACCTTAAATCTCTTGGATTAGAAGTACAAACTGGTGTGGCTCATACCGGCGTGGTGGCGATTTTAAAGGGCGGTAAGCCTGGGCCGCTGATTGGCCTGCGTGCCGATATGGATGCACTGCCGGTGACCGAAGAGGTGGACTTACCTTTTGCTTCTAAAGCGAAAGATAAATACCGCGGTCAAGACGTGGGGGTAATGCATGCCTGTGGTCATGACACTCATGTCGCCATGCTGATGGGGGTTGCCGAAAACCTTGTTAAAGTGAAAGACAGCCTAGCAGGGGACGTGATGTTTATCTTCCAGCCTGCCGAAGAAGGCGCGCCAGATGGAGAAGAAGGCGGCGCGCAATTGATGCTTAAGCAAGGCTTATTTGCTAAGCGAAAACCTGACCAAGTCTTTGGTATGCATGTGACTTCTAGCATGCCAGCTGGCATGATAGGCCTGCGTTCAGGCCCTGCGATGGCCAGTGAAGACTCATTCACTATCAAGGTGACTGGTCGTCAGACCCACGGTTCTCGTCCCTGGGCTGGGGTTGACCCTATTGTTGCCGCAGCGCAAATTATTACTGGGGTGCAAACCATTATTAGCCGTCAAGTGGATGTGACGAAGGCGCCTGCGGTAGTGAGTTTTGGTGCAATTAATGGCGGCATTCGCTCCAATATTATTCCCGATGAAGTGGAACTTATTGGCACTATTCGCACCTTTGATCAACAGATGCGTGCTGATATTAAGCTCAAGCTTGCCGAAATCGCTGAGCTTCAAGCTAAAACTCTTGGCGCTACGGCTACTACCAGCATAGCGGAGGGCTACCCTGTCACTGTGAATAACCCAGAGTTGGTGGCTAAAATGCGCCCTGTGGTTGAATCTGTGGTGGGTCAAGATAACTTAATTGAGCCTGGACTTATTACAGGGGCAGAAGATTTCTCTTATTACGCCTTAGAGACCCCAGGGATGTTTTTCTTTCTTGGGGTGACGCCTAGAGATCAAGATTATAAAACTGCCGCCAGCAATCATTCACCGTCGTTTTTTGTTGATGAAAGCGCGTTGAAAGTTGGGGTGCAGACCATGACACAAGTCGCCTTGAGCGCGCTGGGTCAATAACCCGCAACTAATAACTAATAACTAATAACTAATAACCAATAACCAATACAATTTATTATAAACCCGTCCAAAAGGAGCGCGACATGAAACGCAGTTTTACTGCCTTGACATTGTTAATGGGGCTATTTGCCTCATCGGTAGTGCAGGCGACTACCGCCGAAGATATCAAGAGTTTTACTTTAGATAACGGCATGAAAATTATGGTATTAGAGGATGCATCGATTCCTAATGCCAACATGTATTTATTCTGGAAAGTGGGCTCTCGTAACGAAGTGCCAGGGATCACAGGTATCTCTCACTTCTTCGAGCACATGATGTTTAATGGCTCGAAAAAATACGGTCCTAAGATGTTTGACCGCACCATGGAAGCGGCCGGTGGCGCTAACAATGCTTACACCAGTGAAGACTTAACCGTTTACACAGATTGGTTCCCAGCTAACGCGTTAGAAACCATGTTTGATCTTGAGGCTGACCGCATTGCCCACTTAGATATTAACCCTGAAATGGTGGAAAGTGAGCGTGGTGTGGTGGCTTCAGAGCGCACAACAGGGCTTGAAAATTCAAACTGGCGCACTCTGCAAGAAGCCTTGAAGGGCGTGGCTTTTAGTGCTCATCCTTATAGTTGGTCTGTGATTGGTTATGAGTCAGATATTGCTGCTTGGACCTTGGATGATTTGGTTCAATACCATAAGACTTATTACGCGCCTAATAACGCCATCGTTGTAGTGGCCGGTGATGTTAAGTTTGATGAAGTGAAGCGACTAGCGACCCAGTATTTTGGTCCTATTCCAGCACAAGCACCGCCAAAAGCCGTGCGCACCGTGGAGCCACCGCAGCAAGGTGAACGTCGTCTATTTGTTGAAAAAGCCTCAGTAAGCACCCCAAATGTCATGTTGGCTTACCATGTTCCAGCAACCAGCGATGAAGACTATTACGCCCTTGATTTACTTAACTCGATTTTAAGCCAGGGTAATAGCTCACGTTTTTACAAATCATTAGTGGATAAGCAAGTGGCATTAGCCGCTGAAACTTACCTGCCAATGTCATTTGATCCTAACCTTTTCTACATACTGGGCGTAGCAAACCAAGGGGTTGATGCGCAAGTATTAGAAAAAGCCATGATAACGCAAATCAACTTGATTTCTACTGAAGGAGTTAGTCAAGCTGAGCTTGAAAAAGTTAAAAATATCAAGCTGATGGAATTCTACCAAACGATGGAAACCATTAATGGTAAGGCAAATACCTTAGGCACTTATGAGCTGTATTTTGGCAGCTTTAACAAATTATTTAATGCACCAGAAGCCTACAACAAGGTGACTCCAGCAGATATCAAACGTGTGGCAGCCAAGTACTTAGTTAAGTCTAATCGTACCGTAGGCGTACTAGCAGCAAAAGAAGGGGCTGAGTAATGACAACGGCAATCAAGAATGAAACAAATCAGTCAATCAAGCGCAATAATAAGCTGGCCTTAAGTGTGGCGTTAGCCTGCAGCTTAGGCTTAAGCGCATGTGCCACTACGGCAAATAACGAGGCCGTCAAAACGGTCGCCAATAAGCCGTTAGCGGCCAATGTGCCAAGTGCAGCAATCAGCCGTTTTGCTATGCCAAGTTATGAGACAATGACCTTAGCTAATGGGCTAGTGATCAATTTAATGCCGCAAAAAGAAGTGCCATTAATCACCCTAAACGCCGTCGTGCGTGTGGGCGCGGTGGATGACACGGTTTCAGGCCTCGCTTATGTTGCATCACAAAGCTTGATGTTAGGTGCAGGTAAGCTGACTAAAGCTGAGATAGAACAACAGATTGATTTCTTAGGTGCCAGTATTAACACCTCGGCAGATAAAGAAGGCAGTTATGTTAGTGCAGATTTTATGGCTAAAGATGTCGATGTCATATTAGCCATTTTCAGCGATATTCTGCAGGCGCCAAGTTTTAACAGCCAAGAGTTTGAGAAGTTAAAGCAGCGTGAAATCGCCGGTCTTGCTCAAGAGAAAGAAAGCCCAAGAGCCGTCATTGGCCGGTATTTTGATAAGCTTGCCTTTGGCGACCATGCCTATGGTAAACCCGTCTCGGGTAACAGTGAGTCGGTAGCCAAAATTAGTGTTAATGATTTATTAGCGTTCCATTCAAGCCATTATCTACCCGCTAACACAGCGATAAACGTGGTAGGTGATTTTGAACCAAGTGCCATGAAAGCTAAGCTTGAAGCCGCTTTTGGTGGCTGGCAAGGCACTAAAGCTGAGTCAAAAGTGGACTTAAGCGTGGGCCTGAATGATTTTAGCCAAAGCCGAGTGCTATTAGTGGATAAGCCTGATGCTATCGAGACCACTTTTTTGATTGGTGGTAAAGGCATCAGCCGTGATAACCCAGATTTTGTTGGCCTTACTGTGGTGAACACCATCTTAGGTGGCCGCTTTACCTCATGGCTTAATGATGAGCTTAGGGTAAATGCAGGTTTAACTTATGGTGCTCGCTCAGGCTTCACGCCTTACTCAAAGGCGGGTTTATTCCAAATTAGTACCTTCACTAAGTCAGAAACCACTAAAGAAGCCATGGACTTAGCCCTAAAAACTTATGCCAGATTGTGGCAGAAGGGCATAGACCAAGCGACGTTGGATTCGGCTAAAGCTTACGTTAAAGGTCAGTACCCACCTAAGTTTGAAACTAGCGGCCAGCTTGCAGGATTATTGTCAGACATGTACCTGTATGGCTTTGATGATAACTTTATCAATCAATTCCAAGCCAAGGTTGATGGGCTAACCCTAGAGGAGACTCAGCGTCTAGTGCGCGACTATTTCCCACAGGAAAATCTGCAGTTTGTGCTGATAGGTAATGCCAGCGCCATTGCGCCGATAGCGGCTCAATACGGTGAAGTGACTCAGGTTGATATTAAAGCTATGGGCTTTGATGCTAAATAGTTAATCTTGAACAAAGTTAACACCAAAAAGAACCCACAATGATAAATTGTGGGTTCTTTTTTGCACCAATATTCTGACTAACCACTAACCACTAACCACTAACCACTAACCACTAACCAC